>NZ_JBIWAK010000009.1:0-478121 GCF_044759995.1 Streptomyces sp. NPDC098781
CCCGTTGGGGGGGGGGGTGGGGGGGGGGGGGGGGGCCGGCGGGGGGGGGGGGGGGGGGGGGTGGGGGCGGGGGGGGGGGGGGGGGCGCCCCCCCCCCCCCCCCCCCCCCCCCGCCCCCTATCCATGTCCGCACGACTCCGGTTTGAATGGCCGGAATCGTACGGAGGTGAGGGACATGGTGTCCGCCGATCGCATGCTGGCCTTCGCGGCCATGTCGCTGCTGGTGATCCTGATCCCGGGCCCCAGTGTGCTGTTCATCATCGGACGGGCGCTGGCACACGGCCGCCGCACCGCGGTGGCGACGGCCGTCGGCAATGTCTTCGGCTCGTATCTGCTGGTGGTCGCGGTCGCGGTGGGCATCGGCTCGCTGGTGGAGCGGTCCATGGCGATCTATCTCGGGATCAAGCTGGCGGGCGCGGCCTATCTGGTGTTCCTGGGCGTGCAGGCCTTCCGGCATCGCGGGCGACTGCGTCTGTCGGCGACCGGACCGGCCTCGGCGCGGCCTGCCCGCGGCGACCTGCGTACGGTCCTCGACGGTGCCCTGGTCGGCGTCACGAACCCCAAGGGCATCGTGTTCTTCGCCGCCGTGCTCCCGCAGTTCGTGGATCAGTCGGCGGGCCGGGTCCCCTTGCAGATGCTGGTGCTGGGCCTGATCCCGATCCTGATCGGCCTGGTCACGGACACCCTGTGGGGACTGACCGCGTCCGCGACCCGATCCTGGTTCGCCCGCTCGGACCGGCGGCTGTCGCTGATCGGCGGAGCGGGCGGATTCACCATGATCGGGCTCGGGGTGACGGTGGCGGTGACCGGCCGGGCGGACTGAGGACCGGCGCACCACTACGGGATGACGGTCCCGAAGCGGATGTCGTACGCGCTGTCCGGGTGCATGACCTGGAGCATTCGGGCCGCCTCTTCCGTCACCGCCGCCCGCTCGGGCTTGGTGAGCTGGCCGAAGGGCTCGATGACGAGGGCGTCGTCGAGGATCCGCCACACACCGGCGAGGAAGCCGTCGACGAGGAACGGGCAGTAGACCGTGTTCGCCTGCCAGGTACGGCCGTGGTTCGCGGGCGGCACGACCCGGGTGCGGTCGGCGTGGGAGAGCAGCAGGTTGTCGAACTCGGGCAGGAAGCGGGGCGGCGCCGGGGTGTCCGGGTCGGGGCGCGGGGCGTCGGGGAGGTCGAAGAGTTCGACGCCGTTCTCGTCCCGGAAGGTGAGCAGTCGGGGTCGCAGCCGTTCGAAGGCGTCGCGCATCCGGGTCAGGCCGCACCACGTCTGCATGTCCTTCACCGAGGCCGGCCCGAAGGCGGCCAGATAGCGCAGGACGGCGGTGTCGGGCGCGGCGGCGGGCTCGGCGGGGCGGCCCAGCCAGTGCTCGGCGGTGGTCAGGGTGACCTGGGCGCTGCGGCCCCACAGCCCGCGTGGGGTGATCTGGACGAGGGGCAGCTTGCAGCGGGCGGCGACGGCGAGGGACTGCGGGTCGGCGTCCGGCCACTCGGCGCCCAGGGCCTCGCGCAGCTGCTTCATGGTGCGGGGCTCGGTCTCGACCAGGTCGCGGGCGATGTCGGCGAGCCGGTCCAGGTCGACGCCGACCAGGCCCTTGCGGAAGTAGTTGATCTCGCGGTCCCGAGCGGGCTGCACCAGGGGGCGCAGGGTGAGGCTGTCGTCGGCGGTGTGCAGATGGATCGTCGACCGCATGGTGACGATGCGGACGGCCGAGCGGTCGGCGAGCGGCCCGGACAGCGCCTCGGGCGTGAAGCCGTCGAGACGGGCGGCGAGCGCGTAGTACGGCGGTTTGACTTCCTGCGCCTGGAGCCCGACCAGATGTTCCACGGCCGCGAGGGCGGACATCGGTGAGCGTCGCAACAGGAGCTGGCGGTCGAGGGTGGCGCGGTTGAGGGCACGGGTGCTGAGGACCGGGTCCGTCCTGGTCATCGCCTTCGCCGCCTTCGTCCGGGGTGGTGTGGCCGGGTTCGTCGCTGTCGCCGTCTTCGCCGCCGACGTCTGCGTCCGCGCTGTCCTCGCCATGGTCCGCTGGGTCATGCTCCGCACGCTAGAGGGGCTTGCGGACAGGTTCGGTCCGCATCTCCGACCCCTCTTCGCATCCCGGATCGACCCGCCCGCCCCACCGCATGTCATTCGCCCCGTATATCCTGCTCCGTGATCACGCACTCGTCGTCCGATCGGGAGGCAGCCGCGATGTCCGAGCGACGTGCCCGCCCCGCCTCGAAGAACCCGGTGAAGTCCGCCTGGCGCCGAGCCCTCACCCCGCAGCAGCCACCGGAGCCGCCGCCGCCCGCACCCACGGCGCCGCCCGCCGCGTCGGAACCGGCGGAGGTGGCGAGCGTCGTGCAGGCGGCGCTGTACCGGGACGGTGTGCGCGTGTCCAGTCCCGCGACCCTCGCCGAGACCTTCCGCGAGCTGCGCGAGCAGCCGTCCGGCATGGCCTGGATCGGGCTGGCCCGCCCCACGGAGGCGGAGCTGCTCTCGCTGGCCGCCGAGTTCGATCTGCACCCCCTCTCCGTCGAGGACGCGATGGAGGCACACCAGCGGCCCAAGCTGGAGCGCTACGGGGACACGCTGTTCGTGGTGCTGCGTGCCGCCCGCTATCTGGACGCGCCCGAGGAGGTCGACTTCGGCGAGCTGCATGTGTTCGTCGGCCCCGACTTCGTGATCACCGTGCGCCACGGTGCCGCCCCCGATCTGTCGGCGGTGCGCCGGCGCATGGAGGAGACGCCGGAGCTGCTCAAGCTGGGCCCCGAAGCGGTGCTCTACGCGATACTGGACGCGGTGGTGGACGGCTACGAACCGGTGGTCGCGGGCGTCCAGATCGACATCGACGAGATCGAGACCGAGGTCTTCCGCGGCGACCCCGCGGTGTCCCGCCGTATCTACGAACTCTCGCGTGAGATGGTCGAGTTCCAGCGCGCCACCCGCCCGCTCGTCGGCATGCTGCACGGCCTGATGGCGGGCTTCTCCAAGTACGGCACGGACGAGGAACTCCAGCGCTATCTGCGGGACGTGGCCGACCACGTCACCCACACCAGCGAACGCGTCGACGGTTTCCGTCAGGCCCTCACCGAGATCCTCACGGTCAACGCGACGCTGGTCACCCAGCAGCAGAACGCGGAGATGCGGGCGCTGGCGGAGGCGGGGTTCGAGCAGAACGAGGAGATCAAGCGAATCTCGTCGTGGGCGGCGATCCTGTTCGCGCCGACGCTGGTCGGGACGATCTACGGCATGAACTTCGATCACATGCCCGAGTTGCACTGGGCGTTCGGATATCCGTTCGCCGTGCTCCTCATGGTCGCCGTATGTACCAGTTTGTACGTCATCTTCAAGCGCAAGGACTGGCTCTGAGTAATCGCCGCGAAAGGCGATGCCGTGCGGGGATGCGACGCCGATCGCAGGCGCTGACAGAGTGCATGGGGAGCCCCGCCACTGTGGCGCCAGGCAACTGCCGTGGTCAGCGGTCGTGGAACTCGGGCGGCCGCTTGTCTTCGGTCCCCTGTGTCTCCCGGTTGAGCAGCGCCTCATAGGCCGGACAACGGGCGAGCAGCTCCTGGTGGTGGCCCACGTCCACGATCCGCCCCTCTTCGAGGAGTACGACGGTGTCGGCGGTGGCGAGTGTGGAGGGGCGGTGGGCGACGATGAGGGTGGTGCGGCCGGTGCGGGCGGCGCGCAGGGCCCGGTCGACCTCCGCCTCGCTCTCCGCGTCCAGGTTGGAGACCGCCTCGTCGAGGACGAGGACCGGGGTGTCGGCGAGGAGGGCGCGGGCGATGGCGATCCGCTGGCGCTGGCCGCCGGAGAGCTGGCCGCCGCGTTCTCCGGCGAGGGTGTCGTAGCCGTGGGGCAGTTCACGCGTGATGAAGTCGTGGGCGTGGGCGGCGCGGGCCGCCTTCTCGACGTCGGCGTCAGAGGCATCGGGGCGGGCGAGGCGGACGTTGTCGCTGATCGTGAGGTTGAAGAGGTAGGTGTCCTGGGGGACCGCGGCGACCAGGCGCCGGAGTTGGGGCAAGGGCAGGGCGCGTAGGTCGTGGCCGCCGATGGTGACCGAACCGGCGGCCGGGTCCCAGTGCCGCTGGAGGAGCGAGGCGCAGGTGCTCTTTCCCGCGCCCGAGTGTCCGGCGAGGGCGACGGTGGTGCCGGCGGGAAGGGTGAAGGTGATGTCGCCGATCGCGTCCGGGAGTTCGGGGCGGTAGCGGAAGCGGACGTCGTCGAAGGTGACCGTGGAGTCGATGCGCTCCGTGGGAGCGGGTTCGTCGCTCGCGAGGTCGGTGACGTCCGGCTCGGCGGTGACGATCTCGGTGAGGCGGACGGCCGCGGCGCGGATGGCGGCGAGTTCGCGCCAGGTGTCGACGAGGGTCATCAGCGGAAGGAACGCGAAGGCGCCGAGGACCGCGGCGACCGGGACCTGGTCGGAGCGCAGGGTGCCCGCGTCGACGAGGGCAAGTGCGGTGAGCAGTACGGCGATCAGGCCGATGGCGGCGATGGCGTCCCCGGCCGCTTTCTCGACGCCGCCGCGGGAGCGGTGGGCGCGGGTGGTGCGGCCCAGCCGTTCCGTGGCGGTGCGCAGGCGGTCGGCCTGGTGCTCCTGGCGGGCGAAGACCAGGGTCTCGGCGAGCCCTTGGACGGCGTCGACCGTTTCGGCGGCGGCCTCTCCGGTGGCCTCGCGCATGCGCCGGCCCTGATCGGCGGAGCGGCGGCGCAGCCAGAACGGGACGGTGGCCATGAGGACCACGGCCGGGAGGAGGGCGGCGCCGAGCAACGGGTCCACGGCGAAGGCTGCGATGAGACAGGCCGGGGGCACGGACGCGGCGACGACGAGCGGGCTGAGGCTGTGCGCGAAGAACAGCTCCAGCAGCTCGATGTCGGCCATGGCGGTGGCGCCGATGTCACCGGAGCGGCGGCGCAGGAGGTAGCCGGGAGTGAGGGCGGAAAGGGCCCGGTAGCAGCGGTCGCGGAGTTCGGCCAGGACGCGGAAGGCCAGGTCGTGGGCGAGGTAGGACTCGGCCCAGGCGGCGAGGACCTTGGGGGTCACCAGGGCGGCCAGGAGCAGGAGTTGGGGGAGGAGGTCGTCGGGCGGCGTGCCGTTCAGCGCGCGACCGACGAGGGCGGCACCGAGGAGGGCGGCCGTGAGGGAGAGGGCCTGGTCGAGTAGCCCGCAGGCGATCGCCGCGGCGAGGCGGAGGCGGTGCGGGCGCAGGAGCGTGCGCAGGGCCGATCCCTGTCCCTCGGGCAGGACACTGGTGGTCATCGGGCGGCTCCCTCTCGCTGGCGCGCGACAAGTCGGGCGTACGCGCCGCCCTGGGCCAGGAGTTGGTCAGGGGGCGCGGCCTCGGCCACCCGGCCTTCGGTGAGGACGACCAGGTGGTCGGCGTCGGCGACGGTGGACAGGCGGTGGGCGATCACCAGGACGGTGCGGCCCTCGCGGAGCCGGTCCAGGGCGTCCACGACCGCGCGCTCGGCGGCGATGTCCACGCTGGAGGTGGCCTCGTCGAGGATGAGCAGCGGGGCGTCGGCGAGCAGGGCGCGGGCGATGGCGAGGCGTTGCCGCTGGCCGCCGGACAGGCGCAGGCCGCGTTCGCCGATGACGGTGTCGTAGCCGTCGGGCAGGGCGGTGACGAAGTCGTGGGCGTGCGCGGCGCGGGCCGCCTTCTCGATGTCCTCCGGGGCGGAGTCCGCACGGCCGAAGGCGATGTTGTCGCGGACGCTCCCGTGGAAGAGGAACACCTCCTGGGAGACGACCGCGATCAGGGCGTGCCAGTCGGCCAGCGGCATGGCCCGCAGGTCGACGCCGTCGGCGGTGATGCGGCCGCTTCCGGGGTCCGGGTCGGCGAAGCGGAGCAGAAGTCGGGCGAGCGTGGACTTGCCGGCGCCGGACGGGCCGACCACGGCAGTGGTGGTACCGGCTTCGAGGGTGAGGCCGACGCGGTCGACGGCCGGGTGCTCCTGGCCGGGGTAGGTGTAGGTGATGTCGTCGAAGACCAGGTGGGGCGGGGCGCCGGTGCGGGCGGGTGGAGTGGTGCCCGTGTCGGGGACGACGGGTTTCGTGGCGAGGAATTCGCGGATGGCCTCGTCGGCGGGAAGTGCCGCCTGGCCCGCGTGGAAGGCGGCCATCAGCTCGGTGACCGGGCGGAACGCCTCGCGGGAGAGCAGCAGTACGGCGAAGACGGCGGTGACGGAGAGGTCTCCGGACGCGTACTGCCACGCGGCGAGCCCGACCGCGGCGGCGGTGCCCAGGGCGGCGAAGAAACCGACGAAGCCCGCGGAGATCGTGCCGATCTGGGTGAAGCGCAGCGAGGAGCGGTAGAAGTCCCAGGCGCTACGGGACAGCCGGGTGCCGAAGTGTCCCTCGGCGCCGACGGCTTTGAGGGCGGGCAGGCCCTGGACCGCGTCGAGGTAATCGGCGCTGAGGCCGCGCCAGCCGCGCATGAAGTCCGTGAGCATCCGGCGCATCCGGTGCCGCAGCAGCCTGGGCACGGCCGCCGCGAGGACGGCGGTGACGGCTACGAGGAGCGCGACCGGAGGGTCGATCACCGCGAGGACGGCGACGATGCCGAGTCCGCCGAGGACGGAGACGAGGACTTGGGGCAGGAAGATGCTGACGAACCTGTCGAGGGCCTCGACGCTGTCCTGAAGCGTGGTCAGGACGGCCCCGGTGCGCTGCCGGGTCACGTGCGCCGGGCCCAGGGTGAGCAAGTGGCGGTACAGGCGCAGCCGCAGATCGGTCTTGACACGCTCGGCGGCGCGGGCGGCGGTGACCTCGCGGACCCAGACGAGGAGAGCGCGTACGGCCACGAGGGCGAGGGCACCGCAACAGGCCCACACGGCGCCGGTGAAGTCCTCGCGCAGTCCCCGGGCCACGGCGAGGGTGAGCAGCAGGCTCTGGGCCACGTAGCAGGCGGACACGCCGACGCCCGCGGCGACGCTCTGGAGAAGCGGGCGGCGCCCGGGTCTGGCGTGGTGGAGCAGGGAGATCAGCACGCGGGCTCCTCCTCGGAAGGGTCGAAGGAGGCGGTCAGACTCCGGGCGGTCAGGTCCCCGTTGGGAAGATCCGGGGCGGCCGGGTCCCGAGCGGTCTGGTCCGGGGCGGCCTGGTCCGGGGCGGCCTGGTCCGGGGTCGCCGTGCCCTGGGCAGCCTGGTCCGGGGCGTGCTGACCCCGAGCGGCAAGATCCGGGGCGGCCGGGTCCGGGGCCGGCCGGTCCGGCGCCGGCAGGTCCGGGGTCACCGGGCCCCGGGCGGCGAGGTCCTGAGCGTGCTGACCCCGAGCGGCAAGATCCGCGGCTACGGAGCCCGGCGTAGTCACATCGGGCGCATCCAGATCCGGCGCCGGTTCCAGAGGCTCGCACCACAGGGAGTACTCCCCCGGCGAGATCTCCACCTGCCGTGCCCTCACCCCGAACACCTCGGCCATCAAGGCCGGTCGCAGCACCTCGCGCGGCGGTCCGGCGGCCACGACCGCTCCGTCGGCGAGCACGCACAGCCGGTCGCAGTAGCGCAGGGCCAGGTCGAGGTCGTGGAGGGCCAGGACGGTGGTGATGCCCAGTCCGCGGACCATGATCAGCGCGTCCAGCTGATGCCGTATGTCGAGGTGGTTCAGGGGTTCGTCGAGGACGAGTACACGGGGCTGCTGCGCCAGGGCGCGGGCCAGGAGGACGCGTTGGCGTTCGCCGCCGGACAAGGTGGCGATGTCCCGGTCGGCCAGAGCCGACGCACCGACCTGGGCCAGCGCCTCCTCCGCGATCCTGTGGTCCCGGGCGCTGGGCGTCTGCCAGGCGCTCAGGTGGGCGGTGCGGCCGAGGACGACCACGCGACGCACCCGCAGCCCACTGACCGGCTCGGACTCCTGCGGCAGGGCGGCGGTGTGGCGGGCGGAGGTGGCGGGGTCCATGGCCATGAGGTCCTGGCCGTCGACCAGGACGGTGCCGGACTCGGGGGTCAGGGCTCGGTACAGGCAGCGCAACAGCGTTGACTTGCCTGCCCCGTTGGGGCCGACGACACCGAGCAGCTCGCCGGGCTCGGCCCGCAGGTCGACGCCGTGCAGGACGGTCACGCCGGACAGGCGGGCGTGGAGCCCACCGATCGTCAAGCGGGCCGCTTCGGACGCGGTCACTGCGCTCCTCCCCCGCCGGGCCCGGCGAGTGCGCCGCCCCGGTGTACCAGCAACCACAGGAACACCGGGCCGCCGCACAGTGCGGTGACCACGCCCACGGGCAGTTCGGCTGGGGCGAGCACGAGGCGGGCGACGAGGTCGGCCCACACCAGGAACACGGCCCCGGCCAGCGCGGCGACCGGCAGGACGCGCGCGTTCTCGGCGGTGCGCAGCAGCAGCCGGGTGAACAGCGGCATCATCAGGCCGACGAAGCCGATCGCCCCGCTGACGGCCACCATGGCCCCCGTCAACAGCGCTGTGACCATGAACAGTTCGGTACGGAGCCGGGCCGGGCGCAGCCCCAGGCTCGCGGCGGTCTGCTCGCCGAGCATCAGCGCGTCCAGCATCCGGGCGCGCAGAAGCAGGAAGGGCAGTGCGAGCGCGGTCAGGGCGGCGATCAGGGTCAGCGAGGTCCAACGTGCCCCACCGAGCCCGCCCAGCAGCCAGAACAGCACCGCCCTGGCAGCCTGGCCGCCGGTGTCGTCGCCGATCATCACCAGGACGTTGGTGACGGCCTGCCCGACGAAGGACACCGCCACGCCGGCCAGCAGCAACCGGGCCGCTCCGGTGCCGCGGTGGGCCTGCGCGACGGCGAAAACCACGACGGTCGCGGCCATCGCGCCGGCGAAGGCACCCGTGGACAGGGTGTACACCCCCGCCACACCGGCCCCGGCCAGCGTGACGGTGACCGCGCCGACCCCGGCGCCGTAGCTGGTGCCCAGGACGAACGGGTCGGCGAGCGGGTTGCGCAGCAGTGCCTGCAACACCGTGCCGACCATCGCCAGGCCCGCCCCGACCAGGGCTCCGAGCAGCACCCGTGGCAGCCGTATCTGCCACACGATCGTGTCGTAGCGGACGTCCGCCCCGGTCACCTCGTCGCCGCCCAGGTGCGCGGCGACAACCCGCAGCAGGGCGCCGACCGGCACCTGGAAGGGGCCGAGGGCGACCCCGGCCACGACCCCGCCGGCCAGCAGGGCGATCAGGACCGGCAGGAGCCATCGGGTGGCCGTCCGGCGGACGGTGGGCGGGGGCGTCCGTTTCGCGATTCCGGCTCCGGCCGGGGCCGTGGCGGCCATCGCGCTCCTCACCCCTGTGGGTGAAGCTCGTCGGCGATGTCGGCGGCGACCTCGGGGTTGCGCGGGCTGAGCGCGCCGAGTCCCGTCAGACCCACGACGAGGAAGCGGTTGTCCTTCACGGCGGTCACATCCCTCAGCACGGGGTCGGACCGCAGCTGCTTGATCTTGTCCTGTGCGGTGTTCCCGGCCGTGAAGTAGTCGACGACGAGGATCACGTCGGGGTCGCGACGTACGACCTCGTCCCAACTGGCCTCGCCCCAGTCGGACTTCAGGTCGGAGAAGACATTGCGCCCGCCGGCCGTCGTGACCAGGGTGTTGGCCAGGCCCTGCCCGCCTCCCACGGTGGGAGCGGTCTGCCCGGAGTCGAAGACGAGCACGTCGACCGGATCGGCTCCCTTGACCTGCTCCTTCACGTCCTTCCACTGATCGGTGAGCCGGGTGTTGAGTTGCCGGGCGGCGTCCGGCTCGCCGAAGAGGGTGCCGAGGGCCGTGACGGTGTCGGTGAGCGAAGTGAAGGTGAGCTTCTGCCCCTTGCACTGGATGGTGAACAGGCCGATCCCGGCGGAGCGGAGCTGGTCCGGCGGCAGCCCGTTGGCCTCGCTGAACGTCGGCCCGAACCCACCGATGAGCACGTCAGGCCCCAGGCCGATCAGCGACTCCTTCGACGGATACGCCTTCTCCGACAGCACGGGCACCTTGTCGTAGGCGGACTTCAGATCGGCCCGTACCGGATTGTCCAGCAGCGAGCTGCCGATCAGCCGGTCGCCGAGCCCCATGGCCAGCACCAGTTCGGTGGCGTGCTGATTGAGCGTCACGGCACGCGAGGCGGGCCGCTCCAGCCGTATGTCCTCCCCGCACCGTTCGATACGGACATCGGATCCCGATGCCTCAGCCTGTTTCGCGCTGTCACTCGTGCCGGACTCCGCCCCACAGGCCGCCAGCACACCGGCCGCCACCAGGACCGCCGCCAGTCGCCGGACCACAACTCCTGCCACTCAAGTCCCCCTTATTGCACAGTACTTGCAACAACGAGATCCTTGCAGAAATGTGAAGCGTCAGCCAGAGTGACGGTCGAGGGGCCCCGTACGGGGGACCTCCGACCGGGGAAGGAGGTGCAGCATGCAGTACTCCACCGAGGAACTGGCTGAAGTCTTCGAGGTCGAGGAGACCGAAGAGGAGACCGTGGTGAGCGTGGCGCACCACACCTGATCGGCCCAGCCGACATGAGCCGGGTGCGGGAGCGCCGCCACGCCTGACAGCGTCCGTTCCATGGGCGTCGCCCCGCACCCACCCACACCGCCCGGCTCCACCCGGGCCATCCGGACCGACGGGGGGAACGGAACGGTGCTGGCAACCGGCGCCCGAACGGCGGCCAAGGGCTACCACCGAGGGACACACCGGGCGGTGGCACCCGAGGAGACCTGGCAGCGCATCCGGCCCCAGCTCCGGCAGTACGGGGTGACTCGCGTGGCCGACGTGACCGGTCTCGACGACATCGGCATCCCGGTCTTCCAGGCCGTCCGCCCGGCCTCGCGGACCGTCTCCGTCTCTCAGGGCAAGGGACTCACGTCCGACGCCGCCCGCGTGTCGGCCGCGATGGAGGCGATCGAGCTCTGGCACGCCGAGAACCTGCCGTCCCCGTCAACTCCCCGCCCCGCGGCCTCGCTTGACCTGCCGTACCGCCTGACCCGGCTCGACCTGGCCGAGGGGTCACTGCTGCACGACGGTCTGCCGCTGCCCTGGCTGGCGGGTGAGGGCCTGCTGAGCGGCGCGTCGATTCCGGTACCGGAGCCGGCCGTCCGCCTCGACCACACCTACCGCGCCGAGTGGACGCCTCCGCTGTTCCGCACCACCAGCAACGGCCTGGCCTCCGGAAACACCCTCGCCGAGGCGACCGCGCACGCCCTCGCGGAACTGTGCGAACGGGACTCCCTGGCCCGGCTGCGCGCCCGGCCCCGAAGCGACTGGTCCCGTCTCGACCTCGACTCCGTCGAAGACCCTGACTGCCGAAGTCTCCTCGACCTCTATGCCGTGGCTCAGGTGTCCGTCGAGGTCGTGGTCGCCGAGCGGCATCCTGCCTGTTTCGAGGCACGCATCCGCTCCGAGGACCACCCCGTCACCTACACCGGCGCCGGCTGCCACCTCGACCCGGCCATCGCCCTGAGCCGTGCGCTGACCGAGGCCGCCCAGAGCCGGCTGACCGCCGTCACGGGTGCCCGCGACGACCTCCCACCGCTGCTCTACCGCCCCTCCGACGGCCGTATCCGGGCCATCGAGGACCTCGGCACACACACCACGACCTGGTGGGCGGCCCCGACCACGGGTGACTTCGACACCGACATACGCACCCTCGCCACGCTGATCGCCGACCGCACCGGCACCGAGCCGATCCGTGTGACCCTGCCCAGCCCGACCGCGATTCCCGTCGTCAAGGTGATCGCCCCCGGCCTGGCCTTCGACGACCGTTCCGATGTCAGCGCGAGCACGGGCAGGCCCCGTACGGGCGGCGATACGGCATGAGCGTCACCCACGTCTACGCCGGGCCCTCCCTGAACGCTGACGCCGTACGGGCCCTGTTGCCGGACGCGGTGGTCCACCCGCCGGTGCGGCACGGTGACCTGACGGCGTCTCCGGCCGGGCCCGGCGACCGGGTGGTCGTCCTGGACGGCCAGTTCTTCCAGTCGGCGTCCGTACGGCACAAGGAGATCTGCGAGGTCATCGCACGCGGGGCGGCCGTGTACGGGGCGGCCAGCATGGGCGCGCTGCGGGCGGCGGAACTCGGCCCGTACGGCATGACGGGCAGCGGGATCGTGCATCGCTTGTACGCCACCGGACTGCTCGAACGCGACGACGAGGTCGCCCTCGTGCACACCGAACCGGACGCCGGATCCCGTGCGCTGACCGTCGCCCTCGTCTCGGTCCGCGTGGCACTGCGCCGCCTGGTACGGCGAGGCGCCGTCACCGCTGACGACGAGGTGCGCCTGCTAGCCGCCGCCGAACAGCTTCCCTTCACCTCCCGCACCTGGCGGGGCATTCTCCAACGTGCCGAGGGCGTGTCCCCGCAGACCACCGAGACGGTACGCACGGCCGTGGCGGGCCCCGCGGCGACCTGGGACGTCAAGGCCCAGGACGCCCATGCCCTGCTCACCCGCCTGGCCCGCGACCCGGCGCCGCCCGCTGCTGAACCCCTCCCCGTACCGACGACCGTCCACATGGAGAACTGGCGGCGCACCGCCGATGCCGACACCCTCACCCTTGTGACGGCCGCGCAGATCTACGCCGACGACTATCCCGCCCTGCATCGGCGGACCGTGCTGCGCCTCCTCACCGGCGTTCAGGAGGACGACGTCCGGCTGCTGGAGAGCCGTGCCGTCAAGACCGCGCGCCACCGGGGACTCCTGTCCGCAGAGCACGGGATGTGGCTGGGTGACGAGGAGGCACCGGCCTCGGATGACGCCGTGCTCGCCCGCGTCCTGGTCCGCTCGTACCGCTGGTCCTGCGGCCTGATGCCCTTGCCCGTCCTCGCGGACGCCGTCCGAGCGACGCCGGGCGCCGGTCGGCTGAGAGAACTGATCGCCGAAGCGGAAGAGCTCAGTACCCAGCTGACACAGCGCGGTTACCCCCTCCACAGAGTCTCCCACTCGGCCCTGCACCGGCACTGTCTGCGCCGCTGGAACACCGCCTCGCTCGTCCCAGCCCTCTACGACCGTGGCTTCACCGGCGTCGACGACCTCACCACCCGGGCCGCCCGCTTCGCCCCGCACCTGGGCCTGACCGATCCGCCCCGTCTGCGGCTGCTGGCCGACTGAACCACGAACAGGAGTGAGCGCCATGGCTCTGCACCGCCTCGTCAGCGACACCGACGCCCTGCGACAAGCCTGGGAGACGAGCCCGCTGCACTCCCGCGACCTGGGCGGCTTCGACGACGTCTTCGGGCCGGACCTGGCCGAAGACCTCATCGTGAACCGCGGCCTGCGTATCCCCTACGTCCGGCTGATGAGCGACGGCGGCTATGTGCCCGCGTCCCGCTTCACCCACCGCACCGGCACCGGAGCGGGCCAGGCCGACGGCGTCGCCGACCCGCACGCCGTGCTGCGGGAGGTGGAACGCGGCGCGACCGTGGTCCTGCGCGGACTGGTGCGCTACAGCCCCGAAGTGGCCGATTTCTGCGCGCAGTTGTCGAACGAGCTCGGGTTCTTCACCTCCGCGGGGGCCTACCTCACCCCCGCGAACTCGCGCGGCGCCGGCCCGCACTACGACCCGATGTCCGTCCTGGTCCGCCAGGTGCACGGCGTGAAGCACTGGCGCCTCCAGGCACCCCCCGTGCAGTGGCCGCGCACCCTGCCCGCGCCTCGCGAGCGGTACGACACCCCGGTCATCGCCGAACTCGACCTGCACCCCGGCGAGTCGCTCTACATCCCGCGCGGCGTCGTCCACGATGCCTGGACCACCGACAGCGAGTCCATCCACATCACCTTCAGCGGTGACACACCGCCCATGTGGGCCGATGTCCTGCACGAGCTCCTCGACCAGGCGGCGGCCGCGGAACCCGCACTGCGCGAGACCTTCCCGTGGCGCTTCGCCGACACGCCCGACACCGTCGCCGGCCAGGCCAAGGAACGCCTCGCGCTCCTGCGCGCCTTCCTCGACACCGTCGACACCGACCAGTTGGCGGCCGGCATCGTCGAGCGCCACGCGACCCTGCCCGAGCCCGCGCCCCGACGCCGCCTCGCCGCCGCCCTGGCTCACACCCGCGCCTCGGAGCCGCCCCGGTGACGTCCGCCGACAACCGCTTCACCCGCGTCCTGGCCGCCGCCACCCTCTCCAACGTCGGCGACGGCATCCGGATGGTGGCCCTGCCGCTCCTGGCCGCGGCCACCACCCGGGACGCGTTCGCGGTCAGCGCCCTGACCGCGGTGGCCTTCCTGCCCTGGTTCCTCTTCGGCCTGCCGATCGGCGCCCTCGTCGACCGCAGCCGACCGGAGCGGTTCATGGTCTGGGCGAACACCGCACGCACTGCGCTCCTGGCGGCCCTGGCCGTGGCTCTCCTGGCCGACCTGCGCTCCATGACCCTGCTGTACGTGCTGGCCTTCCTGCTGGGCATCGGCGAGGCCGCCTACGACAACGCCGCCCAGTCCCTGGTACCCCGCGTCGTCGCCGACGAGAAACTGGAGAAGGCCAACAGCGCGCTGATCACCGCCGAACGCGTCGGCCAGGACCTCGCCGGACCGGCCCTGGGCGGTCTGCTGTTCGCCCTCTCCCCCGCCCTGCCCTTCGGCCTGAACGCCCTCGCGATGGCCCTCGGCGTACTGCTGCTGGCCCGCCTGCGCACCACCGCGCCCACCCCGGTCACCCCAGCCGTGTCCGAAGGCCGCGTCGTACGCACGGTCCTCACCGATGCCGTGGCCGGCATGCGCTGGCTGTGGCAGGCCCACTACGTCCGCACGATCGTCCTCACCGGCACCGCGCTCACCTTCTTCACCATGGCCTGGGAAGCCACTCTGGTCCTGCTGGCCCGCGGCCCGATGGGCGTGTCGGAGACCGGCTACGGCGTGATGCTCGCCGTCGGCGCGATCGGCGGCGTCGCCGGTGCCCTGGCCACGCCCGCACTCGTCCGCCGCTTCGACCGCCGTGCCCTACAGATCGCGGCGATCGCCGTGACCGCCGCACTCGACCTCGCGCTGGCCGCCTTCCCGACCCCGGCCCTGGCCGCGCTCGCCTGGGGCGGCACCGGCGCCGCCTTCGCCGTATGGAACGTCCTGTCGGTCACCCTGCGCCAACGCCTCGTCCCCGCCGGGCTGCTCGGCCGCGTCAACAGCGCCAACCGCACCTTCTCGATGGCCGCCGTGCCGCTCGGAGCGATCACCGGAGGGGCCGTCGCCGACGCCTTCGGACTACGCGCGCCCCTGTGGCTGGCCGCCGGTGCCCTGACTGTCCTCACCGTGGTCTACGCGGCGCTGACGAGGACCGGCCCCGCCCGGGAGCCCTCCTCCGACTCCGACTCCGAGCCCGAGCCCGACAAGGTGGCAGAACGACCGTGACCCCAGTTCGCGACGACATCCGGCAGCTCTGTCTGCCCCCGTTCCGGCATCTCCTCGACCGTCTGCCCGCCCTGCGCGTCACCGACTTCTACGACGATCCCTTCGAGCCCTACCTGCACCAGCAGAACGCCGCCAAGAGCTGGGACACCGACCACCTCACGGCGATCGCCGAGCGACAGGGTGGCCGCGTGCTCGACATCGGGTGCGGCAGGGGCCGAGTGGCACTCGCCCTGGCCGCGTCGGGACTCTCCGTCACGGCGATCGACAGCTCGCGCGCCGCGACCACCCGACTGGCCGCCCATCTGACGGAGCACCCCGAACTCGCCGCTCGTACAAGGGTCGTGCACCAGGACTTGTTCGACACCCACGGCGATGTGGGCGACGGATACCTGACGGCTGTGCTCGGCGACACCTCGGTGAACATGTTCGCCGAAGCCGATGCGCTGACCGGTCTCCTTCACCGGGTCCGGTCCTTGCTCGCACCGGACGGCGTCTTCTGCTTCGCCGTCCTCACGGAGGCCGCGCTGACGACCTACGTCGGCCGCAACGGCGTCGTGGCCACCGACTACACCGACGACGAGGGCAGACGGCACCTGCTGTTCGCCGCCCTGCGTCACGACCCGGCCGGCCCGTACTTCTCCCGCACTCTCTTCGCACCCGAGGGCATCCGCGACGACGGCGAGCCGATCGCGTCTCTCGCCGCTGTCCGAGAACGCCTGTGGACCCGCCGGACGCTCGAACCGCATGCCCACGCAGCAGGGTTCGAGGTCGTCGACAGCGTCCCCGCCGTCGCCCGCGACGACAAGGCGGGCCGGGTCGACACCGACATCCTGGTGCTCGCTCCTCGCAGCTGAGCCACGGCCCGACGAGCTGTCGCGAGGAAACCGAAAGGCTCCCACGAGTCACGTCCTCGCAGGAGCCCTTCGTCCTACCGCCTGCAAGTGAAGGTTGAGAAGACGATCACGAGCAGGACGTCCCATCCACGACGCGGCTACGGCGTCACGGGGCGAGCAGCAGGCTGTCGCCGCGCTCCTTGGCGGCGGCGTAACGCTTGGCCACGTCCTGCCAGTTGACGACGGCCCACATGGCGTCGATGAAGTCGACCTTCTGGTTCTTGTACTGGAGGTAGAAAGCGTGCTCCCAGGCGTCGAAAACCAGGATCGGGGTCGAGCCCTGGCCGACGTTGCCCTGGTGGTCGTAGACCTGCTCGACGATGAGCCGGCCACTGAGCGGCTCGTACGCCAGCACACCCCAGCCCGAACCCTGCGTCGTGGCCGCGGCCTTGGTGAGCTGCGTCTTGAAGCCGGCGAAGGAGCCGAAGGACTCGGCGATGGCGTCCGCCAGCTCGCCCACGCCGTCCTTCTCCAGCGGCTCGCCGCCGCCGTCACCGGTCATGTTGTGCCAGTAGATCGAGTGCAGGATGTGCCCGGAGAGGTGGAAGGCCAGGTTCTTCTCCAGGCCGTTGATCGAGCCCCACGACTCCTTGTCCCGCGCCTCGGCGAGCTGCTCCAGGGTGTCGTTCGCGCCCTTGACGTACGCCGCGTGGTGCTTGTCGTGGTGCAGCTCGATGATCTGCGGGTTGATGACCGGTTCGAGCGCCGCGTAGTCGTAGGGGAGCTCCGGGAGCGTGTAAACCGCCATGTCCAACGTCCTCCGACATAATTGCCACTGATGTGCAGTTGCACGCTAACAGCAATTATGGCCGCTCGCCGATCAGGCGTTGGTCCTAGGACCACGGTCGCGTCGCAGACCAGGGGGCGTTCTCACTGTCGCAACAGACCCGCGATGAGCCACACACGACGGCACCGCCGGAACCTCGTGCCCTGCTGAGGCGGCACGGACTACGGTGCACGCCGGGCCGCCTGCGGATACTGGCCCTGTTCCGGGCCTCCGACCACCACCTCTCCGTCGGGGAAGCCTGTGCGCATCTGGCGGCGGCCGGAGAGGCCATCCACCCGACGACCGTCTACCGGACGCTGGAGACCCTCACGGCCGTCGGGCTGGTGCACGCCGTGCCGGGCCCCGGTCCGATGCGCTACGGCCTCACCGGAGAGCCCCACCACCACACCGTGTGTCGGCGGTGCGGGCGTGTCGCGGCACTGGGGACGGACCACTTGACGGAGGCGGTGGGCCGGATCGAGGAGCTGACCGGGCTACGGCCGGACGCGTCGGGATCACTGCTGGTCTATGGCCGGTGCGCCGGATGCAGTGCCGGCGCCTGAACTTCCAGCGACTCCAGCGCCTCTCCGAAAGTCTCAGTCGCCGCCCTCAAGGTCCCGAAGTAGTCCACCGTAGCGGCGAGTTCGGAGGCGCCCTTGTAGCCGTGGCGGCGTATCGCCTCGATCCACTTGGGGTTGACGACGCGGGCCCGGAAGTAGTCGTCGGAATCGGCGATGTCGTGCTCACGCGTGTCGGTGCTCTTCGCGGCGACCGCGATGCGCTTGTCCGTCTCTCCATCTCCTCGCGAGCCGAGCGGCCGTCGAGTTCGCGGCCGTAGGCGTAGCCGCCCCGGACGGTGTAGACCTCGGCGAGGTCTCGGCGTCGGTGCGCCAGCCGCGGCAGTCGATGAGCTGGAGCAGGTCGGCGCCGTACGTGCCGGGGCGGGAGCCGAAGGTACGGGTGGTGGCGCGGCGTTTGGGCGATGACCAGCACACCCTTGCTCGGGTACACATCCTGCGGCTCTTATTGCACACTACTTGCAATAGCTTTGAAGGTGCAGGAAAGGGGTGGCCATGGGCTCTCGGATCGTGCTGGGCATCGAGTCGTCCTGTGATGAGACCGGCGCGGGGCTGGTCCGGGACGGACGGCTGCTCGGCCACGCGCTCGCGTCGAGCATGGACGAGCACGCCCGCTTCGGCGGCGTGGTCCCCGAGATCGCTTCTCGGGCGCACCTGCACGCCCTGCGGCCGGTCGTCCAACAGGCGCTGGACGAGGCCGGGCTGCGGTTGTCCGACATCGGAGCGGTCGCGGTGACCACCGGACCGGGACTGTCGGGGGCGCTCCAGGTAGGCGTGGCGGGGGCGAAGAGCATCGCGTACGCGCTGGGCGTGCCGTTGTACGGCGTCCACCACCTCGCCGGTCACGTCGCCGCCGACACCCTGGAGCACGGGCCGCTGCCGAATCCCTGCATGGTGCTGATCGTCTCCGGCGGCCACACCTCGCTCCTCCTCGTCCGTGACCTCGTCCGCGATCCGATCGTCCACCTCGGGGACACCCTCGACGACGCGGCCGGAGAGTGCTTCGACAAGGTCGCCCGGGTCTTCGGGCTGCCCTATCCCGGCGGTCCGGCCATCGACCGGGTGGCGCGTGCGGGGGATCCGCGCGCCGTCTCGTTCCCCCGCCCCCTGCCGGGCTCGTACGACTTCTCCTTCTCGGGACTGAAGACGGCCGCCGCCCGCTGGGCCGAGCGACACGGCGGGCGTGAGCTGCCGGTCGCCGACGGTGCCGCCTCGCTCCAGGAAGCCGTGGCAGATGTACTGACCCGCAAGGCGGTGGCGGCCTGCCGGGAGCACGGGGTCGGCACGCTCGTCGTGGTCGGCGGGGTCGCCGCGAACTCGCGGGTGCGGTCGCTGGCCGAGGAGCGGTGCCGGGCCGCCGGCATCGAGCTGCGGGTGCCGCCGCTGAGGCTGTGCACGGACAACGGCGCGATGATCGCCGCGGTGGGCGACCTGCTCGTACGCGCCGGTGCCGAGCCCGCGCCGCTGGACGTGTCGATCGACCCGTCGGCGCCCCTGGAGTACGCGTCCCTGCGGCCGGCCGCCTCGTTGGTGGGTGCGGCCTGATGAGCATCCACGTCTTCAAGGGCGACGCCGACTTCCTTGCCCACACCACCGCCCTGCGCTCCGTGTACGTCGACGCTTTCTGCGTCCCGCCCTGGAACGAGGATGAGGAGAAGGCGGAAGAGTTCGTCGGACGGCTCCCGGTGAACGCACGCCGCCCCGGATTCACCGCCGCGCTCGCTCTCGGCGGCTCGTCGGAGGTCATCGGCTTCTGCACCGCTTGGACCACCCCCGCCCCCTTCCCCACCGACCGCTGCTACCCACAGGCCGCCGCCGGCCTCGGCTCCCGGCACACCGAGGAATGGCTGTGCGGCTCGCGCGAGATAGACGAGCTCGCCGTCCGACCGGAGGCACGCGGTACCGGTCTCGCGGGAGAGCTGCTGGCGGCGGTGACAGAGGACGCCCCCAACGGCCGCTCCTGGCTGCTGACCTCCGTCCAGTCGACCCGGGCCATGTCCTTCTACCGTGGCCAGGGCTGGACCCAGGCCACCCACCCGTCCCCCGACGGCAAGGGCATCGTCGTCTTCCTCAGCCCCCGTCACCCCGCCCGGTCCCTGGCCGCCCAACCCCTGTAGGCATCCGGAGTCCTACCGCGCGTACCACCGAGATCCGCCGCCGTTTCCTCGACCACTTCGCCGAGTGCGGCCACAGCGCCGTCCCCCGTGCCCCGCTTCCGACACCCGACCCGATCTTCGAGCGGCGGGACTGGCTCTGAGGGGCCACCTCGTGGAGCCCCCGACTGCGGGACCCCCGGGAGGCCTGGGGAGAATCTCCCCCATGACACCGCACGAACGAGCGACCCAATGACGAGCGCCGATGCCGGGAGCAAGGCCGACGAGGCGGTCGCGGTGCGGCGGTTCTGGCGGGAGCTGGGGCTGCCAGGGCTCGTCGACGTGCACACCCACTTCATGCCCGAGCGCGTGCTGGACAAGGTGTGGCAGTACTTCGACTCGCTCGGGCAGCTGACCGGCGGGGCGGTGGAGTGGCCCATCACCTACCGCGCCGAGGAGGCCGAGCGGGTCGCCGTGATCCGCGACCTCGGCGTGCGCGCCTTCACCTCGATGCTCTACCCGCACAAGGCGGGCATGGCCGAGTGGCTCAACGGCTGGGCCGCCGACTTCGCCCGCCGCACCCCGGACTGCCTGCACACCTCGACCCTCTTCCCGGAGGCGGGGGTCGAGACCTACGTGCGCACGGCGATCGAGGCGGGTACGCGGGTCTTCAAGGCGCATGTGCAGGTGGGGGCGTACGACCCGGCCGACGAACTCCTCGACTCCACCTGGGGGTTGCTGGCCGACGCCGGGACACCGGTCGTGATCCACTGCGGCTCCGGCCCCATGCCCGGCAAGCACACCGGCCCCGGTCCGGTGGCGCATGTGCTGGCCCGGCACCCCCGGCTGCGCCTGATCATCGCCCACATGGGGTTGCCCGAGTACGAGGACTTCCTCGACCTCGCCGAGCGGTACGACGAGGTCCGGCTCGACACGACGATGACCTTCACCGACTTCAGCGAACGCCTCGCGCCGTTCCCGAAGCGGGCCCTGCCCCGGCTGGCCGCCCTCGGCGACCGCATGCTGCTGGGCAGCGACTTCCCCAACATCCCCTACCCCTACCTCCACCAGCTGGTGGCCCTGGAGCGGCTGGAACTGGGGGACGACTGGCTGCGCTCGGTGTGCCACGACAACGGGGTGCGGCTGTTCGGCCTGTGAGAGGGGTCGGGGCGCAGTCCTGACCGGTCGCCTACTTCGCCTTTACGGGAGCTACGCTAGATTGGTGAACGAAACCGTTTCGTTCCGCTGGGCAGGCCGCCACCCGCCTCCATCAGGAAGAAGACAG
Source organism: Streptomyces sp. NPDC098781 (assembly GCF_044759995.1). Classification (NCBI taxonomy): domain Bacteria; kingdom Bacillati; phylum Actinomycetota; class Actinomycetes; order Kitasatosporales; family Streptomycetaceae; genus Streptomyces; species Streptomyces sp. NPDC098781. The sequence continues at coordinate 20,886 of NZ_JBIWAK010000009.1, forward strand.
GCATGGTCTCCGTACTCGTGGTGAACGACCAGTCTCTCCAGCGCCTCGCCCTGCGTATGCTCCTGGGCGCCGAACCCGACATCGACATCGCCGGGGAGACCACGAGCGGCGGCGAGGCGGTCCGGATGAGCGCCGCGCTGCGTCCCGACGTCGTTCTGCTGGCCGGCAGGCTCCGCGCGCCGGACGGCATCGACGTCGTCCGCCACATCGCCGGGCGGCAGCGTCCGCCGCGCGCCCTGGAACCCGCGGGGACGCGTCCGCACACCCCTCGCATCCTGGTGCTCACCCCGGCCGGCCACGAGGAGTACGCCTACGCCGCCCTGCACGCCGGCGCCGACGGGTTCCTGCTGGAGGACGCCGCGCCCGACGAACTCGCCTCGGCCGTCCGAGTCGTGGCGGCCGGGGACGCCGTCGTCACCCCCGCCCTGACCCGCGCGCTCATCGACGCCGTCCGCGAACAGCGCAGCGAGCGCAGCCGGCCGTACGCGTCGGGGCTGGACACGCTCACCGGGCGCGAGCGGGACGTCCTGATCGCCGTCGCCTCCGGCTGGTCCAACGCCGAGATCGCCGAGCGGCTGTCCATCGCCCCGACCACCGTGAAGACGCACGTCAGCAACATCCTCACCAAGATCGGCGCCCGCGCCCGCGTCCAGGCGGTGACCTTCGCCTACGAGACCGGGCTGGTACGGCCGGCGGCCTGACACCGCGGTTCGAAGGTGGCGCCTTCGCCGGTCCGGTTGGTGACGAACCGTCAGTGCCGGCGTGCCGCCGACCGGGTCGGTGCGCGTGGCCAACTGGCCTCCCCGCGCTACACCATCCGGTGGCTTATGACCGTCGCCGCGTTATTCATATCAGCCGATTTCCTATGCATTCCACTGTCCGGCTCTTGGTGCTGACCAGCCGTCACGAGGCTTTGAACCAAGTCGAGGAGAGTGGAAGATGACGACATCGCCGAGATGGCGATCTGTTCTGGCGCCGGCCGCAATGGCCGCCGCGCTCGCCGCAGCCGCCCTGGCGAGCGGGGGCACCGCCTACGCCGATGACCACGCGACCCCACACCCGCCGTACCCGCACAAGCCGGCCCAGCCCGCGCATGCGCCGAAGCCTGCGTACCCGGCGAAGCCGGTCCACCCGGTCCACCCGGGGAAGCCGGTGCACCCCGCCAAGCCGATGCACCCCGCCAAGCCGGTCAAGCCCGACTACCCGGCACATCCGGAGAAGCCCGCGCACCCCGTGAAGCCGGCCTACCCGGCGCACCCGGAGAAGCCGGTCCACCCGGAGAAGCCTGCGTACCCGGAGAAGCCTGCGCATCCTGTGAAGCCGGTCCACCCGGAGAAGCCGGCCTATCCGGCCAAGCCGGTGAAGCCCGCGTATCCGGCGCACCCTGAGAAGCCTGCGTACCCGGAGAAGCCCGCCTACCCGGTAAAGCCGGTGAAGCCTGAGTACCCGGCGAAGCCCGCGTATCCGGCGAAGCCTGAGTACCCGGCGAAGCCGGTCAAGCCTGACTACCCCGCCAAGCCCGCGTACCCGGCGAAGCCGGTCAAGCCTGAGTACCCGGCGAAGCCCGCCTACCCGGCCAAGCCCGTCAAGCCCGACTACCCGACCAAGCCCGCGTACCCCGCGAAGCCGGTCTACCCGGCCAAGCCGGAGTATCCCGCGAAGCCGGTCAAGCCTGAGTACCCGACCAAGCCTGCGTACCCGGCCAAGCCCGTCAAGCCGGACTACCCGAGCAAGCCTGACTACCCGGCGAAGCCCGTAAAGCCCGACTACCCGGCCAAGCCTGCCTACCCGGTCAAGCCCGACTACCCGGCGAAGCCGGTCAAGCCTGACTACCCCACCAAGCCCGCGTACCCGGCGAAGCCGGTCAAGCCTGAGTACCCGGCGAAGCCCGCCTACCCGGCCAAGCCCGTCAAGCCCGACTACCCGGCGAAGCCCGCCTACCCGGCCAAGCCCGTCAAGCCGGAGTACCCGTCCAAGCCGGCGTACCCGAGCAAGCCGGTCAAGCCCGAATACCCCGCCAAGCCCGCCTACCCGAGCAAGCCCGTCAAGCCCGAATACCCGGCGAAACCCGCCTACCCGGCCAAGCCCGTCAAGCCGGAGTACCCGTCCAAGCCGGCGTACCCGTCCAAGCCGGTCAAGCCCGAATACCCCTCGAAGCCCGCCCACCCGAGCAAGCCTGACTACCCGTCAAAGCCTGCCCACCCGGAGAAGCCCGCCCACCCGGAGAAGCCCGCTCACCCGGAGAAGCCCGACCACCCGGAGAAGCCCGACCACCCGAAGAAGCCCGACCACCCGAAGAAGGACACCCACGCCAAGCACCAGGAGAAGGAGTGGTGACCAGGAGCGCCTGATCCTCGCTGGTGCAGCCCAGGTGTATGCCGGGCCCGGACGGTCCGGGCCCGGCATCACCGCTGTCGGGGAGGGGACGGGGCCCGGTGCGGCACGGCCCGGCGTGCGAGGGGCTCCGGCGGACGCCCGCCACTGAGCTGCGGTCCGCCTACGGGATCTCCTGCTCGGCCCAGATGATTTTTCCGCCGGCCGTGTAGCGGGCGCCCCAGCGGTGGGCGAGCTGGGCCACCAGGAACAGTCCGCGTCCGCCCTCGTCCGTGCTGCGGGCGTGGCGCAGGCGCGGGGCGGTGCTGCTGGCGTCGGCGACCTCGCAGGTCAGGCGGGAGTCGCGGAGCAGCCGTAGGCGGAGGGGAGGTTCGGCGTAGCGGATGGCGTTGGTGACCAGCTCGCTCACGATCAGCTCGGTCGTCATGGCCAGTTCGCCGAAGCCCCACGCCTGAACCTGGCGGGTCGCGCGGGCCCGGACGTCGGCGACGGCGGCCGGGTCCACGGGCACCTCCCACGAGACGACGTGCTCGTCGCCCAGGGCGTGGGTGCGGGCCAGGAGCAGGGCGATGTCGTCGGGCTGCGGGGCGGGAACGAGCTCGCCCACCGCCGACGAGCACAGGGTGTCGAGGTCGAGGTCCTGGCGGGACAGCAACTCGCCCAGCTGGGACATGCCGTGCTCCATGTCGCGGTCGGCGGCTTCCACGAGGCCGTCGGTGAACAGGCCGAGCAGACTGTCCTCGGCGAGCTCGATCTCGGTTGCCTCGAACGCGATCCCGCCGAGGCCGAGCGGCGGTCCGGGCGGGGGTTCGGGGAAGGAGACCTGCCCGTCGGGCGCGACGACGACCGGGGGCGGGTGCCCGGCGCGGGCCATCGTGCAGCGCCGGGTGACCGGGTCGTAGACGGCGTACAGACAGGTCGCGCCGAGGAAGCCGGCCGTGCCGCGCTGGGCGGCCTCGCCCGGGTCGCCGTCGGTGCGTTCCTCGCTGAGCCGGAGCACCAGGTCGTCGAGGTGGGCCAGCAGTTCGTCGGGCGGCATCTCCATGTCGGCGAGGGTCTGTACGGCGGTGCGCAGCCGGCCCATGGTCGCCGCCGCGGTGATGCCGTGGCCGACGACGTCGCCCACGACGAGTCCGACCCGGGCGCCGGACAGCGGGATCACGTCGAACCAGTCGCCGCCCACGCCGCCGGTCGGGTCGGCCGGCCGGTAGGAGGAGGCCACCTCCAGCGCCGTACCGCCCTTCAGGGCCTGCGGCAGCAGGCTGCGCTGGAGGGTGACCGCGGCGGTGTGTTCCCGGGTGTAGCGACGGGCGTTGTCGACGCAGAGGGCCGCGCGGGCCACCAGCTCCTGGGCCACCAGGACGTCGTCGGGCTGGAACGAGACGGGGTTGAGCGACCGGATGAACGTGGCGAGGCCGAGGGCGGTGTTGCGGGCGCGCATCGGCACGGAGATCAGGGAGTGCAGACCGAACTCGCGGATGCTGGCCGCTCGAGCGGGCTGTTCGGCGACCCATATCTTGTCGGACGGGTCGAGGGCCGGGATGAGGATCGGATCGCCGTGGACGAGCAGGTGCGCGTCGTGCGGCGGGGGAACGAAGTCGACCCGTTCCCCGACCCGGGCCACGGCCTCCGGGGTGCCCTCGCGCACCGAGCTCAGACCGGCCCGGCGCATCACCGGTCGGGCGGGCGCCGGGCCCGCGTCGGTCAGCCATGTGCCGTGGCCCTCGGTGCTGAGCACGGGCTCCAGCAGGTCCACGAAGACGAAGTCGGCGAACCGGGGCACGGCGAAGTCGGCCAGTTCCTGGGCCGTCCACAGCACGTCGAGAGTCGTACCGATACGGGTCCCGGCCTCGCTGACCAGCGACAGCAGCTGGCGGGCGTTCCAGCGTTCGGTGACGTCCGAGACCATGTAGCAGACGCCGGTGGTCGAGTTGTCGACGTCGACGAGCGGGAAGAACGACGTGGAGTAGGCGTGCTGGCGGCGCGGGTCGGCCCAGCTCCAGCCCACGTACTCGTAGTCGGTGACGGGGACGCCCGTGTCCAGGACCTTGCGCATCAGGCCCTCCAGGGTGTCCGCCTGGAGCCCGGGCAGCAGGTCGCTGAGCCGGCGGCCGAGGCGCTGCTCGCGGGGGACGCCGCCGAAGCGTTCCAGGGTGTCGTTGAGCCAGACGTAACGCAGTTGGGTGTCCATCACGGCCATGCCGACCGGGGAACGGGTCAGGAAGCCGTCGAGGACGGACTCACCCACCGCCCACGGCTGCCGCTGGTCACGCGCGGAGATCAGGAAGCACTCGTCCGCGCCCATCCGGAAGGACGCGGAGACCCGCAGGTCCACGTCGACGCGGCCGCCGTCGCGGTGCCGCAACGGAACGTGCCCGCTCCACCCCATGCCGGCCCGGCAGCGCTCGGCGACACCGGCGGCGCGGACCGGGTCACCGGGGATCGCCAGCAGCCGCGCGGCGGACCCGCCGACGATCTCCGACGCGGGGAAGCCGAGCAGTTCCTCCGCGGCCCTCGTCCAGCCGAGCACGGCACCGCGTCCGGACACCACCGCCGCCGCGTCGCTGGACGCGTCGAAGAGCGCGCGCGGTGCTGCGGACGTGGGCACATCGGGCCTTTCTCGCGGAGCATCCATCGGTCCTCACGCAGCGTCCCTGGGGGTCCCGTCCTCTACACGACCATGTTCCTGCTAGTCCGCCGGATGTGCACGGGCCGACGGGTCGACCCGACCCGAGCCGAGGTCAGGACCCGAAGCCGGCGGCGGCCGGACGGCGGATCCGCCCTCCGGAGTGGGCAACCCGCACCCCGGGAGGGAGCATGGAGGTGCCGTTCGGTGTGGACGTGGTACTCGGGTGTCGGGCGGTGAGGAGCTGGGATGACGGCCGATTCCGTGGAATTCGACGGTGGCGGGTACGGCGCTGAGCCGCCCCGGCCGACCGGACTGCTCGATGTGCTCAGCGTGGCCGCGGTCGTCGTCGACGCCGCCGGACGCGTCGTGTTCTGGACCCCGCAGGCCGAGGAGCTGTTCGGATACACCGCCGAGGAGGCGCTGGGCACGCCCGCGACTCGGCTGTTCATCCACCCCGAGCACCTGCCGGCCGTGGTGCAGTTGTTCACCGAGGTGCTGGAGACCGGCCGCAGCTGGGCCGGCACCTTCCCGGTGCGGCACAAGGACGGCAGCACCCGGCTCACGGAGTTCCGCAACATGCGGCTGCTGGACGATCTCGGGGACGTCTACGCCCTGGGCATCGCCGCCGACCACTCCCTGCTCCAGCGCGTCGAGACCGACCTGGCCCTGTGCGAGCGGCTGATCAACCAGTCCCCCATCGGCCTCGCTCTCGTCGATCCCGACCTGCGCTTTCTTCTGGTCAACCCGGCCCTGGAACGCGTCGACGGCACCCCGGCGGAGGAGCACGTGGGCCGCCGGCTGCGGGAGACCCTGCCGCTGCCCGACATCGACACCATCGAGTCCTGTCTGCGCCAGGTCCTCACCACCGGCACCCCACTCCTCGACCAGTACCACGTGGGCCGCCCGCCCTCCGACCCCGACCGCGAGCACGCCTGGTCGCTGTCCTTCTACCGGCTGGAGGACCCCGGCGGACGGATCCTGGGCGCGGCGATCTCCTTCGTCGACGTCACCGAACGGCATCGCGCGGCCGCCGAGGCCGACCGGGCCCGCCGCCGCCTGGCGCTGATCGCCGACGCCTCCACCCGCGTGGGCACCACGCTGGAGGTGGACCGCACCGCGCACGAGCTGGCGGAGGTCGCCACACCCGACCTGGCCGACGTCGTCGCCGTCGACATCCTGGACGCCGCCCTCGCCTGCCGGCGCATGCGGCAACCGGACAACGGCCCGGAGCTGTTCCGCGCCCTGGCCCTCAAGGCGGCGTACCCGAGCGTGGCCCTGCGCGCCGCCGACCCGCCCGGCGACCTGGCCGCCTACGACGGGGACCGGCTGGTCACCCTGTGCGTGCACACCGGCCGGCCGGTGTTGGTGCGGCACGTCGGCGAGGACGATCTGCGGCGCATCGCGCGCGACGACGAGGCCACGTCGCTGCTGGCGCGCGCAGGCGTGCACTCGTATCTCGCCGTGCCGTTGATCGCGCACGGCGAGATCCTGGGCGCCCTCGACCTGAAGCGGACCCGCAACCCGCTGCCGTTCGACGAGGACGACGTGGTCCTGGCCAGTGAGCTGGCCAGCCGGGCCGCCGTGGCCATCGACAACGCCCGCTGGTTCCAGAGCGTGCGCAACACCGCCCTCACCCTTCAGCGCAGCCTGCTGCCCGACCACCCGCCGCACCACACGGGCCTGGAACTCGCCTCCCGCTACCAGCCGGCCCAGGCCACCAGCGAGGTCGGCGGCGACTGGTACGACGTCATCCCGCTGGAGGGCGACCGGACCACGCTGGTCGTCGGTGACGTCATGGGCAACGGCATCGACGCCGCCGCCACCATGGGCCGGCTGCGCACCGCCACCGTCGCCTACGCCGACCTCGATCTCGACCCGGGCTCCGTGCTCCAGCACCTGGACAAGATCACCTGCGATCTGGAGCACTACATCGTGACCTGTCTGTACGCGGTGTACGACCCCCACACCCGGCTGTGCCAGATAGCCAACGCCGGTCACATGCCGCCTGCCCTGGCCCACCCCGGCCGGCCGCCCGAACTGCTCGACCTGCCCGCCGGCGCCCCGCTCGGGGTCGGCGGCATCCCGTTCCGGACCACCACGGTCCAACTCGGCGCCGGCGACCTGCTGGTCCTGTACACCGACGGCCTCGTCGAGACCCGGCACCACCCCATCGACGACCGCCTGGACACCCTGCTCAGCTTCCTCGACGAACCCCACAGGCCCCTGGAGGAGACCTGCGACCTGCTCCTGTACGGCCTGCGTCATCCCGACGACCACGACGACGTCGCGCTGCTGGTGGCCCGGGTGCAGTAGATCCGCCCGCGGATCCGCCTTGCCCACGCGGTGCTCGCGGCGCAGGCTGGTTCCTATGGGTGCTCAGGACGGCCCTACGCTCATCGGCTCGGTGCAGCGTGCCTTCCGCCTGCTGGAGGCGGTGAGCGCGCACGAGAACGGCGCGCCGGCGAAGCAACTGGCACGGGAGACGGGCCTTCCCCTGGCCACGGCGTACCACCTGCTGCGCACGCTGGTCCACGACGGCTACGTGCGCAAGCTCGCCGACGGCGGGTTCATCCTCGGTGACCGGTTGCAGTCGCTGCACATGGCCGGCCATACGCAGTCCCTGCTGAGCCGGATCAGGCCCACGCTGAGCGCGCTGCGGGACGAGCTGTCGAGCGCCACGTACCTCACCTTCTACGAGGAGGGCGAGATCCGGGTGGCCGAGATCGTCGACGGTCCGCGCGCTCCCCGGGTCGACCTGTGGGTGGGGTTCGAGGACGCGGGGCACGCCACGGCGCTGGGCAAGTCCGTGCTGCGGGAGCTGGACGAGGAGGCGCGCAAGGACTACCTGTCCCGGCACCAGCTCGCCGACCTGACCCCGAGGACCATCACCGACACCCCGGAGCTGCTGCGCCGCCTCGACTCCTCCCCCATGGCCCCGGCGGTCACGGACATGGAGGAGTACGCCCTCGGCACGGTCTGTGTCGCCGTGCCGGTCTACAGCGGGACCACCATCGGCTCGCTCGGGGTCTCCCTGCGGGCCGACCGGCGCTCCCGGCTGGAGGAGACGCGCACCCGGCTGGAGGAGGTCCGGGCGCGGCTGCTGCCGACCGCGAGCCGCGTGACCCGGGGCCTGTCGCTCACTATCTGAAATCGCCGTCCTTGTCGCATCCGGGGTAACACGATTTCCTGAATAAAGCAGACATATCCCCCGGGCGCGTATGCCCCCACGCACAGGTGAGGACAGCGGACAAGCGATGAGCCAGGCCCCTGATCACAGCCCCGACCACTGGCCGAGGCGATTGGTCGCCGCGATGCCCGTACTGCCCATACTGATCGTCTCCGTTCTCGTGCTCGTCGGCTTCGTCGGCGGCTCCGGGACCACCTGGGTGCCGCTGCTCGCCACGGGCCCCGCGCTCGCCGCCACCACCAGCGGGCCGCGCGGCGTCCTGTGCGTGGGCCTGGCGGCCACCGTCCTGGGCGTGTCCCTCGCCGTCCGCGGCGGCGCCCCGGACGGCGAGCTGGCGGTCGCGCTGGCCGCCCTGCTGGTCGTCACCCTGGCGTGCGGCGTGGGCAGCGCGCTGCGCGAGCGGCGGGAGCGGGTGCTGGCCGCCGTCCGCTCGGTCGCCGAGGCCGCCCAACAGGCCCTGCTCCAGCCCGTACCGGCGACGGTCGGGCCGTTCCAGGTGGCCGTCCGCTACAGCGCCGCCGCCGCGGAGGCGCGGATCGGCGGCGATCTCTACGCCCTGGTCTCCACGCCGTACGGGGTCCGGCTGATCGTCGGCGATGTGCGCGGCAAGGGGCTGCCCGCGGTGGGGACCGCCGCTTTGGTGCTCGGCGTGTTCCGCGAGGCCGCCCACGACGAGCCCGACCTGCTCGACGTCGTCGCCCGCATCGAGCGGAGCCTGGCGCGCAACCTGGGCCCCGACGACTTCGTCACCGCCGTGGTCGCCGGGTATCCGCGGGAGGGGGAGCTGGAGGTGGTCAACTGCGGTCACGCGGCGCCGCTGCTGGTGCGCGACTCCGTCGTCGTCCCGGTGGACCCGGACCGCCCCGCCCCGCCGCTCGGCCTGCGCAGCCTGTCCGGCGAGACCCCTCAGCTGCATGTGCTGCCCTTCACCGACGGTGACCAACTGCTGCTGTACACCGACGGCGTCACCGAGGCCCGCAACCACGAGCGGGAGTTCTATCCGCTGGCGGAGGGGCTGGCCCGGCACACCTGTGACGAGCCGGTCGACACCGTCACCGCACTGCACGCGGAACTCCAGGCCCATGTGGGCGGCCGGCTGCACGACGACGCGGCCCTGCTGCTGCTCCGTATACCGGCCCAGGTGCCGGCGGTGCCCTCGGGGGCGCCGGTCTGAGCCGTTGAGCGGCTCCGCCGAACGCCGTGCCCGGCCCTTCGAAGGGTGTTACAAATAGGGCATGGCCGGTTTCCTCGGCCGCCTGCGCTCCCTGTTGAGCGCGCGTACCGTCGCCCGGCAGGTCTTCGTGCTCCAGGCGGCGATCGTCGTGCTCCTCGTCGTCGCCGCGGTGGTCGCCCTGGTGCTCCAGGTGCGCACCGACAGCAGGCGGGAGGCCGGCAATCGCTCCCTGGCCGTCGCCGAGTCCTTCGCCAACGCGCCGGGGGTCGTCGAAGCCCTGTCGGACCCGGATCCGAGCGCGACGCTCCAGCCGCGTGCAGAGGCGGTGCGCGAGGCCACCGACGTGGACTTCATCGTCGTGATGACCCCGGACGGCATCCGCTACACACACCCCAACCCCGAGCAGATCGGCAAGCACTTCGTCGGCACCATCGCCCCGGCCGCGGAAGGCGGGGTGGTACGGGAGACGTACACCGGAACCCTGGGGCCGTCCGTGCGGGCCGTGGTCCCGGTGACCGACGAGGGCGGCAAGGTCGTCGCCCTGGTGGCCGCCGGGGTGACGCTGGACAGCGTGGGCGGGCTGGTGGACCACCAGCTGCCCTGGGTGCTCGGCGCGGCGGCGGCCGCGCTCGCCCTCGCCACCGGCGGCACCGCGCTGGTCAGCCGGCGGCTGCTGCGGCAGACGCACGGACTGGGTCCCGCCGAGATGACCAGGATGTACGAGCATCACGACGCGGTCCTGCACTCCGTACGGGAAGGCGTGCTGATCCTGGACGGCCGGCGCCGGCTGGCGCTGGCCAACGACGAGGCGCGTCGGCTGCTCGCGCTGCCCGCCGACGCGGAGGGGCAGCCGTGCCTCGCCCTGGGCATCGACAGCGACCTCGCCCGGCTGTTCGCGTCGGGGCGGGACGCCACCGACGAGGTGCACCTGGCGCAGGGCCGGCTGCTGGCGGTCAGCCAGCGCTCCACCGACCGGGACGGCGGTCCGCCCGGCAGTGTGGCGACGCTGCGGGACACCACCGAACTGCGGACCATGACCGGCCAGGCGGACGTGGCACGGGAGCGGCTGCGGCTGCTGTACGACGCGGGGCTGGAGATCGGCACCACCCTCGATGTCACCCGCACCTCGCAGGAGCTCGCCGACTTCGCGGTGCCGAGGTTCGCCGACTACGTCTCCGTCGACCTGGCGGATCCGGTGCTGCGGGGCGAGGAGCCGAAGCGGGGCCGCACCGACATGCGCCGGGTCGCCTTCCAGGGGGTGCGCGAGGGCAGCCCGCTCTATCCGATCGGCGAGCTGATCCACTTCGCCCGGGGCACACCGCAGGCCTTCGGCTTCGGCTCGGGAGAGTCGGTGCTGGAGTCGGACATGCCGACGTACTCCGGCTGGCAGGAACAGGATCCCGACAACGCCCGCAGAATCATCGACTTCGGGCTGCACACGATGCTCACGGTTCCGCTGCGGGCCCGTGGCGTCATCATGGGGATGGCCACCTTCTGGCGTGCCGAGCGGCCGGAGCCGTTCGAGGCGGAGGACGTGTCCCTCGCCGAGGAACTGGTGGCGCGGGCCGCGGTCAGCATCGACAACGCCCGCCGCTACACCCGCGAGCACACCCTGTCGGTCACCCTCCAGCGCAGCCTGCTGCCCCAGGTTCTGCCCGAGCAGAGCGCCCTCGACGTCGCCTACCGCTATCTGCCCGCGCAGGCGGCGCAGGGCGGGGTCGGCGGTGACTGGTTCGACGTGATCCCACTGCCCGGCGCGCGGGTCGCGCTCGTGGTCGGGGACGTGGTGGGGCACGGACTGCACGCGGCGGCCACGATGGGACGGCTGCGTACGGCCGTGATCAACTTCTCCACCCTGGACCTCCCGCCCGACGAACTCCTCGGCCACGTCGACGAGTTGGTGACCCGGATCGACCAGGACGAGGGCGACGGCGAGGCAGCGCCGATCACTGGCGCGACCTGCCTGTACGCGGTGTACGACCCGTCCTCCGGGGAGTGCGCCCTCTCCCGCGCCGGCCACCTGGAGCCGGCCGTCGTGCACCCCGACGGCGGCGTCGAGTTCCTGAGCGTCGCCGGCGGGGCGCCGCTCGGCCTGGGCGGCAGCCTGCCCTTCGAGGCGACCCGGCTGCGGCTGCCGGAGGGCAGTGGACTGGTGCTGTACACGGACGGGCTGGTCGAGGACCAGGGCAGGGACATCGACGACGGACTCGCCCGGCTGCGCGAGGCCCTCGCCGCGGCTCCGCCCACGCACGGCCGGACGCCGGAGCAGACGTGCAAGGCGGTGCTGGAGGACCTGCTGCCGGAGCGGCCGCGCGACGACGTCGCCCTCGTCGTCGCCCGGACCCGGCTCCTTCCCCCCGACCGCACGCAGTCCTGGGAGGTCCCGGACGACCCCTCGGCCGTGGCCCGGGTGCGGGCGGCGGCCACGCGGACGCTGGCGGAGTGGGGGCTGGCGGAGGAGGCGTTCACGACCGAGCTGATCCTCAGCGAGCTGGTCACCAACGCCCTGCGGCACGCCACCGGCCCGATCGGCGTCCGACTGATCCGCGACCGCGCCCTGATCTGCGAGGTGTCCGACGGCAGCAGCACCGCCCCGCACCTGCGCAGCGCGGCCACGACGGACGAGGGCGGCCGGGGCCTGTTCCTGATCGCCCAGTTCGCCGAACGGTGGGGCACGCGGTACTCGGCGTCCGGCAAGGTGATCTGGACGGAGCAGCCGCTGACGGGCCCGTGAGGCGCCCTTCTCCATTCCTGTGCGCCGGTCCTGCGTGTACGAGGCTCGCGTCGTCAGCCCTCAGGTCCTGCGCGAACGATGCTCCTTCTGCGCCAGCAACTGCTCACGCAGCGCCGTCAGTTGGTGGGAGTGTTCCACCGCCCGTGCCTCGTCCAGCGTGGTCAGGGCGAGCACGAGGGCGTCGGCGACGACCAGGCCGGTCAGGGCCTCGTTCGTGTTGCCGGTCGGGGTGTGGGGCGCGGTGAGGACGGCGTCGATCCGGTCCTCGAAGACCTCCCCCAGCTCGTCGGTGACGAAGACGATCCTGGCCCCGACCGCGCGGGCCCGCTCGACGACGACGTTCAGCTCGGCCAGGCGCCGCCCCGGCTGGAAGATCACCACGGCATCACCCTGCCCGAGCGCGAGCAGTGGGTCGGCGAGGGCGAAGCCGGTCTCGCCGGCGAAGCGGGCCCGGCGCCCGATCCGGCCCAGGGCCAACGCCAGATGCCGGGCGGCGAGTTCGCACGCGGCGACGCCGTAGCAGAGCACCTCACGCGCCTCGGCGAGTGCCTCGACCGCCCGCTTCAGCTCGTCCGCGCCGGTCAGTCGCCGGCACTGCTCGATACGCTCCCGCGTCTCGTCGAAGACGTCGTCCCAGATCCCCGCCAGGTCCTGGCCGACATGCGCGATGCGCTGCTGGAGCCGGACCTCGGGGGCGAGCGCGGAGGTGAAGTCGGCGGCGAGTTCCCGCTTGAGCGCGGGCAGCCCGGCGTATCCCAGGCGCTGGAGGGCGCGTACGACGGTGGCGTTGCTGGTGCCGCTGGCCGCGCCGAGCTCCTGCGCGCTGGCGAACATCACGTGCTCGGCGGGCGCGCTGGCGAGGTACTGGGCCACGGTCCGCTCCGACGCGGACAGCTCGTCCCACATGTCACGGACGGCGGCCCGCAGCCGCGTGAGTCCCCCGGGTCCCGCACTACCGGATTCTGGATTCTTCATTACAGGTATTGACTCTCGCGTTTCGGCCATTACGCTCTGAGCATCTCGTTCCAAGGCAATGAATTTTCGGAACGGATATTACAACACTGGCATGTCCCCGAGGAGCCCCGCTGATGAAACAGACCCTGCCGGTCATCGAGATCTCGGGGAACCCCCTGAACCGCGGGCGCCAGTACGGCGAGGCCGTGGCGCCCCAGCTCAGGGTCGCGCTCGACTACTACGCGGAGGCCTTCGGCGCGTCCTCGGGGCTGACCTGGAGCCAGGTGACCGGCAGGGCCGCCCGCTGGCTCAAACCCGTCCGAGCGCACGCCCCGGACCTGCTCCAGGAGATGCAGGGCATCGCTGAAGGCGCCGGCCTGGACCTGCTGGACGTGCTCGCCCTGAACGCCCGGGGCGAGGTCATCTACGACGACTCCTTCGTCCGGATGCACGAGGAGGAGGACCCCGCCGAGGGCTGCACCTCCTTCGCCGCGTACGGGCCGGCCAGCGGCGACGGACATGTGTGGGCCGGGCAGAACTGGGACTGGCGGGCCGGCGTCGCGGACACCGTCGTGATGCTCCGGATCGTCCAGCCGCCCAAGCCCACTTTGATCATGCAGGTAGAGGCCGGCCAGATCGGCCGCCAGGGCGCCAACTCGGCCGGGATCGCACTCAACGCCAACGGTCTCGGCGGGCGGTTCGGCGAGGCCGTGGGCCTGCCGCAGACCGTGGTCCGGCGCAGCGTCCTCGACCAGGCGAGCATCACCGACGCGCTGGAGGTGCTGTGCCGCACCAGGGCGCACATCGCCAGCAACGCCCTCCTCACCTGCCGCGAGGGCTTCGCCATCGACCTGGAGACCACCCCCGCCGGGCACGGCTGGCTGTATCCCGTCGACGGCCTCCTGGTGCACGGCAACCACTACCAGGCGGGCATCCCCACCGCCCTCGCCGACGGCTACCGCCCGATCTCCCCCGACTCCCTCGTGCGCGTACCCCGCGCCGAGTCGGGCCTGGCCCGGCTGCGAGACTCTCCCGGCGCCGACGAGTCCCGCAAGCTCATCAAGGACACCATGTCGGACCACCTCGGCTACCCCGAGTCGCTGTGCACCCACGCCGACCCGCGCAAGCCTGAGGTCAAGCACTGGACCACCCTCGTCTCCTCCTGCGTCGACCTCACCGCCGGCGACTACCACGTCACCGCCGGCACCCCCTGCGACCGCGACTACCAGCACCTGCCCTGGAACCTGTACGACGGCCCCCACGCCCCGAACTGACGGCCCCGTCACCAGTGTCCGACACCCCCCGCTCCGTTCTCCCTCCCCGTTCAGGAGCCCCAGCAATGAAGTTCAAGACCGTGACAACCGCCGTCGGTGTCGCCGGGGCGATGGCCCTGGTCACCGCGTGCAGCGGCGCCACCACCGGCACCGCCGCGAGCGGCGCCAAGGCCGCCGACGTCGCCGACCTCAGACTCGCGCCCACCACGCCGAAGGCCGCGGGCACCGTCTCCTCCGTCAACTGGCTGCTGGAGGACGAGCCCGACTCCCTGGACCTCGACACCCAGGGCGGCAGCGCGGGCCGTACCGTGCTGACCAATGTCTGCGAGCGCCTCTACCAGCTCCAGCCCGACATGTCCGTACGCCCCTTCCTCGTCCGGCAGGCGACCCGCCCCGACGCCACCCACCTGGTCCTCGCGCTGCGCGACGACGTCACCTTCCATGACGGCTCCAGGATGACGGCCGAGGACGTGCTGTTCAGCCTGAAGCGGCACGCGGCGCCCGAGATGGAGCAGTCGGACGAGTTCGGCAACGTCTCCGCGATGCGTAGGACCGGCGAGCACGAGATCACGATCACTTTCAAGGAACCCGACGCCCTGTTCACCAAGGCGCTCGCCGGTGACGCCGGCTTCGTCTACAACCAGGAGCAGGTGGAGAAGGCCGGCAAGGAGTTCGGCACGCCCGGTCAGGGCGACGCCTGTTCGGGTCCGTACGAGCTGACCGGCTGGAAGTCCGGAGACTCGATCACCCTGGCCCAAGCCGACTCCTACTGGGGCGAGCGGCCCCTCACCGGCAAGGTCGTGTTCCGCTGGGCCGCCGACAGCGCCATGGTGAACGCGCTCGCGACCGGAGCCGCCGACGGTACCTACGCCGACTCCATCGGCACCGCGGCCGCCCTGCGCGGCAAGAACGGCCTGGACGAGCACTTCGGCCCCAGCACCTCCACCCTCGCGCTCATCCCGACCGAGCGCGGCGGCCTCGCCGACCCCGACATCCGCAAGGCCCTCTCGCTGGTCCTCGACCGCTCCGGCATCGCGAGGTCCGGCTACGGTGGCCTGATCGAACCCTGGGCCACCCCGGTCGGCTCCGGCGCCTGGGGCTACGCCAAGGACGCCTTCGCCGCCGCCCAGAAGCAGCTCACCAATGCCCCGGCCAGCCCGGACGCGGACGACCTGGCCAAGGCGAAGGAGCTGGTGAGGAACGCCGAGGACGCGCCCGACGAACCGATCGTCATCGGCACCGACAGCAGCCAGGGCCTCATGGTCATCGCCAACGCCGCGCGCGCCGCCCTGACGCAGATCGGGCTCAAGGCCCAGATCAAGACCGTACCGGCGGCCCAGTACGGCGAGTTCTACGGCGACAAGGAGGCCCGCGCCGGCATCGACCTCCTGGTGGCCGACTGGTACATCTCCAAGAGCGATCCGCTCGGCTTCTACGACAACGGCCTGTCGGACAGCTCCAACAACTGGGTCGGGTTCAGCAGTCCGGAGTACGACGCCGCAGTCGAGGAGGGCCTGCGCACACTGGACGACGCCAAGCGTGCCGAGATCGCCATCGACGTGCAGCGGCGGTGGGCGGACGCCGCCGTCTGGATCCCCGTGGCGCAGGTGCCGACCGCGCTCGTCATCGACGACAAGCTGACCGGTCCGCCCGCCTCGATGGCGTACCTCTACTACCCCTGGGCCGCCGAGCTCGGCGCGAAGAAGGGCTGAGCGCCGATGATCGCCTCGATCGGACGGCGGCTCGCGGGGCTGCTGGCCACGCTGCTGGCCTCGTCCTTCGTCATCTTCGCCGCCGTGTACGCCGCTCCCGGCGACCCGGCCGTGTTCCTGGCGGGGGGCCGCGACAAGCTCACCCCCGAGCGGCTGGCCGCCGTCAGGGAGCAGTACCACCTCGACGAACCGCTGGTCGTCCAGTACGGCCGCTGGCTGTGGGACAGCGTCCACCTGGACCTCGGCCGCTCCTTCCAGTACGGCGACCAGGTCTCCGACCTGCTGGCGTCCCGCTTCCCGACGACGCTGGTCCTGGTCGGCTACGCCACGGTCCTGTTCGTCGTGCTGGGTGTGGGCGCGGGAGTGCTCGCCGCGGTCCGGCGCGGCACGTGGGTCGACTCGGCCGTCGTCGGGACCACGACCCTGACCGCGTCCGTCCCCTCCTTCGTAGGCGGGATCGCGCTGGTCGCCTTCTTCGGCGTACGGCTCGGCTGGTTCCCGGTGACGGGCGGCGGGGACGGTTTCGCCGGGACACTGCACCACCTCACCCTGCCCGCGCTCGCCATGGCGCTCGGCGCGGTGGCCGTCATCGCCCGGGTCACCCGGCAGGCGGTGGTCGAGGCGGGCACGGCCGACCATGTGGAGGTGGCCCGCGCGGCCGGGCTGCCGGAGCTGCGGATCATCCGCCGGCACGTCCTGCGCAACGCGCTCGGCCCGGTCGTCACCATGTGCGGCCTGGTCACCGCCGGGATGCTGGCCGGCACGGTGGCCATCGAGACCGTCTTCGGGCTCAGCGGCATCGGATCCCTGCTGGTCGGCGCGGTCAACAGCCATGACTTCCCGGTCGCCCAGGCGGTCCTGCTGCTGATGGTCGCCTGCTACATCCTGGTCACCACCCTCGTGGACCTCGCGCACCCCCTGCTCGACCCCCGTCTGAAGGCCGTGAGGAGCGCCGCATGACCGCCGTATCCGCATCCGCCGACGCGCTGCTCCCGGCCCGCCGCCGGCGCAACCGCCGCCGTCCCGTCCTGGTGATCGCCGGGGCCGTCTTCCTCGGCCTGGTCGTGCCGGCCGCCGTGTTCGCGCCGCTGCTCGCGCCGTACGCACCCGACGCCGTCGACCTGTCGTCGTCCCTGGTCGGCACGACCGGCGCCCATCCGCTCGGCACCGACGCCTCCGGACAGGACCTCCTCTCGCGCGTCCTGTACGGCGCCCGCACCAGTCTGATCGCCCCGCTCGCGTTGCTGGCCATCGCCGCGCTGCTCGGCGTCACCCTGGGCACGGTCGCCGCCTGGCACGGCGGCTGGGTGGACACGCTGGTGTCCCGGGTGACCGACGTGATGTACGCCTTCCCGGGGCTGCTGTTCGTGGTGCTGATCATCGCCGTGTTCGGCGCGGGCATCACCACCTCTGTGCTGGGTCTCGGGCTCGCGTTCGCCCCGACGATCGCCAAGTACACCCGCAGCGTGGCGCTCGCCGAGCGGTCCAAGCCGTACGTCGACGCCTACCGGGTGCAGGGCATGGGCGGTCTGCGGATCTGCGTACGGCATCTGGTGCCCAACCTCGCCCGGTCGATCGTCGGCTATCTCGTTGTGCTGTTCGGCGAGGCCCTGATGAGCCTGGCCACCCTCAGCTATCTGGGGTTCGGAGCCCAACCGCCCAGCTCCGACTGGGGGTTGATGGTGCAGGAGGGCCAGGCCGCCATCGTCCAGGGCGCGCTGCTGCCCGCGCTGGTGCCGGGCACCGCCATCGCCGCCGTCGTGGTGGCCTTCAACGTGGTCGGGGTCTGGGCCGCCGACCGGCTCGGCACCAGGAGGTAACCGGCCATGCTGCTCGACATCCAGAACCTCACCCTGGGCCTGCCCGGCGCGGCCCGCCCGCTGCTCGCGGACGTGAGTCTGCGGGTCGGCTCCGGGGAGACCGTCGGTCTCGTCGGCGAGTCCGGCTCGGGCAAGTCCACCACCGCGAAGACGGTCCTGCGGCTGCTGCCCGAGGAGGCGTCGGTCGCCGGCCGGGTACTGGTCGACGGCACG
Source organism: Streptomyces sp. NPDC098781 (assembly GCF_044759995.1). Taxonomy (NCBI): domain Bacteria; kingdom Bacillati; phylum Actinomycetota; class Actinomycetes; order Kitasatosporales; family Streptomycetaceae; genus Streptomyces; species Streptomyces sp. NPDC098781. The sequence goes on from NZ_JBIWAK010000009.1 coordinate 38,917, forward strand.
GACGTGCTCGGCCTGAGCGGGGCCGGACTGCGCCGGCACCGGGCCGGTACCGTGGCGATGGTCCACCAGGACCCGCGCTCCGCCCTCAACCCGGTGCGCCGGGTCGGGGACTTCCTCGTCGAACGGCTGGTCCGCACCGGCGGCTCGCGCGACCGGCGCGCGGCACGGGACAGGGCCGTCGAACTCCTCCGCGCCGTTGGTCTGTCCGACCCCGAGCGGCGCTTTCGCCAGCGGCCGCACGAGATGTCCGGCGGCATGCTCCAGCGGGTGGTCATCGCGGGCGCGCTCGCCACCGAGCCGCGGCTGCTGCTGGCCGACGAGTCCACCAGCGCCCTGGACGTCACCACGCAGGCGGAGATCCTCGCCCTGCTGCGCACCCTGCGCGCGGAACGGGACCTCGGCATGCTGTTCATCACCCACGACCTCCAGCTGGCCGCCGCGTTCTGCGACCGCGTGTACGTCATGTACGCGGGCCGCGTGGTCGAACAGCAGGACGCGGACCGCCTCTTCACCCACGCCCAGCACCCGTACACCCGCGGCCTGCTGGCCTGCTCGCCCGAACTCGGTGACACCGACCGCGTGCTGGAGCCGATACCCGGTCGGCCGCCGTCCCTGTCCGACGCGTTCACCGGCTGCCCGTTCGCGGCCCGCTGCCCGCACGCCGATGCCGAGTGCGCGGTCTGGACACCGCAGCCCGCCCCACTCCCGGGCGCGGGAACCGCCGCGTGCCGTCGGCTGGCGGACCTGCCCAGGGAAGCCGCGGAGTTGCCGCTCACCACCGTCCTGGCCAAGAGGAGCCCCGCATGACCGCGATCGAAGACCGGCCTGAGGCGCCCCTGCTGGTGGCCGACCGCCTCACGAAGGCGTACCGGCTGCCCGGCGGCGACCGCGTCTCCGCCGCCGACCAGGTGTCCTTCACCGTTGCGCGCGGTGGCTCGCTCGGCGTCGTCGGCGAGTCCGGATCGGGCAAGAGCACCGTGGCCCGCATGCTGGTCGGCCTGGTACGCCCGGACTCGGGCACGGTCGCGGTGGAGGGCCGGGACCGCGCCGCCCGCCCGCCGGCTCTCGGCCGGGCACGCGCGGCGCATCGCTTGGCGCGGGCCCGCGAGATCCAGATGGTCTTCCAGGACCCGTACGTCTCCCTCGACCCCCGCCTGATAGCACGTCAATGTCTGCGCATCGCCCTGCGCCTGCACGGCCGCGACACCGGCGACGGACGCATCGCCGCCCTGCTGGACCAAGTGGGACTCGGCGCCCGGGAGGCGGGGGCGCGCCCACACGAGCTGTCCGGCGGTCAGTGCCAGCGGCTGGCCATCGCGCGTGCCCTCGCCGTGGATCCGCGGGTCCTGGTGCTGGACGAGGCGGTGGCCGCACTGGACGTGTCGATCCAGGCCCAGATCCTGCGGCTGCTGGACGAGATCCGGCGGGACACAGGCGTGGCCCTCGTCTTCGTCAGCCATGACCTGGCCGTCGTCCGGCACATCACCGAGGAGACGTTGGTGATGCGCCGCGGCACGGTCGTCGAACAGGGCCCGACCGGCCGGGTCCTGGACACGCCCGAGCACCCCTATACCCGCCTGCTGCTGGCCTCCGCACCGCGCAGGGGCTGGGATCCGGCCGACGCGGTACGGGCCAGGGCACGGGCGGAGGCCGCGTAGGGCTCCGGGCGCCCGCCGGGCAGGAGCACGGACGGCTCGCCGTAGGCCCCCTGGCGGGGTCAGAAGACGACGGACCAGCCCTCCCCGCCGGCCTGCTCGGCGGTGTACGAGACGCCGTCCGCCTTGAGCTCGGCGGCGTCGAGGAGGCTGATCTCGCCGCCGTGGTTGCCGAGTTGCGCGCCGGCGCCGAGACGGACGGTGAGGCAGGCGCCGGCCGCGAGGGGACCCGGTGGGACCGGGGACCGCCGGCCCAGCCGGTCCTGGATCTGCCAGCCGGTCAGGTCGACGGGGCCGGGCGAGGCGTTGAGGAGGGTGACCGCCTCGGCCTCCGGGGCGGGGCCGTGCGGATTGACGAGCGCCGCGACGATCCGGACGGGGCGGGTGCCGGGCACCGGGCGGGAACCGTCGACGTCCTCGATGGTGTGGCCGGTGGCGTCGTCCGTCTTCCAGGACTGGCTCTGGAAGGCGAGGAAGATGCCGACCCAGCGGGACCGGGACGGGAAGTGGACGAGCAGTCCGCCGTCCTGCCAGACGCCGTCGTCGCCGCGGAAGCGGCCGCTGTTGCCCTGGTTCATATGGATGTCGTGGACGCCGTTGCCGGGCAGGAAGCCGAAGATCTTGTCCCTGACCCTCGCCTCGGGCCCCCAGCGCTCCCCGAACAGATACACGCGGGCCTCCTGGTCGGCGACCGCGGCGCGTACGGAGTGGTCGAGGAGGTCGGCGAGGTCGTTGTCCGGGCCTTCGAGGTCCGGGGGCAGCTTGCGCATCAGGGCCGGGTCGAAGAGGTTGCCGCGCACGAAGTCGAGGTTCGGGCCGCCGGGGCCGGGCGGCAGCGGGTTCCAGCCGCTCGCCAGGCCCTCCAGACGGGCCGTGATCGGGTGCCGGAAGTCCTCGCTGACGAAGTAGAGCAGCTCGGAGGGCTGCTGCTGGGACAGGACGTTGACGGCGGCACGGTACTGGGTGCCCTCGTCGTCGGTGAGGTGGATCTGGTAGTGCGGCGAGTCGACGCCGTCCTCGCGCCGGGTGTCGACGGCTCGTCCGATCAGTACGCCGTAGCTCTTCAGTGGCATGACGACCAACTCCCCCTGAGGCGGGCGGTTTGCCCGCTCCTGGGGGGAAGGGTACGGCGTGGGCAGGGCGGCCGAAGGGGAGTTCACCTCGCGTACGTCTGCCCGCCGACAGGGGGCTGGACCGACGGCACGACCCGTCTACGCCCACGCCCTGACCAGCCCGGATCCCGGAGGACCGGCCCGTAGGATCGCCTCCGTGGCGAACTTCCTCCTCGAACGCACGGTCCCGCTCCCGCTCACGGAGGCGTGGCGCCGCCTCACGGAGTGGCCCCGCCATGCCGAGGTCGTCCCCCTGACCCGAGTCCGCGTCACGACACAGGGGCCGACGCGCGAGGGCACCCGCTTCGTCGCCCGCTCCGGAATCGGCCCGCTCGCCTTCGACGACCCGATGGAGGTGACGGTGTGGCAGCCCCCGGGCGACGACACCCCGGGCCGCTGCCGGCTGGAGAAGCGCGGCCGATCGATCACGGGCTGGGCCGAGATCGAGGTACGGCCCGGGCCGGGTGGGCGGACGCGGGTGGTCTGGCAGGAGGAGGTGCGAGTGCGGTTCGTGCCGGGCGGTTTGGACGAGGCGGTGGCACGGGCCGGACGGTATGTGTTCGGGCGGGCCGTGAATCAGTTGCTGCGCAAGGCCTGAGAGGTCGTTGTCAGTGCCCTCTCCTAGGGTGGCACCGTTCTCACGGATCACGGGGGAGGGATACACCATGGGCGCCAGCGGCTGGGAGTACGTCACCGCGTACAGGGGCAGCGTCGAGGAGTCCTTGACGGCACTGCACGAGCAGGTCTTCGCGGAGGAGTTCGGCCACGACGACGAGTACGGGTCGATCGACGAACTGTGGGCCGAGGAGGAGTTCATGGGTGAGGAGGGCACTCACTCGATCCTCGACATCCAGCGGGTCGTCCACACCACGGCCGCACCGTCGGACCACGTCCCGGAGGACTGCTTCACCCTGCGCCCCCTTCCGGCCGACCGCGTCGTGCACCACTTCGGCGACGACCGGCCGACGCCCGAACGATTCCAGGAACTGGTGGCCGAGTCGCACGCGGCGCTACGCGCGGTGCCCCCGCCCGACCGGATGGAAACGCTCCTGGACGAGTGCCGGATGCGGTGGACCGGTGTGTTCGTCGTCCTGTACACCGGTGATGAGCCCAGCCACGTAGGGATCTTCGGCTGCTCCGGGGACTGACCTGGGCGGGGCGGGGGCTCAGGCCACCGACCCGATCCGCCCCGCCGGGGTGGACGTGGCGTCGTGATGGATCGGCGTGTGCGCGCCGGTCAGTGAGACCCCGCTGCCGCCCCGCCGGGCCGCGACGATCTCCGAGGCGATCGACAGGGCCGTCTCCTCGGGTGTGCGGGCGCCCAGGTCGAGGCCGATCGGGGACCGCAGTCGCGCCAACTCCAGTTCGGTGACGCCGACTTCGCGCAGTCGCTCGTTGCGGTCGAGATGCGTGCGGCGTGAGCCCATCGCCCCGACGTACGCGACGGGCAGCCGAAGCGCCAACTCCAACAGGGGTACGTCGAACTTGGCGTCGTGGGTGAGGACGCACAGGACGGTCCTGGCGTCCACGTCCGTGCTCTCCAGGTACTTGTGCGGCCACTCGACGACGATCTCGTCGGCCTCCGGGAAGCGGGCCTTCGTGGCGAAGACGGGCCGGGCGTCGCACACGGTCACGTGGTAGTTCAGGAACTTGCCGATCCGCACCAGCGCCGCCGCGAAGTCGATCGCCCCGAAGACGATCATCCGGGGTGCGGGGACGGAGGACTCGACGAGCACCGTCAGCGGGGCCCCGCAGCGCGAGCCCTGTTCACCGATCTCCAGGGTGCCCGTACGGCCGGCGTCCAGGAACGCGCCCGCCTCCGCCGCGACCGTGCGGTCCAGTTCGGGATGGGCGCCGAAGCCGCCGTCGTAGGAGCCGTCGGCGCCGACGAGAAGCGCGCGGCCCATCAGCTCCTCCGGCCCCGACACGATCCGTGCCACCGCCGCCGCCTCCCCGCTCGCGGCCGCCCGCAGCGCGGACGCGAGCACGGGGCGGGCCGGGGCGGTGGAACGTACCGGGGTGACGAGGATGTCGATGACGCCCCCGCACGTCAGGCCGACGGCGAAGGCGTCCTCGTCGCTGTAGCCGAAGCGCTCCAGGACGGTCTCGCCGTCCTCCAGCGCCTGTTGGCACAGCTCGTACACCGCGCCCTCCACACACCCGCCGGAGACCGACCCGATCGCCGTGCCGTCGGCGTCCACCGCCAGCGCGGCGCCGGGCTGGCGGGGTGCGCTGCCGCCGACCGCCACCACGGTGGCCACGGCGAAGTCACGTCCCTGCTCGACCCACCGGTGCAGCTCTTCGGCGATGTCCAGCATCTGTCGGTCTCCTTAAGGCGGTTGTGTGCGGAGGGTCGGGCACTCGCTAGTGCACGCCCATCCAGCTCTCAATGGGATTGAGGGCGAAAAAGACCACGAAGATGGCTGTCAGGGCCCACATGAACGCCCCGATCTCCCGTGCCTTGCCCTGAGCGGTCTTGATCGCCACGTACGAGATGACACCGGCCGCGACACCGGCCGTGATCGAGTACGTGAACGGCATGATCACGACGGTGAGGAACACCGGGATCGCGGTGGCCCGGTCGGCCCAGTCCACGTGGCGCGCGTTCATCATCATCATGGCGCCGATGACCACCAGGGCCGCCGCCGCGACCTCGCCCGGCACGATCGCCGTCAGCGGGGTGAAGAACAGACAGGCCGCGAAGAACAGTCCGGTGACGACCGAGGCGAGACCCGTACGGGCCCCCTCGCCGACGCCGGTCGCCGACTCGACGAACACGGTCTGGCCCGAGGCGCCGGACACGCCGCCGATCGCGCCGCCCGCGCCGTCGATGAACAGCGCCTTGGACAGGCCCGGCATCCGGCCCTTGTCGTCGGCCAGCTTGGCCTCGGTGCCGACACCGATGATCGTCGCCATCGCGTCGAAGAACCCGGCGAGCACCAGGGTGAACACGATCATGCCGACCGTCATGGCGCCGACCTCGCCCCAGCCGCCGAACTCGACGTTGCCGAAGACCGAGAAGTCAGGCATGGACACCGCGCCGCCGTGCAGTTCGGGAGCGCCGCTGACCCACTGCTTCGGGTCGATGACGTCGAACGCGTTGAGGGCGACGGCGAGTACGGTGCCGCCGAGGATGCCGATCAGGATGGCGCCCGGGATGCCGCGCGCCTGGAGCATGAAGATGGCCAGGAGGGTGACCGCGAAGAGCAGCACGGGCCAGCCGGCCAGTTCACCGGCCGGACCGAGGGTGACCGGGGTGGCCTCGCCCTGGTGCACGAAGCCGGCCTTGTAGAAACCGATGAGGGCGACGAACAGGCCGATCCCCATGGTGATCGCGTGCTTGAGCGCGAGCGGGATCGCGTTCATGATCATCTCGCGCAGGCCGGTGACGACCAGCAGCATGATGACGACGCCGTACATCACACACATGCCCATGGCCTGAGGCCAGGTCATCTGCGGGGCGACCTGCGAGGCGAGCACCCCGGAGACGGAGAGGCCGGCGGCGAGGGCGAGCGGCACCTTGCCGAAGAAGCCCATCAGCAGGGTGGTGAAGGCCGCCGCGAACGCGGTCGCGGTGATCAGCGCCTTCTGCGCGAGCACGTCCCCTGCCGCGTCCTTGCCGGACAGGATCAGAGGGTTGAGCAGGAGGATGTACGCCATCGCCATGAAGGTGGTGATGCCGCCGCGCACCTCGCGCGCGACCGTCGATCCTCTGTGGGATATGTGGAAGTACCGGTCGAGCCACGACCTGCCGGCGGGGAGGCGGGTGCCTTCACCCGCGTCATCGGCGGTGGTCGTGGGCTCCAGTGACTGCTGGGTCATGTGGGCCTACTCCCAAGGTTCATAGGGACACCCGTATGGGGAACCGCCGGGCGGCGGCTACGGGATTTGGGATGGTGCATCGGCCGCACGACCCGGGGGACGGCCCGAGACGAACGATCTGGTGTGCTCCGGGCGGCGCGGCGGAGTGTGTGACGTTCCCAGCGCCGCCCGGAGGGTCTTGAGGGTTTTCCTTACGCCGTGCCGGTGAGGTGTTCCGGTCGTACCGGCGTACGGTCGAGCTCCAGCCCGGTCGCGTTCCGGATCGCCGCGAGGACGGCCGGGGTGGACGACAGGGTGGGTGCCTCGCCGATGCCGCGCAGCCCGTACGGGGCGTGGTCGTCGGCGAGTTCGAGCACGTCGACCGGGATGATCGGCGTGTCGAGGATGGTCGGCAGGAGGTAGTCCGTGAAGGACGGGTTCCTGACCTTGGCGGTCTTGGGATCGACGACGATCTCCTCCATCACCGCGACGCCCATGCCCTGGAGCGTGCCGCCCTGGATCTGGCCGAGGACGGACAGCGGGTTGAGCGCCTTGCCGACGTCCTGGGCGCAGGCCAGCTCGATCACCTTGACCAGGCCGAGCTCGGTGTCGACCTCGACGACGGCGCGGTGCGCGGCGAAGGAGTACTGGACGTGGCCGTTGCCCTGGCCGGTGCGCAGGTCGAAGGCCTCGGTCGGGCGGTGCCGCCACTCCTCCTCGACCTCGACGCTCTCGTTCTCCAGCACGTCCACCAGGTCGGCGAGGACCTCGCCGCCGTCGGTGACGACCTTGCCGCCCTCCAGCAGGAGTTCGGCGGTCGCCCAGGCCGGGTGGTAGGAGCCGAACTTGCGGCGCCCGATCTCCAGGACCTTCTCGCGGACCAGCTCGCAGGAGTTCTTGACCGCGCCGCCGGTGACATAGGTCTGCCGGGAGGCCGAGGTCGAACCCGCCGAGCCCACCTGGGTGTCCGCCGGGTGGATGGTCACCTGGGTGACACCCAGCTCGGTGCGGGCGATCTGCGCGTGGACGGTGACGCCGCCCTGGCCGACCTCCGCCATGGCCGTGTGCACGGTGGCGACCGGCTCGCCGGCGATGACCTCCATACGGACCTTGGCGGTGGAGTAGTCGTCGAAGCCCTCGGAGAAGCCGACGTTCTTGATGCCGACCGCGTAGCCGACCCCGCGCACGACGCCTTCACCGTGCGTGGTGTTGGACAGACCGCCCGGCAGCTGCCGTACGTCGGCGCCCTCGCTGGACTCCCACTGGCGTTCCGGCGGCATGGGCATCGTCTTGACGCGGCGCAGGAGTTCGGCGACCGGGGCCGGGGAGTCGACCGGCTGCCCGGTCGGCATGATGGTCCCCTGCTCCATGGCGTTCAGCTGCCGGAACTCCACCGGGTCCATGCCGAGCTTCTTCGCCAGCTTGTCCATCTGCGCCTCGTAGGCGAAGCACGCCTGGACCGCGCCGAAGCCGCGCATCGCGCCGCAGGGCGGGTTGTTGCTGTAGAGGGCGATGGCCTCGATGTCGACGTCGTCGATCACGTACGGACCGACGGACAGGGACGAGGCGTTGCCGACGACCGCCGGGGAGGCCGACGCGTAGGCGCCGCCGTCCAGGACGATCCGGCACTTCATGTGGGTGAGCTTGCCGTCCTTGGTGGCGCCGTGCTCGTAGTAGAGCTTCGCCGGGTGGCGGTGGACGTGCCCGAAGAAGGACTCGAAGCGGTTGTAGACGATCTTGACCGGCTTGCCGGTGCGCATCGCCAGCAGACAGGCGTGGATCTGCATCGACAGGTCCTCGCGGCCGCCGAACGCGCCGCCGACGCCGGCCAGCGTCATCCGGACCTTGCTCTCCGGCAGGCCGAGCACCGGGGCGATCTGCTTGAGGTCGCTGTGCAGCCACTGGGTGGCGATGTAGAGGTGGACGCCGCCGTCCTCGTCGGGCACGGCGAGGCCGGACTCCGGGCCGAGGAAGGCTTGGTCCTGCATGCCGAAGGTGTACTCGCCCTTGACGATGACGTCGGCCCGCTTGGCCGCCTCCTCCGCGTCGCCGCGGACGATCGGCTGGCGGTGCACGATGTTCGGGTGCGGGACGTGGCCGATGTGGTGGTCGTCGCGGCCCTCGTGGATCAGGATCGCGTCCGGCGCGGTGGCGGAGGCCTCGTCGGTGATGACGGGCAGCTCGCGGTACTCGACCTTGATCTTGGCGGCGGCGCGGCGGGCCGTCTCCGGGTGGTCGGCGGCGACGATGGCGACCGGCTCGCCGTGGTGGCGGACCTTGCCGTGGGCGAGTACGGGGGTGTCCTGGATCTCCAGGCCGTAGTTCTTCACGTCGGTCGGCAGGTCGTCGTAGGTCATCACCGCGTAGACGCCGGGCGTGGCCAGTGCCTCGCCGGTGTCGATGGAGACGATCTCGGCGTGGGCGACGGTGGAGCGCAGGATCTGGCCCCAGAGCATGTCCTCGTGCCACATGTCGGACGAGTACGCGAACTCGCCGGTGACCTTGAGGGTGCCGTCCGGGCGGAGCGTGGACTCGCCGATGCCGCCCTTGGTCTGGGACCCCTGGGTGATCTTCGTGGGAGCGCCGTTGGTGGGCATCTTCCTCAGACCGCCTCTCCCTGCCGGGCGGCCGCGAGGCGGACCGCGTCCATAATCTTCTCGTAGCCCGTGCAGCGGCACAGGTTGCCCGACAGGGCCTCGCGGATGTCCGCGTCGGTCGGGTTGGGGTTGCGCTCCAGCATCTCGTCGGCGGCGACCAGCAGACCGGGCGTGCAGAAGCCGCACTGGACGGCGCCGGCGTCGATGAACGCCTGCTGGACCGGGGAGAGTTCGGTGCCCTCACCGGTCTGCGAGTCCTGCCCCTTGGCGGCCCACTGCTGGGCGTCCTGGAGCGAGGTGCCGCAGGCACCGGTGGCGCAACCGCCGTGCTCGGCGCGCTGTTTGGCGAAGTCCGCGAGCCCCTCGACGGTGACGACCTCGCGGCCCTCGACCTGTCCGGCGGCCACGAGACACGCACAGACGGGCTCGCCGTCGAGCCGGACCGTGCAGGAACCGCACTCGCCCTGCTCACAGGCGTTCTTGGAACCCGGCAGACCGAGCCGCTCGCGCAGCACGTACAGCAGGGACTCGCCCTCCCACACGTCGTCGGCTTCCTGCGGACGTCCGTTGACAGTGAAGTTGACGCGCATTACGCGGCTCCCTCCGTGAGGCGGCGCTCGCCGCGGTACGACTCCCAGGTCCAGGTCAGCGTGCGGCGCGCCATGACGCCGACCGCGTGCCGGCGGTAGCTCGCCGTGCCCCGGACGTCGTCGATCGGGTTGCAGGCGCCCGAGCACAGCTCGGCGAACTGCTTCGCCACCGACGGGGTGATGATCTTGCCGTTGTCCCAGAAGCCGCCCTCTTCGAGCGCCGCGTTCAGGAACTCCTCGGCGGCCTTGGCCCGCACGGGCGTGGGAGCGGCCGAGCCGATGCCGGTCCGGACGGTCCGCGTCTCGGGGTGCAGCGCGAGCCCGAAGGCGCACACGGCGATGACCATGGCGTTACGGGTGCCGACCTTGGAGTACTGCTGCGGCCCGTCGGCCTTCTTGATGTGCACGGCCCGGATCAGCTCGTCGGCGGCGAGCGCGTTGCGCTTCACGCCGGTGTAGAACTCGTCGATCGGGATACGGCGGCTGCCGCGCACCGACTCGACCTCGACCTCGGCGCCGGCCGCGAGGAGGGCGGGGTGGGCGTCACCGGCCGGGGAGGCCGTGCCGAGGTTGCCGCCGACGCCGCCGCGGTTGCGGATCTGCGGGGAGGCGACCGTGTGCGAGGCGAGGGCGAGGCCCGGCAGCTCGGCGCGCAGGCTCTCCATGATCCTGGTGTACGGCACGGAGGCTCCGAGCCGCACGCTGTCCTCGCCGACCTCCCACTCGTAGAGGTCACCGATGCGGTTCAGGTCGAGCAGGTACTCGGGCCGACGGTGGTCGAAGTTGATCTCGACCATCACATCGGTGCCACCCGCAATCGGCACAGCGGTGGGGTGCTCGGCCTTCGCGGCGAGCGCCTCCTCCCAGCTGGCGGGGCGAAGGAAGTCCATGACCGGCTCTCTTCTTCGTCTCGTGGGGTCGTACGGTTTGAGCCAGATCAGGTGCGGCGAGCCCGGCTCGTTCATGTGCTGTTAACGCGCATTGACGTCAGTACACAGCTCCGTGCTCCACCAGGGTCAGTCACGGAAACCATGAAGGAGTTGGCTGGCCAAGGTAGGCATCTTGTAGATTCGTATGAACGGAGGTCACCAGTAACCTCCGCGTCTTTCTCTGGAAACTTCGGGCACGGCCCTGTGACCTGGGACACCGTCCGAAAGACGACGAGCACCGCCCCGGCGCCGCCCATCGGCCCGCGGAGCAGGCCCATCCGACAGACCCTTCAAGATTCATCGTAGGTTTCGAGACAAAGAACGGCGGCGACGAAATGCGGCTGCGCGCACTGCTGGACACGGACGCGCTGGGCCTCAAGCTGCTCGGCGGCGAGGACGAGCTGGACCGCACCGTGCGCGGCGTGATGACGACCGACCTCAGGGACCCCAGCCGCTACCTCTCCGGCGGCGAGCTGGTGCTCACGGGGCTGGCCTGGCGTCGGAACGCGGCGGACTCCGACCCTTTCGTGCGCATCCTCGCGCAGGCCGGTGTGGCGGCCCTGGCGGCCGGTGAGGCCGAGCTGGGCGACATCCCCGACGACCTGGTCGTGGCCTGCGCCCGCCATCGTCTGCCGCTGTTCGCCGTGCACGAGTCGGTGGCGTTCGCGACGGTGACCGAGCATGTCGTACGGCAGGTCAGCGGCGAGCGGGCCGGGGACCTGGCGGCCGTGGTGGACCGGCACCGCCGGATGATGACCTCGGGCCCGGCGGGTGGCGGCCCGGACGTCGTCCTCGACCTCCTCGGCTCGGACCTGGACCTGCGCGCATGGGTGCTGTCACCGACGGGCCGGCTGATCGCGGGCTCGAAGGTGGGCGGCCCGGCGCTGCCCGCCGACCTGTACCCGAAGCTGGCGGCGGAACATCTGACGGCCGCCCGCTCGGGCCGCCGCGGCCCGCACCGGATGACCCTCGGCAGCACGACGTACTCGCTCTTCCCGATCCGCAGCAGCGGCCGCTCCCCGCGGGCGTCCCGGGACGTGCGCGAGACGGTGCTGTCGGACTGGCTGCTGGCGGTCGCGGCGGACGCGAGCGACTGGCCCGAGGAGCGGCTCGACCTCCTCCAGGGCGTCACCCAGCTGATCGCGGTGGAACGGGACCGCAGGGACGCGGCGCGCACGGTCCGCCGCCGTCTCGCGCAGGAGGTCCTCGAACTGGTCCAGACGGGTGCGGCACCCGCCGAGATCGCCGCCCGCCTGAGGGTCGCCGCGCCCGTTCTACTGCCCGGTCTGGGATCGGCCCCGCACTGGCAGGTCGTGGTCGCCCGGGTCGAATGGGAGGAGGGCGACATCGAGGCGGGCCCGGTCACCCAGGCCCTCCTGGAGGAGATCCTGGTCGACCCGCTGGCGACGGGCCCCGAGCCGTCCGACCGCATCGCGGTGGCCCACTCGGGTGACGAGGCGATCGCCCTGGTCCCGCTCCCCGCGGTCTCGGCGGAGCACGACGGCTCGGAGGCCGGCATCCTCGCCGACGCGCTCCTGGAGTCGGTCCGCGAGCCGCTCGCCGCGGGCCTGGACGGCGACGGCCGGGTCACGCTCGGTGTCAGCGCGGCGGTGCACTCGGCGGAGGGGCTGCGCGGCGCCCTGGAGGAGGCCCGCCACGCCCGCCGGGTGGCTGCCGCGCGCCCCGGCCGGGTCTGCGCGGCGGGCCACCAGGAACTGGCCTCGCACGTCCTGCTGCTCCCGTTCGTCCCGGACGACGTGCGCAGGGCCTTCACGGCCCGGCTCCTCGACCCGCTGCGCGACTACGACCGCCGCCACCGAGCCGAGCTGATCCCCACCCTCGAAGCCTTCCTGGACTGCGACGGCTCCTGGACCCGCTGCGCGACCCGTCTCCACCTGCACGTCAACACACTGCGCTACCGAGTGGGCAGGATCGAGCAGTTGACGAGCCGGGACCTGTCCCGACTGGAGGACAAGCTTGATTTCTTCTTGGCATTGCGGATGAGTTGACCCCATCCGGCCGTCCCGCCGGATGACACCAAGTGCCGTCGCTGTCCCACGACTTTGTGAAATCCTTCACCCACCCTCTTGGCCCCGCGCGACGATTCGTGCTGAGATGCCGCAACCACTCAACAGCTCGATGGCGTGCTCGGGGAGGGCGAGGTGGCGTATACCGCCATGTCTGGTAACGGAACGACCGCCGGTGACGATCCACTCCAGACCGCGGTATGGCGGCTGCGCTCTCGCGCGTGCTGGGCGGACGCGGCGGCCCTGCTCCAGCCGGTCACCGCGCCGGCCGCGCTGCAACGGGCGTCACTGCTGGTGGAGCGCTGTCTCTACACCGAGCAGGGCTGGGAGGAGGCGGAGGACGCCCTCCGCACGGCCGAGGCGCTCGCGCACGGTGACGACGAGCGGGGCGCGGCCGCTTGTGAACGAGGGCAACTTGCCTACGCCGCCACCCTGCACGGAGTGCGCGACCGGGCCGACGAGGCGCGGGCTGCGCTCGGCCGTGCGGCGGCGCTGATCGCGCCGGGGGCGGCGGGCCGGGCGCTGCTGGACTTCCGCCGGGGGCTGCTGGCGGAGAACCTGGCGCACTCCCCGCAGGCAGCGCGCGCCGCGTACCGCCGGGCGCATGCGGGTGCGACCGCCCACGCCGATCCGCTGCTGCTCTCCTTCACCTGGCGCCACCTTGCCGGACTTGCCCTGCGCGAGGGCGAGTTGGCCGAGGCGCGGCACGGTTTCGCCGAGTCCCTGCGCATCCGGGAGGAACTCGGCTACCTGGTGGGTACGGCGCCCGCGCTGGCGTCCCTGGCCGACGCGGAGAGCGAACCGGAGGCGGCTCGTCTGCGCGAGGAGGCCCGCCGTCTGTTCCGCCTCCTGGGCGGCGTACCGACCTGGCTCTCCCGCCAACTGACGCCACCGGCCGCGACGGCGTGATCGAGGCGGGGGGCATCACCAGGGGGTTCCGCCCCTGCGACCCCACCAGGGGGCTCCGCCCCCTGGACCGCCATCCGCCCCGAAAGGGCTCGTCCTCGCACGCCGGACGGGCTGAAAGTGCCCGGAGCCGCCGCAGGCATCACGCGCCCGCGAAATGTTCCCCGACCAACGACCGCACCACATCCAGATCCCGGGCGATCAGCGCATCCAACAGCGCCGTGTGCTCCGCGGCGTCGGCGATCAGGTCCGCGTGCCCACGCCCCGGCACCCGCACCGCACTCACCAGCGGCCACTGCGCCCGGCGGTGCAGATCGTCGGTGACCTGGACGAGTTGTTCGTTGCCGCACAGGGACAGCACCGCACGATGGAACGTACGGTCCGATTCCGCGTACGTCGCCCGGCACCCCGTCGACGCCGCCCGCACCGTCGCCTCGGCCAACGGCCGCATCGACACCCACCGTTCGGAAGGCACCGTACGCGCGAGCCGCAACATCACCGGCACCTCGATCAGCGCCCGGACCTCAGCCAGCTCCGCCAGTTCCCGAGCCCCCCGCTCGACCACCCGGAAGCCCCGATTGGGCACGACCTCGACGGCCCCCTCCAACGCGAGCTGCTGCATCGCCTCGCGCACCGGCGTCGCGGAGACCCCGAACCGCTCCCCGAGCGCCGGCGCCGAGTACACCGCCCCCGGCGTCAGCTCACCGGTGACCAGCGCGGTCCGCAGCGCGTCGAGGATCTGCCCGCGCACCGAGGCCCGCTGCACCAGCGGACGCGGCCGCGGAATGGGTACCTCGCTGTGCGTGTGCTCGCCACGAGCGCTCGGCACCGAGTCGCTCCGACCCGGACCGGCCCCCCGCTCCCCCTCCGCGCCACGGCCCTCCGCACCACACCCCTGCGGCGGCACCCGCAGCGCCTGCGGACGAGTCTCCGAGCCCTCCGGGTCCCGCCGGCCCTCCTGATTTCCCGACACCGCGGAGCCCTGCGCGCCCTGCCTCACGGGTCCTCCTCCGGACGTGTCGGTACTTGGGGTCATTACGGGGTCATTACGGCGGGTTGTTACTCACCCGTCAAGCACCATAGGCCCAGAACGCGACAGTTCAAACCGCAGCGATCTTGGGTAAGGTAAGCCTTACCTCTGAAGCCTTCCGAATCGGCGGTCCACATGTCCGTGCCCCCCATAGTCCTCGCAGACGCCTACACCCGTCTCACCGAGGTCCTCCCGGGGCTCGACATCACCCAGCCGCCCACCCAGGAGCAGCTTCCCCGGCACGGCGGATGGATCGCCGCGACCGCCCTGGCCGAGGGCGGCGACGACCTGGACACCTTCCTGGCCTGGGACGACACACAGGTACGACGCGACTACGGACAGCCCGCCCGCCCCGACGTCGTCGCCAGCTTCGGCCTGCACCGCTACGCCTGGCCCGCCTGCCTGCTGATCACCGTGCCGTGGTTCCTGCTCCGCCGCGTCCCGCGCTTCCCCGTGACACATGTCTCGTACGACCGCACGGCCCCCGGCCTGGCCATCGGCCGCCTGGCCGCCCGCCCCACCACGTTCGCCTGCCTCCCCGGCGACCCGGCGGCCGTCCTGCCCGGCGCGCGGGTGGTCCCCGACGAGGAGGCACTGCGCGCCGAGGTGCGCGCCGCCGTCGCCGAGCACCTCGAACCCGTGCTCGCCGGCTTCGGCCCGCGCATGCGCCGACGCGGACGCGCCCTGTGGGGCATGGCGACCGACGAGGTCGTCGAGGGCCTCTGGTACGTCGCCCACCTGCTCGGCGAACACGAAGGCGAAGGTGAGGGTCACAGCGGGGGCGGGGGCGAGGGCGGAAGCCAGGAGGACCGCGCCCGGCGCGAACTGGAACTCCTGCTGCCCGGCGCCACGAAGCCGTACGTCGGCTCGGCCGCGTTCCGCGAACTGACCGGACCGAACGGCGAGTCGCTGCCCACCCGGGACCGCGCGAGCTGCTGCATGTTCTACACGGTGCGCCCCGAGGACACCTGCGCCACCTGCCCCCGCACCTGCGACGCCGACCGGGTCACCAAGCTTCTGGCCGCCGCGAGTTGAGGGTCCCTCAGGCCCGGCCGTAAGCCCCCGTACCGTAAGATCACCCGAGAGCGGGACACCCGTTACGGTTACAGGCGTTTCACAAATTCCTCACTTCGCGCAGGAACTTTCCGTGGAACCACCCGCACGGGTAGTCTTGTTCGAACTCAACTCCTGCCCCTCAAGCGGCAGTTCGAGCAGAACGCCGCCCCGGGCATCCCCTTGCACTTCCTTGGCGGCCTCTTGCCCCGAAACCCCCTGAGGGCCAGCGGGATTGGGCCACTATGGCGGGCGTTACGCCCTATCCCAATGCAAGGGACCCCAGATGAGATTGACCGACATATCGCTGAACTGGCTGCTTCCGGGCGCCGTCCTGCTCCTGGGCATGCTGGCGGCGGTGGCGGTGCTCGCGCGCGGCAAGCGGTCGGGGGAGCACGCTAAGACCGAGGACTCGTGGGAGCGCAACGAGGAGCGTCGCAGGCGCAAGGAAGCCATATACGGCACCGCCGCTTATGTACTCCTCTTCTGCTGCGCCGCGGTCGCGGCCGCGCTCTCGTTCAAGGGCCTGGTCGGATTCGGTGAGCAGAACCTGGGCCTGTCCAACGGCTGGCAGTACCTGGTGCCGTTCGGTCTGGACGGCGCGGCGATGTTCTGTTCCGTCCTCGCGGTGCGCGAGGCCAGCCACGGCGACGCGGCGCTCGGCTCCCGGATACTCGTGTGGACGTTCGCCGGTGCCGCGGCCTGGTTCAACTGGGTCCACGCACCCCGGGGCCTCGGCCACGACGGTGCCCCGCACTTCTTCGCCGGCATGTCCCTCTCGGCGGCCGTGCTGTTCGACCGCGCGCTGAAGCAGACCCGCCGGGCCGCGCTGCGCGAGCAGGGTCTGGTGCCGCGTCCGCTGCCGCAGATCCGTATCGTCCGCTGGCTGCGGGCGCCCCGCGAGACCTACAAGGCCTGGTCGCTGATGCTGCTGGAGAACGTCCGCAGCCTGGACGAGGCGGTCGACGAGGTCCGCGAGGACAAGCGGCAGAAGGAGACGGCCCGACTGCGCCGCCGCGAGCAGGAGCGCATGGAGCGCGCCCAGCTCAAGGCCATCAGCCGCGGCCACCGCGGGTTCATCGGCCGCGGCGGCGGCCGGCAGGCGGAGCCGCAGGCCCTGGAGCGTGCCTCGGCCCAGGTCGCCGCGGAGCCTGCCATATCCACGCCGGAGCAGCTGCCCGTGCGTACGCGTCCCTCGTTGCAGCCCGTACGCAAGGGCTCTGACCCGGTCACCGTCGACCTCACCGCGGAGGACGACACCATGGCGCTGCCCCGGCTCGACTCGCTGGAGCGCAAGCTCAAGGACCTTGAGCAGCAGTTCGGCTGAGCACACGGCTCATCGACGGGAAGGGGCGCGACCCGAGGCTCGGGTCGCGCCCCTTCCCGTTGTCCTGAGGCGGCGGTACGAAGGCTCACGCGGCGTCCGCGTCGAGCTCGAACCACACCGCCTTCCCCACCCCGTGCGCCCGTACGCCCCACGCGTCCGCGAGGGACTCGACCAGGATCAGGCCTCGGCCGTTCGTACCGTCGTCGGCGGCCGGTACGCGCGGTCGGGGCAGCCGGGCCACGAAGTCCCGCACCTCCACCCGGAGTCCGTCCGGTCCGACCGTCGCGGTCACCAGGGCCTCCCGGTCGGTGTGCACGATCGCGTTGGTGACGAGTTCGCTGGTGAGCAGTTCGGCTATGTCCGATCGTCCGGGCCTTCCCCAGTGCCGTAACAGCTCGCGCAGCGCCCGGCGCGTCTCCGGTACGGCCCGCAGATCCGCCCGCCCCAGTCTGCGGCTGAGCTGCGGCGGCTGAGCGTGATCCCCGGCGCTCGCGGCCCTGTCCTCCACTGTTTCCACCGAGGAGCCCCCGAACATGAAGGGACCGCCTCCTCGTGCATGCCTTTTCATGACCCCCGCCCGCGTGCCGATGTCGGTTCCCCTCCTGGCTCGAACACGTTCACGGGAACCATTCCCAGTGGGATCGGCGCCAGTCATGTCGAATCGTCAACGACCAGGTGTTCGGCCACGATTGGGCCGGTCCAGGCCAATGGATGAAACCTGGAACGTCACCCGTCGGCCGTCGCGGGACGGCCGGAGGCCGCGGCCGGGCCGCGTCCCTCACCGGGCACGGCCCGGCTTCCGGAACGTCGGCCCGCTCGCGGCGGGCGGAGGCGGGGCGGTGCATCCCATCCCGGTGCGTGAGGGCCGTCCACCGCGGTTCCGCACGACATCGGGCCGATCCTCCGTGGGCGGCCCGCCCGGGGAGGATCGGCCCGACCGCCGATTCCGTCCTGCCGCACCGGTGCCGTACCCGACCGAGCGGCGGAGCGGTCGAGGCCGTAGGCGGAGCGAACCTCTCTCCTGCACGACGGAGAGCGAACCGCCTGCCTCCGGCCACCTTTCCGCAACCTGTGAAACTGGCCGGAACTCGCGGGTCCCGGACCCGGATTCGGCTGGCGGCCCGTCCCTGGCACCGAGGCGGGGCCGCCCGCCCGACCCCCGTCCGGGAGGGCGGCCCCGCTGTTGTGGTGGTCGTGGGGCGGGTCGGTCAGTAGAGCTTGTCGACCGCGGTGGTGGTCGTCTTCTTGAAGGCCTTCACCGGTGCGTCCGTGAAGTCGCCCATCTGCCCCCACTGCACGACGGTGACGGTGCCGCCGTCCCGGCCGACCGAGACCAGGTGGATGTCCATGGCGCCCCACGAGGCCCGGGTCGCGAAGCCGTGGACGCGGGCACCCTCCTCGACCGGCAGGGTGCCGTAGGCCTTGTAGTCGGCCTCGATCTCCGGGTCGGCGTCCATGCGGGTGACGCAGCGCCGGACCTCCTTGTCGAGCCGGGTGGCGAGGGCCTTGGCCTTGGCGTTGTCGCCGACGACGATGTTGAGCTGCTCGGCGCCGGTGTCCAGGTCGGTGCGGAAGGTGCGGAAGCGGGAGTCGTAGGCGAGCAGGGCCTCCCCGAAGCAGTACTGCATCTCCTCCGGGACGCCGTCGGTGACCTTGCCGGCGGTCCAGGTGGAGGAGGGGTGCGGCGGGAGTTCGGACGCCGCGAGGAACTTCGGCGCGGGCGCCTTCGTGGCGGCGCCGGCCGGTGCGGTGGAGAGTGCGGCGCCTGCGGTGAGGCCGACGACGACTGCGGCGAGCACGCCGGCTCGGGTGCGCTTGGGCATGGGTGTCCCCCGTGGATGAGATGAGTGCCTGAAGTGCGTCAGTGGATGAACGCACGGAAGTGGGTCGTCACCGACGCCGGTTGGTCCGTCCGGCCCCCTGGTCGGTGGCGACACCAAGAGCATCAGCCGTCACAGCGGTGGGCCGCAAGCGCCGTCGCCCGATCCGCGACGGTGGAACCATCCCAGCCCTTCTGACGTGCAGGTACATGGAGTGCCTGGGATGCCGTCCCGGGACGGGGAGGACACGGGAGAACAGTGTCGGAAGCACAGGACGACGACGTCCAGGAGTTCGCCGCCTTACTGAGACGGCTGAAGGAACGCACCGACCGGAGCTACGACCGGCTGGCCCGCCGCCTGAACATGAACACCTCCACGCTGCACCGCTACTGCGCCGGCGACGCGGTGCCCGTCGACTTCGCCCGCGTGGAGCGCTTCGCCGCGCTGTGCGGGGCGACACCTGAGGAGCGGCTGGAGCTGCACCGCCGCTGGATCCTGGCGGTGGCGGCGCGGCAGCGCTCGCGCCCGGCGGCCGCCCCCGCGGCGGTTGCCGGCACGGCGGACGCGGCCCCCTCGGACGCGGCCGGCACTCCCACCGAGGACCCGGCACCGGCCGGCCCCGCCCGTCAGCCCTGGTTCCACCGCCGACGGCTGCTGGTTTCCGCGGCCGTCGCCACCGCCCTCCTCGCCACCCTCGGCAGTCTCTCCGCCCTCCCGGACGACCGCTCCGAGGGCGGCGACTCCGTCCAGGCCGTCGATCCGCCCCGTACGACCGAGTCGGGCACCCCGCGCCCGAAGTCGGACCACTCCCCGAGCCCCTCCCCCAGCACCGCCTCGCCCTCGGCCGGCGCCTCGAAGGAGTCCCCGGCGAAGCCCACCGAGACCGCCGGCCGGCCCTCGAAGAAGGCCACCCCGCAGCGGCCGTCGACCGGTGTGCCCCTCACCTGGAGCACCGACTCCCATGTCTGGCAGGCCGGCTGCGGTCACGACTACGTCATCGCCAAGCCGCCGGGGCAGGTCCCGCCGCCGCCGAACCCGCAGGACGCCGCGACCTGGGCCGGGACGCAGAACGCCGTGCACGGGCAGCAGACCCTGGTGAGGATCACGGTGCAGGGCCGGTCGTCCACGGCCGTCGTGCTGGACGCGCTGCGGGTACGGGTGGTGGGCCGTTCGGCGCCCATGGAGGGCAGCAACTACGCCATGGACCACGGCTGCGGCGGAGCGCTGACGCCCCGTTACTTCTCCGTCGACCTGGACAAGGACCGGCCCATCGCCCGCCCGGTGGACGGCAACGACACGGGCGTCACCATCCCGGCGATGCGCCTGCCGTACAGGGTGTCCGCCGAGGATCCGGAGGTGCTGCTGGTCGACGCGCGGACGGTGAGCTGCGACTGCACCTGGTACCTGGAGCTGGACTGGTCGTCGCAGGGCCGCACCGGCACGGTCCGCGTCGACGACCACGGCCGCCCGTTCCGGACGACGAGCACCAAGGGGCTGCCGAACTACGCCTACGACACCTCGACCCGCGCCTGGGTGGAGTGGGAGGAGTAGGAGCGCGGACGGCTCACTGCGCCTCCCACACCGCGGCCGCCGTACGGTCGTCGGCGTACCCCTTCACCCGGACCTGGGCGTCGGCGAGGAACTCGGCGAGTCCCGGCGGTTCGAGGCCGGACCATCGTCCGGTCAGACGGGCGGCGAGCTCGGGTTCGCCGCGCAGGGGGTCGGCGAGGCCGCTCGTGCACATCAGGAGGGTGTCGCCGGGGCGCGCGACGGAGGCACGGAAGCGGAAGGGCTCGCGGGGCGGCTCGGGGGTCGCGTCGTAGGGGCTCGGCGGGGTGGTGATGCCGAGGTCCATGGTGAGGCGGTCGCCCTCGGGTGTCTCGGCGGGCAGTGAGCCGAAGCCGACGACGGGTTCACCGGTTGCGTCGGTGACACGGGGCTCGATGTCCTGCCATTCGCCGTTGCGCAGCCGGAAGAGTCCGCCCTCGCCGACGCCGAAGAAGACGCGGGTGCGGCACTCGGGGTCGGCGGGGAGCAGGAGACAGCGCAGGGTCGCCGCGTACTCCTCGGGTTCGACGCCCTGTTCGGCGGCGCTGGCGCGGAGCTTGCCGAGGCTGCGGTCGGTGAGGCGGTGCAGCCCGGACTTGAGGTCGCCGCGTCGCGCGGCCCTTATGTCCTCCGCGAGCCGCGCGTGACTGCGGCCGATGGCCCGGCCGATCCAGTTGCAGGCCTCGGCGGCGGCCCGGTGCGCGCCGGGGGTGGCGCGGGCGCCGGTCGCCATGACGACGAGCAGCAGGGCGTGGTCGCCGGTGCCGAAGCGGGCGGTGAGCAGGGAGTCGCGGCGGGGTTCGCCCCGGTAGCGGGCGGAGTCGCCGCGCAGGGAGACGGCCCGCAGGGTGGAGGTGCCGTAGTGGGCGCCGTCGAGCACGGTGTCGGCGACCAGATCGTCGAGGTCGTCCGGGTCGGCCGGCGGGAGGGCGGTGGGTTCGGCGGCGTAGGTGGGCGGGCCGTCGCCGACGTAGTCGACCGGGCGCGGCGCGGACGTGGGGGCGGGCCGCTCGGGGACCGGTGCCGGCGGCGGCGGCAAGGCGTCGGCCGGGGGTGTCTCGACCGTGAATCCCGGCGGTTTCGGCAGACCGGCCGGAAACGCCGGGGGACGCCGTACGGCGTCCGCGTCCGCTCTCGGGGCGGGGACCGGCGTGCCCGTTCCCGACCGCTGGTTCACCGCCCCCGCGGCCGAGGCGAACCGGTCGTCCAGTGAGTCGGGCGCCGTCGTCGGGCCCGTGTCCTCGGTGACGTCACCGTACAGCTGCCCCCACCAGTCGTCCTCGCGGCCGGTGGGCCTTCCCCCCTGCTGGTTCATGCCCCCAATTGTCCACCGCGGGGCGCGGATGAAAACGGGGCATCCGGAAAATCCGGCCCCCGAACGCCACCTCTGACGGCTCGTCGGGTGACAGGGTGAACAGTCTTGCGAAACAGCGGCGGAACGCCGGGGAAAAACAGGTCGCCGGACGGCTCCACCCCCCACGGGAGAACCGCCCGGCGACTGCTGGGTGACCCGGGCCCAGATCCCCTCCGCGCGCGTCAGCGCACGTCGTAGGCCCGGGTCACGATCTGGGTGACCGAGGCGCCGTCGGCGTCGGTCAGGACGGTCCTGAGTGTGACCGCCTTTCCTGTCGCTCCGCTGTGGTTCACCACCGCCGTCCAGGTCCCGTCGTCCTTCGGCACGGTCCGTGCCTCGGTCCAGGTCGCGCCCTCGTCGTACGAGTAGGCGAGCCGGGCCCGCGTCAGCTCACCGGGCTCGTGGCCCGCGTGGCCGGTGGCCGTGAGGGTGATCTTCCGGCCGTCCTCGGCGGGGAGCGTCTTCAGCCCGTCCTCCGGCAGCGTGTACCGCGGGAAGAGCAGCGGGATGCCTTGCGAGTACGTGTCCTCGTCGCGGGCGGAGCGGAAGGTCCACGTCGTGGTCGTGCCGGTGGAGCGGTTCCAGGCGCGCGCCGGGGGCCCGATCTTCGCCGTGGAGAGGGTGAGTTCGTAGATGGACTCCTCGGCGGGGACCGTGAACACCCCGAAGGGGTACGGGCTTTCGCCGACCGTCTCGCCGTTCCGCCGCAGTGTCATGCTCCCGATGTCGCCGAAGCTCCCCTGCACGCCCTGGTGTTGTCCGTCGCCCCAGAAGCCGGGTGCCGCGCCGATCAGGTCGCCCTGCCGTTCGGCGGCGAGGGCGGGGCGGCCGTCGGCGTCGAGCGGGGCGGCGGGGGCGAGGACACCGCCGTACCACTCCTCGTCGCGCCGCTCCCCCTTCGCGTATGTCCGGTTGGGGTCGATCATGAACTCGCCCCAGGGGAAGCTGCTGGAGACCTCGTGCTCCCAGCCGGTCGTCCCCGGCGAGTGGTACTCGGTGCGCCGGAAGGGGGCGGGGACCGTCTCCAGCGCGCCGAAGTAGCCGCTCAGTCCGTTCGGCCGGGTCATGGCCGTCAGGTCGACGTGGTCGGTGCCGCCGCCCGCCATAGACCTGTACGTCGCCGTGGTCGCCGCCAGTTCGCGGTCCCGGACGCGGTAGGCGCGGTCGCCGCCGATCGGGCCCTGCTCGGGGAAGGCCAGGTTGTAGACGTACGGGCTCTTGGCGGTGGCTGTCCAGCGCAGGGTGACGTCCCTGGCCGCGAGCAGGGCCTTCGCCTCGTCGGCCGGGACGGCGAGGACCGGCAGCGGGCCCCCCGTGAATCCGGCCGAGGGGTACCAGCGGCCCGGCTCGTCCCGGTGCACGAGGACGGCCAGCGCGCCCGCCTCCTTCGCGCGTGTCGCGATCTCGTAGGCGCTTCCGCCGTCCGGGACGCCGACGAGCGCGATCTTCCCGGCGGCCCCCGAAAGTTCCTCCGCCGTACCGGACTTGGCGTCGAACAACGCTGCGCGGCCGGTGCCGTCGAGGTTGGCCGAGCTGAAGGACGCGGTGGTCGGATGGAGCGACCGGCCGCCCACTACGGCGAGTTCGGTGATCTGCGGTGCCGCCGCGCGCCAGAAGCTGTCGAACTCGAAGTCCCCGTCGGTGGCCCGGCCGGTGACGGCGGCGTAGTAGCCGCGCAGTTCGCGTCCGCCGGCCGCCGTGCCCGCGTGCAGCCAGGTGTCGTCCCAACTGCGGGCGAACCCGAGGGTGGCGCCCCGCAGTTCGGTCGGCCGGTCGGTCCTGACGCTCAGGCGATGGGCCTTGCGCGCGTCGAGGACGACGGTCGTGTCGTCCCGGATCTCCAGCTGGGGCCGGCCGAGACAGGTGAGGGAGTCCAGGAGCGTGCCTTCGGCCTCGGGAGTCGTGACGAAGGCGGAGAGGAAGTAGGAGCCCGGGCGGATCCGGTACGTCTGGTCCGCGGCCCCCTCGTTGAAGCGGCGCTCCCCGCTCGCGTCGTCGGTGCCGATCAGGTCGACGGAGGAGGCACCGCCGGCGGCCTCGCCGAGCCGGTCGACCAGCTTCACCCGCAGGGTGACCGTCTCGGGCTGGACGTACAGCGCGAAGGGCGTGGCGACCGTGACACCGTCGGCCGTGGCGAGGACTCGGCCGGTGACGTCGCCGTACTGGGCCCGCTCGAGCGTCGCCGTCGGGTCGATCCGCAGCGGGACCTCGACCGTCGTCCCCGCCGGGACGGTGACCTTGCGGGCGGCGAGGCGGGCCAGGGGTGAGCGGACGGCGGAGCCGTCGTTGCCGGTGACGGCGGACACCGACAGCTTCAACTCCACCGCCCTGTTGGTGGTGTTGGTGTAGGGCACGGCGACCGTCGTGCGGTCGCTCGCGTCCTGCGGCCAGTTGAAGGTGCCGGCCTGTAGGGCGGGTGCGCCGAGCACCTTCTGGTCGGTCGCGGCCCGGACGTCGAGGCGCCCGCCGCCGCTCTCGCGGACGTCGCCGGGGATGCCCGCGTCCGCGGAGGAG
Source organism: Streptomyces sp. NPDC098781 (assembly GCF_044759995.1). Taxonomy (NCBI): domain Bacteria; kingdom Bacillati; phylum Actinomycetota; class Actinomycetes; order Kitasatosporales; family Streptomycetaceae; genus Streptomyces; species Streptomyces sp. NPDC098781. The sequence goes on from NZ_JBIWAK010000009.1 coordinate 63,180, forward strand.
ACCAGGGCCGCCTTGATCCGCTGGGCACTCCAGTCCGGGTGACGCTGGCGGACGACGGCCGCCGCGCCCGCGACATGCGGGGTCGCCATCGACGTACCGCTCATGGACCGGTACGCGTACACACCGCGTCCGCCCGCCTGCGCGGCGGAGATGCCGACGCCCGGCGCGGTGATCTCCGGCTTGAGGGTGTGCGACCCGTACGCCGGGCCCCGGCTGGAGAACACGGCCGTGGCGTCGTCCCGGTCGACGGCGCCGACGGTGAGCACGCTCGGCGCACAACCCGGGGACGAGACCGTGTTGGTGCCGGGGCCGGTGTTACCCGCGGCGACGACGAACAGGGTGTGCTCGCTCGTCCTGGCGAGTTCCTCCGTGGCCTGGGCCATCGGGTCGGTGCAGTCGGTGCGCGCCGGGTTGCCGAGGCTCATCGAGACGACGTCGGCTCCCTGGTCGACGGCCCACTGCATACCGGCGATGATCCACGAGGTCTCGCCGTAGCCGGAGTCGTCGAGCACCTTGCCGTTGAGGAGCGCGGTGCCGGGGGCGACGCCCTTCCTCCTGCCGTCGCTCGCGGCGCCGGTGCCGCCGACGGTGGAGGTGGTGTGGGTGCCGTGGCCGTCGTGGTCGTCGGCGTCCGGGGAGTCGGTGAAGTTCTTCGACGCGGTGACACGGCCCTCGAGGTCCGGGTGTTCGGTGTCGACGCCGGTGTCCAGGACGGCGACCTCGGTGCCCTTGCCGTCGTATCCGGCGGCCCAGGCCTCGGGGGCGTGCACCTGGCGGGTCGAACGGTCCAGGGTGGCCTCGACCTTGGCGTCGAGCCACAGCTTCTTCAGGTCGCCGGCCGCGCGGGAGCGGGAGTCGGTGATGTCGGCCCAGAAGTCGGCGGCCTTCTTCTTGTCGGCTTCCAGGGCGACTCCGTCGACCGGGTCGAGGACGAGGCCGCGTTCGGCGCCGCGCGGGGTGGGCGGGGCGGAGCGGGCGACGGAGCGGTCGTACGTGGCGATCAGCGGCAGTGTCGCGCGGTGCGCGTCGTCGTAGCCCTGGCGGACCAGGCCGGTGACGTTGAACAGTTCCTCGTCGACGCGGCCGGCGGCGAGGGCGGCGGTCGCGCCCTCGGGGTAGACGTACAGGTCGTCGCCGGAGCGGCGGGTCTGGGTGAAGGGGGTGCTGCCGTCCGGGCCGGGCAGGGCGACGGCCCCGTCCCGGGTGACGAGGACGCGGTCGCCGGTGACCAGGGTGACCACGGAACCGGCGCCGGGGGTGGCCCGGGCACCGGTCGGCGGTCTCGGCGTGGTGTCGGCCGCGTGCGTGGGCACGGCGGGCGTCACGGCCAGGATCACGGCGGTGGCCGCGCCCAGTGCCGTTCGCGATATCGCTCTCCCCAAGATCGCCCTCTTCCCGTGCTGCCGCCTGCCCGTGGACGCGAAAGCGCAGGCCGAGGAGACCCAAGTCGGGCAATGCGGACGGTGGTTGATGCTGCGGTGGCGACACCTTGGCAGAGTGGCGGGTGGTACCGCGATGATGTGCGGAGGCGGTTTTGCGCCGTGGCCGTTTTCCGCCACGGACCGGACACGGGTGTTCGCTCGGGGAGGGGCGCGGCCAGATGCTGGGAGCCATCGGTCTCGACGAGACGCACGAGTCGGCGTACCGGGCCCTGGTGTCCGTGGGCGCGGCCGACGTACCGGATCTCGCGCGGCGGCTGACCCTCGGTGAGCACGACACCGAGCGGGCGTTGCGCCGGCTGGAGCGGCACGGGCTGGCGGCGCAGTCCTCCGCCCGGCCCGGCCGTTGGGTCGCCGCTCCGCCCGGGGTGGCGCTGGGCGCGCTGCTCACCCAGCAGCGGCACGAGCTGGAGCAGGCGGAACTGGCGGCGGCGATGCTCGCCGAGGAGTACCGGGCGGGAGCGACCGAGCCGGCCGTGCACGACCTGGTCGAGGTGGTGATCGGCGCGGCCGCGGTGTCGCAGCGCTTCCTCCAGTTGCAGCTCGGCGCGAGCGACGAGGTGTGCGCGCTGGTCACCGGCAGCCCGGTCGCCGTCACGGGGACGGAGAACGACGCGGAGGAGCGGGCCGCCGATCGCGGTGTGCGCTACCGCGTGGTCCTGGAGCGTTCGGTCCTCGACCAGCCGCAGGGCATCACCGAGCTGTCCGCCGCCCTCGGCCGCGAGGAGCGGGTGCGGGTGGTGGAGCGGGTCCCGACCAAGCTGGTGATCGCCGACCGGACGCTCGCCCTGGTGCCGCTGACCTCGCACACCGCGGAGCCGGCCGCGCTGGTCGTCCATGCGAGCGGGCTGCTGGAGCTGCTCTTCGGCCTGTTCGAGTCGGTGTGGCGGGACGCCCTGCCGCTGAGCCTCGGCCCCGCCGGCCTCACCGAACAGCAGCCGGACGGCCCTGACGGCACCGATCTCGAGGTGCTCTCCCTGCTGCTGGCCGGCCTGACCGACGCGAGCGTGGCCAAGCAGCTGGACCTGGGGCTGCGGACCGTGCAGCGCCGGGTGAAGCGGCTGATGGAGCTGACCGGGGTGACGACCCGGTTGCAGCTGGGGTGGCACGCCTGCGAGCGGGGGTGGGTGGCACGGGACCGGCAGGGGTGAGGCCGGCCCCACGGTGTGATCGCTGATCTGCGCGTTCCGGTGGACTCCGGCAGTCTGGTCAGATGGGAGTGTGGGACCTCCTGCTGGTCGGCCTGGTCCTCCTGCTCGGCCTGTGCGGAGTGCTGGTGCCCGGCGTGCCGGGGTCATGGCTGGTGTGGGCCGCGGTCGCGTGGTGGGCGCTGGAGGATCCCCAGCCGGTCGCGTGGTGGGTGCTGGTCGGCGCCACCGTCGTGCTGTTCCTCTCGCAGGTCGTGCGCTGGGCGCTCCCACCGCGACGGCTGCGCCCGAACTGGGCCGGCCGCCGGATCGTGGTGTACGCCGGGGTGGGGTCCCTCCTGGGCTTCGTCCTGGTCCCCGTGCTCGGCTCGATCCCGGGCTTCATGGGCGGCATCTACCTCGGGGAACGGCTGCGTCTGGGCCGCCACGGCGAGGCGCGGGCCGCGCTGCGGACGGCGATGCGGTCGGGCGGGTCGAGCGTGCTGACGGAGCTGTTCACGTGCCAGTTGATCGCGGGGGCGTGGCTGGGGGCCGTGATCTGGGGCTGACGGTCGGATACATCGGCCGCTTATACATCGGGTGTCTTCCAGGCGATTGACGACTCCATGCCACTTCTCTACGTTGCATCGCTAGATAGCTCCGATGTATCGACGTACAGATGGAGGCGTCATGCCCCGCCCGTCCAGACGTACCGTCCTCGCCACCGGATCCGCGCTCGGCGGGACCCTCCTCACCGGCGGACTGCCCGCGCAGGCGGGCGCCGCCGTCCCCGAGACCCGGACGCAGGCCCAATCCGACCCCTGGCGCGCCGTCCTCGACGACGCCGACCTCGTCTGGCGGCGCATGCCGGCCACCTGGTACGAGGGCCCGTTCCTCGGCAACGGCTTCCTCGGCTCCGGCATCTACGCCGAGCCGGGCGCCGCCACCCGCGCGGTGCGCTTCAACGTCCAGCACTCCGAGGTCCAGGACCACCGCCCCGAGTTCGGCTCGCTCTTCGGACTGGCCCGGCTCCCGATCGGCCACTTCACGCTGGAGCCGGTGGGCACGATCACCGGCCTGCACTGGCGGCTCGGCCTGCGCGACGCGGAGCTGACCGGCACGCTCACCACCGACCGGGGCACCCTCGCGCTGCGCGCCCTCGTGCACAACGACCGCTCGGTCCTGGCCGTCGAGGTCACCCCGAGCGCGGGAGAGCGCGACTTCCGGTGGGTCTTCCACCCGGCGGAAGCGATCAGCCCCCGGGCGGCCTTCAAGCCCCTCCCCGACGGCTACCGGGGCAACCCGCCCGCCGAGGTCGCCGAGTACGACGGTGTCTCGGCGGCGGTACAGCCCCTGCTGGCGGGCGGACAGCATGTGACGGCGTGGCGGGAGCGGAGCACCGGCCGGGCACGCACGCTGTACGTCCATGTCGCGCACTCGCACCCCGGCTCGACGGCACTGGACCGGGCGCTGACGGCCGTACGCCGGACGAGCCCGCTGCCGTACTCCCTGCTGGCGGTGACGCACCGCGCCTGGTGGCACGCCTACTACCGCAAGAGCTTCCTGTCGCTGCCCGACGCCCGGATGCAGCGCTTCTACTGGATCCAGCTCTACAAGACCGCTTCCGCCGCACGCCGCGACGCCCCCGTGATGGCGACGAGCGGCCCCTGGCTGGAGCCCACCCCGTGGCCGAACACCTGGTGGAACCTCAACGCGCAGCTGGAGTACTGGCTGATCCACGGCTCCAACCACCTCGAACTGGACGCGATCACCCGGTCGTTGAGCGAGCTCCGGGACAACCTGGCCCAGGAGACGCCGCCCCCGTACCGCGCCGACTCCCTCGGCATCCCGCGCACCACGGACCCGACCCTGCGCAACAGCGCCGCCGACCCGCTGACCGGGTACGGCGTCGGCATCCCGGGCCAGGACCCGCCCACCCCCGAGGTCGGCAACCTCACCTGGGCACTGCACAACGTCTGGCTCAGCTACCGCCACACCATGGACGAGTCGATCCTCCGGGATGTCCTCTACCCGCTGCTGCGCAAGGCGATCAATTACTACCTGCACTTCCTGGAGCCGGGCCCGGACGGAAAGCTGCATCTGCCGGCCACGTTCTCCCCGGAGTACGGCGGCGACTCACGGGACTGCAACTACGACCTGATGCTCCTGACCTGGGGCTGCCGCACCCTGCTCGACGCGGCCGAACTCCTGGGCGTGGACGATGCCTTGGCACCGCGTTGGCGCGAGGTCCTGGCGCGCAGGGCGGCCTATCCGACGGACTCCAACGGCTTCATGATCGGCGCGGACATCCCCTTCGCGAAGTCCCACCGCCACTACTCGCATCTGCTCGCGGTGTACCCGCTGTACGAGCTGACCGGCCGCACGTCCGAGGAACGTGCCCTGATCGAACGGTCGTTGGCCCATTGGGTGGGCTTCGAGGGCGCCCTTCAGGGCTACACCTTCACGGGTGCGGCGTCGATGTCCGCGCTGCTGGGCAAGGGCGAGGACGCGTTGCGGTACCTGGAGGAGCTGATGTCACGCTTCGTCCAGCCCAACACCATGTACAAGGAGTCGGGCCCGGTCATCGAGACTCCGCTGTCGGCGGCCCAGTCCCTGCACGACATGGTCTGCCAGTCCTGGGGCGGCACGATCCGCGTCTTCCCCGCCGTCCCGGCCGCCTGGGCGGACGTGACGGTCCACGGCTTCCGCACCCAGGGTGCCTTCCTGCTGTCGGCGGTCCGCGAGGCCGGCGTCACCCGCTGGGTACGGCTGACCAGCGAGGCGGGGGCACCCTGCGTGGTCCGGCACGGCATCACGGGCCCCGTCGAGGTGCGGGACGGCCGGGGCCGGCCGCTGCGCCACTCGGACGCCGGGGACGGGGCGATCCACATCGCCCTGCGCGCGGGCGACTCGGCGCTGATCACGCCCCGGGGCGTCCGGCCGGACCTGACGATCGCGCCGGTGCGGGCGAACGGGGAGGCGCCGCGCTGGGGGCTGGACGCGGAGTAGGTCCGCGGCAGTAGGGCGAGCGGCTGATGCGCCGCCGCCGCGGGCGTGTTTCGCTGGCCGTATGACGGGTTTCAGCGAGGCGGAACGCGCGTACCTGACGTCACAGCGACTGGGACGGCTGGCCACCGTGGACCCGGCCGGGCAGCCGCAGGCGAACCCGGTCGGCTTCTTCCCGCAGGACGACGGGACGATCCTGATCGGCGGACGCGCCATGGGCACCACCAAGAAGTGGCGCAACCTGCGCGGCAACCCCAAGGTCGCCCTGGTGGTCGACGACCTGGCCAGCGTACGGCCGTGGCGGGTGCGCGGGATCGAGGTCCGCGGGGACGCGGAGCTCCTCACCGGTCCGCACGGGCTGGGCCCGCACTACAGCGAGGAGGTCATCCGCATCCATCCGCGGTGGGTGCGCAGCTGGGGGCTGGAGGCGGACTAGAGCCTGCCCTCCAGCGTGAGCAGCCGCATCTTGCGTTCGAGGCCGCCCGCGTAACCGGTCAGCGCCCCGTCGGCCCCGATCACCCGGTGGCAGGGGCGCACGACCAGCAGCGGGTTGGCGCCGATCGCCCCGCCGACGGCCCGTACGGCGGCGCGAGGCGCGCCGATGCGCGCGGCGATCTCGCCGTAGGTCGTGGTGGAACCGTAGGGAACGTCGTCGAGGGCGGCCCAGACCCGCTCCCGGAACTCGCTGCCCGCCGTGCTCAACTCCAGCTGGAAGTCCTTGAGTTCACCGGCGAAGTAGGCGGCGAACTGTTCCTCGGCCGCGTGGAAGAGCGCGGGATCGCGCCGCCAGCCCTCCTGGACGGTACGGCCGCCCTTCTGACCCGGCACGGAGACGGAGGTCAGGGCGCCGGTGGCGGGGTCGGCGGTCAGGAGGAGGGGGCCGAGGGGGCTGTCGAGCTCGGTCCAGCGGACGGGGGTCGTGACGATCATGATTACTCCAACTCCCCTGCTGTACGCAGGTGTTGCAAGGCGTAGGAGCGCCAGGGGCGCCAGCTGTCGGGGGCGTCGACGCCGGGTGGGGCGACGTCCGGGTCGCCGAGGGCACGGGTGCGGATGACGGCGACCGTACGGGCGTCGAGGCCGGGCAGGGCCAGCAGCGCACCCTGCGCCTCGTCCCGGTCGGCGCCCGGGTCCAGCCGCAGGGCACCGTCGGCGAGGGCCGCGGTGAGGGTACCGAGGGGGCCGTGCGGCTCGGCGCCGGCGAGGACCGCTGCCTCCGGGAACAGGTGGGTGAGGCCGGCGCAGGGCGCGTCGAGCGCCTTGCCGTACCGCCGCACCAGTTCCTCGGCCGCCTGCGGCCCCACCAGCGTCCGTACGGCGAGTTCCTCCGCGTCGGCGGTGCCGGGTGAGCGCAGTCCCGGCCGGGCGGCGACGAGCGGGGCGAGCCGGGCGTCGGCGCCGAGCCGCTCGTCGACGGCGTAGGGATCGGCGTCGAGGTCGAACAGCCGGCGCAGCCGCTGTACCCCGGTGGTCAGATCGCGCAGATCGGTGAGATGGAGCCGGGCGTCGAGCCAGCCGCCGGGATGCGCCGCACGCGTGTCCTTGCCCACGGCGCCCGCGCTCTCCTCGACGGCGACGATGCCGCTGCCGTGCGGCAGACGGAGGGTGCGGCGGTAGGTGCGCCGGCCGGCGGGGCCTGAGACCTGCTCGACGCCGGGTACGGCCTCGGCCTCCAGCAGGTCGAAGACGGCACCGGCCTGATACGGCCCCCGGTGCGCGAGCCGCAGCGGGATCCCGGCCGAGGGGGTGGCGGCAGGCCGCGCGGGGCGTCCACCGCTCGGTGCGGCGGCGCGCAGCTCGCTCGGGGTGGAGGCGTACACCTCGCGGATGGTGTCGTTGAACTGCCGCACGCTGGCGAACCCGGCCGCGAACGCGATCTCCGTGATCGGCAGCCCGGTGGTCTGCAACAGCACGCGCGCGGTGTGCGCGCGTTGCGCCCGGGCGAGCGCGACCGGGCCGGCGCCGAGCTCGGCGGTGAGCTGCCGCTGGACCTGCCGGGCGCTGTAGCCGAGCCGCGCGGCGAGCCCGGCCACGCCCTCCCGGTCCACGATTCCGTCGCCGATGAGCCGCACGGCACGGCCGACCACGTCGGCCCGCACGTTCCACGCGGCCGAGCCGGGCACCGCGTCCGGGCGGCACCGCCGGCAGGCCCGGAAACCCGAGCCCTGCGCTGCGGCGGCCGTCGGATAGAACCGCACGTTGTGCCGCTTCGGGGTGACCGCCGGGCAGCTGGGCCGGCAGTAGATGCCGGTCGTCTCGACGGCGAAGAAGAACTCGCCGTCGAAACGCGCGTCGCGGCTGCGTACCGCCTCGTACCTGGTGTCCTCGTCCATCACGGTGTCCAGTGTCCGCCGTGCCGAGGGGGTGGTGCTAGCGGGATTCGGACACGAAGGCCAGGACGACCGCCCGCTCCGCGGACACCCGGACCGTCACCGCACGTGCCCCCGCTTCGCCTCCATGGCCGCGCGCCCCTCCGCCCCCTTCCGCTTCCAGTCCTTCTTGATCTCGGCCCGCAGCCTCGCGTCCGTCTTGGCGACGATCCACTGGTTCTCGCGCATCAGCTTGCGGTAGCTCTCCAGCCGCCGCACGGGCAGCTCACCGGAGTCGATCGCGGCCAGCACCGCGCACCCCGGCTCGCTCTCGTGTGCGCAGTCGTGGAAGCGGCAGGACCCGGCCAGCTCCTCGATCTCCGAGAAGACCTGGCCGACGCCGGTCTCGGCATCCCACAGCCCGACGCCGCGCAGCCCCGGGGTGTCGATGAGGACGCCGCCGCCCGGCAGGGCGAGCAGGTTGCGTGTCGTGGTGGTGTGGCGGCCCTTGCCGTCGACGTCTCGCGCGGCCCGGACCTCCATGACGTCCTCGCCGAGCAGCGCGTTGGCCAGCGTGGACTTGCCCGCGCCGGACTGTCCGAGCAGAACCGACGTACCGCCGCCCACGACCGCCGTGAGGACGTCGAGCCCGTCCCCCAGCGTCGCGCTGACGGTGAGCACCGGCACTCCGGGCGCCGTGGTCTCGACGTCCTGGACGAGATGGGAGAGCGTCACCGCGTCCGGCACCAGGTCGGCCTTGGTGAGCACGACGACCGGCTGCGCGCCCGACTCCCACGCCAGCGCGAGGAACCGCTCGATACGGCCGAGGTCGAGTTCGACGGCGAGCGACACGGCGACGATGGCGTGGTCGACGTTGGCGGCGAGGATCTGCGCCTCGGACCGCTTGGAGGAGGTGGAGCGCACGAAGGCGGTCCGGCGGGGCAGATACGTCCGTACGTACCGCGGACTGCCCGCGGGTTCGACGGCGACCCAGTCTCCCGTGCACACGACCCGCAGCGGATCGTGCGGGGTGACGAACGCGGTGTCGGCCCGCAGGAGACCGTCGGCGGTGACGACATCGCACTGCCCACGGTCGACCCGCACGACGCGCCCGGGCAGCAGCCCCTCGGCGTCGTACGGGGTGAACGCGTCGGCCCAGGCGGAGTCCCAGCCGTAGGGAGCCAACGCGGAGAAAACGGAGGTGGAAGTCAAGGGGTGACCCTTCACGAGGGTGGCCCCGGCGCCGCGTACTCAGGACGCGGAGAGGGTGGGATCAGCCGGCGGCCACGGAGGTGGACTTGATGAACTGGATGCGGGCAGCGCTCGTCGCAATGACAGCCATCGGTCGACACCTCCTCACTCAAGTTCGCTCGACGGTGGTGGCCACCGGCCACCGGCCTGATCTTCCGTCACTCTAGCCCGGCCCCGGGAAGGGCCGTCAACCGGTTTTACGCGCAGTCGTGTCCGTTCAGAGTGAAGTCGTGCCCCGGGGAGTTCTCGTCCTCCCAGGACGCGAGGAAGCCGAAGGCGAGCGTGCCGCCGGCGGGGACCGTCCTGTTGTAGTCGGCGGCCCGGGCGGTGATCCGGGAGCCGTTCTGGGCGAAGCTCGCGTCCCACATCTGGCCGACCTGCTGGCCGTCCCGGAACGACCAGGCGACGCGCCAGTCGTCGAGGGCCTGTTCGGTGGTGACCGTGATGGTGGCCTGGAAGCCGTCGGGCCATTCGTTGACGAGGTCGTAGTCGACGCTGCACGTCGGCGGCCGGGTCGCGGACGGTTCGGCGTCCGGGTCCTGCCCGCGGGCGGTGGTCGACGTCGTGCCCTGGGGGCCCGGGTCGGGGTTCTTCGGCTCGGGCGATTCGTCGGCGTCGGGGGCGCTCGCCGAGGGTTCCGGGGAGTTCGTGGACGGCTGGGTGGCGGCCGTGACCGGCAGGGAGAAGCCGGGGTCGGCGACCGGCTGGCGGTCGGAGGGGTCGCCGCCCGCCACGGTGCCGTCGCCGGTGGAGCCGCCCGGCATCATCGACACCGCGAGGGCGAGCGCGGAGACGAGCACGGCGGCGACGAGCAGGCCGCTGCGCACGACGCGTGCCTTGTGCGCGGCGGGGTTCGGCGGGCCGGCGTCGGCATCCGCGGAGCCGGGGCGCCCGGCGCCGAGGCGGACTTCGGCGGCCCGGCGGCGGCGCTCCAGATAGGCGAGGCCGCCCCAGCCGATCACTCCGCCGGCGAGCGCCCCGGGCAGACCGCCGCCGTGCAGCCGCAGACAGGCGGCGGCCTCGGCGCACTGCACACAGGTGGCGAGGTGGCGGGAGAGGTCGTCGGGGGTGTCGGCGCCGTTCGAGCGGGTGACGGCGTCGAGCAGACGGGCGTAGCTGCGGCACCGCGCGTCCATCGGTGTGTCGAGGTGGTTGCGCTGGCAGCGGTCCCGGAACAGGCCGCGGACCTGGGTGAGTTCGTCGGCGACGGTGGCCGGGTCGAGGCCGAGCCGGCGGGCCACCACGGTCTGCGGCAGCGCCTCCACCTCGGCCAGCCACAGCAGCGCGGCGTCCGATTCCTGCATGTCGCGCAGTCCGCGCAGGGCGAGCGGGCGCTGGAGCGGGGGGCCGGTGTAGCGGGCGGCCTTCTCGGAGTTGAGCCACAGACGCAGGTCGGGGTCGAGTTCGTGGCCGCGGCCGTTCTCCTCCCAGGCGGCCGCGGTGGTGCGTACGGCCGTCAGGAGGAGGGGTGTCCGGGGGAGCCGGGCCGGGCGGCGGCCGGCGCTGCGGAAGGTGGCGGTTTCGGCCTCACGGGCCTCGCATATCCCGGCGGAGAACGCCTCCGCGGCCAGCTGCTTGGCGGCCGAGGACCCGGCCGTGCACAGGTCGGCGTACGACAGCACGGCGTCCCAGCACTCGGAGAACAGCGCTGCCTCGGTGGCGTCCTGGGGGGTCGGCAGGTCGGGCATGAGTCTCCTGCATCCACATGCGAGGTCAACTCGCCATATTGGCAATGGAGTTGGGGGGAACCTCGCGGCAGGACATGAGCCTTTCACGTTTTCAACACAACTGACAAGCGCCGTGTTCAAATGTCATGACAGAGCGTCCGCGCCCCTACAAGTGCAGCCACTTGTACGGACGCGGACGCTCTGTGTCTCAGCGTGTATCGGCTAGACCGCCGGCGTCTCCTCGGCCTCAGCCGGCAGGCTGTCCATGAACGAGCTCACCGAGAACACCGCGTTGCCGGGGCCGGGCGGGCCGTAGCCGGGGGGCGAGGACAGGCCGAACTCCTCCATCGTGCGGCGATAGGCCTGGAGCAGCCGGATGTGGTACTCCAGCGGCGCGCCCTGCGGGTTGGCCTTGCCGAGCGGGGTCGTCGGCTCGGGGCACCAGGTGGTGAAGCGGGGCGTGATGCCCTGCGACATGAAGAAGCGCAGGCCCTCGGTGGTGGAGGCGATGGCCTCGTCGACGGTCTTGAAGCCGAAGGGCTCGGCCATCTCCACACCCGCGACGAAGTTGGGGATCACATTGCGCGCCCCGAACACCTCGGCCGAGTCCAGGATCCGCTTGTGCCACACGTCGCGGCCGACGTAGCGCTCCTTGCCCGGGCAGAACATCTTGAAGAGGTACTCGTCCCACACCTCGTAGTTGGGGTGGTAGATCTGCACGCCGTAGTCCTTGAACCGCTGTACGTCGTCACGCGGCAGCGCCTGGGCGACGACCTTGCCGATCCAGCGGCCCGGGAAGCGCTCCTCGATGGCCTTGGCGTAGTGGCCGTAGAAGTCGGCCTCGTCGCGGCCGGAGACCGTCTTGGTGATCGCGCCGCCGGTGAGGGTGTAGGCGGTGGACGCCTTGGCGGTGTCGTACCGGTCGATGATCTCCAGGGCCTCCAGGACCTCCTCGACGTCCTTCACCCCGGTGTACGGGCGGCCGGCCGCCTTGTGCTGGCGCCAGTTGTGGTTGATGTCGCAGTACTGGCACTCCTCCTTGGCGCCGAAGTACTGGCACACCCGGAAGACGGTGAGGTAGATCAGGTAGCCCCACTGGATGGTGGGGGCGACCTCCATGACCGACTTGCCGTTGGCGAGGGTGTGCCGGTAGTACTCCGGCATCGGCGGCACACCGACGTCGGCGATCCGCTTGCCGTCGAGGTAGAGGCCGAGCATCCCGTCCTCACCGGCCGCCACGCGATACGGCGACGACGGGTTCACCCGCACCGAGACGACGGTGCGCCGCAGGTCGTAGGGGCCGCCGGTGAGGATGATCTCCTCCGGGGGGCGGCGCAGTGCGGCCTCGCCCAGCTCGGGCAGGGTGCCGTGGTCGAAGGAGAAGATGAAGTACGACTTCGGCTTGACCTCGCCGGACTCGTTGTCGCTGAGGGCGGACGGGTCGAAGGCGACCCCACCCCGGAGCAGATCCTCCTTGAAGACGGCTTCCCGCGGAACGTGCGGGAATCGCTCCATCAGATCCTCGACCAGTGCGGTGCGGCTGCCCATCCGTAATCTCCTCCCGGGTCAGGCGTACGACTCCTCACGGTATGCCCCTGCCTGAGCGGAGGCCGCATCGGGGGGCCTCCGAGGGGGCGTGTCAGGCGGGCCGGGGGTGCGGGGGCGGCATGATCGAGCCCTGGGCGGCGCGCATCGGCCGTCTGTGCGCGGGCGGTCTTTCTGCGGGTGTCCGATGGTGCGGGGAGCGGCTCTGGCCGAGCCGGGGGCGGCGCGGCGGCCTACAGCAAGGTGGCGCGATCGGACGCGTCCCGGACCCATCGGCCGTCGGTGCGGGGTGGTCTCCCCCCACCAGGGCCGACGATGCGGGTGCAGCACCAGAGCCGATGATGCTGGTGCAGCACCAGGGCCGATGGTGCAGGTGCGGCCCGCCGCGGCCGGGTCGCCCGGCGCCGCGCCACCGAGCGTCCTGACCGCGTCCACACCGCCCGGAGCGGCCCGGGTCGGGCACCTCACGGCTGGGCCGGGTCGACGGTGACGCCGACCGCGCGGATCAGCCGACCGATCCGATCGGGCAACGGTGACGCGCGGGCCGTGCACGCGGGGCGGTCCCCGCAGGTGGTTCGACGGGTCGGAGGCGGCTCCGGTCGGGCCTGGCGCGCCCGGCTCGGACCCCGTTCCAGACACATCGGCCATCCGCGCGCCCCTCCCCTACGGGGCCAACGGTCCGCCGGCCGCCGCCCGGGTCGGGCACCTGACGACCGGGCCGAGCCGGCAACAGCGAACCGGCCGCGCAGACCGGCCCATCGCGCTGGGCTGAACCGCCGGCAACTCCAGCAGCGCACGCCCCGCGCGCATCCCCCTCCCCCGCCCCCCGGAGCCGACAACGCGCACACCAGCCCGGCCGAACCGCCGCCACCGACAGCCGCGCGTCTCCCCGGCCCAACCGATCGGGAAAGCGGTCTCCACCAGAAGCAGTCCCGGATGAGAGGGTCGGCTCGCAGGCACTCTTGTGGAGGACGGCGAGGATGACCGAGACGATCACCAACTGGGCGGGCAACATCACCTACACCGCCAAGGAACTGCACCGGCCGTACTCGGTCGACGCGATCCGCGCCCTGGTCGCGGGCGGCGAGCAGGTGCGGGTGCTGGGCAGCGGGCACTCCTTCAACGGGATCGCCGAGCCGGGCCCCGAGGGCGTCCTGCTGTCGATCGCCGATCTGCCGCCGGTGATCGACGTGGACCGGGCGGCCCGTACGGTACGGGTCGCCGGCGGTGTGCGGTACGCCGAACTGGCCCGCGCGGTGGACGCGCACGGACTGGCGCTGCCCAACATGGCCTCGCTGCCGCACATCTCGGTGGCCGGCTCGGTCGCCACCGGCACCCACGGTTCGGGGATCGGCAACGGCTCGCTGGCCACGTCCGTACGGGAGGTGGAGCTGGTCACGGCGGACGGTTCGGTGGTGACCGTCGGCCGGGACGACCCGCGCTTCGGCGGCGCCGTCACCTCGCTGGGTGCCCTCGGCGTCGTCGTCGCGCTCACCCTCGACCTGGAGCCGTCCTTCGCCGTCGAGCAGCACCTCTTCACCGAACTGCCCCTGGGCACACTGGACTTGGCGACCTTCGAGACGGTGATGTCGTCGGCGTACAGCGTGAGCCTGTTCACCGACTGGCGGGCGCCGGGCTTCCGGCAGGTGTGGCTCAAGCGGCGCACCGACCAGCCGTTGCCCGACTTCCCGTGGGCGGCGCCCGCCACCGAGAAGCTGCACCCGGTGCCGGGGATGCCCGCGGTCAACTGCACGGAGCAGTTCGGGGTGCCGGGGCCGTGGCACGAGCGACTGCCGCACTTCCGGGCGGAGTTCACGCCCAGCAGCGGGGCCGAGCTCCAGTCGGAGTACATGCTGCCGCGCGAGCACGCCCTGGACGCGCTGCGCGCGGTCGACGGCATCCGGGAGACGGTCGCCTCCGTCCTCCAGACCTGCGAGGTACGCCTGGTCGCGGCCGACGAGCAGTGGCTCAGCCCCGCCCACGGACGGGACACCGTGGCCCTGCACTTCACCTGGATCGAGAACACCGCTGCCGTACTGCCGGTGGTGCGGCGGCTGGAGGAGGCGCTGGACCCCTTCGCGCCCCGTCCGCACTGGGGCAAGGTGTTCGCGCTGCCGGCCCCGGTCGTGCGCGGTCGGTATCCGAGGCTGGGCGACTTCCGGGCGCTGGCGCGGGAGCTGGACCCGGCGGGCAAGTTCGCCAACGCGTTCGTCCGGGATATCCTCGGCGCCTGACGCGCGACCGAGGCCGACCGAAGCCCAACGGAAGACCGGCTGAGGCCCGACCGCGGCCCGACTGATTCGCGTCAGCCCCCCACACCGTGCGCTTCCAGCGGAAAGACTTTCTACAGCCCCTTTCCTAACCCCTTGTAGAAAGCCCGCGCACCCCATAGCCTTGCCGCCGCGCCGGTGCCGACGACGACCCGGCCTGGACTGAAGGGACGGGGGCACCTCCGGTGAAGCGCACCTCTCGTGACATCCGCACCGCGAACCGCTACGAGGTGCTGCGCCAGATCATCGCGTCCTCGCCCACCTCACGGCAGGAGCTGGCGGCCGCCACCGGTCTGTCCCTCGCCACGGTCGCCACTCTGGTGGGCGAGCTGCTCGACCTCCGGATGATCACGGAGGTCGGGTTCGAGGACTCGGCCGGCGGCCGTCCCCGGGGGCTGGTGGCCGTCAACTCCGGCGGGGGCGCGCTGATCGGCGTCGACATCGCGGAGACGTACGTCCGCGTCGAGCTCTTCGATCTCGCGCTCGGCGTCCTGGCCCGCGCCGCCGAGGACATGCGCCCCGGCGAGAGCCGCCCCGAGCAGGTCGTCGGCCATGTCGCCGCCGCCGTCGGCTCGGTGGTCGCGCAGGCCGGCGTGGAGGGCGCGCGGGTGCTCGGCGTGGGCGTGAGCGTGCCGGGGCAGGTGGACCGGGACACCGGCGTCTCCGAGTACGCGCCCAACTGGGACTGGCACGACGTGCCGTTGCTCGACCTGCTCGCCGAGCAGGTCGCCTACCCGCTCTACATGGACAACCCGCTGCGCGCGTGCGCGGTCGCCGAGCTGTGGTTCGGTGCCGCGCGCGGCCGCGGGGACGCCGTCGTGGTCAACCTCGGCACCGGTGTCGGCGCCGGGCTCGTGCTCGGCGGCGGACTGCACCGGGGCGTGAGCAACAGCGCCGGCGAGTGGGGCCATACGACGCTCGTGCTGGACGGCCGGCTGTGCCACTGCGGCAACCACGGCTGTGTCGAGACGTATGTCGGCGCGCCCGGGATCATGGTGAATCTGCGCGAACTGGCCGCCGACAGCCCGCTGCTGCACCCGGAGGACCAGACGGCGACGATCGACGCGCTGGCCCGCGGCGTCGCGGCGCAGGATCCCGTGGCCGTCAAGGTGGTCCGGGACACCGCCCGCTACCTGGGCGCCGGGATCGCCGATCTGGTGAATCTGTTCAACCCCGAAGTCGTCGTGCTGAGCAGCTGGGTCGCCGCGAACCTGGGCGAACCGCTGCTGCACGAGGTGCGCGAGGCCGTCGCCCGGCACGCGCTGCGGCGGCCGCTCGCCGCCACCGAGATCGTGCTCTCCCCCATCCCCACCGACCCGGTGTGCCTCGGCGCGGCGACGTTCGCGCTGGAGGGCGCACTCCAGTCCGTGGGACAGAGGACCGCCGTGAAACGCACCACCCCCGCAAGGAGCCGTACCGCACCACCTTCGTGACGACGGAAGGGATGCACGTGACTCTGCCCCGCTCCAGGAACCCCCACCCCGAAACCCCCCGCCCCAGAAGATCGGTTCTGCTGACGGCCGCCGCCGCGCTCGCCGTCGCGGGCCCCCTCATATCCGCCCCGCCCGCCGGCGCCGCAGGAACCCCGGCGGCGGAGGTCTCCCCGCACGCCGCCCAGACCATCGACAACATCGGCGCGTCCGGCGCGTGGTGGGTCAACGACCTGAAGAACTTCGACCCGAAGGTCCAGGCCCGGGTCGCCAGGCTGCTGTTCTCCTCCAACGGTCTGGACCTGAGCGCCTACCGCTACAACATCGGCGGTGGCGGGACCGGCGTGACCTACGCCCCGCGCGCGCCGGAGGACTTCCGTCGCGACGACGGCTCGTACGACTGGAGCAAGGACAAGGCGGGCCGTACGTTCCTGTACGCCGCCGCCGCGTACGGCGTCGAGGACCTGATCGCCTTCGTCAACAGCGCGCCCGCCGAGTGGAAGACCAACGGCAAGAGCTGCGGCGGCCATCTGAAGGCGGAGAACGAGCAGGACTTCGCGCGGTACGTCACGGACGTCACCGGCCACTTCGCCCGGCAGGGCGTGAAGATCGACTACATCAGCCCGTTCAACGAGCCGACGAACAGCTTCGACTCCTGCGGCCAGGAGGGCATGCTCGTCGACGTGCCGCAGCGCGACGACATCGTGCGCACGCTGGGCGCGGAGCTGCGGGCGCGCCAGCAGCGGACCGGCATCATCGCCGACGAGTCGACCAGCACGGTGAAGTTCAACGACGAGGTCCCGCGCTGGATCGACGAGCCGGGCACCGCCCAGTACGTCGACAAGCTCGCCCACCACACCTACGACAACCCGTCGGACGCCGACCGGGCGCGGGTGTACGAGACGTCGAAGTCGGTGGGCAAGACGTCCTGGTCCACCGAGATCTGCTGCTTCGGCAAGGGCGGCACGGGCTGGGCGCAGGAGTACGATCCCACGATCGACGGCGGTCTGAGCCTGTCGCGGATCATCCACAAGGACTTCGCGACCGCGCACGACTCGGCGTTCCACTGGTGGGTCGCGCTGTCCGAGATGATCGGCACCGACCCGCTCGCCAAGAACGACCAGGGCTGGAACGACGGCCTGATCTACTACGACCCGAACTACGCGACGAACGGCAACCAGACGCTGTACTTCACCAAGCGGTACTACGCGCTCGGGCAGTACAGCAAGTTCGTGAAGCCGGGCTCGGTCCTGCACGGCGTGACGGGGCTGCCGGACGGTGTGGAGGCCTCGGCCTACGACCGGGACGGCAAGTGGGTGGTCGTGGTCAACAACCACAACACCACCGATACGGCGCTGAATCTGCACTTCAACAGCAGGTCACCGCTGCGGGCGGCGAAGGCGGTGCGTACGTCGGCCGACGAGAACTGGGCGAACGTCGCGAGGCCCTCAGTGAAGGGCGGCACCGTCTCCGCGTCACTGCCGGCCCGCTCGATCACGACGTACGTCCTCGACCAGAAGCCGTACGCCGGTTCCTCGGCGATCACCGGTGCCTGGCAGGGCGAGCAGTCCGGCAAGTGCCTGACCGCGGACGCCTCGGGTGCGGCGATCGGCACCTGCACGGGCGGGGCCGAGCAGTCGTGGTCGTACGACCGGCGGGGCGCGCTGAAGGGCCTGGGTGGCTATCTGACGGTGGGGAGCGCGGGGTTGGCGGCCACCTCCGACTTCACCGGTGACGCCGCGCAGCGCTGGCTGCTGAACTCCAACGGGCAGACCGTCAGCGAGGCCACCGGCAAGTGCCTCGACGTCGGCGGACAGGCGACCGCGGACGGCAGCAGGGTGGGCGTGTACACCTGCAACGGCGGCGCCAACCAGGCCTGGTTCCGGCAGTAACTCCCCGGTCGGCGAAGGGGGTTGCGGGCTCCCGGTACGACGGCCCGCACCCCCCTCGCGTCCGGTATGCCGAACGTCGCGCAACGCTTCACGCAGACTTCGTCCAACCCCTTGCCGAAGCCTTAGCCGAAGGTTAACGTCCGGCACCGCACCCCCGTTTGAGCCATCTGGCGCTGAGCCGCTCCCGTCATGGGCGCATCGCCGCAGTCGCAGCCGCACTCCAGACAAGGACGTCAACATGTCGGCACTGAGCAACAGCAACTGGGACCGCCGAACCGTACTGCGGGCCGCGATGGGCCTGGCCGCCGCGGGCGGACTCGCCGCGTGCGGCGGCAACAACGGCCGTGGGGGCGGGTCGGGTTCGGGCGTCGGCCTCACCCAGTACTTCCACGCCTATGGCGAGGCGGGCGTCGAGCAGGCCGTCAAGAAGTACGCGAAGGCCTACGACAAGGCCGCCGTGAAAACCCAGTGGATCACCGGCAGCAACTTCGAGCAGAAGCTGTTCGCCGCGCTGCTGACGGAGAACGCGCCGGACGTCTTCGAGTTCCACCCGCAGATCCAGCTCATCAAGAGCGGCCAGGTGGCGGACCTGACCGACATCATCGAGCCGGTCAAGAGCGACTTCAACCAGGCCGACATCACGTCCCACACGGTCGACGGCAAGATATACGGCGTCCGGATGATCGACGACCCGCAGTTCTTCTTCTACCGGCCCTCGCTGTTCGAGAAGGCGAAGGTCGAGGTGCCGACCACGCTGGAAGAGCTGATCGAGGCCGCCGACAAGCTCACCACCAGCAAGGTCAAGGGCGCCTTCCTCGGCAGCGACCTCACCCCGGTCCAGCACAACCTGATCTGGTCGGCAGGCGCGGACACCCTCACCGCGGACAACCAGCCCGCCTTCAACACCGACGCCGTCGCGGACGGCCTGAAGCAGCTGCGCTCGCTGTTCACCAGCGGCAACCTGCTGCTCGGCGCCCCCACCGAGTGGTGGGACCCCTCGGCGTTCACCCAGGGCCTGACCGCGATCCAGTGGTGCGGCATGTGGGCCATGCCGGCCATGCAGCAGGCGCTCGGCGACGACATCGGCGTCTTCCCCTTCCCGAAGGTCGGCTCGGCCGGCAAGGAGTCGGTGTACAACGGCGGCTGGTCGATGTTCGTCAACGCCAAGGGCAAGAACGTCGACGCGGCCAAGGAGTACGTCAAGTGGCTGTGGATCGACCAGAAGGAGTACCAGGAGGACTTCGCCACCTCCTACGGCTTCCACATCCCGCCGCGCACCTCCCTCGCCGAGTCCGCGACCAAGCTGAAGTCCGGTCTGCCGGCCGAAGGCGTCAAGCTGTTCAACGAGTTCGGCCACTTCGACAACATCGGCTGGACCCAGGCCATGATCGCCGCGTTCAACGACGTGATGGCGAACTCCGTCCGCAAGGACGACGACCCGAAGGCACAGCTCGCCGCGTGTGAGAAGAAGGTCGGCGCCGAGCTCAAGAAGCTCTTCGGATAGGCCGCCGGACGGATCTCGACATGTCGACCACCACCACACAAGGGGTCGCCTCCCCCGCCCCGGCCAAGGTCTCCGAGCACCGGCCGCGGCGGGGCCTCAGGGCGAACAGCACCCTCAACTTCTGGCTCTTCACCGGGCCGTTCCTGATCGGCCTGGTGATCTTCGTCTTCGTGCCCATCGGCTGGAGCGTCTGGCTCAGCTTCTTCGAGGCACGCTTCACCGTCACGCCGAGCGAGTTCGTCGGCTTCGACAACTACCGGCAGATCCTCACCGACACCGACTTCCGCAACTCCCTGGTCACCTTCACCGTGTTCGCCGCGTTCATCGTGCCCGCCACCTGGGCCATGTCGCTGGGCCTTGCGCTGCTGGTCAACCGGCTGCGGTTCATGCGGGCGTTCTTCCGGTCGGTGTTCTTCCTGCCCACCGCGGTCAGTTATGTCGCGGCCGCGCTGATCTGGAAGATGTCGCTCTTCAACGGCGTCCGCTTCGGCCTGGCGAACACCGTCCTGGGCTGGTTCGGCATCGACAACATCGCCTGGCTCGCGGTCCCCGACCCGCCCTGGTACTGGCTGGTCATCGTGACCGTACGGCTGTGGCTCCAGTCGGGCTTCTACATGATCCTGTTCCTCGCGGCGCTCCAGAACATCCCGCGGGAGCTGTACGAGGCCGCCGCCATCGACGGCGCCAAGCCGGGCTGGCAGACCTTCCGGTACATCACACTGCCCCAGCTGCGGGCGACCTCGACCGCGGTGATCCTGCTGCTGCTCATCGCCGCCTACCAGGCCTTCGACGAGTTCTTCAACCTGCTCTCCAAGGCCACCTGGGGCCAGCCGCCGCTGGTCGAGCTGTACAAGATGGCCCTCGGGGAGAACCAGAACTACGGCGTGGGCAGCGCGGGCGCGGTCGTCCTGACCCTCCTGATCTGCGTGGTCACACTGTTCCAGGGCAGGCTCATGGGTTTCGGAAGGGGTGAGGAGTCCAAGTGACCACCACAGCACCCGACCTCGGGAAGGCGACCGAGCCGGCCAAGAACAGGCGCGGCGGCGGCGTCATCGGCAACACGGGCCTGTACGTCGCGGCAGGTGTCGCGGCCCTCCTCTTCCTGATCCCCTTCTATCTGATCGTCCGCAACGCGCTGATGACGGACCCGGAGATCACGGGCGAGAACTGGAAGTGGTTCCCCACCCAGATCCAGTGGGGCAACATCACCGAGCCCTTCGACGACACCACCGTCGACTTCGCCCGGTCCCTGTGGAACTCCGTGGTCGTCGCCGTCCTGCACACCACCGGCATCCTGCTGATCTGCTCGATGGCCGGCTACGGCCTGGCCCGCATCCCGTACCGACACGCCAACAAGGTGTTCTACGCCGTGCTGTCGACCCTGATGGTTCCCACGGCCGTCACCTTCGTACCGAGCTTCGTCCTCGTGTCGTCCCTCGGCTGGGTGGACAGTTACCGGGGACTCATCATTCCGGGCCTGTTCAGTGGTTTCACGTGCTTTCTGTTCCGGCAGTACTTCCTGGGGTTCCCGAAGGAGCTGGAGGAGGCGGCACGCGTGGACGGGCTCGGCTACTGGGGTGCGTACTGGCGTGTCGTCGTGCCGAACTCGCTGAACTTCTTCGCGGCGATCGCCACGATCACGTTCATCAACGGCTGGAACGCCTTCCTGTGGCCCCTGGTCATCGGCCAGGACCCGAGCGCCTGGACCGTCCAGGTCGCGCTGTCGTCGTACATGACCAACCAGACCGTCAACTACCACCTGATCTTCATGGCCACGGCCATTTCCATCCTGCCCCTGGTGTTCGTGTTCCTCTTCCTCCAGCGCTGGCTGGTCCAGGGGATCGCACAGACCGGCATCAAGGGCTGAGCAAGGAGACAGATGTCTTTCCGCACCTCCCCCTCCGTCGACTACGTAGAGGACGTCTCCCCCGGGACCGGGGCGCTGCCGCCCCGTGCCTGGTACGCCGTCTCGGACGCGAAGTCCCTGTCCCTGAACGGCGACTGGCGCTTGAGGCTGTCGGCGACCGCCGACGCCGAGGACGACTCGTTCGCGGCGGAGGGCTACGACGCCGGGGACTGGGCCGAGGTCACGGTCCCCGGCCACTGGGTCCTCCAGGGCGACGGCGCGTTCGGCGGGCCGATCTACACCAACCACCTCTACCCGTTCCCGGTGGACCCGCCCCGTGTCCCGACCGAGAACCCGACCGGCGACCACCTGCGCGTCTTCGACCTGCCGGCCGAGTGGCCGACCGACGGTACCGCCGTCCTGCGCTTCGACGGCGTCGAGTCCTGCGCCCGGGTCTGGCTGAACGGCACCGAGCTCGGCGAGTTCAAGGGTTCCCGGCTGCCGCACGAGTTCGCCGTCGGGGAACTGCTGAAGCCGGCCGGCAACGTGCTCGCGGTGCGGGTGCACCAGTGGTCGGCGGGCTCGTACCTGGAGGACCAGGACCAGTGGTGGCTGCCCGGCATCTTCCGTGACGTCACCCTGCTGCACCGCCCGGAAGGCGGCGCGGACGACTTCTTCGTGCACGCCTCCTACGACCACACCACGGGCGAGGGCACCCTGCGCGTCGACTCCGACGTCGACGGGCGGGTGTCCGTGCCCGGCCTCGACATCGATGTCGCGACCGGTGAGCGGGTCACGGTCCCGGTCGAGCCGTGGTCCGCGGAGACGCCGAGGCTGTACGACGGCGAGCTGATCACGCCCGGCGAGCGGGTGCCGCTGCGCATCGGCTTCCGTACGGTCGTCCTCGAGGACGGCCTGATCAAGGTCAACGGGAAGGCGGTCCTGTTCAAGGGCGTCAACCGGCACGAATGGCACCCGGAGAAGGGCCGTGCCCTCGACCTGGAGACCATGCGCGAGGACGTGCTGCTGATGAAGCGGCACAACCTCAACGCGGTGCGCACCTCGCACTACCCGCCGCACCCGGCCTTCCTCGACCTGTGCGACGAGTACGGCCTGTGGGTCGTCGACGAGTGCGATCTGGAGACCCACGGCTTCACCGAGCAGGGGTGGCGGGACAACCCCGTCGACGACGACCGCTGGACCCCGGCCCTGCTGGACCGCGCGGCCCGCATGGTCGAACGGGACAAGAACCACCCGTCGATCGTCCTGTGGTCGCTCGGCAACGAGGCCGGCACCGGTCGCGGGCTGACCGCGATGGCCGAGTGGATCCACGGCCGGGACCTCTCCCGGCTCGTGCACTACGAAGGCGACTCGACCTGCCGGGACACGGACGTGTACTCGCGGATGTACGCCTCCCACGCCGAGGTCGACAAGATCGGTCGGCACCTGGACGGCGGCACCGGCCGGCGCCGTGAACTCCCCTTCATCCTGTGCGAGTACGGCCACGCCATGGGCAACGGCCCCGGCGGCCTCGCCGACTACCAGCGGCTGTTCGAGGCCCACGACCGGGTCCAGGGCGGCTTCGTCTGGGAGTGGATCGACCACGGCATCGAGCACCCCGAGCTGGGCTACGCCTACGGCGGCGACTTCGGCGAGGAGTTGCACGACGGCAACTTCGTCTGCGACGGGCTGGTCTTCCCGGACCGGACTCCCTCGCCCGGGCTCGTCGAGTACAAGAAGGTCATCGAGCCGGTCCGCATCGAGGGTGACGGGGCGGACGGCACGGTACGGGTGACGAACGCGTACGACTTCGCCGACCTCTCCCACCTGGAGTTCGAGTTCTCGTACCAGGTCGACGGAGCTCCCACGGGCGCGCACCCGCTCCCCGTGCCGCCGCTCGCGCCGGGTGAGTCGGCCGAGGTCAAGCTGCCCGCCCCCGCCCCCGACGGCGACGGCGAGGAGGTCCAGTGGACCGTGCGTGCGTTGCTCGCCGCGGACACCTCCTGGGCGGGCAGGGGACATGAGGTGGCGTGGGCACAGCGGACCGTCGCCCCGCGTGCGCCGCTTGCGGCGGCCACCGGTGCCGGGCCGACGGCCGACGGTGATCGGATCGTGCTCGGCCCGGCGGTGTTCGACGCCCGCACCGGGACCCTGCGGTCCATCGGCGGGGTGGACGTCACGGGGCTGCGCCTCGACGTGTGGCGTGCCACCACCGACAACGACGACGGTGCCTCCTGGCAGGACGACACCCGGTACGGCCTGCTGTGGCGGAAGCTGGGCCTGCACCGGATGCGGCACCGGCTGGACGGCGTGACGGCCGACGCCGACGCGCTGACGGTCCGCACCCGGGTGGCGCCGGCCGCCCGGGAGGTGGGCCTGCGCACGCAGTACCGGTGGACGTCCGACGGAACCCTGCTGCGGCTGACCGTGTCGGTCGTCCCCGAGGGCGACTGGAAGGTGCCGCTGCCCCGGCTGGGCGTACGGTTCGGGCTGCCGGCGGCGTCCACCGGTGCCGCGGCCTGGTTCGGCAGTGGCGGCGAGGCGTACCCGGACACCAAGGCCGCGGCCAAGCATCTCCAGTGGGACGCGAGCGTCGGGGAACTCCAGACGCCGTACGTCCGTCCGCAGGAGAACGGCGCCCGGGCCGATGTGCGCTGGGTGGAGCTCGGCGGGCTCAGGATCGAGGGCGAGCCGGAGTTCTGGTTCAGCGCGCGGCCCTGGACCAACGAGCAGTTGGACGCCGCCCGGCACCTCACCGATCTGGTCCCGGGAGACACCGTGTGGGTCAACCTCGACCACGGCCAGCACGGCATCGGTTCGCAGTCGTGCGGGCCGGGTCCGCTGCCGCAGTACTTCCTCAAGGCCGAGCCGGCGGAGTTCTCGTTCGTGTTCTCGGCCGCCGAGTGAAGACCACCAGGCGGACACCATGAATCGATCGACCGATTGATCGACTTTCCGCAATCGTCGTGACGTCGCCCGCGGCCGGCCGGCAGCCTTGCCGGCCGGCCGCGACCTGCGCTCTTTGCTAGGGAGTTGAAGCCACTTGGCCGGCAGCATCGAGGTACGCCGCCTGTCCCGGACCTTCCACACCACCGTCCGCCGCCCCGGTTTCGCCGGCGCGCTCCGCTCACTCGTCAACCCGGAGAAGGTCGCCAAGCATGCCGTGCGCGACGTGACCTTCTCCGTCGCTCCCGGCGAACTCCTGGCCCTGCTCGGCCCGAACGGCGCCGGCAAGTCCACCACCATCAAGATGCTCACCGGCATCCTCACCCCGACGTCCGGCTCGTGCAGCGTCGCGGGTGTGGTGCCGTACGAGGAGCGCGAGCGCAACGCCCGTAACATCGGCACGGTGTTCGGGCAGCGCACCCAGCTGTGGTGGGACCTGCCGGTGCGCGAGTCGTTCGCGATCCTGCGGGACATCTACGAGGTGCCGAAGGCCGAACACGCGGCGCGCCTGGCGGAGTTCGACGACCTCCTCGACCTGTCCTCCTTCTGGGGCACCCGGGTCCGTCATCTCTCCCTCGGCCAGCGGGTGCGCTCGGACCTGGCGGCCGCGCTGCTGCACGACCCGCCGGTGGTCTTCCTCGACGAGCCGACCATCGGCATGGACGTGGTGGTCAAGGAGCAGGTGCGGGAGTTCCTGCGGCACCAGGTGGCCCAGCGCGGCCGTACGGTCCTGCTCACCACCCATGACATGACGGAGGTCGAGCGGCTCGCGGAGCGGGTGGTGCTCATCAACCACGGGCGGCTCGTCCTGGACGGCACGCTCGACGAGATCCGCCGCAAGTTCGGCTCGACCTGGCAGGTGCGGGTGACACTGGCCGACGCGCACGCCGAGGTCGGCGCGCTGCCGGGTATCGCGCTGCTGCGCCGCGAGGGCCCGCAGGCCGTCTTCGGCCCGGACGGTCCCGACGCGCCGACCGTGCACCAGGCGCTGAAACACGTCATCGAGCGGTACGAGGTGACCGACCTGGCCCTGCACGAGGCGGACCTGGAGGACGTGATGCGCGCCGCGTACGTCCATGCCGGTCCCGCGGCGGAGGGAGCCTGAGGTGGCCGCCGTCCCGCACGGCTGGCGGGCCGCCCGCGTGACGCCGCTCGGTGAGCTGCACACACCGCCCCGGATGACCGCCGTCCTGCTGCGGCTGACCGTGCAGGTGGTCCTGGTGGCGTCGCTGTGGCGTGGCCTGTACGCCCACACCGGTACGACCGCCGGACTGACCCGCGACCAGGCGGTCACCTATGCCGTGCTGGCCGTACTGGCCTCCCGGTTGCGCGAGTTGGACCAGCACGCGGGCCGGGACACGGTGCTCCAGCACATGCACTTCGGCACGATCGTCTACTGGTACCTGCGTCCGCTGCCGCCGCAGCGCTACTACGCGCTGCGCGCGCTCGGCGAGCAGGTGTACGGGCTGGCGTGGGCGCTGGGCGGATACGCGGTGTGTCTGGCCGCGGGAGTGGTGGAGCCCCCGGAGTCGGCCGCCGTGGCGGGGGTGTTCGCGGTGAGCATGCTGCTGGGCCAGTGCGTCCTGTACTACGTCATGCTCCTGCTGGACCAGATGTGCTTCTTCACCATCCGCAACAACTCCGCGATGCTGATCCTGATCTTCGCGCAGAACCTGCTGTCCGGGGTGTACGCGCCGCTGTGGTTCTTCCCGGACTGGTTCATCACGGTGAGCGGCTTCCTCCCCTTCCAGGCGACGCTGAGCGTGCCGCTGTCGATCTACGTCGGCCGGATCGAACTGTCCGACGCCGGGGCCCAGTTGGCGGTCCAGGCGGGCTGGGTGCTGGTGCTGGCGCTGTTCACCCGGTGGGTGTGGCGGCGGGCCGCGCGGCGCGTGATCGCGCAGGGAGGCTGAGATGTCGCTGAAGGCTCTGCGCATCGTGTGGCGCGTCTCGCTGCTCAACATCCGGGCCGCGATGGAGTACCGCGCCGAGTTCCTGCTGAACATCGCGATAGGCGCGATCTGGCAGATGTCGGTGATCGTGTTCGCGACGGTGCTGTTGGCCCGGTTCACCGGGATGGGCGGCTGGGACAGTGCGGACGTGCTGCTGATCCCGGCGATCCGGATGCTCGCCCACGGTCTGTTCGTCCTGCTGCTGGGCCGGATGCACTTCATCGGCCGCCAGGTCCAGGAGGGGCGGATCGACATCTATCTCCTGCGCCCGATGCCGGTGCACCGCCAAGTCCAGCTCGACCACTTCCCCACCAACGCGATCGGCGACCTGACGGTCGCGGCGGGCCTGATGGCGGGCGCGCTCAGCCGCAGCACCCTGGACTGGACGGCGGGCCGGGTCCTCTACCTGATCGCCGCGGTCGTCGGCGGCATGCTCCTGGAGGCGGCCCTGTTCACGGCGGTGGCCTCCGCGTGCCTGCGCTACCCGGCCGCCGACTACTGGGGCCGCTGGCTGGAGGAACTCCTCGGCACCTTCGGCAGCTACCCCCTGAACGTCCTCCCGAAGGCGGTCGGCGGCTTCCTCACCTTCGCCCTCCCCCTGGCGTTCGTCGCATACTTCCCGGCCGCGACCCTGACAGGCCACGCCACAGCGGTCCCGCACTGGCTGGCCGCGTCGTCGCCGCTGCTGGGGCTGGTGGCGTATCTGGGGGCCCGGGCCCTGTGGCGGTGGGCGCTGAGGCACTACACGGGGGTGAACGGCTGACAGGAGCGTCGTCCGACGGGGACGCGGGAGGCGTGCGAGGACGGTCGGGGCCGGCCCGTCCCTCGCGCTTCGCCTCGTGCGTCATCCGCCCCCCGTCGGTCCGCGGCACCGGACGTCGATCGAACGCCTGGCACCCTACGGGCGTCGGCGGCCGTCGCGGAACAGCGCCTCAGTGATCGGCGCAGCACGGCGTGGGATCGGGCACCTCGAACGGTACGAGTGTCCCGCCCACCGCCGGCATCGCGGTCAGTACGAGTTGGCCGTCGAGCCACTGCGGGCGCACGTGATCGCCCGTCAGGACGCATGCGTCGGCGGCGGGTCGGCCCGGCGTGCCCAGGACCGTCACACGGTCGATCGCGGACAGGGACAGCACCTCCGCGATCGTCAGGGTGCCGGTCAGCGCCGTCACGCCCGGGTAGAGAACCGCCCGGCCCACCGCGTCCGGCAGCCCCGGTGACACCTCGTACCCCCCGGCCACGAGCCGCTCCTGGGCGGTACGCAGGAGCGGCTCGGACGGGAGGGTGAGGGAGAGAGCGACCCGCGGGCGCTCTCCCCGCACCAGGTGGGTGCAGCCGAACGTGCCTTCGGGGAGGGCGAGTTCGGCTGCCAGGGAGTGGAGCAGGTGGTCGGCGGAGCGGAGGTCCCTGACACCCGCGTCGACGGTCAGAACGTACGGTGTCACGAGGGCAGGACCCACACCGGGTTGGAGTAGAACCACAGGTCGCGCCACGGGTCGGCGTCGCCGACGACGTCGATGGCCGGGCCGGCCGGGTCCACGGCGGCGCCCATCGCGCCGACGGCACCACGGTTGCCGTCGGTGCCGCGCACCCGGACGTAGACGGGGTGGTCGACCCTGCCGAGGTCGTAGGTGAGGCGGACCGTGCCGGACGACTTGTTCACCTCGTAGGACTTGACCACCTTGGCCGTCGGTGCGGTGAAGGTGTCCTTGTCCTTGGCCGGTCCGGTGACATCGCCCTGGATGACGTCGACGCGGGCCAGCTTCGGCACGAACCCGGCCCAGTTGGGGCCGCCGGCCATCGCCACGTCGACGGTCAGCTTGACGTCGGTGCCCTTGCGGACGTGCAGGGCGCCGCCGAGCGTGGCCCAGCGGTGGCCGCCGGTCACGCGGACGTCGAGGCCGCTGAGCAGCCGGCCGTGGTCGACCCAGATGCGGCCGGCCCGGATGCCCTCCATGACGGCGGCGTAGGAGAAGCCGTCGGAGCCGACGTGCGTACGGCTGTACTGGCCGGGCCAGTAGTCGCCCTGGGTGATGTCGATCTGGCCGGCGTAGACCGGGTCGTCGTAGCGGCCGTTGGCCTCGAAGTTGCCGCCGCCGCGCGCGGCGGTGTCGGCGTAGACCTGGTGGGAGTCGGAGTTGGCGGTGATCCACCACGGCTTGCCCTCGGCGAGGAGGCTGTCCCACAGGCCGCCGACGGTCGCCGTCATCCAGTCGAAGCCGCCCCAGGTGCGGTAGCTCTCCAGCGGGTAGCCGGCGAAGGAGTTGGCGCTGGGGTTGTTGTCGTAGATGCCGCGGGCGCGGCCCGGGCCCATCGGCGCGGGCAGGCCGGCGGCCTGGTGGCCGGGGGCGCCCTCGAAGCCGATGGCGATCTGGCGGGTACGGCCCGCGTCACGCCAGTTGCGGATCTCGTGCGGGGAGTCGACACCGCGCCGCGCCGGGTGGTTGGCGAGCATCAGCGCGTCCTTGACCTTGCGGCGCTGGACCTGCTCGGCGAGGAAGTCGAGTCCGGCGATGGCGAGGGCCTCGTTGGCGGGCGTGGAGTCGCTCGCGCCCTTGACGCTGCCGTCGTAGTCGGTCTCGAACTGCTTGAGGACGGAGACCTCGTTCTTGCCGGGGTGGACGAAGACGGTGCCGTGCTCGGCGCCCGGGATGTTCCACTCCAGGCCCTGGAAGACCAGGGTGTCCTCGTAGGCGTCGCGGGCGTCGAGGATGTCGGGGTTGACCTTGTCGACGCCGATCTTGGCGTGGGTGACGCTGCCGTGGTCGGTGATGACCAGCCAGTCCATGCCGTGCTTGGCGCCCTGGCGGACCTGGTCGACGACGCGGTACTTGCCGTCGCTGCTGTACTGGGTGTGGATGTGGTGGTCACCGGCCAGCCACAGGAAGCCGTTGCCGCGGCGGCCGCCGGAGGCCGGAGCCGAGGCGGTGGACGCGGCCGGCGCGGCGGCAGCGGCGGCGGTCGGGGCGACGACGCTCGCGGCGGCCAGCCCGGCACCCATCAGACCGGCCCGGCGCAGCAGGGTACGGCGCGACTGCTGCTCCGGGGTCAGGGCCTCGTCGGGCACGGAGGGGTCGAAGGCGGCGGGCAGATCGGCGGCCCCGGCCTCGTGCGTGTGGTCGTGGTCGTGCCCGTGGTGGTGATGGCCGTGCGAGTGCCCGTGTCCCATGAACGCCTCCTGGGATGCCGCTGTGTGCCGGCGGCTGCCTTCATACGGCGCTGTTACGCCGCCTGTGGAGGATCAAGGCGAAACATGAACATTGAACAAGCGACGCATGGCCACCGAGTGCCACCGACGCGGCGGAACGCCCCGCCGCTCACTGTTTCCCCAACGACCCTTGTACGTCAGCCTGGTTGACATCGAACCTGAACATCGCTCACCTTCAGCGTTCAACTTCTTCGTCATCCCCGGAGACTCCCCCACCATGAGAAGACTGATCGGCACGATCGCGGCGGCCGCGCTCGCCCTCACCGGCCTCACCGCCACCGCGGCGACCCCCGCGACGGCCGCCACCTCCGGCTCCTTCAACGTCCTGACGTACAACATCGCGGGCCTCCCCCTCGGCCTCGGCGACAGCGACCCCGAGACGAACACCCCGCTCATCGGACAGCGCCTGGCTCCGTACGACATCGTCAACGTGCAGGAGGACTTCAACTACCACGCGTCGCTGTACGCCAACGACACTCACCCGTACCGCACGGCGACCAGCGGTGGCGCGGGCTTCGGCGACGGCCTCAACACCCTCTCGGACCTTGCGTTCGAGGACTTCGAGCGGGTGAAGTGGAAGGACTGCACCGGCACCAACTGCCTCACCCCGAAGGGTTTCTCGCTGGCCCGGGTGCGGCTGGCCGAGGGCGTGTTCGTGGACCTGTACAACGTCCACACCAACGCCGACTCGGACGACGCGGCACTCGCCGCCCGCCGGGCCAACGTCGAGCAGCTGTCGGACTTCATCCAGGCCAACTCCTCCGGCAACGCGGTGATCGTCATGGGCGACACCAACACCCGCTACACGCGCACCGGCGACAACATCCGCACGCTGGCCGGCGAGAACGGCCTCACCGACGCCTGGGTCCAGCTGGTCAGGGGCGGCACACCCCCGGCGGCGGGCAGTGACGCGCTGGTGTGCGACGCGACGGCCCCGACCGACGCGTGCGAGGTGGTGGACAAGGTCCTGTACCGGGGCAGCGATCTGCTGACCCTGAACGCCACCCAGTACCACAACGACTGGGCGAAGTTCCTGCGCGCGGACGGCGAGCATCTCTCCGACCACTTCCCGCACACGGTCGACTTCTCCTACACCCTCAACTCGTCCCTGAGGGCGAGCGACTTCTTCGGCGGCCCGCACGGCACGGCCTTCAACGACGCCGACGACCTCCCGGCCACACCCGCGCCCCGCACCCTCACCCTGCGCGGCGGCTCCCGCCTGGACGCGGTGTCCCTGACCCACGACGCGGGCCCGGCCCTCACCCACGGCGGCACGGGCGGCACGGCGACGTCCCTGACCCTGACCTCCGGCGAGCACCTCACCTCGGTGAAGCTGACGCAGGGCCAGAAGGACGGCCGTACGCGGATCTTCTCGGCGGCCTTCACCACGGACAAGGGCCGCACCCTGTCCTCCGGGACGGCGACATCGGACGCGAAGACCTTCACCGCGCCGTCGGGCCGGCAGATCGTCGGGTTCACGGGACGGTCGGGCGACGAGATCGACAAGTTGGGGGTGCTCTACGCGCCGATCGGGTGACGTGGCGAGACGTTCCTCCGGCTCGGGTCGAGAGCACTAGGATCGTGCCTAGGCGCTTTAGGTTCCGCATCCGGAGGAAGTCGGAGGACACACCCCCATGGCCCGCGCAGGACTCACCCCCGACCGGCTCGCCGCGGCCGCCGCCGAGCTCGCCGACGAGGTGGGGTTCGAGAACGTCAGCCTGTCCGCGCTGGCACGGCGGTTCGGGGTGAAGGACGCGAGCCTGTACTCGCATGTGAGGAACCTCCAGGACCTGCGGACGCGCGTCGCGCTGCTGGCCGGCGGCGAGATGATCGACCGGATCGCCGTGGCGGTGGCGGGGCGCGCCGGCCGGGACGCGCTGGCCGCCTTCGCGGACGCCTACCGGGAGTACGCCCTGCGGCACCCGGGACGGTACGCGGCGACCCAGATCCGGATCGACCAGACCCTCGTCGCCGACTCCCCCGCCATGCGCCGTACCGCCGAGATCACCTACGGCATGCTCCGCGCCTACGGCCTCGACGAACCCGACCTCACCGACGCCGTCCGCCTGCTGCGCAGCACCTTCCACGGCTTCTGTGCCCTGGAGTCCACCGGCGCCTTCGGTGCTCCCCGGGACGTGCGGGTGTCCTGGGAGCGCGCTGTCGACGCCCTGCACGTGACGCTCACCAACTGGCCACGGAAGCAGCCCGACGGGCGACCGCCCCAGTTGTCACCCTGACCACTTAGACTGGAAGCTTCGCGGAGGTCACACACCGCCACGACGGGGGAGGGAGCGCGTCTTGTCCCAACAGCAGCTCGGACGCGGCCCCTTGAGGTCCCGTCGGCCCGGCCCCACCCCTCCCACCGCCGACGAGGAACCCCCGGACACCTCTCCTCCGGCGCGCTTCGTCGGCTGGCTCGGCGGCCTGGGCGCCGCGGCCGCCGGGTACGGCGTGTTCCAGTTCCTGTTCAGTGTGCTGCCCGACTCCCTCGACGGCTCGGCCGCCCGGTATGTGATCTCCGGCGTCAGCGGCCTCGGCACCTTCGTCGCGGCCTGGCTGGCGGCGGCGCTGTTACGGGCGCGGACGGCCTCCGCCGCCGACAGCGGACGGGTCACCACCGTCGGACCCGCCGCCCTGGCGCCGGGAGCACCCGGGCCGCTCCCCGCGGTGTTCGCCGCCGCCTACGACACCCTGGTCGACCAGGTGTCCGTGGTGACCGACCCGGAGCGCGGGCGCCTCGTCGGCTGGCCGCACTCCCTGGGCGAGGACACCCCGTCGCGGCCCACTCCGGTCGGCACCGCGTACGGCCTGCACATCATGCTCGACCTCGGTGTGCCCGAGGGCCGGCTGAGCACCGGCGAACTGGTGGACACGCTGTGGCGGCTGCGGCTCCCGGACGGCGGCTGGTCGGCGCGGTCGCAGGGCTCAGAGGCGCGCCCCGAGGTCACCGCGCTGGTGCTGGGGGCGCTGGCCCGCGCGGGCGCGTCCGCCGAGCGGCTCACGGCCGAGGTGGACCGGTGCACCGACGGTTTCACCCGCCAACTCGACCGGGCCGGACGGGAGTCCACCCATGTCGTGACGACGGTGCTGCGCGGGCTGCTGCGCGCCGCGCCCCGCTCCGAGATCCTGCCCGCGCTGCGCGAGGCCCTCGCGGACGGCGCGATCAGCGACCCGCGCCGCGACCATCTGCGCTGCTGGGGCTACCGTCTCCAGCCGCCGTACGGCAGGCCGTCCCCGCTGCACACCGCGCAGGCGGTCGTCGCCCTGGACCGGGCCGCCCGGGTCCTGGGCGAGGAGGGCGACGCGCGCGCCGCCCGCGCCCGCGCGGCCCGCGAGGACGGCATCCGCTGGCTGCTGTCCTGCCCGGACGCGCCGCACGACACCTGCCCGGACCTGGCCAACCTCCACGAGGAGGTGCGCCGCCCACGCACCGACGACCCCACACGCCACGAGGTGCTGAACGTACGGCACTTCACCGCCTCCTGGGTGGCCCGCGCCCTGTTCACGCCGGGTGCCCTGGAGATCGCCCGCTCGGAGGGGCTTCAGGAGGAGCTGCGGGTCCGGCTGGAGGGTGCCGTGGCCGCGGTGTGGGCGGGGCAGACGGACGGCATCTGGCTGTGGGGGCGGAGCGAGACCACCGAGCTGCGGCGGCCGATGTGGATGACCTATCAAGGTCTTTCGGCGCTGCGCGCGCATGCCGTATGGATGTATCAGCCGGAGGGCTGAGTGCGGGTCCCAACTCGAATGGGGAGAGCGGGCGTTGGAGGGTGAGTGCATGGGCGGTCGGCAGGTTCTGGCGGCGCGGCGGCTGCTGGCCGGATCGCTGGACGGCGAACTGCCCGAGCCCGACCTGGTGACCGCGGCCCGTGCCGTCGTGGCCGAACTCGGCGCCCCCGACCGGCTGTTGGAGCTGGTGAATGAACTCGCTTCCGGTGCCGGCGACCCGGAGGCGTGCGCCCGGCTGTCGTACCGTCATGTCCTGGGCTTCGACAAGCTGCTGCTGATCGACGGCGGTCCGCGGCAGATGCTGCGCGCGCATGTCTGGCATCCGGGTGCGGGCGCGATCGGCGAGGATGACATCCACAACCACCGTTCGCCGCTGGCCTCCCATGTCGTGCGGGGCCGGCTGGCCATGGAGCTGTACGAGGTCGACGACGCGGACGACGGCGGTATCGCGGCGGCCCGTTACGCGGAGTCGCTGGCGGAGAGGTCGGCCGACTGGGTGCTGAGGCCCGCCGGCCGGGCGCGGCTGCGGCTGACGCATGTGGGTCAGTACACGGCGGGCAGCTCCTACGCCCTGCCCGCGCACACCCTGCACCGGGCCTGGTGCGACACGGACGCGCCGACGGTGACGCTGTTCCTGGAGACGGGTGCCGAACGGCGGCGCCACACCGATGTGTTCACGGCGGCCGGCCCGCATCCGGGCGCGGTGGCGAAGGTGCCGCTGACGACGGAGGAGTATCTGGGGGCGCTGCGGGAGCTGGCGGAGCGACTGCGGACTCTGTGAGGAACTCCCTGCCGGAGGACTCCGGCTCAGAACTCCGTGAAGGCCTGCCGGACGATGTCGAGGTTGTACTCGTCGATGTCCACGGTGGTCAGCTCGGCCCGGGCCAGCCAGGCGGCGTCCTGGTCGGGCTCGGGCAGGGTGAGCGCCCTGGTCAACGGCCGGACCAGGAAGTTCTCCTGCCAGTTCTTGATCTCGTGGCCGCGGTAGTCGCTGAGGAAGGACGACTCGCCGACCTTGCGGACGATCTCGCCGAGCAGGCCGGTCTCTTCCTTCAGCTCGCGCAGGGCACCGTCCTCGGGACTCTCACCGGGTTCCAGCTTCCCGCAGGGAACGCCCCAGACCCGGGGCAGGAACCGCTCCTTCTCACTGCGGCGCACCAGAAGCACCCGCTGCCTGTCGTCCATCACGACGGCGGCCGCCAGTCGCCTGTCGCCGGGGATGTCCATGGCCATGGTTCCTCGGTCCCTCGCCGGTGATGAGTCCAAAGGGTGTGATACCCGGGAAAGAGTCAAGGCTAACAGGGACCTACCGGCGGCCGCTGTGAGTCGCGTCGCTCCCGCGGGCGAGCGCGTCCACATCGCCGTACGACGGGGCCGACCCGTCCGGCGTGCGTCCCGCCCGGATGTCCCGGACCGTCTCCAGCGCCGCGCCGAGCGCCCGCCGGTAGAGCAGCGAGCCGAGGCTGACCCGGCGGACGCCGAGGTCCGCGAGCTGTCGGAGGGTCGGACCGGCCGCGCTGTAGAGGATGTTGAGCGGACGGTCGACGTGCTTCACCAGGGCGGCGATCTCCCGGGGTTCGGTAAGCCCCGGCACGAACACCCCGTCGGCGCCCGCCTGTTGGTAGGCGTCGATCCGGTCCCGTGTCTCGGACGTGTCGCCGCCCAGCCAGTGGGTGTCGGTGCGGGCGTTGACGAAGAGGCCGGGTGCGGCGGCCTTGACGGCGGCGATCTTCGCCGCGTGCAGCGCGGGCGGGCCGAGCCGGTCCTCCAGGTTGATGCCGACGGCTCCGACGGCCGTCAGCTGCCGGGCGAACTCCGCCACCTCGTCGGGGTCGTCGCTGTATCCGTCCTCCGCGTCGACGGAGAGGAGGTACGGCCCCGAGCCGAGGGCCAGGGCGAGGCGGAGGGTCTCGTCGCGGGTCTCCGACGCCCCGTCGGGCAGGCCGACGGCCGCCGCGACACCGAGGCTGGTGGTGCCGACCGCGGGGAAGCCCTCGGCGGCGAGGGCGCGCGCCGAGGCGTGGTCCCAGGCGTTGGGCAGGAGGAGGATCTCGTCGCCGTGGTGGAGTTGGGCGAAGGTGGCGGTCACGGCGGTCTCCCTGCGGCGTCGGGTGGCGTTCTTCCGGGCGGTGTCCGTCCCGAGGGAAACGTTAGGCCCGGGTCACTTCGGTCCCGGCCGAAGCGAGCCGGCGCCCACGGCCGGCCTTCGGTCAGGGGCCGTATCGTTGCGCTGATCATCATCGCGACGAGCGCGCACGGGGGCACGCATGACCATTCACCGACCGGGTCGCCCGGAGGACCTTCCGCCGGGCGAGGTGCTGTGGGCGCGGTGGGCGCTGCTCGCGGCCGTCGAGGCGACCACCGAGGCGGAGGAGCGCCCGGCCGTGCACCGGACCGGCCACTGGATCGACGGGGCGGGCCTGCACCGGGACGACAGCGGCTGCACCTGGTGGATCCTGTCGCGCGGGGGCGAGGGCCGGTTCGTGCTCTACGGCGAGGACGAGTCGAGCGACGTGAAGTGGCACAGGCCGCCGATCGACATGCTGGCGGGCTGCCCCGACTGGCTGCCGCACGGGGAGCTGCGCGACCGGCTCGAAGGGTACGAACTGGGGTGCGTCTACTGGTACGAGGACGGGGCCTGGAGCCGCGCCCCCTACCCCGACAGCCTCAAGGACGACGGCCTGGACTGCGGCCTCGGCGACTTCGTCGACCGTGACCGCCTGCTGGGCGAGCTGGCGCTCCACATCGACGACGCAGCGGCCGTCCTGGCCGACGCCGAGGCCCACCGGCTGGAGGCACGGCTGCTGCTGGACCGGCTGGGCCCCACCGACCCCGACGGCGCCCCAAGAGACCTGCCCGCCGTCGCCAGAAGCCTCGACCGCGCGATCCTCGCCGGGCGGACCACGGCCCTCCAGGACAGCGGCCGGCCGGGCGCGGAGGCGTGACCGCTCAGCCCCGCACGCTGACGCCCTCCCCGTCCGTCAGCCGCGCCCGCACCTCGTGCCCGTCGCTCCAGCGGACGCGCATCCCGCCCTCGTCGTCGACGCGCACGGACACGAACTCGTCCAGTGGCGCGGGATCCGGCTCGGCCGTCAGACGGACGAGGGCGACGAAGAGGGTGGCTCCGTCGCCGGTCACGCCGGAGGACTCGCGACTCAGGCCGGCGACCGGGCGCAACTCGGCGCGCACGCCGTCCCGGCAGGCCCACCCGGTGACCCGCACCGGCGTCCCCGGCTCGGCGCCCGCGACCAGATGGGCCCGCACCTCGACGGCCCCGCGCGCGAGGACCAGGCTGGTGACCCGGACCCCGTCGCCGACGGAGTGCCGCGAGGCCACCCAGCCCTCCCCCACGCCCAGCGGCACGATGTCCGTACGGCCCGGATCGGCGCCGACGAGCACACTGTTGTCGTACGACGGTGAGGGCGCCGTCACCGTCGAGTAGGCGAGGCGCGTGTAGTACGGGTCGTAGCGGACGTCCTCGCTGCCGTGGTTGTGGAGCCGGACCAGCCCGTCCGAACTCGTGGACTGGAGCAGCCAGTTGGGCGCGGCGACGGCGGTCACCGCGTCCGTGCGCTCGGCCGGGCCCGGCTCCTCGGTGGCCGTCCAGACCTCGTGGTCGGCCGGGAGTAGCAGGGCGAGGAATGCCTTGCCGGCCCAATAAGGGGACGCGGGGCCCGAATAGCCTTGCAGGACCGTCTCGTCGGGGCCGTGCCAGCCCAGGGTCAGCAGACCGTCGGCGTCCACGGCGCCGCGTTCCAGGAAGTACTTCAGCGCGCCGGAGGCCAGCCGTCTGGTCTCACCGGGGGGCAGGGGCGTGTGCCCGCTCAGCGCGCCCAGCCAGAGCGGCGCCGTCGTCGCGAAGCGGTACGTCAGTGACCGGCCCTGCATCAGCGGGGCGCCGTCGCCGCCGAACAGCCGGGCGTAGTCGGCCAGATGGCGCGAGAGCCGGCCGCCGTACAGGTCCAGGAGCCGTGCGTCGCCCGCGAGCCAGGCGTGCAGCACCGGGTACAGGTGCATCGCCCAGCCGTTGTAGTAGTCGTACTTCCGGCCGTCGCCGTCGGTGTACCAGCCGTCGCCGACGTACCAGTCCTCGATGCGGGCCAGGCCCCGGTCGATCGCCTTGCGGGACTCTTCGGGCTCGTGGCCGATCTCGTCGAGGAAGCCGCCGACGGTCACCGGGAACAACTCCCAGTTGCAGGGCCAGGCTTCGGCGGTCAGCGCGTCCCCGAGCCAGGCCGCCGCCCGCTGCCGCACCGGGTCGTCCAGCCGGTCCCACAGCAGTGGCCGGGTCAGTCGCAGCGCGAGCGCGATCGAGGCGGCCTCGACCAGCGGCTGGCCGCGGTCCTCGATCCGGGGCCAGACACCGGACACCCCGGCCGCGAGTCCGTCGGCGTAGCGCTCCAGTGCCGTCTCGTCCCGGCGGAAGGCGGCGAGGAGCAGCGTACGGGCGTAGCCCTCCAGGCCGTCGGAGAGACGCCCCGACCAGCTCTCGTGGTCGCCGGGGAGGTGGTAGAGGGCGCGGTCCTCGGTGGCGTACGGCTCGACGGCGGCGAGCAGGGCGTCGGCGGCGGCCTCCCAGTGGGCGCGGGTGTAGCCGGTGCGGGGGCTGAGGGTGCGGTCGTCGGGGGGCAGGTCCATCGGGCCTCTCTCTGGGCGGCTCGGTCCAGGCCTGGGGCGCCCCGGTTCCGGTCGGAGCGCCCCAGGGGTTCATCCCACCCGCACCAGGCCCCGTGGCACCAGATGCCGGGCGACGAGTTCGTCGCGCACCAGGCCCGCGTACACCGTGGCGCCGTGCGCCGAGGTGTGGGTGTTGTCCCGTTTCTCGTTGTAGAGATACAGCGCCTTGGACGCCTCGACGCCGAGCGACTCCACCAGGGCCTTGCTCTTCGCCGTCAGGTCGATCAGGGGGACGTGCCGGGCGGCGGCGACCGAGCGGACGACCGCGGGGTGGTCCACGCCCAGGCCGTTCACGAGCAGGGCGGTGTCGTTGTCGAGCGTGCCGTCGGCGTTGAACCAGCGACGGACGATCGGGGTCACGAGAACCGGTTCGCCTCCCTTCTCACGCACACCCGCCACCAGTGTCTCCAGATTCGCGCGGTACGTCGCCCCGTCGGTCGTCTTGTCGTTGTGCGCGAGCTGGATCAGGACCAGGTCGCCAGGGCGGATCCGCGCCCGCACGGTGCCCCACAGACGGGCGTCGGCCAGATAGCTGACCGTGCTCTCGCCGGAGTCGGCGTAGTTGGCGACCGACAGGCCCCGGCGGAGGTACCGCGGCAACTGCTGGCCCCAGCCGGAGTACGGGTCGCCGGGCTGGTCGCAGACCGTGGAGTCGCCGACGAGGAAGAGCCGGCGGGCGTGGGCGGCCGGGGTGACCTCGATGTCGGCGAGTGCGGGGGCGGAGCCGCCGAACACCAGGTCCAGGCCGGGAGTTCCGTCGGGGCCGGTGGGCTCACCTTCGGGCGTACGGACGTTCACCGTGAAGCTCCGGACGACGCGCTCGCCCGCCGGGACGGCCGTCTCGGGGAGCAGGGCGCGGCGCGTCTCGCCGGTCACGCTCGTGCTCGACGCGGCCTCGCCGCCCAGGCGGACCTTGACGTCGTAGGTGCCCGGCGGGACATCGACGTGGCAGGTGCTGCCGGTGCAGTCGCCCCGCACCCGGGCATGGGCCGGCACCGCTGTCAGCACGGTGCCCAGGGTGGCCGCCACCAGCGCGGCGATGGTGAAACGTCTCATACGCGACTCCTCGCTCGGATGGACCCGGCGTGCGCCCTGGACCGTACACGCTTCCACAAGCGCTTTCTAGACGACCGCACCGACTCCGTGAACTGCCCAGCACCAAGCCAGCGCAAGCCCTTTCGCGAAATCGATTCAACTGTCACTCTGCACAGCACCCGCACCCCCACGCCCCGAAGGAGGCACCCCCATGTCCGGATCCCACGGCAGATCCGTTCGCCGCCGCACCTTCGTCCTCGGCGCCACGGCCGCCGCCGGCTCCGCGGCCCTCGCCGGCACCGCGCGCGCCGCGGCCTTCGGCTGGAGCGACGACGGCTCGAACT
This sequence comes from Streptomyces sp. NPDC098781, assembly GCF_044759995.1. Classification (NCBI taxonomy): domain Bacteria; kingdom Bacillati; phylum Actinomycetota; class Actinomycetes; order Kitasatosporales; family Streptomycetaceae; genus Streptomyces; species Streptomyces sp. NPDC098781. Next base: position 102,354 of record NZ_JBIWAK010000009.1, read on the forward strand.
ACGTCGTCGACACCGGCGCCGACCTGGTCTTCAAGGTCAGCAAGACCAACGGCGATCTGACCTCGCTGGTCCACCGCGGCACGGAGTACCAGGGCTACGGCGGCATGAACTCGCACATCGAGTCCGGCCTCGGCACCTCCACCGTGTCCCTCACACAGTCGGGCTCGACGATCCTGATCTCGGTCGCGTACGGCACGCTGCGGCACTACTACGCGGCCCGCAGCGGCGAGAACAACGTCTACCTGTGGACGAACAAGGCCGACACGTCCGTGTCCGCGACCCGCTACATCCTGCGCGTGAAGAAGGGCCTGTTCCTCAACGACGAGCCCGACTCCTACACTTACGCGCCCACCGCCGTCGAGGCCTCGGACGTGTTCGCGAAGTCCGACGGGCAGACCCGCTCGAAGCACTACTCCAGGCTCCGGGTGACGGACTACGACTACGTCGGCTGGTCCGGCGGCGGCGTCGGCCTGTGGATCGTGCGCAGCAACCACGAGAAGGCGTCCGGCGGCCCGTTCTACCGCTCCCTGCTGCGGCACCAGAGCGCGGACGGCGGCGGCCTGTACGAGATCCTGTACTACGGCCAGAACCAGACCGAGGCCCAGCGCTTCGGCCTCCAGGGCCCGTACGTCATCGCCCTCACCGACGGCGGGGCGCCCTCCTCGGCGCTGTTCCCGGGCACGCTCACCACCCCGTGGGCGGACTCGCTCGGCATGTCCGGGTACGTCGGCGCGAGCGGGCGCGGCAAGGTGGCGGGGGTCGGGATCTCCGGGCGGAACACGGCGTACCCGTACACGGTCGGGCTCGCCAACTCGGCGGCGCAGTACTGGGGTTCGGCGCGCGCCTCGGACGGATACTTCTCCATCGGAGGTGTGCTGCCGGGGACGTACACGCTGACCGTCTTCAAGGGCGAACTCGCTGTGTACACGGGGTCGGTGACGGTCACGGCCGGTGGCACGACCACGCTCAACACGATCGCGATCCCGTCGTCGAACGACCCGGGGAACGCGAGCGCGATCTGGCGGATCGGCGACTGGAACGGCACGCCGAGCGGCTTCAAGAACGCCGACCTGATGACGTACGCGCACCCGTCCGATGTCCGGGCCGCGTCCTGGACCGGCAACGTGGTCGTCGGCAACAACGAGACGGCGTCCTTCCCCTGCTACCTCTGGAAGGACGTCAACAGCGGAATCCTGGTGTACTTCAAGCTGACGGCGGCCCAGGCGGCGGCCGCGCACACCCTGCGGATCGGGGTGACCACGGCGTACGCCAACGGCCGCCCCCAGATCACGGTCAACGACACGTGGACGTCCGCGATCCCCTCCCCGCCCACCCAGCCGAGCACCCGGTCGCTGACCAACGGCTCCTACCGGGGCAACAACCACACGTTCACGTACAGCGTGCCGGCGTCCGCCTGGAAGACGGACACCGGCCAGTACAACGTGCTGAGGATCGACGTCGTGAGCGGTTCGGGGGCGACCGGCTATCTCAGCGCGGGCACGGCGGTCGACGCGATCGACCTGCTCACCTGACGGCGTCTCATGTTCCGCGTGTCCACTGCTGATTGGTACCGCTGCCGCAGGTGTACGTGATGACGGCGGCGGAGTTGGCGGTGGACGCGCCGTTCACGTCCAGGCACTCGCCGGTGGCGCGGGAGACGACGTTCACATAGCTGCCCGTGGTCCTGACCGACCACTGCTGGCCGGTCGCGGAGGCGTTGCAGTTCTCCTGGGTCACCGTGGTCGCGTTCTCCTGGACGCACAGGGAGCTGTGCCGGGTCATCAGCTGGTAGTAGCCGCCGCCGACGGACTTGAACCAGTACTTCTGGTTGCCGCCGCCGTTGCAGTCGTACTGCTTGATCTGGGCGCCCGCCCACGGGGACTGGCTGGTGACGTCGGCGCAGCGTCCGCTGTGCCGGGCGATCAGCGTGTTGTACGTGGCGCTCGTGCCGCTGACCGTGCCGGTGGCCGTGTCGACGGTGACCTCCGGCGACCAGGACAGGGACATCGAGGTGGAGGAGGGGAAGGTCAGCGGCAGCCAGACGTAGCGGGAGTCGTTGACGGTGCCGCCGAAGGAGTTGCCCCAGCGGTCGCCCAGGTAGAGGTACGAGGTGGTCGAAGTGCCCTGCACGGGAAGGACGTACGCGGTCTGCGAGCCGTACGTCGTGGCGTCGCCGATGTTGGTCATCGCGGTCCACGGGCCGGCGATGTTCGTGGCGGTGGCGTACTGCTGCTGGTTGGGGTTCCAGCCGGTGGCGCCCGAGGTCAGCATGAAGTAGACGCCGTTCCGCTTGAACAGGGCGGGGGCCTCGCGGTGACCGCCGTGCCAGGGGTCCGCGACCAGGGCGGCGATGCCGGTGTAGTCGCCGGTCAGGCGGTAGATCTGGAGATCGTAGTTCTCGCGGGCGGCGGAGACCATGTAGCCGGTGCCGTCGGTGTCGACGAAGACGGTGATGTCGCGGGACATGTGCTGGCCGAGCGGGCGGAAGCTGCCCTGCCAGGTGTAGTCGCCGTCCACGGTGTCGGAGACGGCGACGGCGGCACGGGCCTCGCTGTAGTCGGTGCCGTTCTCCTTGTGCATCCACATGACGAACTTGCCGGTGGCCGCGTTGTACATGACCTTCGGGCGTTCGATGTTGGCGGTGGCCAGTTCGGACGCGCTCGACTGGGTCAGGACGTGGTTCCTGAACTCCCAGTTCTTCAGGTCGGTGGAGCGGTAGGCGTCCACGTACCGGAAGGTGTTGTCGGCGTTGCGGTGCTCGCCGAACCAGTAGTAGTACGTGCCGACCTTGAGGGCACCGCCGCCGTGGGCGTGCACCGGGTTGCCGGAGGTGTCGGTGAACTGGGTGCCGGTGGTGACGGTCTGGGGTGCGGCCTGGGCGGGGGCGGCGGTGACGAGGGCGCCGGCCAGGGCCAGACACAGGGCGAGCAGCACCGCGTACGCACGTCTCATCTCAGTCGCTCTCCTTCACGGTGTCCGCCACGGGTATGCCGAAGTCGGGGGTGCCGTCCGGGTTCCAGCCGAGGCGTTGGACGCGGGTGTGCCGGTTGGGGTCGTTCAGCGGGTCGCCGACGATCTCCTTGTACTGGCGGGCGTGGTACACGAGGACATCGCTGCGGCCGTCCTCGGCGACGGTGAAGCAGTTGTGGCCGGGGCCGTACTGCCGGGTGGTGTCGTTGCTGGTGAAGACGGGAGTCGGGGACTTCGACCAGCTCGCCGGGTCCATGAGGTTGGCGTCGGCGTCGACGGTCAGCATGCCGACGCAGTAGTGGTGGTCGGTGGCGGACGCCGAGTAGGTGAGGAAGACGCGGCCGTTGCGCTTGAGGGCGTACGGCCCCTCGTTGACCTTGAAGCCGACGCACTCCCAGTCGTACTCCGGTGTGGACAGCCGAATCTGAGGTCCCGTCAGGGTCCAGGGGTTCGCCATCTCCGACAGGAACAGACCGGTGTTGTTGTCCATGCCGGGTTCGTGCTGCGCCCAGCAGAGGTAGCGGGTGCCTCGGTGGGTGAAGGTCGTGGCGTCCAGGGAGAAGGTCTCCCAGGCGGTCTTCACCTGGCCCTTCTCCACCCAGGTGCCCTTGAGGGGGTCGGGGTGGGCGTTCTCCAGGACCCAGATGCGGATGCTCCAGATGTCCTCGGCGGGCGCGGCGGCGAAGTAGACGTACCACTTGCCGCCGATGCGGTGCAGTTCCGGCGCCCAGATGTGCGCGCCCATGTCGCCGGTGGCGTGGGCCCGCCAGATGACCGACTCGGCGGCCGTGGACAGCCCGTTCAGGGTGCGGGAGCTGCGCAGGACGATGCGGTCGTACTCGGGGGCGGTGGCCGTGAAGTAGTAGCGGCCGTCGGTGTGCCGGTGGATGTGGGGGTCGGCGCGCTGCTCGACGAGGGGATTTCGGTAGGGGGCCGGCCTCGGGGGCGCGGCGTGGGCGACGCCGGGGACGGCCGCGGCGGCGGTCAGGGCACCGGCGGCCGCGGCGCTCTTCAGCAGCAGTCTGCGGCTGGGGACTTGGACTTCGGGCAGGTCGTCTTCGCGGCTCATACGGAGACTGCCTCTCGGGGTTCTCAGGGGGGAGTGTTCGAAATTGCGGACATGATCTGTCATTACGAACGCCGAAAAGGTAAGGGCGTGCAACGAGGAGGTCAACGGGTTCGACGGGACGAGGGAGAGCGCTTTCCCCGCGGGTCGCGAATTTCTGTTATCCGACCCCGTCCCACCCGTCTCCCATCACGTGCGCAGCCTCACCCACAAGTCAGCGGCGGCAGCCGGCGCTCTCGCCGCGATGGCCGCCCTCACCGTCACCGCTCCCCCCGCGGTGGCCGCCGGCCCGCGCGACGTCACCGCCGATGTGCTCGCCGGCCGGGACGTGACGCTGGGCGGCGACACGGTGGTGTCGGTGCCGCCCGGGACGACGACGTACGACGGCGTCCTGCGCGGCGAGGGCACGCTCACCGTGCGCGGCACCGGGACGCTGATCCTGACCAGGGACAGCGACTTCACGCTGCCGAAGTCCCGGCAGCGGCAGAGGGTGAGCGTCCTCGGCGGCAACCACCCGTACGTGACCACGGCCCGCCCCGACCCGCCCGCGATCACGGTCGAACGCGGGGCGACCCTCCAGTACGGCGACGGCGGTACGACCGGGCTCATCGGCCACTTCCCCTACGGCACCCCGGCGTTCCGCCTCAACCAGGACAACATCCGGGTCGACGGCACCCTGCGCCTGTCCCTGAAGAGCGCCTACAACCTGGGCACGATCAGCGGCACCGGCCTCATCACCCAGCCCCGGTTCCTGTGGGGCACCTGGGACCTCACGTCCGGACCGTTCTCCGGAGTGATCGACAACGGCACACAGGCGAACGCCGGCCGGCCCGAGTTCGCGGCCTCGCTGCCGAACGTGCGCAAGGTCCTCAACCAGGGCACCTGGACCGTGGACACCCCGCTCGGCCGGACGGTCACCCTGGGCATGGACTTCTATCAGCGCGCGTACGGCAGCGACATCAACGTCCAGTCCCGGCCGGGCGGCAAGGTCGTCCTCACCGGCCGGTACAGCTGGTCGGACCAGGGCGGCGACACCGATCCCTCGCTCAGCGACCCGGCCCTGAACTGGACGCCCGCGCCGAAGAACGTCAACAAGCGCGGCACCAACATCAAGGGCGCGAACGTCCAGTGGGGCGACGGGACGACGGACGACTTCTTCCTGCCCGGCACCGCCGAGACCGTCTACATCAACCTGCTGGCGGCACGCTCCCGTTCGCGGCTCGCCTTCGACTACAACGGCCCCGTCACGCTGGGCGCGCCCATCGGCGGCGGCAGGTTCCACGACACGCTGTCCGCGCCCGGCGCCGGAGACATCGTCATCGAGGGCACGAAGGGCAACGACGTCACCTTCGCCGCCGTGCAGCACTACGACGGCTCGACGACCGTCGAGAAGGGCGCGGTGCTGCGGCTGGGCAGCGGCAGACCGGGCGGCGACGGCGGGCTGTACACGCGGGGCGCCCGTCACCAGGTCGTGAACGACGGCTCGCTGGTGCTGAACAACGTCGGCCGGCCGCTGGTCCTTTCGCGGATCGGCGGCAATGGGTCCCTCACGCAGTCGGGTTCCGCGACGACCACGCTGACGGGCACGGCGGTGACGTACACCGGCCGGACGACGATCGAGCGGGGCACGCTGGCACTGCGCGACGGCGCCACCCTCGCCCGCAGCGAGGCGATCACGCTCACCTCCCCGAACTCCCGCCTCGACGCGGGGACTTCGGGTCTTCGGCTGTCGACGAGGCTGACCGGCAAGGGCACCGTGAAGGGGGCCGTGACGAACGACGGCGTGGTCGTGGGCGGATTGACCGTCTCGGGCAACTACTCGCAGTCAGCGAAGGGCGAACTGGTGCTGCGCGACGGCCCGTTGAAGGTGACGGGCGCGGTCCGCCTGGCCGGGAGCGTGGACCTCACCGCCACCGCCGGGGCAACCGCACCCGCCCGCAGGATCACGGTCCTGGACCACCGGGGCGGCGCGCGGACGACCGGCACGTTCACCGGCCTCCCGGAGGGCAGGAAAGTCCAGCTCGGCGACACCGCCTACCGCATCTCCTACCGGGGCGGCGACGGCAACGACGTGGTCCTGACGGCGATCACCACCAACCCCTCCCCCACCCCTCGCACCGCGGACGACCCGCTCGCCTCCCCCGGCTCCCGCACGGCGAGCGCGGCGGCCGGCGGCCTCGGCTGGTGGCCGTACGTGCTGGCCGCCGGGCTGCTCGTGGGCCTCGCGGTACCGGCGGCCAAGCCGAGGCGACGGGGTCGACGACGGGGCGGGCGGCACGCGGCCTGACGCCGGAGCCGCCCCGGCGGACGCCTCCCGCCTCGACTACCGTCGAGCCCATGACCAGCACCACCACCCTCGCCGAAGCCCTCGCCACCGGGACCGTCGTGCTCGACGGCGGTATGTCCAACCAGCTCGAGTCCGCCGGGCACGACCTGAGTGACGAACTGTGGTCGGCGCGGCTGCTCGCGGAGCGGCCGGAGGCGATCACCGAGGCGCATCTCGGGTACTTCGAGGCGGGTGCGGACGTGGCGATCACCTCCAGCTACCAGGCCACTTTCGAGGGCTTCGCGGGGCGCGGTATCGGGCACGAGCGTGCGGCCGAACTCATCGCCCTGAGCGTGGAGTTGGCCCGTGAGGCGGTACGGCGGGCGCAGGCCGGCGGGATCACCCGGCCGCTGTGGGTGGCCGCGTCGGTCGGGCCGTACGGGGCGATGCTGGCGGACGGCTCCGAGTACCGGGGGCGGTACGGGCTCAGCGTCGACGAGCTGGAGCGCTTCCACCGGCCCCGTCTGGAGGTGCTGGCCGGGGCCCGCCCCGATGTGCTGGCGCTGGAGACGGTCCCGGACGCCGACGAGGCCGAGGCGCTGCTGCGGGCGGTGCGCGGGCTCGGGGTGCCGGCCTGGCTGTCGTACTCCGTCGCCGGGGAGCGCACCCGCGCCGGGCAGCCGCTTCAGGAGGCGTTCGCCCTGGCCGCCGACGCCGACGAGGTGATCGCCGTCGGCGTGAACTGCTGCGCGCCGGACGACGTCGAGGCCGCCGTGGAGATCGCCGCCCGCGTCACCGGCAAGCCGGTGGTCGTCTACCCCAACAGCGGTGAGTCCTGGAACGCCGAGGCCCGCGCCTGGGCCGGCAGCTCCACCTTCGCTCCCGAGCGGGTCCGGGGGTGGCGGGCGTCGGGGGCGCGGCTGATCGGGGGGTGCTGCCGGGTGGGTCCGGACGCCGTCGGGGCCATCGCGCGGACGCTGCGGTAGCGGCCGTGGCCCCGAGGGGCTCGTCCCGCCGTCAGTGCCGGCGGACCGCCCCGGGCAGCCGCAGCCGCCGTACGACGGACCGCATCTCGGTGGCGCGGGTCTGCGCGCCGTCCGCCGGGGTGGTGGGCGTGGGCTCCGGGTGTGCGACGGCGGCCTTCCACAGGGCGAGCTCGGCGTCGCGCGGGCCGTGCGCGGTGTGGGTGGCGCCGTCGCCGAAGATCCGCACCGGATGCGAGTCGTCCCAGGCCCGCCACCCGGGGTCGCCCTCGCGCGCGAACCGCACCCAGGTCTTGTGCATCTCCTCGGCCAGCTCCTGCGGGGCGCCCTCGCCGGCCAGCTTGCGGGACTCGGGGACGTCGCCGGTGTCGAAGACGAAACCGAGCTCCAGCGCGTGGCAGGCGCCCAGGTCGGGGAGGGTGGAGGGCCAGGCGAACTCGTACACGTACGCCGGGCCGGGGTGGGCGTCGGCGAGGCGGTGCAGGGGTATGCGCAGCAGGTGGTCGGTGACCATCTGGCCGACGATCTCGGCGGTGCCGGCCTCCGGGTGCAGGGCGCGATAGCCGCGGGGCACGTCGGCGCCGACGTGGCAGCGGGCCATGGCTCCCGCCAGGGCGACCGCGCCGAGCCGGTCGACGCGCTCCAGGAGCCCGCCGGGCACCAGCCACAGCCGGTACTCGTCGCGGGTCCAGCCCAGCATCAGGTCGACGCCGGCCGCGGCGTCACCCTCCGTCAGCGCCTGAAGGGGATCGCGGGGCACGATGTCGCCGTCGACGACGATCCCGAACGCCGGGCCGCCCACCACGGGGCTGCTGAGCCGGCCCACCTCGGCCTGGGTGCGCAGCAGCAGCTCACGGTCGACCTCGGCGAAGGCGGTGGCGGTGGCCGGGACCTTCAGCCGGTTCGCCATGCGGCGCACCATCCGCCGCACCTTGTCCCGCTCGGCGGCCTCGGGCGGCCCGCTCTGGAGGATCGCCCGGCGTACCAGGCCCTGGGCCCGCGGTGCGGCGAGCAGTGCGCCGATGCTGATCGCGCCGGCGGACTGGCCGAACAGGGTGATGTTGTCGGGGTCCCCGCCGAACGCCGCGATGGACTCGTGCACCCATTCGAGGGCGGCGAGCTGGTCGCGCAGGCCGGGGTTGGCCGGGGCGTCGGGGAAGTAGCCGTAGCCCTCGACGCCGAGCCGGTAGTTGACCGAGACGAGGACGACCCCGTCGCGGGCGAAGGGCCGCCCGTCGTACACGGGCACACCCGAGGAGCCACGGGTCAGGGCGCCGCCGTGCAGCCACACCATGACCGGGAGCCGGGCGCCGGGGCCGGGCTCGGGGGTCCAGACGTTGAGGTTGAGACAGTCGTCGCCGGGCACGACCGGGTCGGACAGATACTGGGCGAAGGCTTCGGAGTACGGCGGTTTCGGCGGGGTCGGCCCGAAGGCTCCGGCGTCGCGCACACCGTCCCAGGGCTCGGGAGGCACGGGCGGCCGGAACCGGAGCGGGCCGAAGGGGGGCGCCGCGTAGGGAATGCCCCGGAACACCGCGACGCCGTTCTCGTACCGGCCCCGTACGGCACCGTGGGGCGTGCTCACCACGGGTTCCACGGGGTCTGCCTGGACTGCCGTCATATGTCCACCAGCCTCCTCACCGCGCTCGTGCACCGTGAAGATCAGAGCAACTCATTGTGGCCCGATATTCCGGCGGATGGGTGGGTGAGAGGGCCGTTCGGCGTACCGGCGCGGCGTTCCTGCCGGTGGGAGCGGCCGTCACCGTCCGTGCACGGATACGGCCACGCGAGCGGGCTCCCGCACTCACCCCGCACGATTGACCGACGCGGCGGACCTACGGTAGAAGGCGCTTTCTGAACTGCTTCCGTTTCCGTGTGTCGACCCTGCCCCAGGAGAGTCATGCCCACCCCGCACCCGCCGAGGGCCGTGTTCGCGATGGATCCGGTGCACCTCCCCCTGTTGTTCCCACCGCCCCTGATGGCCCGGCTGGAACAGGCGTCCGAGCTCGATCCGACGCTCGTCGTACGGGACTTCACCGACCCGGCGGCGACCGAGGCCCTCGCCCGGACCGAAGTGCTCATCACCGGCTGGGGGTGCCCCCGTCTCGACGCCGACGTCCTCGCGGCCGCGCCCGGGTTGCGCACCGTGCTGCACGCCGCCGGGTCGGTCCGCCCCCTGGTGGGCGAGGCGCTGTGGAAGGCCGGGATCACCGTCTCCAGTGCCGCGGCCGGCAACGCGCTGCCGGTCGCGGAGTACACGTTGGCGATGATCCTGCTCGCCGGGAAGGACGCCTTCGGCCACCGGGAGCGCTTCCGCGGTACGCACACCTACCCGACGCGTGAAGAGACCGCCGGGACCGGAAACGTCGGTCGCCGGGTCGGCGTCATCGGGGCGTCGCGGATCGGCAGACGGCTGCTGGAGCTGCTCCGGCCGTTCGACTTCACGGTGCTGTTGCACGATCCGTACGTCGAGGCCTCCGAAGCCGCCGGACTCGGTGCGGAGTCGGTGTCGTTGGAGGAGCTGCTGCGGCGCAGTGACATCGTCAGCCTGCACGCGCCGGACATTCCGGAGACGTATCGGATGCTGGACGCGGGGCGGCTGGCTCTGATCCGGGACGGCGGGGTGCTGATCAACACCTCGCGGGGCGCGTTGGTCGATCCCGGGGCGCTGACGGACGAGTTGGTGTCGGGGCGGTTGCACGCGGTGCTCGACGTGACCGAGCCGGAGCCGCTGCCCGCGGGGTCGCCGCTGTATCGACTGCCCAATGTGTTTCTGACTCCTCATATCGCCGGCTCGCTCGGCAACGAGTTGGAGCGCCTGGGGCGGATCGTGGTGGAGGAGTTGGAGCGGGTGGCGGGCGGGGGTGCGCTCGTGCACGAGGTGCGGGAGGTGGATCTGACGCGGGTCGCGTGAGGGTGGGGCGGTCGTGGCGGACCGCGCGCGCTCCTGCGAACCCTCGCCCCTTCCGGACCGGTCGCGGTGAACCTAAGGTGGTGGAACGCGGACAGGAAGCGCTTACTATCCCGGCTTACGATCCGCGGCACGGTCGTCGTGAGTTTTCCAGGCCCTGGCCCTCGGGCGGGCCGGAGAGAGGCGGTTTCCCATGGTCCGTACGGGCGGCGCGAGGGAGACCGCCGGTCCGACCCTCGCGGTCGTGGCCCGCGCGGCCGGGGTGTCCGTGCCGACCGCCTCCAAGGTGGTCAACGGCCGGGAGGACGTGGCCCCCGAGACGCGCCGCCGGGTCACCGAGGCGCTGGACCGGCTCGGTTATGTCCGCCGACCCCGCTTCGATGCGGCGAAGACGCCGGGGCTGGTCGACCTCGTCGTGCATGCGCTGGACACCTCGTGGTCGGGGGCCGTGCTGCACGGGGTGGAGGCGGCGGCCCATGACGCGGGCCTGGAGGTCGTGGTGTCCGCCGGGCTGACCCGGACGCGGGGTGCGCGCCCGGAGCGGGGCTGGCTGGACAAGCTCGTCGCACGCGGCTCCTCGGGGGTACTGTTCAACCTGGCCGAGCTGACGGACTCGCAGTACGCCTGGCTGGACCAGCACCGCATCCCGTTCGTGATGATCGACCCGGTGCTGGAACCGCCGCCCGGTGTGGTGTCGGTGGGCGCGGCGAACTGGCACGGCGGTGTGACGGCGACCGAGCATCTGCTGGCCCTGGGCCATCGACGGATCGCCGTGATCGCCGGTCATCACCGCAAGATGTGCAGCGCCGCCCGGGTGGCCGGCTACCGCTCGGCGCTCGCCTCGGCGGGGGTGCGGCACCGCCCCGAGTACGTCCGGCACGCGGGCTTCGACGAGGGTGCCGCGCGCCGCCGGACGCTGGAACTCCTCGACCTGCCCGAGCCGCCGACGGCGGTCTTCGTCTGCTCGGACCGGATGGCCCTCGGGGTCTACGAGGCGCTGGCGGAACGGGACTTGAGGGTGCCGCAGGACATGAGCGTGGTGGGCTTCGACGATCTGCCGGAGGCCCGCTGGATCTCCCCGCCCCTCACCACCGTCCGCCAGCCGCTGTCGGAGATGGCGGCGACCGCGCTGCGACTGCTGGTGCGGATGATGGACGGGGACCGGCCGGAGAGCACACGGACAGAGCTGTCGACCCGGTTGGTGCGGCGGTCCAGCACGGCCGGGCCGCGAGACGGGGCCGCCTCGCACGCCTGACGCGCCCGCGTTGGCCCGACAGGGTGGTCGATGCGCCGCTCGGCACGTGTGCCCTGGTGGCAGCGGTGATCGCTGCTAGCTTCGCGAGCTGTCGGAGGGGTCCCGGGTGCGGTGCGTGGAGCCGAGGCGGGACCGTCCCTATGAGCTGAGGCGAGGTAGACGGGTATGAGCGAAGAGCCGGACGAGTCGGCGGTTGCCCCGTTCAGGCGCAGGAGTTTCCTGGCGTCGGCCGCGGTGGCGGCGGGGGCACCGACCGTGGTCGCCGGTCCCGCGCAGGCGGCAGCGGCGCCGGAGGTCGCACCGCTCGCCGCGGCCGGCCTCGGGTCGGTCGCGCGGCTGCTGGCCGTCCCCGAGGACGCTCGCCAGGTCGCCTGGCTCAGGTCGGCCCTCCAGGTCGCCGTGGGGCTCGAACTGGCCACCATTCCGCCGTACTTGTGCGGCTGGTGGTCGGTGAAGGACCACCGCAGCGAGGTGGCCCGGATGATCCGGCGCATCGTCGGCGACGAGATGTACCACCTGGGCATCGTCTGCAACCTGCTGGTGGCGGTGGGCGGCAGGCCGCAGATCAAGGCCGCCGCACCCGTCTACCCGGGGCCGCTGCCGGGCGGTGTGCGGGCCGGGGTGACCGTCTATCTGTCGGGCCTCACCAGGCCCTTCGTGCGGGACGTGATGATGGCGATCGAGGCGCCCGAGGAGTCGCTGGCCCGCAACGCCCAGGCCTCCCCCACGGTCGGCGAGTTCTACGACGCCATGCAGCGGGCGTTCCGGACCGTGCGGCCGGAACTGTCGGTGCGCGGTCAGGTGACCCAGCACATCGACTCCGACGAACTGCGGCCGGTGCGCGACCTCGACGACGTGGAGCACGCCATCGAGATCATCAGGGAGCAGGGCGAGGGCACGGCCAGCTCCCCGCTCGACACCTTCTCGAACGACCGTCCGGCGCACTACTACGCCTTCGGCGAGATCTACCACGGCAGGGAACTGCGCCACACCGACGACGGCTGGAGGTTCGTCGGCCCGCCCGTGCCCTTCCCCGACGTGCGCCCCATGACCCCGGTCCCGGTGGGCGGTTACCGCAACACCTCGGCCCATGTCGGAGGGCTGCTGTTCCGCTTCGACGCCATGTACAGCACGGTCCTCGACTCCCTGGACTCGGCCTGGGCCGGGGCCGGCTCCCGCGGTCTGGGCGCGGGCATCCGCACCATGCGGGGACTGGAGGACCCGGCCGTGGAGCTGATGGAGACCACGGTCCCCGGCACCCGGGGCACCTACGGGCCCCAGTTCCACGCGATGCCCAGGCCACGGGGCGAGTAGAGGAGGACCTCCCCTACGCCCGCCCCGAGTTCGCCGCCCAGGTGATCCCGCCGAGGAGGTGGGCCCGGAAGGCCGGGTCCTCGTACGCGTCGGCGGCATGTCCGAGGGCCGTGTAGAAGACGCGTCCGGCTCCCTGTTCACGGCACCAGACCAGTGGATGGTCCTCGCCCATACGGCCCCCTTCGTACGACGACTCGTCGGCGCGGGCCAACACCCGTACCGTGCCTCGGGGGTTGGTGCGGAAGTCGTACCACTCGTCGACGAAGTCCCATACGGCCGGCAGGTGCCGGGTGGCCGGGTGTTCGCGGTCCTCGACGATCGCCTTGCCCGGCTGGTACTCGGGGTGCCGGTCGAAGCGGGCGCCCAGCAGTTCGCCGTAGTACGGCCAGTCGTACTCGGTGCAGGCGGCCGCGTGCACCCCGACGAAGCCGCCGCCCGACTCGACGTACGCGGCGAGCCGCTCGCGCCCGGCGGGGGTGAGGACCTCTCCGCTGGTGGAGAGGAAGACGACGGCGGCGTAGGCGTCGAGCGGCTTCTCGAAGGCCCGGGGGTCCTCGGTGTGGTCCACGTCGAAGTCGCCGACCGTGCGGACGGCCTCGACGCCGGCCGGGATGGATTCGTGCCGGTAGGCGGTGGTGCGGGTGTGGACGAGGAGTCGTACGGGCATGCGACCGAGCCTAGGTGAGCCGGGGGGTGCCGTACATCTGCTCGATGTGCGCGCCGTGCCGTCCAACAGCCGCCGGTGTCGAATCCGTCCGTCGTCCACGACGAGTGACCTGCCGCCGGCATGGCGCACAGGTGTTCCATATCGTGGTCCGCCCTGCGTAGCCTCGGCTGCGATGAACGCCATCCCCGCGCTCCTGGATCATCTCGTCCTCGCGACCCCGGACCTGGCCGGCACGGTCGCCGACTTCACCCGGCGCACCGGTGTGACCCCGGCTCCGGGCGGTGTGCATGTCGGGTTCGGCACCCGTAACCACCTGGTGTCACTGGGCGGCGCCCGCTATCTGGAGATCATCGGTCCGGATCCCGAGCAGTCCGAGCCGGACCGGCCGCGTCCCTTCGAGGTCGACGGCCTCACCGTGCCGCGCACGGTCACCTGGGCGATCGGCCCGCCGGACCTGGACGCCGCCATCGCCGCCGCCCGCGCCCGGGGCTACGACCCCGGCCCGGCGCAGTCGATGAGCCGCCGCAAGCCGGACGGCACCCTGCTCCAGTGGCGCCTGACCGACGGCGAGGACGCCCATCCCTCCGGGCTGGTGCCGTTCCTCATCGACTGGGGAGCCACGCTCCACCCCACCGCCTCGGACCTGCCCACCACACCCCTGCTGTCCCTGTCCGCCAGCGCCCCCGACCCGGACGAGATCCGTCCGCTGCTGGCGGCCCTCGACACGGACCTCGACCTGACGGCGGGACCGGTGGGGATCTCGTTCACGGTGGACAGCCCGCTCGGGCCGGTCACGTTCCGCTAGGGCCTGGCCCGAACGACAGGCCCCAGGTGTCCGATTCCTTCAAGACCGCCCGGCGCCGGGCTGCCTACGGTGGCCGCATGACTCCACGATTCGATGCCATCGGCCTCGTCGTCTCCGACATGGCCGCCTCCGTCGCCTTCTACCGTCGCCTCGGCTTCGACTTCCCGGCCGGCGCCGAGAACGAGCCGCACGCCGAGGCGCAACTACCGGGTGGGCTGCGCCTGTTGCTCGACACCGAGGAGACGGTACGGTCCTTCCACCCGCAGTGGGAGCCGCCCGGCGGGAGCGGCCGGCACTCGCTCGCCCTGCGCTGCGACGGCCCGGCGGAAGTCGACACGGTGTACGAGGAGTTGCTGGCCGCCGGCCACCACGGCGAGCTCAAACCGTGGGACGCCTTCTGGGGCCAGCGGTACGCCTCGGTGCACGACCCGGACGGGAACGGCGTCGACCTGTTCGCGCCGCTAGCCGCCACGCCGGCCGAGTAGCTCGCCGAGCGGGACTCCCGCCAACTCCTTGACGTCCCGGGCCAGATGGGCCTGGTCGGCGAACCCGGCGCGTACCGCCGTGTCCGCGAGGGACACACCGTCCCGCGCCAGGGCCAGCGCGCGTTGCAGCCGGAGGATGCGGGCCAGCGTCTTGGGGCCGTACCCGAAGGCGGTCAGGCAGCGGCGGTGCAGCTGACGGGCGCCGAGCCCCAGGTCGTCGGCGGTGGCGGCGACCGGGCACCCCGCGTCGAGGGCGGCGACGACCCGACCGAGCACCGGATCGGGCGGCTCCGCGGCGGCGGCGCATTCCACGGCCACGTCTTCGAGCCCCGTCACGGGGTCGGCCGCCGCGTCGATGCGCCCGCTCAGCCGCCGTACCTCCGGGGCCGGCCACAGATCGGCGAGGTCGACCCGCAGGTCCCGCAGTTCGTGCGCGGGCACGCCCAGCACCGCGGGCGCGGTACCGGGGTAGAAGCGGACGCCCGTCCAGGCACTCGGCGCGCCCTCGGTGACGTACGCCCGGGTGTCGGGCCCGGCGACGAGCAGCCGCCCCTCGTTCCACAGCAGGTCCATGCACCCGTCGGGGAGGACGCGTCCGGCACCCGCGCCGGACGGTGTGTTCGTCCAGACGACCGCGCCCGCCAGCCGTGCGGAACGTTCCTCGTACACAACCGCCAGCTTAGGCGGGCGAAGGCCGCCCTACCCCACGACGGCCCGCCCCCGGTGTTCCTGCGGACTGACCCCGTACACCCGCTTGAACGCGCTGGACAGAGCGAACGCGCTGCCGTACCCCACCCGCCGCGCGATCGCGTCGAGCGTGTCGTCGGTGTCGCGCAGCGCGTCCGCCGCGAGGGCCATCCGCCACTGCGTGAGGTACGTCATCGGCGGCTCCCCCACCAGCTCGGTGAACCGGCGTGCCAGCGCGGCTCGCGACACCCCGGCCTTGGCGGCCAGCGAGGCGACCGTCCACGGGTGGGCGGGGTCGTCCTGGACGAGTCGCAGCACCCGGCCGACCACGGGGTCGGCCATCGCCGCGTACCAGGCCGGCGCCGCCGCCTCCGGGCGGGAGAACCAGGCCCTCAGCGCGGCGATGACCAGCAGATCGAGCAGCCGGTCCAGGACGACCTCCTGGCCGGGTTCGTCACGGACGATCTCCTCCAGGAGGATCGGCGTGAGCGGGCACTGCCACACGTCGGCCGTGAGGGACAGCAGCGGCGGCAACGCCTTCAGCAGCCGCCCGCTGATCTCGCCCTCCCACAGATAGGTGCCGATCAGCATCACGGCGGAGCCGTCGAGCCGGTCGCCCCAGGTGCGCACGCCCAGGTCCATCGAGCCGTTCAGCGAGCGCCCGTCGGGGTAGCGGCACTCGGCGCCGGGCAGGATCAGGGCCTGCGGTGCGGTGCCGGGGTCGTCGGCGCAGACGTACGGGTCGGGGCCGCGGGCGATGGCGAGGTCACCGGGGCGCAGCCGGATCCTCCCCGAGCCTTCGGCCGGGGGGACCCCCATCTCGCTTCGCTCACCCGGGTCCGGGATCACCCAGGCGTCGCCGCGGACCATGACCATGACCGTCAGCGGGGCGCGGTCCTCGACGCGGATGGACCAGGGCGGTTCGAAGCACGCGCGGATCATGAAGGCGCCACGCGCACGTGGGCCCTCCAGCAGGCCGGCAAGGGCGTCCATGCCGCCAGCGTAGACGCCCGCGCATGGGAATGAGCCGTTCAGCGATGGGCTGTTGGGGCGCGCGGCCGTTGACTGGAGGCATGACTGAGAACGCGGCCGAAACGGCGAACAAGCAAACGATGACGGTGGTGGTGACCGGTGCCTCGGGTCGTACCGGGAGCCGGGTGGCACAGGCGGCGCGCGAGGCGGGGCTCACGGTACGGGCCGCGTCCCGGGCGCTGGGCTTCGACTGGGAGGACCCGACCTCTTGGGCCGAGACCCTGCGCGGCGCGGACGCGGCGTATCTGATGTACCCGTCCGACGTCGGCTCCCCGGCGGCGGCCGAGGGCGTCGGCGCGCTGGCCCGGGAGGCGGTCGGGCTCGGGGTGCGGCGGCTGGTGCTGCTGTCGGCGCGCGGCGAGGACCAGGCGCTGCCGACCGAGGAGGCGCTGAAGTCGTCCGGGGCGGACTGGACGGTCGTGCGGGCCACGTGGTTCGCCCAGAACTTCAGCGAGGGGCCGCTGGTGGAGGGCATGGTCCACGGGGAGCTGGTGTTCCCGGCGGGCGAGGTGAAGGAGCCGTTCGTCGACGTCCGGGACATCGCGGACGTGGTGACGGCGGTGCTGACGTCCGGGGACCGGTATGCGGGGCGGACGCTGGAGCTGACCGGGCCGCGGCTGCTGTCCTGGCGGGAGGCGGTCGCGGAGATCTCCACGGCGACGGGCAGCACGATCACGTACACACCGGTGCCGACCCGTTCGTACGGGGAGACCCTAGCCGGGTTCGGGGTTCCGGCGGAGGAGGTGGAGCTCCTGGTGGACATCTTCGAGACCCTGATGGACGGACGCAACGCCCATGTCACGGACGACGTCCGGCGGGTGCTGGGCCGTGAGCCGCGCGACTTCGCCGACTTCGTGCGGGAGGCCGCGGCGGCGGGGGTGTGGAAGGCCTGAGCAGGGCGTGAGGGGGCCCGCGGCTCGCTGAGCTGCTACTCGTCCTCGGGCTTGTGCGGGTGGTGGTGGGTGCTCTTCACATGGGTGCGCAGCCTCGACGTCACGTCCTCCGGCGGCAGGAAGCGGGACCAGCGCTCGGGGAACTCCGACGGCATGTCCGGGTCGTCGGGGTCGTCCGGGTCCAGCTCGCGGCCGGCGGCGGCGCGGGCCACGTACTCGGCGACCTGCGCCTCCCGCATCCGCTCGTTCGCGGCGCGGGCCGCGGCCGTCGCGGCGGCCGGCCACACCCGGTCGATGGCGGCGTTGACCGCGGCCCCGACGAGCACGGCGAACGCGGACACACCGATCCACAGCAGTACGGCGACCGCGGCGGCGAGGGAGCCGTAGATCGTCGCTCCCTCGATGGTGTTCGTCAGGTAGATGCGCAGCAGGAAGCTGCCGAGCACCCACATGGCGAGGGCGACCAGGGCGCCGGGGACGTCCTCGATCCAGGGCGAGCGGACCGGCACGGACACGTGGTACAGCGTGGTCAGGAACGCGATCGACAGGATGATCACGACCGGCCAGTACAGCACCTGCACCAAGGTCTCCGACCACGGCACGATCCGTACCACCGCGTCCGGTCCCGCCACCATCAGCGGCAGCGCCACCGAGCCGATCAGCAGCGCCGCGAGGAACAGCAGGAACGCCACCAGCCGGGTCTTGACGATGCCGCGGACGCCGTCGAGGCCGTACATCACGGTGATGGTGTCTATGAAGACGTTCACCGCGCGCGACCCGGACCACAGGGCGAACAGGAAGCCGACGGAGATCACGTCGGGGCGGCCGCCGTTCATCACGTCGTCCAGGATCGGCTGGGCGATCTGGCGCACGCCCTTGTCGGACAGGACGGTGCGCGAGGCCTCGATGAGGTTGGTCTCCAGGCTGGTGATGGTGTCGGTGCCGGTCCAGTCGTCGACGTAACCGAGGAGGCCGATGAGGCTGAGGAGGAGCGGGGGCACGGAGAGCAGCGTGAAGAACGCGGCCTCGGCAGCGAGGCCGAGGATGCGGTACTCGATGCACGAGTTGACCGTGTCCTTGAGCAGCAGCCAGGCGGTCCTGCGCTTCGAGACGTTCCGGTAGAGGGCACGCGCCCGGTGGAGACGCCCGGAGGACGGCTGCTGGGGGGACGGTTCACTTGCTGGCTGCACGACCTAACGGTATCCGCCGTACGGAGTGGCACTCATCGCGGCGCCGGAAGCGCACCCCGCGCCACCTGCCGGGTCCCCCGCGCGGCCGTCGTGTCAGGGTGGAATTCAGCGCCCACCGCAGGGATAGGTTCACAGGCATGGCAGGCAGCACGCACATCGTGACCAACCAGCCCCCGCCCCTGACCGGGTACGACGTCTACACCGCCGACCGGGCCCTGACCTCCGCCGTCGAGCGTCACCTCGGCCCGGACCTGAGGTCCGAGGCCGGCGAGGAACTGGCCGCCTTCGGACGTACCTGCGGGTCGGCGCAGGTGCAGGAATGGGGCGTGCTGGCGAACGAGAACCCGCCGCGACTGCGGACGCACGACCGCTACGGTCACCGGGTCGACGAGGTCGAGTTCCATCCGTCCTGGCACCGGCTGCTCGGCAAGGGTGTGTCGGCCGGGCTGACCGCGGCCTGGGCGCGGCCGGGCGGGCATGTGCGGCGGGCGGCGGCCTTCATGCTGTGGACGCAGGTCGAGGCGGGCAACGGCTGCCCGCTGTCGATGACGCACGCGGCGGTTCCCGCCCTGCGCACCGACCCGGACCTGGCGGCCGAGTGGGAGCCACGCCTGACGTCCATGATCTACGACCAGCAGTTGCGGCCCGCCGACCAGAAGCCCGGCGCCCTGTTCGGCATGGGCATGACGGAGAAGCAGGGCGGCAGCGACGTACGGGCGGGCACGACGGCCGCGCGCCCGCTGCCCGACGGCGAGTCGTACGAGCTGACCGGGCACAAGTGGTTCTGCTCGGCACCCATGTCGGACGGGTTCCTGGTGCTGGCGCAGGCGCCGGGCGGGCTCACCTGTTTCCTCGTGCCGCGGGTGCTGGAGGACGGCAGCCGCAATGTGTTCCTGATCCAGCGGCTCAAGGACAAGCTGGGCAACCGGTCGAACGCCTCCGCCGAGGTCGAGTTCGACGGGACGTGGGCGCGCCGGGTCGGTGAGGAGGGGCGTGGGGTGCGCACCATCATCGAGATGGTGGCGGCGACCCGGCTGGACTGTGTGCTCGGCTCGGCGGGGCTGATGCGGCAGGCCGTGGCGCAGGCGGTCCACCACTGCGACCATCGCCAGGCGTTCGGCGGCAGGCTCGTCGACAAGCCCCTCATGCGCAACGTCCTGGCCGATCTGGCCATCGAGTCGGAGGCGGCGACCACCCTCGCGCTGCGACTCGCGGCGGCCTACGACGACGACGGCGAGCAGGAGCGGGCGCTGCTGCGGATCGCGGTGCCGGCCGCCAAGTACTGGGTGACCAAACGCTGTACGCCGGTGACGGTCGAGGCGTCCGAGTGCCTGGGCGGCAACGGGTATGTCGAGGAGTCCGGGATGCCCCGGCTGGTGCGGGAGTCGCCGCTGAACTCGATCTGGGAGGGCGCGGGCAACGTCCAGGCGCTGGACGTGCTGCGGGCGTTGCAGCGGGAGCCGGGCGCGCTGGACGCGTATCTGCGGGAGGTCGGCCTGGCACGCGGTGCCGATCACCGGCTGGACGGCGCGATCAAGGGGCTGTTGACGGAACTGGCCGATCTGGAGGGCGTCGAGGCACGCGCCCGGCGCCTGACGGAGCGGCTCGCGCTGGTGCTCCAGGGCTCGTTGCTCGTCAGGTACGCGCCATCGGAGGTGGCCGACGCGTTCTGCGCGTCCCGGCTGGGCGGTGACGGGGGTTCGGCCTTCGGCACCCTGCCGTCCACCCTGAACCTGGCGTCGGTGGTGGATCGGTCCAGGCCACAGGCCTGAGCGAACGGGAGACGGGGGTGGTGCTGCGCCGACACGGCACCACCCCCGCGCTTGGCCCGTTCGAGGCCACGAACGCCGCTCGGGACGGCGTTGCTCAAGTCTCAATCAGGCCAAGGCGGTCCACCAGGGTTGCAAGGGGTTGCAACTTGTTGGCGTCTGTGTGCGGACTGTGTCCCTCCGCGAGCGATGGGGCGGCACTATGAGACACGCACCATCGGACGCGCAGAAATGAGACGCACGGTCAGGATGAGACCGCTTCCCCCGGGAGGACCCTTGGCTCTCTCGCCGACGGACGTGACGCAGTTGGCCACCGTGGATTCGGCGCGGGCGGCGCGCGTGCTCAGCGAGGTCCGCGCGGCCACCCTTTCCGGACAGCGCGCGCCGGTCGCGCCGCGCCCGGTGATCGAGCGGTCCTGGGAGCGGATGCTGCGCAGCGGTGTGGACCCGGACCACGACTTCCGCTCGGGACTGCTGTCCCGCGAGGAGGTGCAGCGGCGCCGGGAGGACACCGCGCTCAGACATGTGCTGCCGGTGCTGCGCGAGGGGCTGTTGTCGGTGGCCGACGTGGCCCACCACATCATGGTGGTCGCCGACGACGAGGGCCGGGTGCTGTGGCGGGAGGGCAACTCCTCCGTGCTGCGCAAGGCGGACAGCCTCGGGTTCGAACTCGGCGCCGACTGGCGGGAGGACGTCGTCGGCACCAACGGCATCGGCACCCCGGTCGTGGTGCGCCGGCCCGTACAGGTCTTCGCCTCCGAGCACTTCCAGCGCTCGCAGACCTCCTGGACCTGCACCGGCGCCCCCATCACGGACCCGCGGGACGGCCGGCTGCTCGGCGTGGTGGATGTCAGCGGCCCGCTGGAGACCATGCATCCGGCCACGCTCGCCTGGGTCGACTCGGTGGCCAAACTCGCCGAGGCCCGGCTGCGGGAGCTGCATCTGAGCGCGCTGGAGCGGCTGCGCGCGGTGGCGGCGCCGGTGCTGGCGCGGCTGACCGGGTGGGCGCTGGCGGTGGACCGGGACGGCTGGACGGCCGCGGTGACCGGGATGCCGTATCCGAACCGGATCTCGCTGCCCAAGAGACTGACGCCGGGGCGGCGTTGGCTGCCGACGCTGGGTCCGTGCTCGGTGGAGCCGCTGGCGGGCGGCTGGCTGCTGCGGGGCGCCGACGAGCCGGTGCCGCCGGGGGCGACCCGGATCACGCTGGACCTGACCCGGCCGCGCCGCTGGTCGGTGACGGTGTCCGGTGGCGGCGCCGGCTCCTGGAGCCATGAACTGAGCCCTCGGCACGCCGAGTTGGTGTATCTGCTGGCGCTGCACCCGGCGGGGCGCAGCGCCGCGGAGCTGGCCGAGGACATGTTCGGTGACCCGGGCCGCACGGTGACGGTGCGCGCCGAGATGTCGCGGGTACGGCGCTATCTCGGGGCCTTCCTGGAGCACCGGCCGTACCGCTTCCGGGAGGACGCGGAGGTCGAGGTGCTGCTGCCGGACGACCCGCGTGATCTGCTGCCGCACTCCTCGGCACCGACGGTGGCGCGGGGCCGGATCTCGACCGGCATGTCCTGAGTCGTCAGCCTTTCCGCCCAATCCGCACGCATATACGTGCTGTCTCGGGGCGCATATTTGCGGGGTCTTAGTCCGCAGACGTACTCAACTGCCGTAGCATCCCTCTACGGGCCACCCCACCTGCTCCTTTGGTCAACACACAGACCAATGGCAGCAGTTGGCTCGCCTCGGGAGGTTTAATGAAGCACCGCGGCAGACACCGCCGACGCAGGCAGGGCCGGGCCGTCCGGGCGTTCCTCGCCGGAACCGCCCTGGCGCTCACCGCCGCCGCCACGATGATCAGCGCCTCGCAGGCCACGGTCGGCGACAACCCGGGGGCGCTCACTCCTCTCACCCGGGCCGCCGACAGCGACGCGCTGCGCCTGCGGGAGCAACTGGTCCCGCAGACCACCCTCGACGAACTCTCCGCCGGGATGGGCGAGCCGGTCGGTGTCGGCGCCGTCCTCGCGACCGCCGACCGGAGCCTGCGCGAGGCGAGCGGCTGTGCGGCCGTCGAGCGCACCGCCCTGCCGGTCGCACCGGCGGCCACCCGCGCGTACTGCTGGGACAGCGCCTCCACCCGAGGCTGGCGTGCGGGGGCCGTCACCACCTCGGGTGACGCCGACGACGACGGCTGGTGGAACGACCATCGGGTGATCCTCTCCGGCTGGAGCCAGGGGACCGCCGAGCGCGGACTCGCCCGGGTCGCCTTCGTCGACGCGAACGACCTGGCGCATCTGCGCTACGCCTCGGCCCTCCTGGTCGTCCCGGTCGACGGCGGACGCGACTACCGCGCGCTGACCTCCCGGCTGACCGGGATGGTCTGGTACCAGGACAAGCTGCTGGTCACCGCCGCCGACGGGCTGTACGTGTACGACATGAACCGCGTCCAGCGCACCACGGTCGACAGCGCCGCGGTGGGCCGCGTGGACACCGGCTGGTCGGCGCACGGCCAGCGCTTCGTGCTCCCGGCCGTCGGCACGTACCGCCTGACCGGCGGGAGCGCCGCTCCCCGTATCGGCGGTATCTCCCTCGACCGCAGCACCGCGCCCGACAGCCTGGTCGCGAGCGAGTCGACGGCCGCCGACAGCGACCGGCCCGCCCGGCTGTGGCGCTACGACTTCAGCGGGGACCCGGCCCGCACCGGCCTGCCGGCCACCGACGCGACCGGGTCCGTCGCCCCGGTCGAGGCGTACGAGACGGAGGCGTCCGGTATCCGGGGCGTCCTGTCGCACCGGGCGAGCGGGGCCGACCGCTCCGACTGGTACGTGGGCCGCGACCCGGGCAGCACCGACCGGCAGGGCAGCCTGTGGCGCCAGGACACCGACGGCGCCGAGGCGACCCGCTGCGGCGAGGAGGACGCGCCCAGGTGCTGGGGCACCCGGGTGGGACCCCTGTCGTACTGGGAGGCGACCGGTGAGGTCTGGTCCCAGTCGGGCCGGATGCTGTTCGCCGTGCCGCTGACGTCGGTCGACGGGGCGCTCGGCTAGCCGGGGCGGCCGGTCCGCCGTGGTGCCGCCCCGCGTGGACGCCGATCGACAGATCGGCCACTCGGGTGGTTCCCTGGCGGTCATGACCAACATCCCCGTGACCACCTGGTCCCTGGAGCAGACCTCGCCCACCGACCTCCTCCCGGCCGCGGCGCCGGAGGGGGACGTACGGATCGTCCGGTCCGAGGTGCCCTCGCCCGAGTTCAGCCGCTTCCTGTACGCCTCGGTCGGCGGCGACATCCTGTGGATCGACCGGCTGGGCTGGACGTACGCGCGGTGGCAGGAGCACCTGGACCGTCCGGGGGTCGAGACGTGGGTGGCCTACGACCGGGGGACGCCGGCGGGGTACGTGGAGCTGGGCCCGCAGGACGAAGGGGTCGTGGAGATCGAGTACTTCGGCCTGATCCCGGCCTTCCGCGGCCGCCGTATCGGCGGGCACCTGCTGGCGTACGGCGCCGCGCGCGCCTGGGATCTGGCGGACCGCTGGCCGGGGCTGGCGCCGACGAAGCGGGTATGGCTGCACACGTGCAGCAAGGACGGCGAGCACGCCATGGACAACTACCAGCGCCGTGGCTTCAAGCTCTTCGACACCAAGGTCGAGGAGGAGGCCCTGGCCTCGACGCCCGGACCGTGGCCGGGGGCATACCCAGCCTGACCTGGGCAGAAACGACCCAATACGGCCATGTGACCGACGACACGCGTGTCTCACTCTACGGGACACGAGTGTCCGCATGACGGACAAAGCTGGACTGTGTCCAGATCGCCGTGCCACGCTTCCGTCATGTCTGGAACTGGAATTGCCTTGGTGAGTCGGCGGCACGTCGACCTCGGCCGCATGTCCAGCGCCATCTGTCCGGCGCGCTGACAGCCCCGCAGCGCCCGACATCTCTCTCTTCCCGCTTCCTTTCCGCGCAATGACGCGCACGTATACCCATGCGCCCGTATGCGCAGGTAAGAGCCGCTTTCCCGCCTGTCCCGAAGGACGTATCAACCATGGCCGCCACCCCGCAGAAGCCTGCCGCCGCGACTCCCCGCCGCAAGGTGAGCCGTCACCGCGGCGAGGGTCAGTGGGCCGCGGGACACTTCACCCCGCTCAACGGCAACGAGCAGTTCAAGAAGGACGACGACGGTCTCAATGTGCGGACACGCATTGAGACGATCTACTCCAAGCGTGGCTTCGACTCGATCGACCCCAACGACCTTCGCGGCCGGATGCGCTGGTGGGGCCTCTACACCCAGCGCAAGCCCGGGATCGACGGCGGCAAGACCGCGATCCTGGAGCCGGAGGAGCTGGACGACAAGTACTTCATGCTGCGGGTGCGGATCGACGGCGGCCGGCTCACCACCCAGCAGCTGAGGGTGATCGGCGAGGTCTCGCAGGAGTTCGCGCGCGGCACCGCCGACATCACCGACCGGCAGAACGTCCAGTACCACTGGATCCGGATCGAGGACGTGCCCGAGATCTGGAACCGGCTGGAGGCGGTCGGCCTGTCCACCACCGAGGCCTGCGGTGACACCCCGCGCGTGGTCCTCGGCTCGCCGGTCGCCGGTATCGCCGAGGACGAGATCATCGACGGCACCTCGGCCATCGACGAGATCCACCGGCAGTACATCGGCAGCAAGGAGTTCTCCAACCTGCCGCGCAAGTTCAAGACGGCGATCTCCGGCTCGCCGCTGCTGGACGTGGCGCACGAGATCAACGACGTCGCGTTCGTCGGTGTGCACCACCCCGAGCACGGTCCCGGCTTCGACCTGTGGGTCGGCGGCGGCCTGTCCACCAACCCGAAGATCGGTGTCCGGCTCGGCGCCTGGGTGCCGCTGGACGAGGTCCCGGACGTCTGGGCGGGCGTGATCGGCATCTTCCGCGACTACGGCTACCGGCGGCTGCGCACCCGCGCCCGTCTGAAGTTCCTGGTCGCGGACTGGGGCGCGGAGAAGTTCCGCCAGATCCTCCAGGACGAGTACCTGGGGCGTGAGCTGGTCGACGGCCCAGCCCCCGCCCAGCCGCTCCAGCGCTGGCGCGACCACGTCGGTGTGCACCGGCAGAACGACGGCCGTTTCTACGTCGGGTTCGCCCCGCGGGTCGGCCGGGTGGACGGCACAACCCTGACGAAGATCGCCGAGCTCGCCGAGGCACACGGCTCGGGCCGGGTCCGGACCACCGTCGAGCAGAAGATGATCATCCTCGATGTCGAGGAGGCGCAGGTCGACTCGCTCGTCGAGTCCCTGGAGGCGCTGGACCTCACCGCCCGGCCGTCCTCGTTCCGGCGCGGCACCATGGCGTGCACCGGCATCGAGTACTGCAAGCTCGCCATCGTCGAGACCAAGGCGCGCGGCTCCCAGCTCATCGACGAACTGGAGCGCCGTATCCCGGACTTCGACGAGCCGCTCACCATCAACATCAACGGCTGCCCGAACGCCTGCGCCCGTATCCAGGTGGCAGACATCGGTCTCAAGGGGCAGCTGGTCGTCAACGACCGCGGCGAGCAGGTCGAGGGCTACCAGGTGCACCTGGGCGGCGCGCTCGGTCTGGAGGCCGGCTTCGGGCGCAAGGTGCGTGGCCTGAAGGTCACCTCCGAGGAGCTGCCGGACTACGTCGAGCGCGTCCTGAAGCGGTTCCAGGAGGAGCGCGAGGACGGCGAGCGGTTCGCCACGTGGGCGGCGCGTGCTTCCGAGGAGGCCCTGTCATGAGCGAGCGGGCCGCCCCCTTCTACTGCCCCTACTGCGGCGACGAGGACCTCCGTCCCAGCGAGCAGGGCCACGGCGCGTGGGAATGCGCGGCGTGCAACCGCGCATTCCAGCTGAAGTTCCTCGGGTTGCTCACCCGGGGCCTTCAGCCCAACGACGCAGGGGGAGACGAGATATGACCGCGGTTCAGGAAGAGCGCACGACCGACGATCTCAAGGCGCTCGCCGAGCGGGCGGGCCGTGACCTGGAGGACGCCTCCGCGCTGGAGATCCTCCGGTGGGCGGCCGACACCTTCGGCAAGCGCTTCTGCGTGACCTCGTCGATGGAGGACGCGGTGGTCGCCCACCTCGCCTCCCGCGCGATGCCCGGCGTGGACGTCGTGTTCCTCGACACCGGCTACCACTTCGAGGAGACCATCGGCACCCGCGACGCGGTGGAGGCGGTGATGGACGTCAACGTCATCACCCTGACCCCGCGTCAGTCGGTCGCCGAGCAGGACGCCGAGTACGGCCCGAAGCTGCACGACCGCGACCCCGACCTGTGCTGCAAGCTGCGCAAGGTCGAGCCGCTGGAGCGAGGGCTCAAGGAGTACGTGGCCTGGGCGACCGGGCTGCGCCGCGACGAGTCCCCGACCCGGGCGAACACCCCGGTCGTCGGCTGGGACGACAAGCGCCAGAAGGTGAAGATCTCCCCGATCGCCCGCTGGACGCAGGACGACGTGGACGCCTACGTCGCCGAACACGGCGTGCTGACCAACCCGTTGCTGATGGACGGCTACGCCTCCGTCGGCTGCGCCCCCTGCACCCGCCGGGTGCTGGAGGGCGAGGATGCCCGCGCCGGCCGCTGGGCGGGCCGCGGCAAGACCGAGTGCGGGCTGCACGGATGACGACGAACACTGAGGAGTTGCAGGTGACGACCGGAGCCACCGTCTGGCTCACGGGTCTGCCGAGCGCCGGCAAGACCACCATCGCCCACGAGCTGGCCGGCCGGCTCCGCGCGGAGGGCCACCGCGTCGAGGTGCTCGACGGCGACGAGATCCGCGAGTTCATCTCGGCGGGCCTCGGCTTCAGCCGCGAGGACCGGCACACCAACGTGCAGCGCATCGGCTTCCTGGCCGAACTGCTCGCCCGTAACGGCGTCAAGACGCTCGTACCGGTGATCGCGCCCTACGCCGACAGCCGTGACGCGGTGCGCAAGCGCCACCAGGAGGGCGGGACGCCGTATCTGGAGGTGCACGTGGCCACTCCGGTCGAGGTGTGCTCCGTACGCGATGTGAAGGGTCTGTACGCCAAGCAGGCCGCGGGCGAGCTCAAGGGGCTCACGGGCGTCGACGACCCGTACGAGGAGCCGGAGACGCCGGATCTGCGCATCGAGTCCCAGAACCAGACCGTGCAGGAGTCCGCGGCGTCGGTGTACGCCCTGCTCAGCGAAAGGGGTTTGGCATGACGACGACCGTCGCCAAGGTGGAGGAGGGTACGGACGCGCCGTACGCCCTCTCGCACCTGGACGCGCTGGAGTCCGAGGCGGTGCACATCTTCCGCGAGGTCGCGGGCGAGTTCGAGCGGCCGGTGATCCTGTTCTCCGGCGGCAAGGACTCCATCGTCATGCTGCACCTGGCGCTGAAGGCGTTCGCCCCCGCGGCGATCCCCTTCTCGCTGCTGCACGTGGACACCGGGCACAACTTCCCCGAGGTCATCGAGTACCGGGACCGTACGGTCGCCCAGCACGGTCTGCGGCTGCATGTCGCGTCCGTGCAGGACTACATCGACCGCGGCGCGCTCAAGGAGCGTCCGGACGGTACCCGCAACCCGCTCCAGACGGTGCCGCTGACGGAGAAGATCCAGAGCGAGAAGTTCGACGCGGTCTTCGGCGGCGGACGCCGGGACGAGGAGAAGGCGCGGGCCAAGGAGCGCGTCTTCTCGCTGCGGGACGAGTTCTCGCAGTGGGACCCGCGCCGCCAGCGGCCCGAGCTGTGGAACCTGTACAACGGCCGGCACGCCCCCGGCGAGCATGTGCGCGTGTTCCCGCTGTCCAACTGGACCGAGCTGGACGTCTGGCAGTACATCGCCCGCGAGGGCATCGAGCTGCCGGAGATCTACTTCGCCCACGAGCGCGAGGTGTTCGCGCGCAGCGGCATGTGGCTGACGGCCGGCGAGTGGGGCGGCCCGAAGGACGGTGAGACCGTCGAGAAGCGTCTCGTGCGCTACCGGACCGTGGGCGACATGTCCTGCACCGGCGCCGTCGACTCCGACGCGGTGACGCTGGAGCAGGTCATCACCGAGATCGCCGCGTCCCGGCTGACCGAGCGCGGCGCCACCCGCGCCGACGACAAGATGTCCGAGGCCGCGATGGAAGACCGTAAGCGCGAGGGGTACTTCTAAGCATGAGCACGACCACGGAACTCTCCGAGACGACCCTGCTGCGGTTCGCCACCGCCGGCTCCGTCGACGACGGCAAGTCCACGCTCGTCGGCCGCCTGCTGCACGACTCCAAGTCGGTCCTCGTCGACCAGCTGGAGGCAGTGGAGCGCGCGTCGGCCTCGCGCGGGCAGGACGCCCCGGACCTCGCGCTGCTCACCGACGGCCTGCGGGCCGAGCGGGAGCAGGGCATCACGATCGACGTGGCGTACCGTTACTTCGCCACGCCCCGGCGCCGGTTCATCCTCGCCGACACCCCCGGCCATGTGCAGTACACCCGCAACATGGTCACGGGCGCGTCGACGGCCGAGCTGACGGTGATCCTGGTCGACGCCCGCAACGGCGTCGTCGAGCAGACCCGCCGGCACGCCGCGATCGCCGCGCTGCTGCGGGTGCCGCACGTCGTGCTCGCCGTGAACAAGATGGACCTGGTCGACTACCAGGAGTCCGTGTTCGCCGCGATCGCCGAGGAGTTCACGGCGTACGCGCTGGAGCTGGGCGTCCCGGAGATCACCGCCATCCCGATCTCGGCGCTGGCCGGCGACAACGTGGTGGACCCGTCCGCGAACATGGACTGGTACGGCGGCCCGACCTTCCTGGAGCACCTGGAGACGGTCCCGGTCAGCCACGACCTCAGCCACTGCCACGCCCGGCTGCCCGTGCAGTACGTGATCCGGCCGCAGACCTCCGAGCACCCGGACTACCGGGGCTACGCCGGTCAGATCGCCGCCGGTTCGTTCCGCGTCGGCGAGTCCGTGACCGTGCTGCCGTCGGGCCGTACGTCGCGGATCTCCGGCATCGACCTGCTGGGCGAGCCGGTCGGCATCGCGTGGACCACCCAGTCGGTGACCGTCCTGCTGGAGGACGACATCGACATCTCGCGGGGCGACCTGATCGTGCCGACCAAGGACGCTCCCGCGACCACGCAGGACATCGAGGCGACCGTCTGCCATGTGGCGGACGCCACGCTGACCGTCGGCCACCGGGTGCTGCTCAAGCACGGCACCCGCACGGTGAAGGCGATCGTCAAGGACATCCCGTCCCGGCTGACGCTGGACGACCTGTCCCTGCACCCGCACCCGGGACAGCTCGTCGCCAACGACATCGGCCGGGTGAAGATCCGTACCGCCGAGCCGCTGCCGGTCGACTCCTACGCCGACTCGCGCCGCACCGGCTCGTTCATCCTGATCGACCCCAGCGACGGCACCACGCTCACCGCGGGCATGGTCGGCGAGTCCTTCGCCTCGCCGGAGCCGGTCAAGGACGAGGCCGATGACGACGGGTGGGACTTCTGACATGAGGGCCCAGGACGTCTACTCCACGTTCGCGAAGGAGGGTGGCCGCGTCGGCAGCGGCGCCCTCGGCAGCGGACAGGGCGGTGTGTCGCGATGTGTGCGCTGACCCGTCCTTCGTCCATCTGCCGATCTCCCGGCCGCGCCTGACCAGGGCGTGAGTGCCGGGCCACCGAGAGGAACCCCTCCCCGTGCCTGCCACCCCCGCCCTGCGACGGACGCTCGCCGTCCTGGCCGCGCTGCCGCTGCTCGCCCTCGCGGCGTGCGGCTACGGCTCGCAGGCCAAGGAGAACACCGAGCAGGCCATCGCGGGGGCGCCCAAGGTCGACGGCCTGGACTCGGTGAAGATCGGCTACTTCGGGAACCTCACCCACGCCACCGCGCTGGTCGGCCGGCACGAGGGGCTGTTCCAGAAGGAGCTGGGCGGCACGACGGCGAAGTACTCGACGTTCAACGCCGGTCCGTCCGAGATCGAGGCGCTCAACTCCGGGTCCGTCGACATCGGCTGGATCGGCCCCTCCCCCGCGATCAACGGCTACCTCAAGTCCGGCGGCAAGAACCTGCGGATCGTCTCCGGTTCGGCCTCGGGCGGCGTGAAGCTGGTGGTGAACCCCGAGAAGATCAAGTCCCTGAAGGACGTCAAGGGCAAGAAGATCGCCACGCCTCAGCTGGGCAACACGCAGGACGTGGCCTTCCTCAACTGGATCGCCGAGCAGGGCTGGAAGGTCGACGCGGAGAGCGGCCAGGGTGATGTCTCGGTCGTCCGCAGCGACAACAAGATCACGCCGGACGCCTACAAGTCCGATTCGATCGACGGGGCGTGGGTGCCGGAGCCGACGGCGTCCAAGCTGGTCGCCGAGGGCGGGAAGGTGCTGCTCGACGAGGCCGACCTGTGGCCGGACAAGAAGTTCGTGATCACGAACGTGATCGTGTCGCAGAGCTTCCTGAAGGAGCACCCGAAGGCCGTGGAGGCAGTCCTGCGCGCCTCGGTGAAGACCAACGAGTGGATCGGCGCCAACCCGGACAAGGCGAAGGCCGCGGCGAACGCGCAGTTGAAGGCCGACACCGGCAAGCCGCTGCCGGCCGACGTGCTCGACCCGGCGTGGCAGTCCATCCAGGTCACCGACGACCCGTTGGCCACCACGCTCACCACGGAGGCCGGGCACGCGGTCGAGGCCGGACTGCTCCAGAAGCCGGACCTGACCGGCATCTACGACCTGGCCCCGCTGAACAAGGTCCTCAAGGCCGAGGGCGAACGCGAAGTGGACGACGCCGGACTCGGCGTCCAGTAAGCCCCATTCCGAGAGATCCCAGGAGGTGACGACCATGGCAACAGCCCTCGCCAAGGCCGCCGGCACGGATGTGTCCGTGGAGCACGCCGCGCGCATCGAGCACGTGTCGAAGTCCTTCGCCGGCCCCGCCGGACAGCAGCTGGTCCTCGACGACATCACGCTCGATGTCGCGCCCGGTGAGTTCGTCACCCTCCTCGGGGCGTCCGGCTGCGGCAAGTCGACGCTGCTGAACCTGGTGGCCGGGCTCGACAAGCCCACGGCCGGCGCCATCACCACCGACGGGCGTCCGGCGCTGATGTTCCAGGAGCACGCGCTGTTCCCGTGGCTGACGGCCGGCAAGAACATCGAACTCGCCCTGAAGCTGCGCGGGATCGCGAAGGCCGAGCGGCGCGAGCGCGCCGAGGGGCTCCTCGAACTGGTCCGGCTGAAGGGCGCGTACGGCAAGCGGGTGCACGAGCTGTCCGGCGGTATGCGCCAGCGCGTCGCCCTGGCCCGCGCGCTCGCCCAGGACAGCCGGCTGCTGCTGATGGACGAGCCGTTCGCCGCGCTGGACGCGATCACGCGGGACGTGCTGCACGACGAACTGACCCGCATCTGGCGGGAGACGGGTGTGTCGGTCCTGTTCGTGACGCACAACGTGCGCGAGGCGGTTCGGCTGGCCGAGCGCGTCGTGCTGCTGTCCTCCCGTCCGGGCCGGGTCGCCCGGGAATGGGAGGTGGGCATTCCGCAGCCGCGCCGTATCGAGGACGCCGCGGTCGCGGAGCTGTCCCGGGAGATCACCGAAGAACTGCGTGGGGAGATCCGCCGTCATGGCCAGCACTGACACGACCGCCAAGGACGGCAACGATCTCGCCGGACTCGAAGCCGGCCTGGACGCCCTGGACACGGTCCAGACGAGCCGTACGCCGTTGCGCAGGACCCTGACCCAGAAGGTCCTGCCGCCGATCGTCGCCGTCGCCCTGGTGCTGGGCATCTGGCAGCTCCTGGTGTCGACCGGAGTCGCCGACGACCCGTCCAAGCTGCCCGCGCCGGCCGACGTGTGGGGCGAGCTGCGCGAGGCGTGGCTCCAGGGCACGCTCCACGAGTACATCTGGACGTCCGTCTCGCGCGGCCTGCTCGGCTTCCTGCTGGCGCTGGTGATCGGGACGCCGCTGGGTCTGCTGGTGGCGCGGGTGAAGTTCGTGCGCGCGGCGATCGGGCCGATCCTGTCCGGTCTCCAGTCGCTGCCATCGGTCGCGTGGGTGCCGCCCGCCGTGATCTGGCTGGGTCTGAACGACAAGATGATGTTCGCGGTGATCCTGCTGGGCGCGGTGCCCTCGATCGCCAACGGCCTGGTCTCCGGCGTGGACCAGGTGCCGCCCCTCTTCCTGCGGGCGGGCCGCACGCTGGGCGCGACGGGCCTGAAGGGCACCTGGCACATCGTGATGCCGGCCGCGCTGCCCGGCTATCTGGCCGGTCTGAAGCAGGGCTGGGCCTTCTCCTGGCGTTCGCTGATGGCGGCGGAGATCATCGCGTCCTCCCCCGACCTGGGCGTGGGCCTGGGCCAGTTGCTGGAGAACGGCCGCAACACCAGTTCCATGTCCATGGTCTTCTTCGCCATCCTCCTCATCCTGATCGTCGGTATCGCCATCGACCTGCTGATCTTCAGCCCGCTGGAGCGGTGGGTGCTGCGCAGCCGCGGTCTGCTGGCAAGGAGCTGAATCCCGATGTCCGTGAAACCGGTCCTTCTCGTCATCGCCCACGGCAGCCGCGACCCGCGCCATGCCGCGACGGTGCACGCCCTCGTGCGACGCGTGCGCCGCCTGCGCCCGGACGTGCGGGTGGAGACCGGCTTCCTGGACTTCAACATCCCGTCCGTGCAGGGGGTACTGGAGTCGCTGGCGGCCGAGGGCGTCCGCGACGTCGTCGCACTCCCGCTGCTGCTGACCCGCGCCTTCCACGCGAAGGCCGACATCCCGGCGGTCCTGCGCGACGCGCCGCGCAGCCTGCGCATCCGGCAGGCGGAGGTGCTCGGTCCGTCACCGCTGCTGGTGTCGGCCCTGGAACGGCGCCTGTACGAGGCGGGCCTGACGCCCGCCGACAAGTCCTCGACCGGGGTCGTGCTGGCCTCGGCGGGGTCCACCGACCCGGAGGCGATCGCAGTGATCGCAGAAATCGCGCGGGAGTGGCGGCACACCGGTTGGTGCGCCGTGCGGCCTGCGTTCGCCTCCGCATCTCTCCCCCGTACGGAGGACGCGGTGCGCGAGCTGCGCGCCCTGGGCTGCTCACGGATCGCGGTCTCGCCGTACGTCCTGGCCCCCGGCTTCCTCCCGGACCGCATCGCCCGGGGCGCGGCCGAGGCTGACGTACTGGCGGATGTACTCGGACCGGCCCCCGAGGTGGCCCGGGTCCTGCTGGAACGCTACGAAGCGGCACGGACGCCGGTGCTGACGGCGATCGGGGCCTGAGCGCGACGCTTGGTGCCCGCAGCCGTCAGGGCTGAAAGCGCCACGCCCCCGCGTCAGAGCCCGAGCACCCGGTCCATCTGCTGGACCAGGGCCAGGCTGCCGCTGCCCGCCGGTACGCCGGTGCGGATGGCCTCCAGGGCGAAGCGGATTCGGCCTCGGTTGGCCGGCAGGCCGTCGAGGGCGGCGTGGCGCAGTTCGTCCCGGACGATCTCGCCCTTGGGGACGAGCGCCGGGTTCTCGATGCCCAGCAGCTCCACGAGCCGCTCCGCGTGGCGCAGCACCGCGGCCGGATCGGCGCCGTTGTCGGACGGACCGTCGATGTCACGGATGTTGTAGCTGCTCACTGTCCCGCCTCCCGGTGGTCGCGCCGATCACCCTAGGGACAACACCGACCCCTTGTCCTGCGGTTGGACCGAGCGGCGGTCGGATGATCAGCCCAGGTTGACAACCGCGTCATCGGCCAGCCGCACCAGCTCCCCCACCGGCATCGATCCCGGCGCCCGCCGCTCGCGCGCGAAGGTGTCCGCGAGGTGCTGTAGGAGCTCGTTCAGCGGTGTCGGTACGCCGTGCAGCCGGCCGAGCAGGGCGATCTCGCCGTTGAGGTAGTCGGCCTCGATGGTGCCGGTGCCCCGAAAGAGGGACTGCCAGGAGGAACCGCCGCCGCGCGGGGCCCCGTCGAGGGGGACGAGGGTGACCTTGTCGCCCCGGACCGCGCGCTGTTCCTCTGCGCTCGTGTACGCGATCCCGGCGGCGTCCAGCACGGCCACGCCCTCGGCCCGCACCCGCCGGAACAGCTCCCGGGCGTCCTCGCCGTCGACGGGACCGGCCACGGCCTCCAGCGCGTTGCCGAGGTTGGACAGCAGCTTGGCGTACTGCCAGCGCGCCACATCCGCCACCACCGGCGCCTCGAAGTGCGACTTCTCCAGGTCTTCGGCGAGAAGTCGGGCGGTCTCGTCGGTGCCGTGCGGGTGGCGGCCGAGGTGGAGGATGCCGGTGAGGGGGTGGCCGGCCGCGGCGACGACGCCGGGTTCGACGTACGTCGACGGCAGCCAGACGCAGACGCCGTGGACCCGTCTGAAGAGCCGCAGGGCCAGGCGCTGACTCTCGACGCCGTTCTGCGCGCAGACCAGTGGCAGCCGCTCGGCGGCCGTACCGCCGCCCTCGACCGGGGCCGGCCCCCAGGTCCGCAGCGCGGCGGCGCTGTCCTGTGTCTTCACCGCGAGGACGAGGACGTCGTCGGGGCACAGTACGCCGAGCCCGGCGGGTCCGTCGACCACCGGCAGCCGGTGGGTCAGCTCCCCCTCCGGCACCCTGAGCCGCAGCCCTTGATCCCGTAGGGCCTCGAAGTGGGCGCCCCGGGCGACCAGGACGACCTCGTGTCCCGAGCCCGCGAGCCGTCCGCCGATGACGCCGCCGACGGCTCCGGCACCGATGATGACGTAGCGCACGGTCACTCCGCCTCGGGCGTGAACGGCGTCGCCTGATGGAAGTACATCTGCCAGCCGTCCTCCGTCAGCCGCCACAGTGAACTGCGGTGCGCGTGGCTGCCGTTGTACTCCGTGTCGAAGGTGAGGTGGACGAGGTCGGGGGCGAGCTGGACGCCGTCGATCCGTGACACGACGACCGGCCGGGGCCCCGCGTCCTCGCCGGAGACGAGGGACTCGATGATCGAGGTGCGGTCCCAGTGCCGTCCCGACGCGCCGAACTCCCGGAACTGCGGGTGCAGCAGCTGGGCGAGCAGTTCGGCGGAGGACCGCACCTGCGGCTGGAGCAGGCGCAGTTCCCCCTCGACGGCGGCTTCCACTGCGGCGCCATGGACGTCAGTCACCGGTCATCTCCACGAGTTTCACGACGGTGTTCCAGTTACGGCTGGTGGCGATCAAACCCTTGTTGAGCCGGGGCCGCGACAGGATTTCGGCAAGCTTGGATCGGCCGAGGCCGTTGGGGGCGTACAGGTACAGCGCGCGGTCGCCGAGCCGGAACTCCTCGGGCAGGAAGGCGGTTCGGTCGATCTCGGCGAAGCGGTCGGCGTCGACCGGGGCGGAGAAGTAGGTGACGTGGAGCTGCTTGGGCTCCAACTCGGCGGCCGGGAAAGGGCAGTTGTCGGCGATCGACCGGAGATAGGCGTGGTCGCGCACGATCACGTCCACAGTGAAGCCGAACCGCTTCTCGATCGCCGTCGCGAGCTCCGCCGCCAGGGACTCCTCGTCGCCGTGGTCGGAGGCGAACACCGCCTGGCCGCTCTGGAGGTAGGTGCGTACGCCGTCGTGGCCGAGTCCGGTGAGCAGGGTGCGCAGGTCGGCCATGGGGAGTTTTCTGCTGCCGCCCACGTTGATTCCGCGCAGCAGCGCCGCATACGTCGTCATTCGGCCACCTTAAGGCGAGGTGACCGGCCGTGGGCGGCCGTCGTGCCCCGTGGGGGCGGGCACGACGGCCGGAACCCGTAAGTTACTTACCGGTCAGCACGAAACACAACCTCCTTCGCCCGATCCACGGCTTCCTCCCCGGGATCCTCACCCCGACCGTGCCGGGTAGATGTAAGGGGCCGTCATCCTCCCCAGTGGGGAGGGCCCGGGGGTCGCGGGGATGAGTTGCGGCCGTCGCACCTCACCGGGGAGCACGACGAGATGGGTTTATCCGCCCCATACCTTCGAATCGAAAGGAGGCGGCAGGGGGCCGCCACCGCAATACATAGGGGGCAAGCCCGTCATGGTGAACGGAGATACGCGGGTGCGAGGTCTCGCCGCTCGCGCCGGCGGCTGGAGCGCCCGGCACCGATGGGCTGCCGTCGGCATCTGGGTGCTGTTCGTCGTCCTGGCGATGGGGCTCGGTTCGGCGGCCGGCCGCGTCGACGTCAAGGACAGCGACCAGCTGAAGGGCGAGAACTACACCGCCGCCAAGATCATCGAGGATGCCGGGATCGAGGAGCCGGCCAGTGAGACCGTCCTGATCCAGGCCAAGGACGGCTCGCTCAAGGCGACCGACAGCGAGTTCCGAACGGCCGTCACGGCGGTCGTCGAGGCGGTCGAGGGCACCGGCAAGGTCGCGGACGTGACATCGCCGTACGACACACAGACGATCTCGAAGGACGGGCGCAGCGCGCTCGTGCAGTTCGACATCCGAGGCGAGTCGGAGACCGCGGGTGAGCGTGTCGAGCCCGTGCTGAAGGCCGTCGAGGACGTCCAGAAGGACCATCAGTCGCTGCGGATCGAGGAGATCGGCGGCGCGAGCATGATGAAGACGTTCGACGACGCGTTCGGGGACGACTTCCAGAAGGCCGAGTACTCCGCGGTGCCGGTGGCCCTCGGCATTCTGCTCATCGCCTTCGGCGCGCTGGTGGCGGCCCTGCTGCCGGTGCTGCTGGCGGTCACCGCGATCATGGCGACGATGGGCCTGATGGGCATCGTCAGCCATGTGATGCCGATGAGCGACACCGCGAACTCGGTGATGCTGCTGGTCGGCCTGGCCGTCGGCGTCGACTACTGCCTGTTCTATCTGCGCCGTGAGCGCGAGGAGCGTGAGGCCGGCCGGGACGCGCAGACCGCGCTGAGGGTCGCCGCCGCCACCAGCGGCCGGGCGATCATCGTCTCCGGCGTCACGGTGTGCGTGGCGATGGCGGGCATGCTGTTCACCGGTCTCGCCGAGTTCGAGGCGATGGGCCTGGCCTCGCTGATGGTCGTGGCCGTCGCCATGGTCGGGTCGGTGACGGTGCTTCCGGCGCTGCTGTCCCTGCTGGGCGAGCGGGTCGAGAAGGGCAAGATCCCCTTCCTGCACCCGCAGAGCAAGCTCCGTCGCAACCGGGGGCAGGGCACCCGCGAGAGCCGGTTCTGGACGGCCGTGCTGAAGGGCGTCCTCGCCCGGCCGGTGATCGCGTTCGTCGTCGCGGCCGGTGCGCTGCTGGCCATCGCGGCTCCGGCGGTCGGCATGAAGACGCAGAACCTCACGCTGGACCAGGAGTTCGGCGACTCACTGCCGATCGTGCAGACGTACAACCGGGTCAACGAGGCCTTC
The DNA here is from genome assembly GCF_044759995.1 of Streptomyces sp. NPDC098781. NCBI lineage: Bacteria > Bacillati > Actinomycetota > Actinomycetes > Kitasatosporales > Streptomycetaceae > Streptomyces > Streptomyces sp. NPDC098781. The sequence continues at coordinate 139,832 of NZ_JBIWAK010000009.1, forward strand.
CCGGGCGGTTCCGAGCCGGCCGAGGTGATCGTCAAGGCGAACGACATCAACGCCCCGGACGTGAAGTCCGCGCTCGCCGACTTCCGTGACCGGGCGATCAGTTCGGGTGCCTCACGCGGCCCGGTCGAGATCAAGCTGCACGACGAGCAGAACGTCGCCTTCGTGTACGTGCCGCTGGTCGGCGGCTCCGACCTCGACAAGGCGGGCGCGAGCCTGGACAAGCTGCGCGACGACGTGCGTCCGGCCACGCTGGGCAAGGTGGACGGTGTCGAGGCGCCGATCACCGGTCAGGTCGCGGGTTCGAAGGACTTCAACGACCAGCTGGCCGGAGCGGTCGTCCCGGTCTTCGCCTTCGTCGTGGTCTTCGCCTTCCTGCTGATGCTGCTGTGCTTCCGCTCGCTGACGATCGCGATCACCTCGATCGTGCTGAACCTGCTGTCGGTGGGCGCCGCGTACGGCATCCTCGTCGCGGTCTTCCAGCACGGCTGGGGTGCGTCCCTGGTGGGCGCGGAGGGCGTCGGCGCCATCATCACCTGGCTGCCGCTGTTCCTCTTCGTGATCCTGTTCGGCCTGTCGATGGACTACCACGTGTTCGTGGTCTCGCGGATCCGCGAGGCGCGGCTGCGGGGCCGTACGACGAAGGACGCGATCCAGCACGGCGTGGTCACCACGGCCGGGGTCGTCACCAGCGCAGCGGTCATCATGGTCGCCGTGTTCGCGATCTTCGGAACGCTGTCCATGCAGTCCATGAAGCAGATGGGCGTCGGCCTCGCGGCGGCGGTCCTCATCGACGCGACGATCATCCGGGGCGTCCTGCTCCCGGCGGTCATGGCACTGCTCGGTGAGCGCAACTGGTACTTCCCGAAGTGGCTGAACCGCCTGCCGGACCTCACGCACGACGAGGCGCCGGAGGCCGTGACCCGGGGCGCCGCCCGGGACGACGAGGGCCAGCGGGTGCCCGTCTGACCCCGCCCGCCCGACAGAGGGCCCGTCGGTTCCGTGGGAACCGACGGGCCCTCGCTCATGCCCCGGCCGCCCGGAGCTCCGCCTCGATCAGGTCGGCGGCCCGCCGGGTGCCGCCTTCCCCGGCCATCTCCGCCTGGATGTCCTTCAGCCGCCGGGCGACCTCGGGGTCGTCGACGAGCGCGAGAGCCGTCTGGCGCAGGGTATCGGCGGTGGCCTCCTCGGTCGGGACGTGCCGGGCGACGCCGATCGCCTGGAGCATGTCGGCGTTGCCGAACTGGTCCACGGCCTGCGGTACGGCGATCATCGGGGTGGCCGTCGCCAGCCCCTCCTGGCTGCCGCCGGCGCCGGCGTGGGTGACGAACAGGTCGGCCTGCCTCAGGATCGCCAACTGCGGCACCCAGGAACGCACTTCGACGTTCGGCGGCAGGTCACCCAGCTCGGCCGGGTCGACATGCCGGCCGACCTGGAGCACCAGGTGCCAGCCCGGCAGCTCGCCGAAGGCGCGCACGCACTCCCGGTAGAAGGCGGGCTGCTTGGTGAACGCGGACCCGAGGGAAACCAGGACGACCTTCTCGGCACCGGCCGGCCGCTGCCAGTCGCCCTCGGCGGTGCGGTCGCCCTGGCAGGCGCCGACGAAGGTGTGCACCGACTCGTCCACGCGGTCGGCGTTGGGCTGAAGGGCCCGCGGGATGAGGACGAGCGAGCGGTCGGGTCGGCCGGCGAACGGATCGGGGTGCTGTGTGATGCCGTTCTCCTCCAGCCATGTCTGGAAGCGCCGGTAGTACGCCTGCCCGCGCTCGGTCTTCTTCGGCTCCGCCCACATCGGCTCGGCGATCTCCTCCTCGTAGCCCTCCCAGGCGACGAGGTTCGGCGAGAGCGAGATCGCGGGCACGCCCCAGCGGTGGGCGAGGACGCGCGCCGGGTACGAGGTGATGTCGTGCAGGACGAGGTCCGGCTCGTCCCCGTCGTACGCCTCGATCAGCTGCGGGAGGGCCTGGATCGCGTCGGCCAGGAACGGCTCGACGTTGTCCAACAGGGTGCTCCCCCACGCCTCCGGGTCGGCGTCGGGTCCGGGCAGCGTGGAGTTCCAGAGCTTCGGCTCGGCCCCGGTCACGGCGACCTTCTCGGCGAAGGCCGGGGGGATGGCGTAGGTGACCCGGTGCCCGCGCGCCACGAGCTCTCGGATCACTTCGAGGCTGGGGTTCACGTGGCCGTGGGCGGCGATGGAGAACATGGCGATGTGCGCGGGGGTGGTCATGTCGTGAACCATAAACGAGACGATACGTCTCGTGCAACCTGTTTCGGCGTCGGTCGCGTCCGTTCTCATGACGCCAGCACCTCGTGCAGCCTCAGCCATGCCGCCGGCGGCACCTCACCGACCAGAACCCTCGCGTCGAGCCGGGCCGCCCGGAACGCCGCGTCCACCCGCCGCCTCGGGTGCGCCCGGCACAGGGACGCGTGCAGCGAGCCGCCGACTCCCCGGAAGCCCAGCTCGATCAGGCGCCGCCAGCTGTCCTGGGCACCGGCCGGCAACAGCGGGGTGCGGCGCCGCTCGATCCGCACGACGCCGGCGTCCACGCGCGGCACGGGCCGGAAGCTGTACCGCCCGACCCGGCCCACGAGCCGCCACTCGTAGCGCGGCCAGGTCAGGATCGTCAGCCGGGTCCAACTGCCGTAGTCCCCTGTGCGTTTACGGGCGTACTCGAGCTGGGTGAGGAGGGTGGCGTCGGTGAGAGCGGGGGCCCGCAGGCACCAGTCGACGATGGCGGCGGTACGGGAGAAGGGCACGTTCCCGGCGACGGAGAACGGCGTGCGCGGTGCTCGTGCGGTGAGGAAGTCCTCGCCGACGACGCGGACCTGGGGAGTGCCGGAGAAACGTGAGCGCAGTGCGGGGACGAGCCGTGGGTCGATCTCGTAGGCGATCAGGCGCTGACAGCGCGGGGCGAGCAGCTCGGTCAACGCGCCTTCTCCGGCGCCCGCTTCGAGCAGCAGGGGTGCGCTGCGTCCCTTCGGTACGGCGAGCCGGGCGAGGCGGCGGGCGGCGGCGCGGTCGGCGAGGAAGTTCTGGGAGAGCGCGCGGGAAACGCGGGTGGGGCGGGCCATGGCCTGCGGTCCTTGTCTTCCGTGGAGAGAGGGGAAGGGCAGACGAAGGCCCTGACCGGAAGACAGAGGAGAAGAAAGGGGGCGAAGCGCGTCCGCGACGGATCAGCGGGCGTGGCTCCCCGGGCCGGTCAGGGCTCCGGGGCCGCGGCGCATCCGTACGGAGTGCGCGTCGCCCCGGCCGAGACCGGTGATGATGATCGCGTTGTTCGCTGCCACGGACGGCACGTTAGGCGCGGCCGGACGGCGCGGACAACCGAATTACGTCAGCGCTGGTAGCGCGCGAGGACCAGGTTCCCGTCCTCCTCCAGACGCTCCCGCAGCTCACCGAGACCGATCGCCCCGCTGTAGTACTCCTGGAAGGCGGGCGTGGCGACCTTGTCCTTCCACTCCGGGTAGCCCCGCACGGACTGCGCGGGCGCCGAACGCAGGTGGCCGGCGAGGGCGGTGCCGGTGGCCCAGTCGTCCTCGGTGGTATGCAGGGCGGGGTCCTTCAGGGCCTGCGTACCGGTGGGCAGCATCCAGTCGCCGAGCGCCAGTCGCACCATGTTCTCGGGGCGCAGCAGGAAGTCGATGAACCGGGCCGCCTCCCGTTGGTGCGGGCTGTCCTCGGCGATGGACAGGGTCTGCGGGCTGACGCCCTGGGTCAGGCCGTCGGCGCCCGCCGGGGCGGGCAGCACCTGCCAGTCGAAGCCCTTCGGCGCCTGCTGCACGATCTGCTGGCGGTAGGAGAAGCCGAGCGGGACCATCGCGTACCGGCCGCCGAAGAAGCCGGGCAGGGTGTCCGAGCCACCGCTGCCCAGGGTCGTGGGCGAGGCGCTGCGGTCGGCGTTGACCTGGTCCCGGACGGTGCGCGGCATGACCTCGTCGGCGGCCTCGAAGCGGACGGTCACCTTGCCGTCGGCGCCCCGGTGGAAGAGCTGTCCGCCGGACGACAGCGACAGGTTGAGCGTGGCGGAGACGGGCTCCTTGAGCGGCCAGGCCACCCCGTACCTGCCGTCGCCGCCGAGTTCGTCGGTGATCTTCTTGAACTCGGGCCAGCTCCACGGGTGTTCGGGAGTGGGGATACGTACGCCGGCCTCCTTCAGCCACTTCGCGTTGGCCACGAGCACCCGTGGCTCCTGGAGGAAGGGGACGCCGTAGACGCCGTCACCGAAGGTCGCCGTCTCCCAACTGCGCTGCGGGATATCCGACTTGAGTCGCTCGGGCAGCAGGTCGGTCAGATCGGCGAGGTAGCCGCCGTACGCGAAGTCCGCGAGGTCGTCCGAGGCGTCGTGGATGATGTCCGGCGCCTCGCCGCCCTCGAAGGACGTGAGCAACTGGTCGTGGACGCCGTCCCAACTTCCCTGGACATACTCGACCTTGACGTCCGGATGGGCGGCGTTCCACTCCTTCACCAGCTCCTGGTTGACCTCGACGGACTCCTCCTGCCAGGCCAGGGACTGGAAGCGAAGGGTGACGCGGCCGGTGCCGGTGTCGCCGCCGTCCGAGGTGCAGCCGGCGAGCAGCAGGACGAGGGCGATCAGGCCCGCGACTTTGACGCGCATCAGTTCTTCACCGCCCCGGCGAGCATGCCGCCTGTGATCCGTCGCTGGAGGACTGCGAACACCACCAGCGAGGGCAGGGTCGCGAGGAACGCCGCGGCGGCCAGCGGACCCAGGTCCGCGACCCCCTCCGCGCCGATGAAGTGGGTGAGGACGACCGGCAGGGTCTGCTTCTCGGGGGTCTTCAGCAGCACGAGCGCGAAGAAGAACTCGTTCCACGCCGTGACGAACGCGAACAGCCCCGTCGCCACGATCCCGGGCGCCAGCAGCGGCGCGGTCACCGAGACGAGGGTGCGCAGCCGCCCGGCCCCGTCGACCGCCGCCGCCTCCTCCAGTTCGGGCGGCACCGCGCGGACGTATCCGACGAGCATCCACAGCGCGAACGGCAGCGCCCACACCACGTACACCATGATCAGACCCGGCATGGAGTTGATCAGGCGCAGGTTCTTCAGCACCAGGAACAGCGGGATGATCACCAGCACCAGCGGGAAGGCCTGGCTGACCACCACCCACCCGGTCGCGGCCCGCGCGAGCGGGGTGCGGTGCCGGCGGGCCATGACGTACGCCATCGGCGTCGCGAGGAGTACGGCGATCAGGGCGGCGCCGAGCGCGGCGATCAGGGAGTTGAGCGCGGCGTGCAGCAGGGGCTGCTCGTCGAAGGCCTGGCGGAAGTTGGCGAGGGTGGGGTCGTCGGGGATCCAGGTGGGGTGCAGACTGCCCAGCTCGCGCGGGGGTTTGAAGGCGGTGGAGACCAGCCACAGGAAGGGGAACGCGAGGAAGACGAGGTAGGCGAGCAGGGCGGCGTACTGTCCGGCGCGGCCGGTGCGGCTGGTCCTCACGCCTCGTCACCTCCCCGGAGCCGGCCGACCAGGAACACGGCGAGGAGTACCGAGATCAGCGCGACCATCACGCATCCCATGGCCGCCGCGTAGCCGAACTGGCCGTAGCGGAAGGCCTCTTCATAGGCGAAGAGCATCGGAAGGCGGGTGCGGCCGCCGGGGCCGCCGCTGGTGAGGACGTAGACCAGGGCGAAGGAGTTGAAGTTCCAGATCAGGTTGAGTGCGGTGATGGACAGGGCCACGGGTTTGAGGGCGGGCCAGGTGACCGTGCGGAAGCGGCGCCAGGCACCGGCGCCGTCCACGGCCGCGGCCTCGTGCAGTTCGCGCGGGGTGTTCTGGAGGCCGGCCAGCAGCGCGACCGTCGTGGTCGGCATTCCCGCCCACACGCCCACGACGATCACGGCGGGCAGGGCGGTGCCGAGCCCGCTGAGCCAGTCGCGGCCGTCGCCGAGGCCGAGGTCGCGCAGGGTCTCGTTGAGGATGCCCGCGTCGGGGCTGTAGACCAGCCGCCACATCACGCCGACGACGACCTCGGGCATGGCCCAGGGGACGATCGCGAGGGCACGCGCCAGCCATCTCAGCCGTAGATCCTGGTTGAGGAGGAGGGCGAGGCCGAGCGCCAACAGGAACTGCGGCACGGTGACGCCGACGGCCCAGACCAGGCCGATCCGGAACGACTCCCAGAACAGCGTGTCGTGCAGCAGGTCCCGGAAGTTGAGGGCGCCGATCCACTGGGTGGGCCGGGTGCGTCCGGACTGGGCGTCGGTGAAGGCCAGCAGGATGCCGTAGAGCAGCGGTCCGACGCTCAGGATCAGGATGGGGATCAGGGCGGGCAGGACGAGGAACCAGGCGCCGTGATCCGTGCCGCGCCGCCGGCCCTTGCCGCCCGGCGCAGGCCTCACCGGCCTCTCCGCCTCGGTCACCAATGTCACGGAATCAGCCCCTTTGCACGGCTCGGGTGGGCCCCGTCATGGTCGTGAAGGCGCCGTACCCCGTCAAGGCCGCGCGCACGCGGTCCGACCTGTGGAAATGCGAGACTGAGCGGCGATGGCGGGAATCCGACGCCGTTCACGCAGGCGTACGACCACACGGAGGCGGACGATGGACGAGGCACGGGCCCGGGACGTACTGGCCACGGCGGACGTACTGCCCGGGCCGGCGCGGGACGCGCGACTGCTCGCCCTGGGCGAGAACGCGGTGTTCGCCGCCGGTGACCTGGTCGTCAAGGTGGGCAGGGACGCGGAGTTGTTCGACCGGGCGCGGCGCGAACTCGACATCGCCGTGTGGCTGGCCGAAGCGGGCGTGCCGGCGGTGCGGGCGGCCGAGCCGAAGGCGCGGCTGGTGGAGGGGCACCCGGTGACCGTGTGGCACCGGCTGCCCGAAGCGCTACGGCCCGCCGAGCCACGGGATTTGGCCGAACTGCTGCGGCTCGTGCACGCCCTGCCGGCACCCCCCTTCGAGCTGCCGCCCCGTGAGTTGCTGGGCGGTGTGGAGCGGTGGCTGCGGCTGGCGGGCGATGCGATCGACCCGGCGGACGCGGCGTATCTGCGGCAGCGACGGGACGGGTTCGCCACGGCCGCGGCGGGGCTGACTCCGCGCCTGACGCCGGGGCCGATCCACGGGGACGCGTTGCCGCGCAATGTGCATGTGGGGGTGGCGGGGCCGGTGCTGGTCGATCTGGAGACCTTCTCCTTCGATCTGCGGGAGCACGACCTGGTGGTGATGGCGCTGTCGCGGGACCGGTACGGGCTGCCCGCGGCGGCCTATGAGTCGTTCGTCGAGAAGTACGGCTGGGATGTGCGGGAGTGGGAGGGGTGTCCGGTGCTGCGGGGGGCCCGGGAGACGGCCAGCTGTGCGTGGGTCGCTCAGCATGCGCCGAGCAACCCGAAGGCGCTGGCGGAGTTCGGGCGACGGGTGGCGTCGCTGCGGGAGGCGGACGAGACGGTGCGGTGGTATCCGTTCTGAGGGGTTGACCTCAGACGCCGGCACCGGGGCCCCGGCCGTACGTCATACGGCCCTTCTCCCCCACACCCGTCTACGACGACGCGGTGCCGTCGGATTCCCTGTCCTGGATCGTGCGCGCGGCGTGGCGCAGTTCGGTCAGGACCGTGCGGAACGCCGCTCTCGCCGTCCGCTCGGGGCGATAGAGGGCGTCGATGTGCCTTCTCGCCTGCACGCCGCTCAGCGGTCTCAGCACCAGCGCCGGATGCGGGCGCATCGTCAGGCGTGGCATCAGGGCGATACCGCCCCCGGCGGCCACGACCTCCGCGACCACCGCGAACTCGTTGATGCGGTGCGCCAGATGGGGGCGACGGCCCGCCGCCGCGGCGATGGCCTCGATGACCGCCAGGACCGGGAAGCCGTCGTGCACGGTGATCCACGGTTCGTCGGCCACGTCTCCTGGGGTGACCCGGCGCTTCGCGGCCAAGGGATGGTCCGCGGGCATCGCCACGTCCAGTGGCTCACGCAGCAGCGTCGTCGCGGCCACCGTCTGCGGCCATGGCGGGGCGTGGTCGAGCCGGTGGGCCAGGACGATGTCGTACTCCCGGGTGAGCCGGGGGAAGTCCTCCTGCGGCACATCCTCGTCGGCCAGCCTCGGCACCGGATGGCCCGGGCCGGCCAGTGCGCGGACCAGCAAAGGGAAGAACGCGGCGCCCGCGCTGTGGAACGCCGCCACCGACACCTCCCCGTCCGGCCGCCCGACGAACTCCTCCACCGTGTGCCGTGCCCGTGCCAGCGCCGTCTCCACCTGCACCGCCGCACCCGCCAGCGCCTGCCCCGCGTCGGTGAGCACCAGCCGCCGGCCCTGGCGCTCGGTGAGCGGCACCGGCATCGCGCGCTGGAGCAGCCGCAACTGCTGGGAGATCGCCGACGGCGTCACGAGCAGCGCCTCGGCGACCGCCGTGACACTGCCCAGTTCGCCGAGCTCCCGGAGGATCCGCAGCTGCCGTTCGTCCATCGCCTCAGTGTAGGGAAGACGATGTAGTCACGCTAAATGATCGTTTTAGAAAGTGGTACTGGGCTTCAGGGACGGCTGCGGTGCACGGTGGGCGGGTGTCCGACGTCCGCCGTACCGATGCGGTACTCCTCCTTGTCGCGCTCGTCTGGGGTTCCAGCTATCTGTCCGCCCAGACAGCCACGGCCGCGCTCCCCGTCCTGCTCGTGCTGTTCGCCCGCTACGCCCTGTCGGCCGTCACCTGCCTCGGTCTGCTCGCCTCCCAGCGGCGCGGGCAGCGGCGGTGGACGCGTGAAGAGCTGCGGGCCGGTGTTCCCCTCGGGGTGACCCAGGCCGCTGTCCTGATCGTGGAGACGTACGGCGTCGCCCACACCAGCGCCGCGAACGCCGGCCTCATCATCAGCCTGACCATCGTCCTCACCCCGCTCCTCGACCGCGGCGGCCGTCGTGGCACCCTTCCTCCCGCCTTCTTCGCCGCGACCGCGGTGTGCGTCCTGGCCGTCGGACTGCTGATGTCCGGCAACGGCTTCCACTCACCCCGGCTCGGCGATCTGCTGATGCTCGGCGCCGCGCTGATCCGGGCCGTGCATGTCGCCCTCGTGGGCCGCTTCACCTCGGGACGGGCGGTCCGGCCCGCCCACCTGACGACCGTGCAGACGCTCGTCGGCACGGCCCTGTTCCTGCCCGTCGCGGCTCACGACCTGCCGGCGCTGGTCCGCGCGGACCCGGCGACCTGGGCCCAGCTCCTCTATCTCGCCCTGTTCTGTAGCGTGTTCGCCTTCCTCGCCCAGACCTGGGCCGTGCAACGCACCTCCGCGAGCCGCGCCAGCCTGCTGCTGGGCACCGAGCCGGTGTGGGCCGTCGCGGTGGGCGTGGCCCTCGGCGGCGAGCACCTCACACCGCTCACCTTCCTCGGGGCGGCGCTGATGGTCGCCGGAACGTACTGGGGCCAGGCGGTGGAGCGGACCCATCGCGGCGCACCGCAACCCGCACGCCCCTCGGCCGACACCCAGACTCACGCCAACGCCCACGCCCCCACCCTCAGCAAGGACTCCGTATGCCCGAGCACACCGACGGCGGCCACCGCGCCCACAGCGCCTACGACACTTACGAGCGGCTGATCTCCCTGCTCGAGTCCTCCCGCGTCGACCACCGCCTCATCGACCACGAGCCCGAGGGCAGTACCGAGGCCGTCAGCGCCCTGCGCGGCCACCCGGCCTCCGAGGCCGCGAAGTGCCTTGTGCTGCGGGTCAAGGTGGACCGCCGCACCACACGCCACGTCCTCGCGGTCGTGCCCGGGGACCGGCGGGTCGACCTGGACGCCGTCCGGGCGCTGTTCGACGCGCGCTATGTCGGCTTCAGCGACGCGGAGACCGCCGAGCGGCTGGCCCGGGCCGTCCCCGGTACGGTCCTGCCGTTCAGCTTCGATCCCGGACTTGAGGTCGTCGCCGATCCGGACGTCGTGGCCCGGCCGAGGCTGTACTTCAACGCCGCCCGGCTCGACCGCTCGCTGCTCCTGTCCGGCGCGGACTACGAGCGGCTGGCGAAGCCGCGGATCGAGCGCATCGCGGCACCGGCACAGGTGTGACTCCGGGCTCGGCCTCCGTCGCCGGACCTCAGACCGTCTCTCCCGGCACCGTCTCCTCCGCCGGTTCCCTGAGCGGCCACGTCCCGTCGACCACCGCCGTGGCGTCGCCCTTGCGGCGCAGGAAGTTCTGGAAGTCCGCCGCCAGCTCGGCATGCCACTCGATCTGACGGCGATGCAGCTCCGCCGGGCCGAGGCCCGCGATCTTGGGGTGGCGGTGGGCTATCGCACGGGCCAGCCGGGCCGCGGCGAGGGCGTCGGCGGACGCGTCGTGCGCCGAGTCGAGAGCGATGCCGTACTCCCGGCAGACCGCTTCGAGGTTGCGCTTGCCCCGGCGGTAGCGGTCGGCCCAGCGGTCGATGGTGTACGGGTCGATGACCGGAGCGGGGTCCGCGCCGCCCAGACGGTCGCGCAGGGACGCCAGTCCGTGACGCCGCAGTTCGGCGGAGAGCAGGCTCAGGTCGAAGGCGGCGTTGTAGGCGACGACCGGCACGCCTGTCTTCCAGTAGGTGACGAGGACGTCCGCGATGGCGTCCGCCACCCGGTCGGCCGGGCGGCCCTCGGCGGCCGCGCGCTCGTTGCTGATCCCGTGGACCGCGACCGCGTCCGGCGGGATCTCCACGCCCGGATCCGCCAGCCACTCCTTGCGCCCTATGGGCTGCCCGTCCCCGACCTCGATCACGGCCCCCGTCACGATGCGCGCCTCGCGCGGATCGGTGCCCGTCGTCTCCAGGTCGAAGCCGATCAGCAGCTCACGGTGCCAGCCCATGGGCGGTCCCCCTTTCTTGTGGTGCGTTCCCCCAGTGGTCTCCACCTTCCCATGGGCCACTGACAATCAGAGGACCGCATTCCGCTTGGCGGCGGGCACAGGCGGGCCGGGCCCTCCTGCCGGACGGTTCAGGACACCGGTCGCGAATCCGCCCACATCAGCTCGAACTCCTCGCGATAGGTGGGGAAGAGTCCACCTTCGTCGATCTCGTCCGACTTGACCATCTTGCTGCCGTTGCGGAGCACCAGGACCGGCGCCTCCAGACCCCGCATCCGCCGCAGATAGGTCTGCACGACCGCGACGCCGTCCGCGCCGTCGCCGTCCACCAGATACGCCGTGAAGCGGGGCGTGTCGTCGAAGACCTGGATCTCGAAGGCGTCGGGGTCACGCAGCCGGGCCCGCACCCGGCGCATGTGCAGGATGTTCATCTCGACCGCGCGGCTCAGCTCGCCCCGCTTGATGCCGAGTTCGCGTTCGCGTCGCTTGACCGCGCTGGAGGCCGGGTTCAGGAACAGCAGCCGCACCCGGCACCCGGACTCGGCGAGCCGCACCAGGCGCCGGCCGGAGAAGTTCTGCACCAGCAGGTTGAGGCCGATGCCGATGGCGTCGAGCCGCCGGGCGCCGCCGAAGATGTCCTCCGCCGGGAACTGCCGCAGCAGCCGCACCCGGTCGGGGTGCACGGCGACCACATCGGCGTACCGGTCGCCGACCAGGTCCTCCACGGCGTCGATGGGCAGCCGGCGCGCGGAGGGCACGTCACCGGCCGTGCCGAGGATCTCCAGCAGGCGCGCGGAGGCCCGTTCCGCCTGGTTGAGGACGGCCTCGGACAGGGCGCGGTTGCGCGAGACGACGTTCCGGCTCACCTCGAGCTCGTCCAGCGCGAGTTCGACGTCTCTGCGGTCGTCGACGTACGGCTCGAAGCACGGCCAGTGCTGCACCATCAGCTCGCGCAGCTGGGGCAGCGTCAGGAAGCTGAGGACGTTGTCGTCTGCAGGGTCGAGCAAGTATCCCTTGCGGCGGCTGACTTCGCGTACCGCGACCGCGCGCTGCACCCACTCCTGGCCTGCCGGGCCGGCCGCCGCGACCACCCATTCGTCGCCGTGGACGGGTTCGTAGATGGGGCGCAGCACGGCGGCCACGACCGCGCGCAGCCGTTGTTCGACGAGGTTCAGCCAGATGTAGGCCCGGCCGGCTCTTTGGGCGCGCGTACGCACCTCGCGCCAGGCGTCGGTGTCCCAGTCCAGCTCCGGGCCGATGGAGTTCGTCTCCATCGGCCGTGCCAGGGACACCGTGCCGGGCGGGACCTCTGTGGAGTTCCCCTCGTGACCCTCGTCACCAGGGGGCAACTCCAGCCCTCCCGAGCCCACCCGCGCACCGCCTTCCGCTCCCCCGAGCACTCCCCGTCCCAACGATCAAGGAAGGGTACTCCGGGAGCGGTGGGCGGTGCAGCCGGATGGACACGTCGTTTCTCAACTGCGCGGCTGCCAGTGTCCGTTCTGCCAGGCGAGCTCGCCCGGAGTGAGCGGATTCATAGCCGTCACATCACGCGGGACGATGGAGAATCCCTGCCAGTGGACCGGCATGGGCTGCTGGTCCTCGTCCCGGGCGATGTGGTGGAAGCCCACGTTCATCCAGGTGATCGGGTGCTTGAGTGCCTGGCCGCCGACCCACTTGTCGACGTTCTTGGGGTGGCCGTTGCCGCAACCGGGGTTGTTCGAGGCGAACTTCTCGCACTTGTCGTACTCGGTGAAGTACACGTCGTGCTTGGTGAAGCTGCGGCCCGGGTACTTCGTGGTGGCGCCGGGGACGATCTCGTACGAGCGGGCGTGGCCGTCCTTGTTCTTGCCGGTCGCGCTCACCATGCGCCACCAGCGGTAGGCCTTGGCGTCGCCCGCGAGCTCCTTGCCGACCTTGGTGACCGTGGTCTTGGTCTTCGGGGCCCGGTCACCGGCGGCGGGCGCGGTCACCGTCGAGTCGTACTGCTCGACACGGTTCTTGGTGGAGCCGTCCAGACCGAAGTCGAGGCGCCAGAAGACGTTGTGGCTGTGGCTGGTGGCCTTGGCCCGGTCGCCCTTGCCGATGGGCCAGCCGCGGCCGTCGCCGGCGTCGTAGTCGTCGTACGACAGGCTGCCGGTCGCGCCGACGTTCATCGTGACCGTGCCGTCGTCCTGGAAGCGCCACTCGGTCATGTACTCGTACCAGCCGACCTGGTTGACCGAGTAGACGAGCAGGTCCTTGCTCTGCGCCTGGTAGACCTTGTCGGCGCTGTCGCCCTGCATGCGGTAGGCGTGCCCACGCGCGCGGGTGGTGGTGCACAGGCCCTTGACGTTCTGGTTCTGCGGGTCCCAGGCCTCCGGCACCTTGACGGTCTTGATGGTGCCGCCGGGGCACTCGCCGGGCGCCAGGTTCATCAGGCCCTGGGCGAAGCCGAAGCCCGTCAGGTCGTCGTACTCGACGCTTCCGTCGTCGTACGGGACGTGGATCTGGCCGAGCCGGGCGCTGTTGAGGACCTTGATCGGCTTGGTCTCGCCCTTGGGCTGGTAGGAGATGTTCTCCAGGACGAGTCCGGCCTTGCCGTCGTAGCGCCAGCACATCCGCCAGGTCGTGCCGCCGGTGAGCTTCTGCTCGATGCGGTAGGCGGCGCTGCAATCGGCGGCGGGCGCCGGGGCGTTCTTCGGCTGGGCGGAGGCGGGCCCGGCGCCGGTCGTCGCGCCGGCGGCCAGCGCGGCCACGGACAGGCCCAGGGCTGCGCCCTTGCGGGCACGGCTCATTCTGTTCACGCGCATGAAGAAGTGACTCCCTTACAGGAGGTGCAAGTACGTGAGGTGCGGTTGCGTGGAGTGCGGGTTGGAAAACTGAACCGACTGCGGCTCAGCCCATGTCGAGCTTGGCGACCTTGCGGGCGCTCAGGTCGACCACGAAGGACCGGGCGTCGATCCAGGGCCCGTTCTTGACCTTCGGGAACAGGCGCACACAGCGGTGGTCCCCGCACTTGTCGAGTACGGCCGGCTGGGCGCCCGGGGCGGCCCGGTACACGGCGCCGTTGAGCAGCAGCTGGTCCGGGGAGGTGAGTTCCTTGCCGGTGGCGTCCTTGAAGTCGGCCTTCATGCCGGCGCCGAGCGGGTCGGCGATCAGGATCTTCGCCGCCTCGGCGTACTCGTCCCGGCTCAGCGGCGGCTGGACGCCGCGCTCGGTGGTGGTCTGCTCCACCTTGCCGGTGTCGAGGTTGACCGTCCTGGTGACGAGCGTGTCGGCCTTGTAGTCGTAGAACGTCACCTCGGCGCGGCGCGGGGCGTCGGCCCTGGCCTGCTCGCCGGACTCCGGCTCGGCGAGGTCGACGCCGACGCGCTGCGGGCCGCGGTCGCCGTCGACGTCCTCGGCGGCGCTGCGCATCTGCGGGCTCGCCGCGAGCTTCGCGGCCCGCTCCAGCTCGTCGTCGGTCAGCGGGTCGTTGCCGGTGCCCCGGTCGCCCTCGTCGGGCGCCTGCTCGACGACGCCGGGCGGCGCCGCCGCGGCCCCCTGCCCCTGGGCCGCCTGCTGGGCGGACCGGCCGCTGCCGTCCTCTCCCGATTCGTCGGCCCCCGCCGTCCCCGGCAGGGTGATTCCGACCATCACGGCCGTTCCGGCCACCGCGATCGCCGCACCTGCCACCACCTTGCCCAGGTGGCGGTGCACTATCTTGCGCACATCTTCCCCCTACTCCCCGTAGGTCCCCGGGAGTACGTGTCGGCCCCACTGGTACGCGCTTGTCGGCATACCTGTCTTCTGCACTGGTCGACCGGTAAGAGGGACGTAAGTCATAGGTGGTTCCATCACTTTCGGGGAGACTCGACGTCAAGGCGTCCCCGACGGCGTGCCCGAGCTGAAAGAGTCGTGTCCATGCAGGTCTGGCCTGGAGAGGCATATCCACTCGGTGCCACGTACGACGGCGCCGGCACGAATTTCGCGGTCTTCACGGAGGCCGCGGACCGAGTAGAGCTGTGTCTGCTGCACGACGACGGCTCGGAGACGGCGGTGGAACTGCGCGAGAGCGACGCCTTCGTGCGGCACGCGTATGTGCCGGGCGTCATGCCGGGACAGCGGTACGGCTTCCGGGTGCACGGCCCGTACGCCCCCGAGCGCGGGCTGCGCTGCAACTCCGCGAAGCTGCTGCTGGACCCGTACGCGAAGGCGATCAGCGGTTCGATCGGCTGGGGCGAGGAGGTGTACGGCTACCACTTCGGCGAACCCGACCGGCGCAACGACCTCGACTCGGCACCGCACACGATGTCGTCGGTCGTGGTCAACCCCTACTTCGACTGGGGCGACGACCGGCGGCCGCGCACCGAGTACCACCACACGGTGATCTACGAGGCCCATGTGAAGGGCCTGACGATGCGGCACCCGGGGCTGCCCGAGGAGCTGCGCGGCACCTACGCCGCCCTCGCGCACCCGGCGCTCATCGAGCACCTCACCGAGCTGGGTGTGACGGCACTGGAGCTGATGCCGGTGCACCAGTTCGTCAACGACCACCGGCTGGTCGACATGGGCCTGAACAACTACTGGGGCTACAACACGATCGGCTTCTTCGCCCCGCACAACGCGTACGCCTCCTGGGGCGACCGCGGCCAGCAGGTGCTGGAGTTCAAGTCGGCGGTGCGGGCGCTGCACGAGGCGGGCATCGAGGTCATCCTCGACGTGGTCTACAACCACACCGCCGAGGGCAACCACCTGGGCCCCACCCTGTCCTTCAAGGGCCTGGACAACCCGCAGTACTACCGTCTGACCGACGACCCGCGCTACTACATGGACACCACCGGGACCGGCAACTCGCTGCTCATGCGGTCCCCGCACGTCCTCCAGCTGATCATGGACTCGCTGCGGTACTGGGTCACCGAGATGCACGTCGACGGCTTCCGCTTCGACCTGGCGGCCACGCTGGCCCGCCAGTTCCACGAGGTGGACCGGCTGTCGTCGTTCTTCGACCTGGTGCAGCAGGACCCGGTGGTCTCCCAGGTGAAGCTGATCGCCGAGCCGTGGGACGTGGGCGAGGGCGGCTACCAGGTGGGCAACTTCCCGCCGCTGTGGACCGAGTGGAACGGCAAGTACCGCGACACCGTGCGGGACCTGTGGCGGGGCGAGCCGCAAGCGCTGGCGGAGTTCGCGTCCCGGCTGACCGGATCGTCCGACCTCTACCAGGACGACGGCCGGCGCCCGCTGGCCTCCATCAACTTCGTCACCTGCCACGACGGTTTCACCCTGCACGACCTCGTCGCGTACAACGACAAGCACAACCATGCCAACGGCGAGGACAACCGCGACGGCGAGAGCCACAACCGGTCCTGGAACTGCGGGGCGGAGGGCGAGACCGACGACGCGGACGTCCTGGAGCTGCGCGCCCGCCAGATGCGCAACTTCGTCGCCACGCTGATGCTGTCCCAGGGCGTGCCGATGATCAGCCACGGCGACGAGTTCGCCCGCACCCAGCGCGGCAACAACAACGCGTACTGCCAGGACAACGAACTCGCCTGGGTGAACTGGCCGGACGCCGACGAGGACGAGGGCGGGCTGCACGCGTTCGCGCGCGCGATGGTGTGGCTGCGCAAGGACCATCCCGTCTTCCGCAGGCGCCGCTTCTTCCACGGGCGGCCCGTGGCGGGCACCCACGACGAGCTGTCGGACATCTCCTGGTTCACCCCGGAGGGCCAGGAGATGACCCAGCAGGACTGGGACTCGGCGCCCGCCTCGGCGCTGACGGTGTTCCTCAACGGCAACGCGATCTCCGAACCGGGCGCGCGCGGGGAGCGGATCGGCGACGACTCGTTCCTGCTGATGTTCAACGCCTCGCCCAGCACGCTGGACTTCGTCGTGCCGGTCAACCACGGCCGGCAGTGGCAGGTCGTGGTCGACACCGCCGGCGCGGACGGCGTGCTGCGCGGCGAGGGACAGAAGGTGACGGGCGGAGACCGGCTGACGCTGGTGGACCGGAGCATGACGGTGCTTCAGCGGCCGGTCTAGCCGGACGGGCTCGGTGGTCGCTCCGGCACGCGCGCGTGGCGTTCGCTTCCGGCGGTCCGTCCGGTGTACGACGCCGGGCGCACCGCCAGCGCGATCAGCCACGCGAGCGCCGCGGCGAGGCTCGCCACCCCGAAGGCCGCCGCGGGGCCGTACGACTCGGCGAGGCGCCCGGCTCCGGCGACGGCCAGCGCCTGCCCGCCGACCAGCGCGCTCGTCGCCACCGTCATCGCCTCGGCGAGCCGCGCGGGCGGTACCACGCGCTCGGTGAGCCCGAACACCGTGATCAGGTGCGGGGCGTAGGCCACGCCGAGGACCGTGACGGTGACGTAGAGAGCGGGAAGGCCGTCGGTCCACAGCAGGGGCAGGGACAGCGCGAACGCGGCCCCGGTGGCCGCCCGCCACCGCGCGCTCAGCCCGACGCGGCTCGGCACGACGGCCATGGAGAACCCCGCGACGGCGCTCATCACGCCCATGGCGGCGTAGACGAGCCCCGCCTGCTCCGGCTGTCCGAGCCGCTCGGTCAGCGCGGTGATACCGGCCTGACAGGCACCGAACATGGCGCCCTGGAGGGCGAGCGCGGCTCGCAGGGGGTGAATGGCGCGGGGGATGCGAGGCGCGGCGGGACCGGTTCCTCGCTCCGACGGCGTGCGCAGGGCCCGGGGCCGTTCCACGTCGGCCGTCCGGTGCAGCGCGAACCCGGTGCCGCACAGGCCGACCAGCACCGCCGCGCCGCCCAGCGCGTACGCCGGATGCGCCGTCACCGCGGCCAGGCCGACCAGGGCCGGCCCGAGGACGAAGGAGATCTCGTCCAGGGTGCTCTCGAAGGAGAGCGCGGCGCCCACGGTGCTCTCGCGGGCTCCGGTCCGGCGGGCCAGCGCGACCAGCCGTGCCCGGGCCATGGGTCCGATCTGCGGCACGGTGGCGCCGGCCGCCGCCCCGAGCACCACCAGCGCCGGCGTCGGCAGTCCCGCGAGCGCCCCGGCGACCAGGGCGGCCACCGCGAGGGCGTTGGCGAGGGCGAAGACGAGGACGACCGCCCGCTGGCCGTGCCGGTCGGCGAGCCGGCCCACCAGCGGACCGCAGGCCACCTGCCCGAGGGCGAGCGCGCCGCCGGTCAGCCCGGCGGCCGCGAGGGAGCCGCTGGTCCGCGCGATCAGCAGCACACTGCCGAACTGGATGGTGGCGGTCGGCAGCCGGGCCAGGAACGACATCACGGGCAGCAGCGGCCCGGTCAGACCGATGACCTCGCGGTAGGTCGCCGACGCGCCGCCTCGTGCCATGGTCTCCCCGTCCTCCCCCGGCTTCGTCATCGCTCGACGTTAGGCACGCGCGTGGGCCCACGTGGAGGGGACGATGACACGAAGCGCGCCGAGGCGGGTACGTAGGTTTCCATGACACCTGAGCGACCCGACCCGATGGTGCCGACCGCCACCTACCGACTCCAAGTGCAGCCCGCGTTCCCGTTCGGGGCCGCCGCGGCGGCCGTGCCGTACCTGGCCTCGCTCGGCGTCTCGCACCTGCATCTGTCCCCCGTCCTGGAGGCCGTCCCCGGATCGGGGCACGGCTACGACGTCGTCGACCACGCGCGCGTGCGCGAGGAACTCGGCGGCGAGGAAGGGCTGCGCGCGCTGGCGCGCACCGCGCGCGAGCACGGTCTCGGACTCGTCGTCGACATCGTGCCGAACCACATGGCCATGGCCCCGCGCCACAACCGGGCCCTGTGGGAAGTGCTGCGCGAGGGCCCCAAGTCGCCGTACGCGCGCTGGTTCGACATCGACTGGGAGGCGCAGGGCGGCCAGGTGCTGCTGCCGGTGCTGGGGCAGCCGCTCGGCGAGACGCTCGGCGACCTGGAGGTCGACGGCGACGTGCTGCGCTACTACGACCATGTGTTCCCGCTGCGCGAGGGCACCGGGGAACTGCCGCTGCCGCAGCTGCTGGACGCCCAGTGGTACCGCCTCGCGTGGTGGCGGCTGGCCCGTACGGAGCTCAACTACCGGCGGTTCTTCAGCATCTCGGAGCTCATCGGGGTGCGGGTGGAGGACCCGGAGGTGTTCGAGGCCACGCACGCGAAGATCCTCCAGCTGCTCCACGAGGGCGTGATCGACGGTCTGCGCGTCGACCATCCCGACGGCCTCGCCGACCCCGACGGCTATCTCCAGCGCCTGCACGAGGCGACCGGCGGGCGCTGGACGGTCGTGGAGAAGATCCTGTCGGACGGGGAGCGGCTGCCGGCCTCCTGGCCCGTCGCCGGCACCACCGGCTACGACGCCCTGCGGCACGTCGACGGCCTCTTCACCGACCCGGCCGGCTTCGGTGAACTCCTCGGCCAGTACCGCCGGTTCGCGGCCCCCCAGACGGACCGGGGCGGCGACTGGGAGGCGACGGTGCGGCGGGCGGCGTACAAGGTCCTCACGCACGAGCTGGTCGCGGAGGTCGACCGGTTGACGCGGGTCGCGAACCGCGTGTGCGCCACGTCGGCGGAGCCCGCGCTGCGCGACCGGGCGCCCTGGGCGCTGCGCACGGCGCTGGAGGAACTCCTCGTCCGGCTGGAGGTCTACCGGCCGTACGCCTCCGGTGACGCGGCCCTGGTGGTCACCGAGGAGGCCGCCGCCCAGGCCCGGCTCGCCTTCGTGGTGCCCGAGGAGGCCGGCGCGGTCGACGTCGTGCGTGAGCTGGTGCTCGGGCGGGCCGGGGACGGGCCGGACCATGTGGAGTTCCGGACCCGGTTCGCGCAGACCGCGTCGGCACTGCGGGCCAAGTCCGTGGAGGACACGGCGTTCTACCGCTATGTGCCGCTGCTGTCGGCGACCGAGGTCGGCGGGAATCCGGGGAGCCCCGCGATCACGCCGGACGAGTTCCACGCGTACTGCGCGCGCGTGCAGCGCGACTGGCCGGTGACCGGGACGGTCACGTCGACCCACGACACCAAGCGCAGTGCCGATGTACGGGCCGCGCTGGCCGTGCTGACCGAGTGCCCGGAGCTCTGGGCCGACGTCCTGACCCAGGTGACCCTCGACGGCGAGGGCGTACCGGACGCGCAACTCGCGTGGGCCGCCTGGCAGACGGTGTTCGGGCTGGGCGAGGCGGATGTGGAGCGCGTTGAGGGGGCGCTGCTGAAGCATGTCCGCGAGGCCGGGCTGTTCACGAGCTGGACCGAGCAGGAGCCGCCGTACGAGGAGGCGGTGGCGGCGTTCGTCGCCGGGGGGCCGTGCGGGGCGTCCGGCGGGCGTGTGACGGCCTTCCGGAGCGGTCTGGAGCCGCACGTCCGGGCCAACGTGCTGGGCATGGCCCTGACCCAGCTGACGATGCCGGGCGTGCCGGACGTCTATCAGGGCACGGAGGCCGAGTACCGGGCGCTGGTGGACCCGGACAACCGCCGTGCCGTGGACTACCCGCACCCGGACCCGGGTGAGAAGGGCGCGGTGACGGCGGCGGCGCTTCGGCTGCGCAGGCGGCGTCCCGAGGTGTTCGGCGACTCGGCGTCGTACGCGCCCTTGACCGCCGAGGGGCCGGCGGGCGCCCACTGCGCGGCTTTCGTGCGGTCCGGGGAGGTGCTGACCGCCGTGACGCGGCTGTCGCTGCGGCTGGTGCGGTCGGGCGGCTGGCGCGAGACTGTGCTGCCGCTGCCGCCGGGACGGTGGGCGGATGTGCTGGACCCGGAGCGGGAGTTCACCGGGAAGGCGCGCGTGGAGGACCTGTTCGCCCGGCTGCCGGTGGCGTTGCTGGAACGGGTCGGCGAGGAAGAGGCGGGCTGAGCGGGCGCGCTCGCGGCGCTGTCGCACGCCGTCCCGTCACCCGCACGACCGGCTCGGGCCCGCGCGCGCTCCCGGGGCGCGGGCCCGACGGCCGGCGCGTGGTGGCGAGCGGCGGGATTCCCTCCGCGCCCCGGTGTCCCGGGGTCCGTCGGGGCAGGACAACGGCGTGCGGTATCCCGGGCGGGACGGACCCGGCTCTCCCGGTGGCGCCCACCGCCGCGCCCCTCGGCGTGAACGCAACCGGGCGCCCCCGGGAGCCTCCCCCGCCAAGTCCTTGACACCTCAACGAGACCATGGGGTACTGCGGATTGCGAATCCGGGGCGGACGAGACGGGGGTGAGTCTTCTGCCGGAGCTGCGCTACCCCACCCTTGCCGAACTGGTGCTGTCCGCCCGTGCGCTGGCGGCTCACCGACCCGGACTGTGCACACTGAGACAGGTGGGGTCCTCCCGGGCGGGCAGACCCCTGCACCTGCTCTCCATCGGCCAGGCGCGACGGGCCGTCCTGGTGGTCGCGGGCGCGCACGCCAACGAACCCACGGGCGGCCCCGCGCTTCTCGCGGTCGCCGAAAGGGTTCTGCGCGAGCGGGAGTTGCGGGCCGACATCTCCTGGCACTTCCTGCTCTGCGTGGACCCCGACGGGGCGAGTCTGCATGTCACTCCGGCGCCCCGCAGCCTGCTCGACTACCACCGCGGCTTCTTCCGGCCCGCCGCTCCGGAGCAGCCCGAGTGGGCTCCGGCCACGTTGCCGGCGGACCGTCTGCCGCCCGAGACGCGCGTGCTGACCCGGGTCATCGACGAACTGCGGCCCTACCTCCAGGTGACCCTGCACGGCACCGATCTGGGCGGCAGCTGGGTGCAGTTGACCAAGGACGTCCCCGGGCTCGCCGAACCGTTCGCGAAGTCCGCGGCCGAGCTGCACATACCGGTGGAGACCGGCGCCTCGGACGCGGCGGGCTGGCCCGCGGCCGGACCCGGGGTGCATGTGATGCCGGCGCCGGGTGCGGGAGCGGCGTATCCGAGCATGCCGGACGACGCGCGCAGCAGCACCTGGTACCACGTGCACCGGTACGGCGGGCTGACCGCGGTCGTGGAGGTGCCGATGTGGGCGAGCGACCTGGTGGACGATCCGGCGCCGCATCCGGACCCGGCCCGGGCGTTGCGCGGGCTGGGGGCCAGGCTGCTGCGGGACGGCCGGGAGGTCGACCGGGTGCTCACCGAGGCGCTGCCCCGGCTGGACGGCGTCGACGGGCCGCTGCTGCGGGCCGCGAAGTGGGCGCTGGAGCTGGTGCCGGGGCTGGCCGCCGACTGGACGCACACGCCGCCCGCCGACAACACCATGGCCTACGTCGGGAGCGTGGACGCCTTCGGGCGCCGGCTGCCGCTGCGGGCGGCGGCGATGCTGCTGCGCGTCCTGCGGGAGACCGAGGACCTCGGGGCCCAGCGCCTCGAACAGCTCGTGGCGACCTGGAGCGACGCGTTCGCCGAACGCTTCCGCGCCCGCTGGGTGCCCTTGGAGCACCAGATCGAGCACCAGTCCCGCACGGTCGTCGCGGCGGCGCTGCACGCGCGCGACCGGGCGGCCTGAGCCCGGGCCGCCGCAGGCGCGCGTGAGGCCGCGGGCGGCCACGCGCGCGTGCGGCGCCGTGCGGTGAACCGTTGCCGGTCGGCATCAGCCGTCGAGCGCGAACACCGCTCCTGTCCGTGCCGCCATCCCGCAGCCGTTCGAGAACGTCTCCCGGTACTCGACCGGGTGTCCGTTCCACTCCCCGCGCGCGTGGGCGGTCACCGGCGCGTAGATCATCGGGCAGTAGGCGTCCTTCCGTCGGAGCCGCGTGATGTCGCCGCCCACCCGGTCGAGGTCCGCGCAGGCCTCGGCCGCCTTCTTGTGGCCCATCGGCGGGTCGCACAGCAGCAGTCTGCCGGGCGCCTCGGAGCGGTCGCCGTCGCCGCGGGTGACCGTGACGAAGAGCCAGTTGCCGGAGTCGGAGTCCTGTGCCGTCGCCGGGGGCGTGGTCACGCCGAGGGCGAGGGCGGCGGCCACCGCGAGCAGGCCGCCTCGTACCGCAGTGCTACGTCGCGTCATTCCCGGTGTATCGGCACGGCGGCCCCGGCATTCCACCCCGACTCACCCGAACGGGAGCAGGCGGGCGCGTGCCGTCCGGCGAGTTCGAACGCGGCGAGCACCACCCGGGCCTGGTACTCGACCTGGCGCGCGACCGGTATCCAGCGGGCCCCGCAGCCGTCGCGGTAGTCGTCGCACCACTCGTCGATGCGCCGGTCCAGCTCCGGCAGCACCCCGGCCGGATCGCGTCCCGCGGCGGTCACCAGTTGGTGCAGCAGTCCCGCGGTGCGCAGGGCGAGGCGCCGTCCGGCGATCCGCAGGGCGGCCAGGTGGGCGGTGCTCAGCGGCGGGAGGGGGTGGGCGCCGACCCGGTCCTCGACCTCGGGGTCCCAGGTGTCGGCGAGCCCTGGGCAGACCAGTAAATAGTCGTCGACCGGGGCGAGCAGCCGGGCCGTCTCCGGTCCGGCGGGAAGATGTGGCCGCAGGCGTTCCAGCAGCCGTTCCAGCAGGCGGGCGTCGTGGCGCAGGGTGTGGCTCACCCTGCGCAGGACCGTTTCCTCATCAACATGCGGAGCGGGGTCCTCCACGGCCGCCACACCCCACATGGGGGCCTCGACGACCGCCGTGACCGTGCCGTGCCGGTGCGGATGGAACCAGGTCGACTCGACGGCCGCCTCCGTGATGGCGGCGGCCAGGTCACCCCTGCGCGGCCTGGGGATCCGGTAGACGGCGGGGCCCAGTTCCGGCCAGTACAGGGTGTCGTAGGGGCCCAGTTCGCGCGGGATGCCGAGGCGGGCGGCGCAGTGCGCGACGCGCTGGGCGAGGCCGGGCAGGTCGTGGGTCAGCTCGACGAAGCCGCCGCCGACGTCGACGCCGTGCAGGGAGCACTGGAGAAAGGGCCGCAGCTCGTCCTGGAGTTCGAGCAGGGTGCAGGTCTCGGGCAGCGTGGCGGCGTCCGCCCCGTCGGGCAGCCATTCGGGCTGTTCCAGGAAGCCGGGCCGGAAGAAGTTCCGGAAGTAGCCGCCGAGGGCGTACGGGCCGCGCAGCCAGCCCTCGTTGCGGCGCAGTCCGTCCGGGTCGAGGCACAGCAGCAGGTTCCAGGTGGCGTCGGCGCCCTCGTGCAGCCTCGGGTCGGCGAGCACCCGTTCGGCCAGCCGCAGCACGGTGCCGCCGCCCACCGGCTCGTTGGCGTGCGGGCCGGCCACGACGAGGGCCTGCCGGCTGCCGTGACCGATGGACAGCAGCCACAGCGGGGTGCCCGCGCGGGACGTCCCGACACGGCGCAGTCGGGCCTCGCGGGGGCGGCGGGCGACGAGCGCGGCAGCCCGTGCGCCCAGCTCGTCGACGGTCGGGTAGCGGAGGAGTGGCGGCAGGGCACACCTCCACAATGTGGTGCCGTCGGTTCACCTGGTGTGCATGGTGTACGCACAGTCAGTCACGAGTTGACCAGTACGTCAACACCACGAAAGGCAAAGGGACTTGCACCGGCCATCAAGGGGGGCCAGGGCCGGAACCGGGGTTCGGCTCAGTGCGTGGCGAGCCGGAAGGACATCCGGCCGAAGCCGACCTGGTCGCCCTCGCGGACCACGACGGCGCCGATGACGCGTCGGCCGTTCACCGTGGTGCCGTTGGTGGAGCCGAGGTCGCGCAGGATCCACAGACCGGCCTGGTGGCTGAGTTCGGCGTGCACCCGGGACACCGTCTCGTGGGTCAGCCGCAGCCCGTTGGCGGGGTCACGGCCTATCCGCAGCGGATGACCGGACGCGCGGTGCGGCAGCAGCAGCTTGGGCAGCCGCTCGGCCTGCCAGGCCCTGCGCAGCCGCACGGTGAAGCCGGAGACCGCCTCGACGGTGCCGAAGACCACCCGCGACAGCCGGCTCTCGGAGGGCAGGTCGGCGGTGAGGACGGCGAGCTCGTCCGCGCGGCGGGCGGCGAGGGCGAGTTCCATGCGGCGTACGAACGTGTCGTGCGACAGCCGGCCCATGGCGACGCCGTCACGGAGCACCTTCAGCGCCTGGTCGCGCTCCGCGTCGGAGAGCCGCGCGGGGTACGTGTTGAACTCGAAGGACGACGTCACGGTGCTGATTGTCGGTCAGTGGCTCCCGGGTGTCCAGAAAACGGCCGAACGGCCACCATGCGCACGTGATCGACGGAACTCCTGGCGACACCTGCCGCAAAAGGGAAGATTCAAAAGCGCATTGATCTCGTTTGGAGCACCATGGACGGGCTACATCACGGTGAGCAGACGAAGGGGAACCGTCCGTGCAGTTCGAGGTGTGGGCACCGCAGGCCGACCGTGTGACGCTCCATTGCGAGGGCGCCACGCGCGCGTTGGAGCGCGATCCCGATCGCGCGGGATGGTGGTGGGGGGAGGCGGAGGCGCGGGACGGCACCCGGTACGGATTCGCCCTGGACGACGGCCCGGTGCTGCCCGATCCGCGCTCGCGCCGGCAACCGGACGGCCCGGACGGGCTGAGCGCGGTGGTCGACCACGCGGGCCACGAGTGGCGTACGGAGTGGGCGGGCCGGCCCCTGCCCGGTGCGGTGCTGTACGAGCTGCACGTGGGCACGTACACGCCTGAGGGCACCCTGGACGCGGCCGCCGAGCGGCTCGGGCATCTCGCCGAACTGGGCGTCACCCACGTCGAGTTGATGCCCGTGAACCCCTTCCCCGGGCGGCACGGCTGGGGGTACGAGGGCGTCTCGCTGTGGGCCGTGCACGAGCCGTACGGCGGCCCCGAGGCGCTGAAACGCTTCGTCGACCGGGCGCACGGACTGGGCCTGGGCGTGGTCCTCGATGTCGTGCACAACCACTTCGGCCCCTCCGGCAACTATCTGCCGGCCTTCGGTCCCTACCTCACGGACACCCATCAGACGCCCTGGGGTGCCGCCGTCAACCTGGACGCGCCCGGTTCGGACGAGGTGCGGGCGTTCCTCGTGGAGAGCTCGCTGGCCTGGCTGCGGGACTACCGCCTCGACGGGCTGCGCCTGGACGCGGTGCACGCTCTGGTGGACACGCGCGCGTGCCACTTCCTGGAGCAGCTGTCGACGGCCGTCGACGCCCTCGCCGCCGACCTGGGCCGGCCGCTGTCGCTGATCGCGGAGTCGGACCTGAACGACCCGCGGTTCATCGCCGCGCGCGAGGAGGGCGGCCTCGGTCTGCACGCGCAGTGGAACGACGACTTCCACCACACCCTGCACACCGCGCTGACCGGCGAGTCCCAGGGCTACTACGCCGACTTCGCACGGGCACCCTTGGCGGGCCTGGCCAAGACCCTCACCGGCGGCTACTTCCACGACGGCACGTACTCCAGCTTCCGGGGCCGAAGCCACGGGCGCCCCCTGGACCGTACGCGCGTGGCGGCGCACCGCCTCCTGGGCTACAGCCAGACCCACGACCAGGTCGGCAACCGCGCGCAGGGCGACCGGCTCGCCGCCGTCCTCTCCCCCGGCCTGCTGGCCTGCGCGGCCACGCTGACGCTGACCGCGCCCTTCACGCCGATGCTGTTCATGGGCGAGGAGTGGGCCGCGAGTACGCCCTGGCAGTTCTTCACCGACCACACCGACCCGGAGCTCGCCGAGGCGGTACGGCGGGGCAGGCGGCGGGAGTTCGCGGCGCACGGCTGGGCCGAGGAGGACGTGCCCGACCCGCAGGACCCGGCGACCCGGGACCGCTCCTGCCTCGACTGGTCCGAGCTCGACGGCGAGCCCCACGCGCGCGTGCTCGCGTGGTATCACCGCCTCATCGCCCTGCGGCACGAGCACCCCGACCTCACCGATCCGGACCTCGCGGACACCAAGGTGGCCTACGACGAGCAGCAGCGCTGGCTGGCCTTCCGCCGCGGTGACGTCCGGGTGGCCGTCAACCTCGCCAAGGAACCCGCGGCCATCCCGCTGGGGCCGCGCCAGGCGGCCGTACTGGCGGCGTGGGAGCCCGTGGCGGCGCCGGGGGCGGACGGGGTGCTTCACGTGCCCGGGGAGTCGGGTGTGGTGCTGTTGCAGGGGTGAGCCGGTGAACCGGGCGGGCGCTTCGGCGACGCGGCGCGCCTGCGTGCCGGACGGCCCGGGGCGGACAGGGACAGTCACAGACCACCTAGTGGAGCTCCTGGTCCTCTTCCTCGTCCCGGAGCTCTGTCACGCGCTCCAGCAGGATCGCCTCCCACGCGTGGCGGAGCTGTGCTCTCAGCGTGGGCGGCGGCGTGTCGCTCTTGCCGTCGAGGCGGTCCGCGAGGTGGAGGAGGGCGTCGCAGCGGGCGAGCCAGAGGCCGCGCAGGCACGGGCGGGCGCCGTAACCGGCGAGGGTGGCGGCGCGGACGGCGGCCGGGGAGCCGACGGCGCGGGCGAGGCCGGCGATGTCCTCGGCGGGGTCGCCGAGCGCGGTGTCGGCCCAGCCGAGGACGCCGCGCACCCGGCCGTCGGCGCTGACGACGAGGTGGTCGGGGGTGAGGCCGTGGTGGACGAGGACGGCGGCGGTGGGCTGCGCCGCGAGCTGCACGGCGGCGGGCTGGGTGAGCTGGCGCAGCCGGGCGGCGTCGAACTCGTCCGCGTCCGCGAGGCGGGCGGCGGCGGCTTCGGCGGCGCGGCGCAGGGCCTCCAGGGAGCGTGGCGCGGCGCGCGGCACACCGAGGGTCTCGGCCTGCCGTACCGGGACCTCCCGCAGCCCGGTGAGCAGTGCGGCCAGGTCGGCCTCGCCGACGGCGGAGATGTCGTGCCGCGCGCCCGATCCGCCGGGCACCTTGGTGTCCAGGGTGTAGGTCAGCCCCGGCGCCCACTCGCCGAACGCCACGCTCGTCGGCAGGGCGACCGGGACATGCGTGCGGACGAGGTCGCGCAGTCGCAGCTCGCGGCGCTGGCGGGCGGCGGCCGCACGGTCGGGGGCGAGGCGCAGCACATGGCGGGTGCCGACCCACCAGGTGGCGGGTTCGGCGCCCGGGGCGGCGGGCCGTACGTCGGGTCCGGCCGATTCGGCCCCGCCGTCCTTGAGCAGGGAACGGACCAGTCGGCGGACGGTGTCCGCGGTGGGTGTCGGTGCCTGTGTCATGGTCGCGCCGTTGTCGCTCGGGGGTCTGTGTCGGGGTCCGCGGGGCTCCTCGCGCCGGGTCGGTCGGCGGTCAGTCGACCATGACCAGCTCGCGGGTGGTGTCGTTCAGGCGCCGCCCGCCGTCCTCGGTGACGGTCACGATGTCCTCGATCCGCACACCGAAGCGGCCGGGCAGATAGACGCCGGGCTCCACGGAGAAGCACATGCCGGGCACGAGGGCCTGCTCCTCGCCCTCGATCATGTACGGCGGCTCGTGCGTGGTGACGCCGATGCCGTGACCGGTGCGGTGGATGAAGCGCTCGCCGTACCCGGCGTCCGCGATGACCGCGCGGGCGGCCCGGTCGACCTCCTGGCACGCCACGCCGGGCCGTACCGCGCGGAATCCCGCCTCCTGGGCCTCGCGCACCAGGTCGTGGACCCGGCGTTCCTCGTCGGTGGGTTCGCCGACGTGGACCGTGCGGGAGGTGTCGGAGCCGTAGCCGTCCTTGAGGCCGCCGAAGTCCAGGACGACCATGTCGCCCTGTTCGATCACGCGGTCACCGACCTCGTGATGCGGATTGGCGCCGTTGGGGCCGGAGGCGACGATGGTGAAGTCGACCTGGGAGTGACCGAAGCGGCGCAGCAGATGGGCGAGGTCGGCGGCGACCTCGGACTCGCGACGGCCGCCGAAGGGAACCTTCCGGATCTCCTCGAACGTCGCGTCGGCGGCCGCACCCGCGGCAGCCAGCAGCTCCAGCTCGGCCGCGTCCTTGACGGCGCGCAGCATCGGCAGGGCGTCGGTGAGGGAGGCGTACGAGGTGCCGGGCAGCGCCCGCTGCAATGCCAGCAGGTGCATCGCCCAGGCGTTGTCACTGATGCCGAACCGGCCGCTCGAGCCGAGGAGGGCGGCGGTGGCGGCGTAGGGGTCCTTGCCGTCGGTCCAGTCGCGCAGGGTCAGGCCGGGCGCGCCGGTGGCCTTCGCGGCGTCGGGGGCTTCCAGCGCGGGGACGACGAGGACGGGGTCCCGGCCGGGGACGAGGACCAGCAGGGTGAGCCGCTCGGTCTCGGCGGTGGGCGCGTAGCCGGTGAGCCAGACCAGGTCCGGGCCGGGCGCCACCAGGAGTCCGGCCAGGCCCGCGTCGGCGGCGGTCCGCGCGGCGCGCTCCATACGGGCCCGGTAGTCGTCGGCGGTGAAGGGCGCGGGTGCGGTGCCGGTCATCCGGGCCTCCCTGGGCGCGTGAAGGGGCTACGGGCAGCATCCTGCCCGGACCGGGAGGGCGGCGCGAGCCGGTCGGCGGGTCTTTCGAACGGCCGCTCCGTCACGGCTCAGCCTTCCAGCGCCATACGGACGCCGAGGAGCAGCAGCACGCCTCCGGACACCTGCTCCAGGCGCCGGCGCACGCCCGCGCGGGACAGCACGGACCTGAGCCGGCCGACGAACCAGACGTACAGGCCGTAGTAGCCGACCTCGTAGACCGCCCAGAGCGCGGCGAGGCCCAGCATGGCCGGGAGGTGCGGGGCGCCGCGCGGTACGAACTGCGGCAGGAAGGACATGGCGAACACGGCCGCCTTGGGGTTGGCGAGGTTGAGCAGCAGCCCGGCGCGGTAGGAGGCCCAGCCGCTCCTCACGGTGGGCTCCCACGCACCCGGCTCGGCGCTCTTGGCACGTCGTGCCTGGCGCAGGGCCTGGATGCCGAAGCCGATCAGCACGGCGGCGCCGACGAAGCGGGTCACGTCGTACGCCATCTCCGAGGCCGTCAGCAGCGCGGTCAGGCCGAACGCCGCGACGACTCCCCAGATGAAGACGCCGGTCTCGTTGCCGAGGACGGTCAGGAAGCCGGAGCGTCTGCTGTGCAGGGACTGCTTGATGATCAGCACGGTGCTCGGGCCGGGTGAGGCGGCGACGAGGGTGCAGGCCCCTAGGAACGCGAGGAGGGTGGTCGGCATGGGGTCATGGTGGCCCCCCGGGCGCGACGTGACGAGTGGTTTTCGCTGACTTCCCGAGCCGCGGGGCGCTCAGGTGACGACGCCCGGCACCACCGTCAGCTGCTGGTGGCC
This sequence comes from Streptomyces sp. NPDC098781, assembly GCF_044759995.1. NCBI lineage: Bacteria > Bacillati > Actinomycetota > Actinomycetes > Kitasatosporales > Streptomycetaceae > Streptomyces > Streptomyces sp. NPDC098781. The sequence goes on from NZ_JBIWAK010000009.1 coordinate 169,485, forward strand.
GCCGCCGCGATGGCGCACCGTCAGGGTGACCTCGTCGCCCGGACGGGACCCGGCGACGGCTCGTGCGAGGTCGGCGGCGGAGTCGATACGGGTCCTGCCGAACGCGAGCAGTACGTCGCCGCGGACCAGACCGGCCGTGTACCCCGGGCCGGGCACATGGACGCCGACGACCAGGGCCCCTCTCTTGTCGGCGTCCACGGCCTCCACGCCGAGGGTGGCGGCGACGGCGGGGGACGGCGAGGCGGTCGGGGCGGGGGCCGTCGAGGGCGCCGGCTTCGGGGGGCCGCCCGGTGCCATCTGCCGTTGCAGTTCGGCGAGTCGGCTCATGCCGATCACCGTGGCGCCGAGCGTGCCGAGTCCGACTCCGGTGAGGATCAGGACCAGCCCGGCCAGCAGGGCGCACAACAGGGTGGTGAGCCGTCGGCCGCGGCGCCGGGGCGCGGCGTGCGGGCGCCGTGCTCCGGGGCCGGTCGTGGCTTCGTCACCCGGCCCCTGACCAGGCATGGGCTTGGGTCGCAACGCGGTCTGTTCCATCGGATCGCCTCCGGCTGGTGACTACCCCGCGCACCGGCGCACAACGAGCCACGAACGAGTGAGACTGACCGGTGGTCAGGAACGGGAAGTCATAGCCGTCGGGCCGAGGACCACCACGTGGGGCGGGGTGCGCGGTCCGCCTCACCGCCGCTCGGCCAGCGCCCTCGCGACGGTCGCCGCCGCTCCCTGGGGCGCCCCGGCGCACACCAGTTCCGTACGGTGCACGACACGCGGTTGCTCGACCGGTACGGCGACCGTGCCGGCCACGCCGGTGGCCGCCGAGCAGGGCAGCAGGGTCAGGCCGTGCCCGGCGCCCGCGAGGGCGGTGAGCGCGCGTATGTCGGTGCCGTCGTAGCGCAGGGCGGGGCGGAAGCCGTGGCCGCCGTTCGCGGCGCGCAACTGGGCGAGTGGCAGGCCTGTGTCGGGGGCGTCGAGCCAGCGGGCGTCCGCCAGGTCGGCGAGGCGCAGACCGGTGCGCCTCGCGAGCGGGTGGGTGTCGGGCAGCAGGACGCAGACCGGCTCCTCCGCGACACCGTGGGTGGTGAGCGGTGCCACGTCGGGCAGCCGCAGCGGGTCGCTGGGGGCGGCCAGTCCGTCGACGAGGCCGAGGTCCGCCGTGCCGGTGGCGACAGCGGCGGGGACCTCTTCGCGGGGCAGCACGCGCAGCGTCACGCCGGATGCCGGGAGCGCGGCGAGGACATGGGGGCCGAGGGCGGTCGGCGCGGTCGCGAGAGTCAGCCCGTGGTCGGGTGCGGCGGCGACCCGTACGACGTCCGCTCGGGCCGCCTCCAGGCGCAGCAGCAGGGGGCCCGCGTGTTCGAGGAGCCGCTCGCCGGCCGCCGTGGGCAGCACCGGGCGGCGGGTGAGCAGGGGTGCGCCCAGGTCCTGTTCGAGCGCGGCGATGTGCTGGGAGACCGCGGACTGGGTGTAGCCCAGTTCGCGTGCGGCCTCGGAGAACGAGGCGAGACGCGCGACGGTGACGTAGGTGCGCAGCAGGTGCGGGTCCATGGGCGACAGCATCCCGCAGGGCATCAGTGGCGCTTATCGAGTGTGCAGAAATCATCGTTGGACGTGAACTCGGGGCCGCGCCCAGGATGAGCCCATGACGCATATCGCCGCTCGGACGGCCAGGCTCGCCCTGGTCGGGGACCGCTCCCCCAACGTCGCCTCGCACACTCGCGTGCCGCTCCTGCTGGACGCCCTCGCCGAACGCGACCGGCTCGTCCTCGACGCCTACTGGATCCCCTCACGGGACGCCGAGGCCGACGACGCGGTGCGCGGCTTCGACGCCGTGTGGGTGCTGCCGGGCAGCCCGTACCGCAGTGAGGCGGGTGTGCTGTCGGCGATCCGCACCGCGCGCGAGGCGGGCATCCCGTTCCTCGGCACTTGCGGCGGCTTCCAGCACGCGCTCCTGGAGTACGCGCGTCAGGTGTGCGGCCTGAGCCGCGTCGCCCACGCCGAGACCGACCCCGACGCCGACGACTTCCTCATCGAACCCCTCGCCTGCTCGCTGGTCGGGCACGAGGCGGTGGTGCGGATCGAGCCCGGTTCACTCGCCCACGCCGTCATCGGCTCGGAGCGCACGGTCGAGCGGTACTTCTGCGCGTACGGCCCCTCGCGTCACCTCGACACCCTGCGTGCCCGCGGACTGCGCTTCACCGGGCACGACGAGGACGGTCATGTGCGGATCGCCGAACTGCCCGGCCATCCCTTCTTCCTGGCCACGCTCTTCCAGCCCGAGCTGTCGGGCGACGGCTCACGCCCGCACCCGGTCGTCCGGGCGCTGGCGCGAGCCGCGGTCGAGCACGCGGCCGCACGGAACCCCGTCACGCGCGTGTGACGCGTGGATCCCGCCACGCGCGCGCTCGTCAGCCCGTGTGCCCCTCCCCATGGCCGCCGTGACCACCGCCGTGGTCGAACTTCAGGGCCTGCGCGGGCATGACGACGAAGGGCCGCATCATGCCCATGTCCTCGTGTTCGAGCAGGTGGCAGTGGTACATGAACCGGCCGTACGCACCGTCGAACTTGCCCATCACACGCAGCATCTGGTTCCCGGGCACCCGGAAGACGTCCTTGTACCCACGCTCGTTCGGCGCCAGCGGGATCGTCGTGCCGGCGTCGTGACGCACGGGGGTGCGGGTGCCGCCGATCGCGGGGTCGAAGCCGGAGACGTCGTAGGCGTCCCGGCCGAGCAACTGGAAGTCGGCCAGGTGGATGTGCATGGGATGCACGATCGGCGCGATCTCGGTCTCGCGCAGTACGTCGTCGGAGGCCGGGCGCAGGACGGGAGGGACGGGCAGCGGGGCCGCGTACGGCGTGAGTTCGCCGGTGTCGGGCTGCCGCCGCGCCGTCCCGGCCTTGATGTCGCTGTCCGTGAACCTCTCGATGATGTCGGTCAAGGTCGAACACCCCCGTGTGTTCTCGTTGTCTGTTCCCCTCGTCCCAGAAGACTCCCGGGGCACCGACGAAGTTCCGTGAATATCCCGTTCCGCACGGAAAGTTTCGGAAAGGGCATCCGGAGGCGGGAAGCCCGTTGTCAGTGGCGGCTGTTACGTTCTGTGACATGACCGATGAAGCACTCCGGGCGCTGCGCGAGCACCCTCGCCTGGCCGAACTGGCGGCATTCCCCTTCGACTTCGACCTCGACCGCGCGGCCCACGGCCATGCCGAGGAGGTACGCCTCGCCTCGGGCGGTCCGCTCGACATAGTGGCGGGGGACGCCTCCGGGGGTACGTACTTCGCGTGCGCGGACGGCTCGATGCTGTACGCCGACTCGGAGGGCTCGGCCGGGATCGTCGGCTCCACCGTCGACGAGGCGCTGGAGATCAGGATCGGTCTGGCGGAGGCCGAGGACGAGGAGGAGCCCGAGCAGCAGGGTGAACTGGAGCGGGCGCGGGCCGAACTGCGCGCCGCGCTCGGCTTCCCCGACCGCTCCCGGGCGGAGCTCGAAGCCATGCTCCGAGCCGCGCTGCTGCGCACCGAGCCCGACTTCGTGCTGCTGAACGACACGGAGCACAGCGCCTATCAGCTGCTCGACACATACCCGCGCCCACCGCTGTGGGAGCTGGTGCTCGCGAGCGGCCACGCCGACCTCGCGCTGCTGCGCGCGGATGACCGCACCGCGTGGCGGCAGGTCGCCGAGGATGACGTACGGCGCCGACTCGCCCTGCGGGCCGCGCAGTTCGACCGGGCCGAGGGCGACCTGGAGCTGCTTCGGCAGCTGCTGCGGCACGAGACGCGATCGTCGATGACGGACGAGCTGCGGCTGGCCGCGGTGCTGGTGGGGTTGCGCGGCGACACGGGAGACCTGCCGCTGCTGCACGAGGTGCGGGAGACGGACTTCGACACCGCGTGCGGTCTCGGCGGCATACCGGAACCCGGGGCGAGCGCCGAGGAGCTGCGCGAGTGGGCGCGAGAACTCGACGACTCGATGTTCGGTACGGACCCCTCGGACGAGCCGGTGAGCACCTGGACCGACCTGGCCCGCGACCAAGGCATGACGGAGCTCGCCCGGGTGACGCTGATCCGCGAACTCGACGAGATCTTCATGGACCAGAGCCGGCTCATCCGCCCGGACACGCCCCGCACGCTGAGCACGGCGCCCTTGAGCGCGCTCGCCCGTGACTTCGAGGAACTCGGCGATCTGCCCCAGGCGCTGCGCGCCCAGCGGCTGTGCGCCTCGCTCCAGGAGACGGCGTGGGACCGGCTCTCGGCCCGGCACACCCAGGCCCGGCTCGAACGGGACTCGGGCCTGCTGTCCGACGCCGCGAGGTCCCTGACCGCCGTGCGGGACACCCTGGCCGTTCCCGGTGACGACTCGCTGCGCGACTGGCAGCGGGTCAACCTCGGCCGCTTCATCGCCGAGGAGCACTATCTGCTCACCCGCGCCCTGGCCGACGCCGGCCGGCCGGAGGAAGCACGCGCACTCCTCGCGGCCGCCGACGCGATACTCGGCGAGCTCTCGGACAGCGCCGCGCGTGGCGTCCGGGAGCTCGCCGAGCGGACCGCGGCGCGGGTGCGGGAGGTCAGCTGAGGGCGGGCACGGCGGGCGGGCGGTCCGGCAGGAAACCGTGGGCACGGCGGGCGAGCCACTCGGCCTTGTAGCGGTCGACCTCCCGGTGCCAGTTCAGGATGCCCGCCATCCAGTTCTGGAGGTCGGCCACGTAGTTCTCCATGATCTCCCGGGCGTCCTCCGACAGCGCGAAGTCCTCGTACATGACCGGCAGTTCGTGCGCGGCAACGTGTTCGAACTGCTGCATGCGCTGGGTCATCAGGTCGTGGACGACATGGAGCGCGGTGGGGTAGTCGATGCCGAAGAAGTTCTGTACGACGAGGACGGCGTTGTGGATCTCGCCCTCGTACTCGATCTCCTTCTGGTACGAGAAGACGTCGTTGAGCAGACAGGCGTAGTCGACGGCGGCGTTCTCCAGGGAGCGGACGGGCCCGCTGCGGTACACCTCCGCCGGTACGGCGGGACCGTGGCCCATCCGGCAGAGGCTGAGGGTGAGGTCGGCGCCGAAGGTGGCGCGGCGCATCTCCAGGTAGTCGACCGGGTCGGGGATGCGGTTCTGGAACTGGTTGGACAGCTCCCACACCCAGCTCTCGGTCATGACGTTCACGGCGTCCTTGAGGAAGCGCCGGTGCTCGGGGGACATCTCCGCCGTCGTGCTCGCCCACAGGTCGGCGAGTCCGCGTTCCATCGCGTTGAGCGGGACGACGGCCTGCTCGCCGTCGAGCGGCATGCAGGCGGACAGACGCTGTGTGGTCAGCCGGGCGGCGGCCAGGTCGCGGCGGTGGCCGTACACGAGGGGGTAGTAGTCGTCGCCGTAGGTGCCCCAGGCGAGCCACCGCGAGCTGAGGTCGAGCTCCTGCGGCGTGGCGTCCGGGTCGAGGCCGGCCGCGCACAGCGGGAGGTCGTAGGCGGCGAGCTTGTCCTCGTCCCAGACTCCCTCCTGGAGGATGCCCATGCGATGCGTCCACTCGGTCAGCCGGCCGCGGGCGCCTTCGAGGTGCGGGCTGAGCTGCACCTCGAAGGGCATGTAGAAGTCGGGGAGCCGGGACGGGCCGACCTTCTGGTACGGCACATGCGTGTAGGCGCGCAGCCGCTCGGCGCCGGCCGCGGCGAGCAGCGCGCCGACGTCGGCGGCGGAGGTGCCTGGACCGGTCAGGGCGTGCCAGGGCGCGGTGGACTCGGCGCGCGCGTTCATGTACCGGCTGGAGCGCATGTGCCATTCGTGGCCGCCGGACTGCCAGTCCTGAAGTCCCCGGGTGTACGCGGCGACCGCGGCGACCTCGTCGGGGGTGAGCCCGTTCTCCAGCGCCACCGCGGGGACTTCGGTGAGGGCGGTGTGCTCGAACTGGTGGAGCCGGGAGGTGAGGACGTCGTTGACGGTGTCGGCGGCCTCCTGGGTGGTGCAGCCGAAGAAGGTCTCCAGCACCAGGACGCCGTTGCTGAGTTCGCCCTCGTCCTCGACCTCGCGCTGGTAGGAGAACAGGTCGTTGCGCAGGTGCACGGCGTCGGAGAAGGTCTCCATCAGCACCCTGAGCGGCCTCGACTCGGCGACGGAGGCCGGGACTTCGGCGGTCGCGTACTCCACGAGGCCCGACGACCAGGGGGCGCCGCCGACCTTGCGGCGCATCTCGATGTACTCGACGGGGTTGGCGACGCGGCCCTCGTTGATGTTGGAGAGCTCCCACAGGGACTCGTTGAGGAGGTGTTCGGTCGCCACGGAGAAGCGGCGGCGCCAGTCGGCCGACATCTTCGGCACCGTGCGGGTCCACAGGTCGGCCAGGCCCGCCTCGACCGGGTTCTGCGGCTCGGGCATCGGGGTCGCCGGGTCCATCGGCATGAACAGGGGCAGCCGGTCCAGATAGGCCTTGCCGCCGGCGCGGTCCTGGGTGCGCTTGAAGATCTCCAGGAAGTGGTCGTCGAAGAAGAAGACCCACACGTACCAGTCGGTGATCAGGGACAGCGCGGGGCCGTCGCACTCGGGGTGGGTGTAGGCGCAGAGCAGGCCGTAGTCGTGCGCGTCGAGGTCGGCCTGCTCCCAGATCCCGGACCCCTCCAGCATGCCCATCTCGCGCGCCCACTCGGTCGAGTGGGCGCGGGCCTCGTCGACATGTGGGTTCAGCCGCGCGGGATACGGCATGTAGAAGTGCGGGAGTTCGAAGGGCTGCTGCGTCATGGCCGGGCACTACCCCCGGCCCTCAACGGGCATCCGCGGCGCGGGACATGATCACACCATCGCGTGAATCATGGGTGAATCCGGGAGTTCTCGCCGGGCCTTGTGGCGTTCATCTCTACGCGCGCAGACTTTTGCAGCTCCATGTGTTTCTCCCGCCATGTGTCCCCTTGCCCCCTCCCGCACCGGAGTCGCGATGACCCACACCGGTTCCCTCTCCCGCCGCACCGCGCTGGCCTCTCTCGCCGGGGCGGCGCTGGCCACGACGGCGGCGTTCCCGGCCTCGGCGACCGAGCGGCACGGCCGTCGGTCCGTCCGGTTCGCCACCTTCAACGCCTCCCTGAACCGCGCCACGCAGGGCGCCCTGATCACCGACCTGTCCACGCCGGACAACGTCCAGGCGCGCAATGTCGCCGAGACCATTCAGCGGGTCGACCCGGACGTCCTGCTCATCAACGAGTTCGACTACGACGCGCAGGGCAGAGCGGTCCGTCTGTTCCAGCGCAACTACCTGGCCGTGGGGCAGCGCGGCGCCGAGCCGGTCCGCTTCCCGTACCACTTCACGGGTCCGGTGAACACGGGCGTCGCCACCGGCGTCGACCTCGACGGCAAGAACGGCGCGGTCACCACGCCGGGTTCGGACGCGTACGGCCAGGACGCGTACGGGTACGGCTGGTTCCCGGGGCAGTACGGCATGGTCGTGCTGTCGAAGTTCCCGATCGACACGCGCGCGGTGCGCACCTTCCAGCGCTTCCTGTGGAAGGACATGCCGGGGCACATCATGCCGCCCGGCTACTACAGCGACGAGGCCCGCGCGATCCTCCGGCTGTCCTCGAAGAGCCACTGGGACGTCCCGGTGTGCATCGGCCACGACACCGTGCACTTCCTGGTCTCCCACCCGACGCCGCCCACCTTCGACGGCACCGAGGACCGCAACGGGCGGCGCAACCACGACGAGATCCGTCTGTGGGCTGACTACGTCGGCGGCCGCCGGCGCAGCTCGTACCTGTACGACGACAAGGGCCGGCGCGGCGGTCTGCGGCCCGGTGCGCGATTCGTCATCGCCGGTGACAACAACGCCGACCCGTACGACGGGGACAGCTACGGCCACGCCATCCAGCAGCTGCTCGACCACCCGGCGGTGAACCTCCCGGTCACTCCCCCGGCCAGCTCGGGCGGTGTCGAGGCGCGGCTCCAGGGCGGCGCCAACACCTCGCACGTCGGGAACCCGGCGTACGACACCTCCGACTTCGGCGACATCGCGCCCGGCAACCTCCGGGTCGACTATGTGCTGCCGTCCAAGGGGCTGACGCCGGGCGGGAACGGGATCTTCTGGCCGACGTCGGACGACCCGCTGTACCGACTGGTGGGCAACGGGACGACGGTGCCCACGTCCGACCACCGGATGGTGTGGCAGGACGTGCGGGTGAGCTGACCGACGCGCTGCAACTCCCTTGCCGGCCGGGCTCTTCAGAAGCATGGCGGGGACGCGTAAGGGTTCCGTAAGCCGGAGACCGGCCGGTGACAGGGGTGACGCGTGGTCGACTGGGAGCAGGCGGGTGCTGTCAGCACCGGCCTTCTCCTTGACCCCTGACTGCACGATGAGAGGCGATACATGAACCGCGACCGCGTACACCTCGGGCGGCTGAGCCGCATGGTCACGGCCGGAGCGTTCGGCGCCGCCCTTGCCCTGGCCGCGGTCGGTCCCGCGGCCGCCGACGGCGGTGGCAATCAGACGCCCGTGGTACCGAGGACCAACAGTCCCGCGACCGCCTACGCCTCCATCGGCACGGTTCCGACGACCCGCATGGGCACCATCTGGGCGGGCACCAAGGTGGACATGCAGTGCTGGGCGGACGGTGCCTGGTCCAACGGCACCAACCGCTGGTTCTTCGTCAGCGCGCCCGGCATACACCCCCAGAACGGGTCGTCCGTCCGGGTGTCCGGATGGATCTCCGCCAACAAGGTCTCCAACCAGCGTGTCGTCCCGCACTGCTAGTTAGCGGCTGACCGGCGCCCAGAGCTGCGATCCCGGCGGTGACAGGGTGGGCAAGGGAGCACACCTCGCCCACCCTGTCGCCGCCGCACCCTCACGCCCCGGCAGCGGCCCCGCCCCCAGCTCCGTCTCCGGAGTTCACGCCCCCGGACAAGCCCCTCTGTCGGTCTTCACCGAGATACGTCACCTTGGTCACATGACCTCCTCCCCGGGGACCCCGGCCGCTCCTCCCGTCCCCGACGTCTTCGACCCCCGGCAGTACGCCACCGGCGTGCCCTACGCCGCGTACCGCGTCCTGCGCGACCACCACCCCGTCGTCCGGCAGGAGGAGCACGAGGTGCTGGGCTGGCCGGCCGGGCCGGGGTTCTGGGCGGTGACGCGGCACGCGGATGTCGTGCGGGTGCTCAAGGACTCGGCGACGTACTCCTCGTACATCGGCGCGACCCAGATCCGCGATCCGGATCCGCAGGACCTGCCGTTCATCCGGCGCATGATGCTCAATCAGGATCCGCCGGGGCACGGTCGGTTGCGGAGGCTGGTCAGCCGGGCCTTCACACCCGGCCGGGTCGACCGGTTCACCGGGGTGGCGCAGGGCAGGGCACGGGCGCTGCTCGCCCGGGCCCTGGACTCGGCCCGCGCGGCGGACGGCACCGTCGACCTGGTCACCGCCCTCACCGACGACTACGCGCTGCTGAACCTCGCCGACCTGCTCGGCGTCCCGGAGGCCGACCGCAAGCTGCTGCTGCACTGGACCCAGCGGGTCATCGGCTATCAGGATCCGGACGAGGCGGGTCCCCAGCTGCGCGACGCACAGGGCACTCCGGTCAATCCGCGGTCGCCCGCGATGCTGCGGGACATGTTCGACTACGCCCGCCAACTGGCCGCGCACAAGCGACGGTTCCCGGACGACGATGTGATGACCACGCTCGCCCACGACGCCGAACTCGCCGGACCCGAGCTGGAGATGTTCTTCTTCCTGCTCACCGTCGCGGGCAACGACACCGTCCGCAGCGCCGCGCCGGGCGGGCTCCTGGCCCTCGCCGAGCATCCGGAGTGGTACGAGCGACTCCGCGGGGGGCATGTCGAACTGCTCCCCTCGGTGGACGAGTTGCTGCGCTGGCACCCTCCGGTCCTCACCTTCCGCCGGACCGCCGCCGAGGACACTGAGCTGGCCGGGCGGCGTATCCGCGCGGGCGACAAGGTGGTCGTCTTCCACGCCTCCGCCAACCGCGACGAACGGGTCTTCGCCGCCCCGGACCGGCTGGACCTGACCCGCGCGCCGAATCCGCACGTGTCCTTCGGTGACGGCCCGCACGTCTGCCTCGGCGCGCACTTCGCGCGGCTCCAGCTACGGGTGCTCTACCGGGAGACCCTGCGAGCACTGCCCGTACTGCGCCCGGCGGGACCGCCCAAGCGGCTGGTGTCGAATTTCATCAATGGCATCAAGTCGCTCCCGATGCACGTCACTTGAGCCGGGCGCGCGGCGGCGAGGTCAGCTCCGCACCTGGATCAGCGCGTGCGTCCCACCCGTCCGCCACTTCTGGCCCTCCGCCGCCACCAGAGCCTCTTCCGTGCGGGCGTCCAGGCCCGTGATCACGTCGGACTTCAGGGTGCGCAGAGCGGCGACCGGGCCCGGGAAATGGGCGGTGACGTCGGTGAAGGGTGTGGTCGGCGGCCAGAGCCGGTCGCCCACGAGGCGGCGGTAGTTGAGGTCGCCCTTGACTACGGTGAGGGTCGCGGCGGCCAGCTCCTCGCGGAGGTCGGCGGGCATCTCCGCGAAGGGCAGGGGCGCACTGGAGAAGGGGTGGGCGCGGACGGTCAGGCGGCCGTCCGTCATCGCCGACCAGAGTGTGTGGCCGTATGCCGCCGCCGCGCCCGGTGCGGTCGTCAGCCGGCGCAGGGCGTCGAGCACATCGGCGTGTGTGGCGTCGGAGACGTAGTACGGATACGGCTTGATGTGCAGGACCGCTTTGCCGATCCGCCCCTCGGTGAGGAGGTGGGCGACGAGGAGCAGGTCGGGGACGAGTTCCCGGCCGGCGTTGTCGGCGATGAGGCACAGGGTGGCCGAGCCGGTGGGCGGGAGCAGGGACCAGAAGGTCTCGCTGTCGTCGGCGACCAGCGGCGGGGTGTCCGAGCCGGTCTCGTCGTGCTCGGCGGACAGCCGGAAGCCGAGGTCGGCGCGGTTGCCCCACAGGGAGCCGTGCAGCAGTGCCCGCTCCCGCTCGTCGGTCGGCCGGTCGTCGAGCTCGTCGAGGGCGGAGAGCTCCTCGTCCGTCTCCGGGGCGTCCAGCTCGGCCAGCTTGGAGGGACGGAAAGGGTCGATGCCCTGCCAGGGTCCGGGGGTGAAATAGCCGACGGCTTCGAGGAGTTGGCGGTAGAAGTAGCTCTCCGACCACAGCCACGGTACGTCGAACCAGGAACGGCCGGTGTACTCCTCGGCACCCCACTGCGTCCAGCGGTCCCGGTCGTGGGCGTCGGCGGGGAGCGGCTCGATCACGCCCTCGACGCAGCTCGCCAGCAGCGCGTCCAGGGCCTGCTGCCGCTCGGGGCCGTACGGGAAGGACTCCCGCACCTGTCGGATGATCGCGGGATGCCGTTCGGCGAGCACGCTGTGCGGGAACGAGCCGGGTTCGTTCCCGAGGAGCACGGGCACGGGCGGGGTGTCGGACCTCTCGGGCATGTTCCTCACCGTACCGCCCGTGTCATACGGCTTTGATCTCCCGTTCCAGCTGTGTCGCGAGCGCGAGGTAGCGGGCCCGGCGGGGCACCGGGACCAGGCCGCGGATCATGAGGTGCCACATCTCGGCCACTCTGCGCGGCTGCCGCGCGACGGGTTCGAGGGAGCGGCCGACGACGCGGGTGCCGACGTAGAAGCAGACCAGGGCGTGTGCCGCGGCCTCCGCGTCGACGTCCGGGTGGATGTCGGACTCCTTGGCGGCGGCGTGGAGTTTGCGGGTGGTGATGTCCAGCAGCTCGGTGAAGGGGTGCCGCAGCGGCGGCCGTATCACCACCGAACCGGTGGCCAGGCGCAGTCCGGCCCGGGTGATCGGGCCCTCGACGGCGAGGCGCGTGATACCGAACGTCGTGCGTATCAGCGCCTCCAGCGAGGTGTGGCCCCGGGCGTCCATCTCACTCGCCATCTGGCGGGACGCTCTGGACTGCAACTCCATGATCGCCTGGGCGAGGTCCTCCTTCGCGGCGAAGTGGAAGTACAGCGCGCCCTTGGTGACCTGGGCCTGCTCGACGATGTCGCTGAGGCTGGTCGACTCATAGCCGTGACGGTCGAACAGCTCGGCGGCCGCCGTGAGGATCGTGGTGCGGGTCTGTTCCGCGCGTAACTGCCTCGCCATCGGCTGGACTCTCCTGGGACCGGGAAAAGAACGGGTCATGCCGTTTGTTTCTTACTCCCTGTACACGATAACTCACTCGCTCGCGGTACCCACCCCGCACTCGAAGACTGTCGACTTCCCTTGCTGTCCCACGACTTGGACGTCGGCTCCGTTCGCACCCGGCTGGTCGACCACCACTATCCATACGGGTAGGTCGAGTTCGGCGTACCGGTGGAAGACGGCGTGGAAGGAGACGGGAGTTCGCCGGCCGTTCCCCGTCCGGGCGTGAGCGGCCTGGCGGGCCGCCTCCAGCAGCAGCATGCCGGGCACATGGTCGAGCGGATGATCGAAGAAAACGGCATGGGCGGTATCGACCCGCAACTGCCAGCGGTCGGGGTGTTTGGAGGGACTGAGGACCACGTCCCCGGGCAGGGCGCGGTCCACGACGGCGGGCGGCAGTCCGGGCGGTGGTGGCGGCGCGGCCACGCCGGTCGCGGTGCGGCCGCCCCGCAGCCGGCGGTAGACGGCCGCGTCGGTCCAGGTCACGGCCACGTGCGCGGTCGCGACGCGCTCCGCGCCCAGCCGTACGTCGGTCTCGTAGCGGAAGCCCGCCGGACGGCCGCCGCGGCGGTCGACGTCGGTGACGGAGATCCGCAGTTCCGGTTCGGCGGGTGCCGGACCGAGGGCCAACTGTCCGGGATACGTGGTGATTCCGAGTTCCCTGAGCACGAACTGGTGGCCCAGCGGGACCTCGTAGGCGGTGTGCGCGAGGAGCGCGCCGACCTGGCGGACGGTTTCCGCGACGAGCAGCGGTTCGTACGCCGACCGGTCGGGCGACACGTGTAACTGATGGGCGCGCGGCCATTCGGCGAAGGCGGTGAACTGATGGGTGCCGGTGCTGTTCACCCCGGTGAGAAACGTTTCCGCCACCGAGGATCGGTGCACCAGCTGGCGGGGTACCGTGGCGGTCAGGTCCTGTGGCGCGTGAGGGATGCCGGCGAGCGTGGTCGTGGCGGGCAGGCGCGGATCAGACATGTCCCCTCCTTGGGTCCCCCGTATGTGCGCTGACAGACGGCGAGGTGCCCGTGCCGCGAGCGTTAGAGTACGAGCCGACCGGTTTGTTTTCAATGCGGCCTCGGGGTCGCTCGGCCCCTGGCCGGAACCGCTCCGGCGCACACCGGGGCGCGCGGATCGGACCTGCTGCGGCCGGAAGTTCGGAGGGGCTGCCATGGCGAGGCAGGAGCGCGCCATCAGAACGCGGAAGGTGATCCTGGAGGCCGCGGGCGCGGTCTTCGACGAGCACGGCTACGCCGCGACCACCATCGCGATGGTCCTGGAGCGCGCCGATGTGACCAAGGGCGCCCTCTACTTCCACTTCCCCTCGAAGGAATCCCTCGCCCAGGCCGTGCTGGACGAGCAGTTGTCGCTCGGTGCCGTGCCGCCGCAGCCGTGCAAGCTCCAGGAACTCGTCGACGTCACCTTCGTGTTCGGTCAGCGGCTGCTCACCAACTCCCTGCTCAAGGGGAGTGTGCGGCTGGCGGTCGACCAGTGCGCGCCGCCGGGTGTGGACCACTCCGGACCGTTCCGGCAGTGGGCGGACCATCTGGTCGGCGTGCTGGAACTGGCCCGTGATCAGGGCGAGTTGCTGCCCTCCGTGGAACCCAGACAGTCGGTGGAGCTGCTGGTCGGCGCCTTCGCGGGGATCCAGTTGATGTCCAGGGCGCTGACCGACCGGAGCGACCTCGCCGAGCGGATCTCGGTGCTCTGGGGACACCTTCTGCCGAGCATCGCGGTGCCGGCCCTGCTCACCGGGATCGACCGCAGGCCCGATCGGGGCGTGCGGGTGCTGGCGGCCATCGAGGAAGCCGGTTTTGAGCAGGCCGGCTTGGACGTGTCCGTACGCTGAGTGCACGATCTCCGACCGGAGTGACGGTTTCCGTCACCACCCGGGTCGGTGACCACGACGAACGGCGGGCCGCCCGATGCCCCATCCGCATCGGTCGGCCCGCCAGCTGGTGACGCGCGCCCCGTCAGGGCCCGCGTTCAGGTGTCGGCCGTGCTCAGAAGGTCAGCTTCCAGCTGTTCAGCCGGCCCGTGTCCTGGGCCGCGGTGTCCTGGACGCGCAGCTTCCAGGTGCCGTTGGCGGTCTCGCCGGAGGCGTTCACCGTGTAGGTGGTGCTGACGTTGTCCGCGGAGTCCGAGGAACTGGCGGCCTTCAGGCGGTACGTCGAGCCGTCCGGGGCGACGAGATCGACGACCAGGTCACCGCGGTAGGTGTGGGTGATGTCCACGCCGACCTGGAGGGCCGAGGGGGCGTTGCCGCTGCGGCCGCTGACGGTGATCGGGGACTCGATCGCCGAGCCGTTGTCGGGGATGGAGACCGCGGTGGTGCTGGTGAAGGTGGTGCCCCCCGTGGAGCCGCCGGACCCGCTCACCGCATGCACCGTCTTGGCCGCGTCCGCGAGGCCGGCACCGCAGCCGCCCGAGCAGGTACCGGGCAGAGTACGCGAGTTGGTCTTGATCGCGGACTCGATCTGTGCCGGGGTCAGCGACGCGTTGGCCGACTTCATCAGCGCGGCCAAGCCCGCGACGTGCGGGGCGGCCATGCTGGTGCCCTGGTAGTAGTCGTAGTTCTCCGCGGACGGAGCCTGCGCGCCGGAGTTCAGCGTCGACAGGATGCCGTTGGAGGTGACGGAGTTGGTCTCGCCGCCGGGCGCGGCGATGTCGACGACCGAGCCGTAGTTGGAGTAGTAGGAGCGGTTCCCCTGGCGGTCGGCGGCCGCCACGCTGACGACGTTGTTGCAGCTGGCCGGCGAGTAGTTGGCCGCGTTGTCGTTGCTGTTGCCCGCCGCGACGACGACCGTGGTACCGCGGTTGACGGCGGCGTTGATCGCGCTCTGCGTGGCGCTGGTGCACGCGCCGCCACCGCCGAGGCTCATGTTGATGACCTTGGCGACGTTGGTGTTGGCCGGGACGCCGGAGACCGTGCCGCCGGACGCCCAGGTGATGGCGTCGATGATGTCGGAGTCGTAGCCGCCGCACTTGCCGAGGACGCGCAGCGGGGAGACCTTGGCGCCGTAGGCGATGCCGGCGACGCCCTTGCCGTTGTTGGTGACGGCGGCGATGGTGCCGGCGACATGGGTGCCGTGCCAGGAGGAGTCGTAGGCCGGTTCGCCCGACTGGCACTCGCTCGCGGCGGTCCAGTCGCCCGGGTCGGCCGGGTTGCTGTCGCGGCCGTTGCCGTCGTTGGCCACGGTGGCGTCGGAGATGAAGTCGTAGCCCCCGACGATGTTGGCGCCGAGGTCGGAGTGGGTGACGTACCCGGTGTCGATGACGGCGACGGTGACCCCGCTGCCGGTGGCGACGTCCCAGGCGCCCGGCACGTTCATGCCCGCGGTGGTCTCGAAGAGGTCCCACTGCTTGGTGTACTCGGTGTCGTTGGGCGTGGCCAGCGGCTTGTTCAGCCGGTCCGGTACGACGTAGGCGACCTGCGGGTCCGCCTGGTACTCGGCGACGACGTCGGCGACGTCCGTCCTGGTGAGGTGCTCGCCGAGGTCGACGAGGGCGGCGCCGGAGCCGAGGCGGCGCCGGAAGTCCAGGTCCTCGCCGGCCTCCTTGCCCTTGGCGGCGGCGTCGGCCTCAGCAGCCTTGTTCGACTTGGCCTCCGCGGCGCCGGACTTGTAGCCGACGATGAGCCGCTCGGCCGGGGTGCCGGGTGCGGCCTCGGCCTGTGCGGCGGGGACGGCAGCTTCCCGGGGCTCGGGTTCCTGGGCCACCGCGACGGTGGTGGCGGCCGTGAACAGCGTGGCGGAGACCGCGGCGACGGATATCAGCTTCCGTCTGAGGGGTGTGGAGGTGCGCATGGGGAGTGCCTTTCGTGGCCGGCCGTACTCCGGGCAGCGCGGAGCGGCGGACGTTTTCGCTTCGTCCTCGAAGCGGCGGGGGGTGACTCGAAAGTGCGGGGGCGCGGTGGCCGGCCTGGCGCGGGGGCCGATCCGTTCGGGGTTACCTTTGGGTCGGCTGTGGTCGAACGATAGGCAAAGAGAAGGTCATCGGGATACAGGGGAAACCCTCGATCCGGCCGGAAACCCACCCTCTACGTCGGACAGTTGACCGGTATTGACGGTCTCTGCCCGGTTCGTCGCACAGTGAACGCGCCGGGCCGGTGGCCCGTACTGGACGAGGACCCTTCCCGCCCGGCCGAGGAGACGTTCCGGATGTCCCGGATGCCCAGGATCAGATCGCACCGCTCCGCTCTGGCGGCCGCCGCCGTCACGCCGTTGCTGCTCACGGTGTGGACGGCGGGCCCCGCTCAGGCACACGGCGCTCCGACGGATCCGGTCAGCAGGGTGTACGCCTGCTCGCCCGACGGCGGCAGCCCTTCGGGGTCGGCGGCGTGCCGGGCGGCGGTCGCCTCCAGCGGCGCGCCCTTCACGGCCTGGGACAACCTCCGGATCGCCAATGTGAACGGGCGGGACCGGCAGGTCGTCCCCGACGGCCGGCTGTGCAGCGGCGGGCTGCCCGCGTACCGGGGCCTCGACCTCGCGCGCGCGGACTGGCCGTCGACCCGGCTGACCCCGGGTGCCGCTCTGGCCATGCGGTACGCCTCGACGATCCCGCACACCGGCACGTTCCGGCTCTACCTCACCGAGCCCGCCTACGACCCGACGAAGCCGCTCACCTGGTCCGACCTCCCCGAACGCCCGTTCGCGGAGGTGAAGGACCCGGCACTGACGGACGGGGCGTACCGGATCAGGGCGACGCTCCCGTCCGATCGCGCCGGACGGCATGTGCTGTTCACGATCTGGCAGAACAGCAGCACGCCGGACACCTACTACTCGTGCTCGGACGTGGTGTTCCCGGGAGGCGGAAGCTCCGGGAGCGGTGGCGGCTCCGCCACGACGTCCGCGCCCACGGACAAGGATCGCGCCAACGACCGTACGACCGCGGGAGCTTCACCGACGACGAAGCCGCGGGCGGGCGAGCAACGCACACCTCCCGCACCCTCACCGTCCGCACCGGCCGCCACCGAGACCCCGAACACCCAGGCCGACAGCACCCCCGTGGCCTCCACCGAAGCCACGGGCACAGGCCCGTCCACGCCGGCCCTCGCAGGCGGCGCCGCCGCGGTGCTGCTGCTCACCGGGGGCGCCGCGCTGGTGTTGCGGCTGCGTCGGAGGTGAACTACCAGAGGCGGGGCGTCAGTTGATGTAGACCGCCTCGCCGCTGCCGGTCACCGGAGCGTACTTGGCGGTGAAGTAGCCGTTGGCGAAGCAGAGGGACGAGCCGGAGACCTTGGTGAACTGGGCCCTGGTGAAGTTGATGCTGTTGTCGTCGTTGCTCGCCGTGCCGGCGAGGCTGGGGGCCTGGTAGACGCAGTTGATGCTGCCCAGCAGGGTGCGCAGCACGACCGTGGTCTGGATGGTGGAGCCCGCGGCCGGGGTGACGGTGACGGTGCCCTCGGAGGTCACGGCGGCGCTGTACGGCAGGTTGTTGACCGTGATGCCGGTGACGCCGAGCACGCCGACCACGTTGGTGGTGCAGCTGGCGGCGTCGAAGGTGTGCGCGGAGACCGACTCCGTCGCGGTGCCCGGCGCGCCGGGGTTGTCGGTCACGGTGGCCGTGAACTGGGAGGACGTGCAGGAGATGCCGCTCGTGCCGGTCGCGCTGGAGTAGAACGTGGCGGCGGTGCCGCCGGCCAGCGGCGCGGTCAGGACCTCGCCCGCCGCGACGGCCGTACCGCCGACGGACCCGGTGGTGAGGACGGCGCCGTCGGCCGCGGACGCCGGGACAGCCAGGGGGAGGGTGAGGGCGGCGACGGTGCCGGCGAGGGTGAGGAGGGTGCGTGCACGCATGCGGGTGTACCTCGTCTTTCGTTGCGGGGGTGTGCCCTGAGGGCCCGAGGGCTCAGGGGGTTCGGAGGGTGTGGGGGGGCGCGCGAGTGCGGTGGGGCCGTTGCCGGTCCGTGACGCCTTCTCCGTACGACACGGACCGGCAACGGCGGCCCGGCCGGTGGCCGGCCGGAGACCGTGGGGAGGGCTCCGGCCGGACCGGGCGGGGGGTGCGGCCGGCACGGACCGAGGGGGAAGCGACCGTGACGGCGCCGTGGACTGATCTCGCGAAAAGGAAATGTGAAGGGCATCAGGCCGGGAACGCGGGCAGAGGCCGCGCGGCGGCGGATCCGGCGCCACGGATCCAGGGGGGAACCAGGGAGAGTTGTAGACCTGAGGGTTCGTCAACGTCAAGGGTGAGTAAGGGAGTTGTTGTTCCGGCAGACGTCTTTCGCGGTTCTTGACGGCTCATGACCCACAGGTGGCACACAACCGACACTCTTTTTACACAACCGCCTTGACCCTCGACTGTAACCACCGGTAACTTCCGGTCCTGGCTACTGCGGAGTACGAGAAAGCCCTTGCACCCGCCGGGAGTTGCGAGGAGACGTGCGCCGTGGGCGCTGTCCGCGCCAGGACAACGTGCCGCTGACATCCGATGCCCTACCCGCACTGTCTGCACCTGGGAGCAGTTATGGAAAGCGGTTCCGTGTCCGAAGCGTCCGACGCGTCCGAGAACCACGGGAGCCACGGGAGCCCGGAGAAGCCCGAGAGCCCCGACGGCCCCGCGAGACGCGGGCGGGTCCGGGCGCGTCGCGCCGCCGTGATGGCGGTGCCCGCCACCCTGGTCGCCGGCACGCTCGCGGTGCTGACCGCCGAGGGCGCGCTGGGCGTGCAGTTCGCCATCTCCGGCATGCCCTTCACGGTCACCGCGACCGAGCTCAACGGCACCGGCTTCGAGCAGTTCGGCGGCCTCGACAACATGGCGCCGGGCAGCCCCAACGAAGGGGACACCGGCGGCCAGGTGCTCGTCGTCACCTCCGCGATCAAGAACGCCACGCTCACCAAGCTGTGCCAGAGCGTCGACCTCGGCGGCACGAATCTGCTGATCACCGCGGGCAGCGGCGCGGAGAAGGTCACCGCGACCGATCTGGCCACCGACTCGACCGAGCTGTCGGGTGACGCGGCGTTCAGCAACATCGAGATCGGCAACGACGCGAGCACCCTGACCAAGGCCGGGGTCAAGGGGCCGATCGGCGTCTTCAGCCAGCAGGCGGACACCGTGCGCATCGCCGATCTGCGCCAGACCAACTACGCGACGACCGCCGGTGTGTTCAAGCTCCCCGGGCTGAAGCTGCGGTTCAGCAGCACGGGCTGCTGATGCGCGGGCCGGATGGACTGCGGTCGGCCTTCCGTCGCCGGCGGGCCGACCGGCCGTTCTGGGGCGGGCTGCTGCTCACCCTGGGCGGGGCGTGGATCCTGCTCACGATGAAGGCCTCACTGAAGGTCGTTCTGCATGTCGGCATGCAGGGGCTGGCGGGATACCTGCTGCCGGCACTGATGGTGCTGCTCGGTCTGCTCACCGTCTTCAACCCGGCGCAGCGCCTCTTCTACTCGATCACCGGGGTGCTGGTCTCGCTGGGGACCTGGCTCACCTCGAACCTCGGCGGGTTCTTCGTAGGGTTGCTGCTGGGTGTGGTGGGAAGCTGCCTCATCTTCGGCTGGCTGCCCGACCAGGAGCCCCGGCGCGGCCGGCGGGAGCGTCGGCGCAACGCCGTGGGAACTGGTTGAGTTCGGCGGGCACGGGTCCCTGAGGGCCTCTCGCGCCGCCCTGGCGGAACCGCGGCTCGACACAGCCCCGCGTGCCGATAGGTTGGCACGCGGAACGCCAACTCGCCTGTGGCCGCTGGAGGTTGTGTGCCCGCCGACCGGATCGACACCGAGATCCCCCACTCCGCCCGCATCTACGACTACATCATCGGCGGCAAGGACCACTACCCGGCCGACCGGGAAGCCGGCGACGCCATGGTGCGGGAGTGGCCGGCGCTGCCCGTGCACATGCGGGCCAACCGCGACTTCATGCACCGGGCCGTGCGCCATCTCGCCGAGGAGGCGGGGATACGGCAGTTCCTGGACGTGGGCACCGGGATCCCCACGTCACCCAACATCCACGAGATCGCCCAGTCGGTCGCTCCCGCCTCGCGGGTCGTCTACGTCGACAACGATCCCCTCGTGCTCGCCCTGTCCCGGGGGCTGCTGTCCGGCACACCCGAGGGCAGGACGGCGTACATAGCGGCGGACATGCGCGACCCGGCGGCCATTCTCGACGCCCCGGCGTTCCGCGAGACCCTCGACCTCGGTGAGCCCGTCGCATTGGCCGTGATCGCGATCGTGCACTTCATGCTGGACGAGCACGACGCCGTGGGGATCGTGCGTCGGCTCCTTGAGCCGCTGCCCGCGGCCAGCTGTCTCGCGATGTCGATCGGCACCGCCGATTTCGCGCCGGACGAGGTCGGCCAGGTGGCCCGGGAGTACGCGGCGCGGGGCATGCCGATGCGGCTGCGCACCAGGGCCGAGGCCGAGGATTTCTTCACCGGTCTGGACCTCATGGCACCGGGCATCGTCCAGGTCCACAAGTGGCGCCCGCACGGCACGGACCCCGAGGTGATCCGGGACGAGGACATCGCGATGTACGGGGCCGTGGCGCGCAAGCCGAGTTGACCGGTTTGCGAGCGCAAGCGGCAAGGGCGGTCCGGTCGCCGGTCCGGCCTCCCGCCAGCGGTTCATCACGATGTGGGAGCAACAACTCACGCCTTGTGGTTGCACACTTGACTACCGATGGTCACACGCGATTGGCTCCGCCGGAGCGAGAGTTCACCGGGCCGGCGAACTCCCCCGTTCGGTGCCGGCCGTACTCTCGTCCGTTCCTCAGGCTCGGCCGCACAGCGAGGTGCCGCACCCTCATGAAGACCCCACCCCCCTCCTCCACTCCCACTCGCGTCGCGGCCCTCGCGGCCGCCACCGGTCTGCTGCTGGCCGGCTGCTCCGGCGTCGGCGCGAGCGACGACGCGTCCGGCGCGGACACCGCGAGCGGCGCCCGGCTGAAGGTCGCCCTGATCACCCACGGCGGCGAGGGCGACGCCTTCTGGGAGCTGGTGCACAAGGGCGCCCAGGCCGCGGCCGCCAAGGACGACATCGATCTGACCTTCGCGAGCGACGACGACCCGGCGGGCCAGGCCGAGCTGATGCGGGACGCGATCCGGCAGAAGGTCGACGGCATCGCGGTGACCCTGGCCAAGCCGACGGCCATGGCCGGTCCCGTCGGCCAGGCCCGGACAGCCGGCATACCCGTGGTCGGCCTCAACTCAGGTATAGACGACTGGCGCTCCGCCGGACTCCTGGAGTACTTCGGCCAGGACGAGAGCGTCGCGGGCCGTGCCGTCGGGGACAAACTGGACGACCTCAAGGCCAAGCACACGCTGTGCGTGATCCACGAGCGCGGCAACGTCGCTCTGGAGGCGCGCTGCGCGGGCGTGAAGAAGGCGTTCGGCGGCGAGACGGACAACCTCTACGTGGACGGCACCGACATGGACGCGGTGACCGCGACCGTCGCCGCCCGGCTGACGCAGAACCCGGCCATCGACGAAGTCGTGACCAACGGCGCGCAGTTCGCCCTGGCCGCCGTGAAGTCGGTCGAGCAGGCCGGCGCCAAGGCCCACGTGGCGACCTTCGACCTGAACAAGGACCTGGTCAAAGCGGTGCAGGACGGGGACGTGCAGTTCGCGGTGGACCAGCAGCCGTATCTCCAGGGCTATCTCGCGGTGGACTCGCTCTGGCTCTACCGGAAGAACGGCAACACCCTCGGCGGAGGTGAGGCGCCCGTGCTCACCGGGCCCGCCTTCGTCACCAAGGCGAACATCGCGTCGGTCTCCCGGTTCGCCGCCAACGGGACCCGCTGACCGGACAGTTCTCCCGCCGGTGTCGCCAAAGATTCGGTCACGCGTGACGCGTACGCTCACTTGTACGGATAGCATCCTGCGCACCCCCCGTGACGTACCGGACACGCCGTCACCCCCGGCGCTCGTCCACCCGCCCCTTCCCGCCTCCGCGCTGCTCCCGCCCGCCCTCCGCTGATCGCCCAAGGACGACGATGTCTGAACGGACAGGTCCCCGGCGCCGCCTCGGCTCCATCCGTCTCTCCCTGATCCTGCTGGCGCTGGTGCCCAGCGTCACGCTCGCCGCCGTGTGGAGCGTGACGACGATCCAGATGTTCTCGGAGGGCCTGGGGCTGCGGTCGCAGACCGGCCTGAGCAGGTCGACCGGGGCCATGGGCACCGAGGCCACGCTCGCGCTCCAGCAGGAGCGCAGCTACTCCGCCGTATGGCTCGCCACGCGCCAGGATTCCGCGCGCAGCGCGCTGGACGCGCAGCGCGGCAAGACCGACAAGGCGGTCGCCAAGCTCCTGGCCCAGTCGGACAAGATCCAGCAGGCCCCTTCCCGGATCAAGGACCAGCTGTACTCGGTCGTCGCGTCCGCGAGCAGCCTGGAGTACTACCGGGGGCAGGTGGACAACCCCACGGACATCCCGGCGGCCCAGGCGCTCGGCCAGTACACCTCGATCATCGACGACCAGATCCACGCCTTCCAGGAGCTGTCCCAGGTCGACGACGGCGACCTCACCTCGCAGGCCGGTCCGCTCGTCTCGCTGGAGCACGCGGCGGAACTGGTCTCGCGGGAGGACGCGTTGCTGACGCTGGCCTCGCCGTCGCGGAGGATGGACGAGAAGACCTGGAACGAGTTCGCGGAGCTGGTGAACACCCGGCGCTGGCTGGTCGAGGACCAGATCCTCCCCTCGCTCGCGGGGAAGGCCAAGGCGGAGACCGAGCGGATCCTGGGCAGTTCGCAGTGGCGGACCCTGGAGTCCGTCGAGGACAAGGTGCTCGCGGCGCGAACGGCGGCCCGTGCGAACGGGGACATCACGGTCCCGGACGCGCAGAAGGAGTGGCGGGCCGCGCTGGTCAAGGTCTCCGACGAGTACGAGTTGCTGATCCGCAGGCAGACGAACGGGCTGCTGGAGCGCAGTGCCGACAACGCGAGCAATCTGCTGATCACCGCGGCCTCGCTGAGCGCCGGCGGACTGATCGCGCTGCTGCTGTGCGTCGGGATGTCCTGGCGGATCACCCGTTCGCTGTCCCGGCGGCTGCGCGGTCTGCGCGAGGCCACCCTCGGTCTCGCCCAGGAGCGGCTGCCCGACGTGGTGGCCCGGCTGGACCGGGGCGAGAAGGTCGACGTGGAGCTGGCGACGCCGCCGCTGGACTACGGCCATGACGAACTCGGCCAGGTGGCCGCGGCGTTCAACACCGCGCAGCGCACCGCCGTGCACACCGCCGTGGAACTCGCCGACACCCGGCGCGGCTTCCAGAAGATCATCCTGGGGATCGCGCGGCAGAGCCAGAACCTGGTCAACCTCCAGCTCACCAAGCTGGACGCGCTGGAACGCGCGCACCAGGACCCCGAGGTGCTCCGGGGCCTGTACGAACTGGACTCCACCGCCAGCCAGTTGCGCCGCTACGAGGAGAACCTCGTCATCATCAGCGGTGAGCGGCCGGGCCGCAGCTGGAGCGAGCCGGTCGCGCTGATCGACATCCTGCGCAGCGCGGTCGGCGAGGTCGCCGAGTACCAGCGGGTGGAGGTGCACACCGAGGAGGAGGTGCATCTCGCGCCGCCCGCGGTGGCCGACGTCATCCATCTGCTCGCCGAGCTGATCGAGAACGCCACGCTGTACTCCCCCGCCCCGGCGCCGGTCGGGGTGCGGGCCGCGATGGTGGCCAAGGGGCTGGCCGTGGAGGTCGAGGACCGCGGCCTCGGCATGTCCGACGAGGACTACGCCTCCTTCAACGCGCAGTTGGCCGAGCCCCCGCAGTTCGACGTGGTGGCGCTCGCCGACGACCTCAGGCTCGGCATGTTCGTGATCGGCCGGCTCGCCCGCCGGCACGGCATCGCGGTCACGCTGCGGTCCTCGCCGTACGGCGGCACGACGGCGATCGTGCTGATCCCGCACGACGTGGTGGTACGGGACGTCGCCGCGCCGGACCGGGAGGAGGTGGAGCACGCCGGGGCCGCCGAACCGGAGGAGCCGGTACGGGAGTCCCGCCCCGTCGTGCCGGCCCGTACCGCGACCGCGTCCACCGCCGGGCGGTCGGGCGGCGGAGGTCTCTCCCCGCTGCCGCGCCGGGTGCCGCAGACCAGCCTGGCGGCCGAGCTGCGCGAGGAGTCCACGCCCGCCGAACACAACGGCCACCCCGACGACTTCACCGCCGAGCAGGCGGCCTCCTCCCTGGCCGGTTTCCAGCGCGGCACGCTTCGGGCCCGCGACGACGCGGACGGCTCCGACGGCTCCGACGGCTCCGACGAGGCGACGCGGAACCCGCTCGGCACCGCGGACCATCAGGAACCCGCCGACCACGCCGCCGTCTCCTCCCCGGCCGCCGCTCCCACGTCCTCCACCCCGCCCGCCGACCGCTCATGAAGGACACCGCCATGACACGCCCCACCCCAGCCACGGACACCCAGCTCGACCAGTTGCTCACCGGACTCGTGGAGCGGGTCGCCGACGTCAACCACGCGGTGGTGCTCTCCGAGGACGGGCTCGTGGTGAGCAAGTCCACCGGGTTCCTGCGCGACGACGCCGAGCGGCTCGCGGCGACCGCGTCCGGCCTGATGAGCCTGAGCAAGGGCGTCAGCATGGACTTCCGGGGCGGACCGGTACGCCAGGCGCTGATCGAGATGGCCAACAGCTATCTGATCCTGACCTCCGCCGGGCCCGGCGCGCACCTGGTCGTCCTGACCAACCAGGGCGCCGACGTCGGGGTGGTGGCGTACCAGATGAACATGCTGGTGAAGAAGATCGGCGAGCACCTCTCGGCGGCACCACGGGCCCATGTCGGCCCTGGCGCGTGAGGTGGGCTCGGACGATCCGGCGGGTCGGCTGGTCCGTCCCTTCACGCTGACGGGGGGCCGGACCCGGCCCAGCCGTACCGACTTCACGCTGATCACGACCGTGACCGCGGTGGATCCGCCGCCCGAGCGGGCGCCCCGTCCGCAGCCCGAACAGGTACGGATCCTGCGGCGATGCGCCCGGCCGATCGCCGTGGCGGAGCTGGCGGCCCATCTCGACCTGCCGGTGAGCGTGGTCGCCATCATGCTCTGCGATCTGCTGGAGGCGGGCCTGATCAGCGTGCATCCGCCGCACCCCGTCACCCCCCGTAACCCGGACCCGGACCTGTTGCAGAAAGTGAGGGACGGCCTTGGCCGGCTCTGACACCACCGTGCAGGCGGTCGCGCCGCCCGACACGGTCAAGATCCTCATCGCCGGCGGCTTCGGCGTCGGCAAGACCACCATGGTCGGGTCGGTCAGCGAGATCGCCCCGCTGCGCACCGAGGAGCCGTTGACCGCCGCGGGCCTGGGCATCGACGACCTCGACGGCATCGAGCAGAAACGCGCCACGACCGTCGCTCTGGACTTCGGCCGGATCACCATCAGCCGGGAGCTGGTGCTGTATCTGTTCGGTACGCCCGGACAGCAGCGGTTCTGGTTCATGTGGAACGACCTGGCGATCGGCGCTCTGGGCGCGGTCGTCCTGGTGGACGTGCGCCGGCCGGAGTCCAGCTTCGCGGCGATCGACTTCTTCGAGCGCCGGGACATCCCCTTCGTGGTCGGCGTCAACGGCTTCCACGGCGAACATCCCTACCCGGCCGAGGACATCCGGGACGCCCTGGCCCTGCCGGAGCACGTACGGGTGCTGCTGTGCGACGCGCGGGAGCGCGAGTCGTGCCGGGACGTGCTGATCGCCCTGATCGACCAGCTGATCGCGGACGCCCGCGAGAAGGGTTGAGCCGCGCGCGGTAGCGGAGGGGTGGCGGGAATCCGCCAAGGATGCCCCTGTGATTGACGTGCCATCAACACTCTCCTACCTTCTGGTCGATTCGCCGAACTGCGTTCGGCATTTCGACCAACGAGCCGTCAGGGCAAGCCCCTCACCCCCAGGAGAGCCGCATGACGCACCCCTCCCGCAGACACTTCCTCGGCATGGCCGCGACCGTCCCGCTCGCCGCGACCGGCGCCCTCACCCTCGGCGCGGGGACGGCCCACGCCGCCGACTCGGCGTACGCGATGGTCTACTTCACCGAGTCCACCACCATGCTGGAGGCCGACTACAACCTCCACCTGGCCGTGAGCACCGACGGTCTGCGCTGGACCCCGCTGAACCAGAACAACCCCGTCGCCACCCCCACCCTCGGCGCCGGCGGTCTGCGTGACCCGTTCCTGCTGCGCAAGCAGGACGGCACGTTCGTCGTCATCGCGACCGACCTGAGCGGCACGGACTGGTCCCGCACCAGTGTGTACATCCATGTCTGGGACTCCACCGACCTGCGCACCTTCACCGGCTACCGGCTGCTGAAGCTGCACGACATGACCACCACGCACAGCTGGGCGCCGGAGGCCTACTGGGACGCCGCGCGCGGCCAGTACGGCATCCTCTACTCGTCGGTGAACAGCAGCGGCCACAACGTCATCATGGTCAGCTACACAACCGACTTCCGTACGACGACCAGCCCCCAGGTCTTCTTCGACCCCGGCTACGACGTCATCGACGGCAACCTCACCCTCGGCGTGAACGGCGTCAACCACCTCTACTTCAAGCGCGAGGGCACCCTGGTCGGGGCACGCTCGACCAGTCTGAACCCTGGCAGCTTCACCCCGTTCAGCACGGCCGTGAGCCACGGCGGCACCGAGGCGCCCACGGTGGTCCGAGCCCTGACCGGCAACACCTGGTACCTCTGGGGCGACACGTACACACCGAACGGCGTCTTCTACGTCTGGCAGACGAGCGACCTGGCCTCCGGCAGCTGGACGCCCCTGGACCAGAAGCTGTACACCCAGCCCCTCAATTCCAAGCACTGCGGCATCCACCCGATCACGTCGACCGAGTACGCCGACCTGACGGCCAAGTGGGGCACCCCCGCCTGGAACCGGCTCAAGTCGTACAACTACCCGGCCCGTTACGTCCGGCACAGCGGCTTCGCCGGCCGGATCGACGCGTACCCCTTCGACCCGTTCCCCGACTCGCAGTGGAAGCTGGTGCCGGGGCTCGCCGACGCCTCGGGCGTCTCGTTCCAGTCGGTCAACTACCCGACGCGGTACCTGCGGCACTACGACTACGCGCTGCGCCTGGACGAGAACGACGGCACGTCGACGTTCGCCGCCGACGCCACCTTCCACCGCACGGCCGGGCTCGCCGACGCCTCCTGGGCGTCGTTCCGCTCGTACAACAACCCCACGCGCTACATCAGGCACGCGAACTACGCCCTGCGCATCGATCCGGTCTCCACCACCACCGAACGCCAGGACGCCACCTTCCAGGTCGGCTACTGAACAGCACAGCGGGGTTGTGACGGACGCCCGTCACAACCCCGCGCGATCCTGTGCCGGGTCAGCTCAGGCCGGCCGACTTCAGCCAGGCCTCGGCCACGTCGAGCGGGTCCTTGTTCTCCAGCTGCACCTGGGAGTCCAGGTCGAGGAGCGCCTCGGTGTCCAGCTTGGCCGACACCGCGTTGAGCGCGGCCACGCCCTCCTTGGAGAGGCCGCTCTTGTAGACGAGCGGGGTCACGTTGGCGAAGCCGAAGAGGTTCTTCGGGTCCTTCAGGACGACGAAGCCCTCCTTGGTGATGGTCGGGTCCGTGGTGAAGATGTCCGCGGCCTGCACGGTGTTCTTCGCCAGCGCCGCCTGGGTCAGCGGACCGCCGGCGTCCAGCGCCTTGAACGACTTGAACTCCAGGCCGTACTCGGACTCCAGGCCCTTCAGGCCCTGGTGCCGGGTCTGGAACTCGGGCGAGCCGCCGATCACCAGCTCAGGAGCGGCGGCCTTGAGGTCCTCGAGCGTGGACTCGGAGGTCAGCTTGTACTTCTTCGCCGTCTCGGCGTTGATGCTGACGGAGTCCTTGTCCTCGGCCGGCGAGGACTCCAGCAGCGTGAGCTTGGCGTCCAGCTTGCCCTTCACCGCGGTGTTCACGGCGTCCGCCGTCTTCTGCACCGCCTTGGAGTCGAGGTAGGCGAGCAGCGAGCCGTTGTACTCCGGCAGGACGGTGACGGAGCCGTTCTTGAGCAGACCGTAGGTGGTCTCCCGGCTGCCGATGTTGTGCTTGTAGGTGACCTTGAGGCCCTTGGCCTTGAGCGCCTCGCCGTAGATGTCGGCGAGCAGGATGCTCTCGGGGAAGTTGTTCGAGCCGACGACGACGGTGTCGCCGCTCGCCCCGTCCCCGGCCAGAGGGTCGGACTTGTCGTCGGAGGAGGAACATCCCGCCAGCAGCGCCGCCGTGGCGGCGAGCGCGACGGCGGCCGCGCCGGGATGGTTCCTGAGGGACCTGCTGCTTGAAGGGGTGAAAGTCACGGTTCCCGTTCCGGGTTCAGGGGGGTGGCAGAGCTCTTTCACTGATCCAATCCAGCCGCTTCTCGGTCAGTCAAGACCGGCCAGGTCACCGATTGGCCTCGAAAAACGGAAGGTAACGGGCAGTTGCGCTCCGATGTGCAGGCGGGACGCTTGGGGTGCAGGGGGCTGTAACGGATTCTTGACGTACAGTTCCGGTCACGGCGTTCAAAGGACGGTACTGTCCCCGGACGAAGCCGTTCCATACCCGAACAACAGCGGTCACGTGAGACCTCGCGCGTTGTGCGACGCCCACGAAGGAGGCAACTCGGTGTCCACGAACGTGGAGGGCACGCCCCCCTCGGGTCGAATACGCGGTCGCGGTTTCGCCGACCGCCTGCCCTTCCGGCGCAAGCTCAATCTCCTCGTCCGGGTACCGCTGGCCGTGGTCGCGGTCCTGCTCGCCTATCTCATCGCCGACCAGACCGCGCAGTCGCGCGACGCCGCGGACGCCGCGCGGCTGGTCCGGGAGAGCGCCGAGGTCGCCACCCTCGCCGACCGGCTGGCCGCCGAGCACCAGCAGGCCGTGCTGCTCTCCGTACGGCACGAGGCCGCCGGCCGCGATGAACCCCCGACCGCCGCCTACCGCACCGCGCAGTCCATGGTGGACGCCCAGGTCCAACGGGTGCGCGACGCCTTCGGTGACCGGCTGCCGGAGACCGAGGCGCAGGCGCTCAAGGGCGTCGACGGCCTGAGCAGCCTGCGTGACACCATCGAGCAGGGCTATCTGCCGGCCAGCAACATCGACCCCGCCTACACGCACGCCGCCCAGCTGCTCATCGACGGCCTCGGCCTGGACCGCAACCCGGATCTGGCGACCGCCTTCACCGGCAACCTGCTCGACTCGCTGCTGCGCGCGGGCGCCGCCCACAGCGCCTTCGAGACCAGCGTCTTCTCCGCGTCCACCGGTGACTCCAACGCGCTGCTGGAGTTCATCGGCGCGATCGGCGCCTACGACGAGTACACCCGCCAGGCCGACCGTTTCGCCCGGTTCGCCACCGAGGCGCAGGCGGCCCAGCTCGCCGGAATCAAGTACACCGCGGCGCAGAGCGTCATCAGCCGGCAGTACGCCGACCTCCAGATCGACCCCGGCTCCGTGCAGGCCGGCTCGCGCACCGAGATCCGCAGGTCGCTCGCGGCGGCGCTGGACTCCTACGGCGCCTACCGCGACCAGGCGCGCACACGGCTGGCGATCACCACCTCGCTCATCCACCAGATCGCCGACCAGGCGGACAGCGCCTCCGACACGGCGGCTTGGCGGGCGGTCCTGCTGCTGGGCTGCGCGGTGCTCGGCTTCGCCGTCTGGCTGGTGCTTGCGATGCTGGTGCGCCGCTCGGTGGTACGCCCGGTCACGGCTCTCACGGATGCCGCGCGGCAGGTCGCCGTCGTCGCCGAGCGGGAACTGGCCCGGGTGGCCGACGACGACGCCGAGGACGACGGTCCGCCGCGGCTGCGCGAGATGCCGGTGACGGCGCGCGACGAAATCGGTGAACTCGCCGAGGCGTTCAACCAGGTGCAGACCACGGCGGCCGCGCTGCTGGAGCGGCAGGTGCTCAGCCGGCGCAACGTGGCCGAGATGTTCGGCAACGTGGGCCGCAGGGTCAGCAACCTGACGACACGTCAGCTGGCGCTGATCGACGCGGTGGAGCGCGGCGAGACCGACCCGGCCCTGCTGGAGCGTCTCTACTCCATCGACCACATCGCGGTCCGGCTGCGCCGCAACGCCGACAGTCTGATGCTGCTCGCCGGCATCCACGAGGCGGACCTCCACGCGGGGCCCACCTCGCTCACCAATGTCGTACGCGCCTCGCTCGGCCAGATCGAGGGCTACCGGCGCGTGGAGCTGCGCGCGCGGACCGAGGCCGTGGTGGAGCCCGAGGTCATCGGCGACCTGACGCTGATGATGGCCGAACTGCTGGAGAACGCGGTGTCGTTCTCGCCGGAGGGCAGTCCGGTCGAGGTGGCCGTGTCGGCCGCCGGCGACGACGCGGTGATCGTCGTCGCCGACCACGGCCTGGGCATGACCCCCGAGCGCCTCGACGAGGAGAACGCCCGCCTGATCCGCCGCGAGCGGCTGGACGTCGTCCCGACCAAGGTGCTGGGCCTGTTCGTCGTCGGCACGCTGGCGCGCCGCTGGGAGATCCGGGTCACGCTGTCACGCACCCCTGGCGGCGGTGTCACGGCCGAGGTGACGGTTCCGTCGTCGCTGCTGGTGACGGGGAGCACGACGGTGGGCACGGCCACGGCGGCGCTCGCCGCGGTGTCCGCCTCCCCGGGCGCCGGGGCGAAGGACCCGACGGCTGCTTCCGCCGAGCGGGCGGCCGTGGCCACCGGTCCGGTGCCGTCGCCCTCCGCGCCGGAGGGGCTCGTAGCGGTGAGCGAGGACGGAGCGCGGTCGCTGCCCCGCCGGGTGTCCCGTCGGGCGTCCGACGCCGACGACCCGTCCGCCGGCGATCACGCCCGCGCCGACCGGCCGGACCCGGCCGTGGCCGCGACCCGGCCCGCCGCGACGGCGTCCGCCGACGAGGCTCCCGGCGCCCGCCCCCTGCGTCGCCGTGTCCGGGGCGCGACCCTGCGCACGACCGGCGATGCCCCCGAACGGCAGGCCGCGTTGCGGCAGAGCGCCCCGGCCCTGGACGCGGAGGCGGTGCGGGCCACCCTCGACGAGTTCGAGGCGGCCGTGGAGCGCGCGCACCGCGACAGCCGACCCGGCGACGGAGAACACTCCGCCGCACCCGCGACCTCTCCCTCGCACGACCAGAACGACCTCCCGGAAGGAGCGCAGCAGTGAGCACGTCGACAGGTGGCACCCCGGCGGATGGCGCCACGCAGGCCGAACTGAAGGCCGCCGCAGCGGACTTCACCTGGCTGCTCAACCGCTTCGCGACCGAGACCGCCGGTGTCGTGGACGCCATCGCCGTCTCATCCGACGGACTGCTCATCGCCGTGTCCGAGCTGCGGGAACAGGCCGATTCCGAGCGGCTCGCCGCGATCGTCTCGGGCATCACCAGCCTCGCCGCCGGGGCCTCCGGCAACTACGGCCTCGGCGCCCTGAACAAGGTCATCATCGACCTGGACGGCGGCCATGTGCTGGTCTCCGCGATCGGCAGCGGCGCGGTGCTCGGCGTGGTCACCGACAAGGAGGCCAAGCTGGGCAACATCGCCTACGAGATGACCGTGTTCACCAACCGTGCCGGCAGCGCCCTCAGCCCGCAGCTGGTGCTGGAGCTGAAGAACAGCGTCGGCGCCGCCTCGGCCCGCTGAGCGGAACGGACGACGCCATGGCGGACGGCACCCCACCGCCGGACCGGAGCGGGCCGGACCCGGTCGGCCAGGCGGCCGCCGTACGGCCCTTCCTGCTCACGGCCGGCCGGGTGGCGGACGACGCCGACGGCAAGTCGCTGCCGGTCGAGAGCCAGGTGGTGGCCACCCCGGAGGGGATCGACGCGCTCGACCGGCTCTTCTTCGAGCAGCACGACATCGTCGCCGTGTGCCGGCTTCCGCAGTCCCTCGCGGAGATCGCTGCCCGGCTGCGGCTGCACCTGAACGTGGTGCGCGTCCTCGCCGAGGACCTGCGCGCCGCCGGCCAGTTGACGGTGCACGTGCCCGACTCCGGCGTCGTCCACGACGCATCCGTCCTGCGCAGGGTCATCGACGGCCTGCGTGCCATCCCCGACGCACGAGGGGCATTGAGTGACAGCGACTGAACCGGCCACCGTACGACCGCCGCTGCCGGTCAAGATGGTGATCTCGGGTGGCTTCGGTGTGGGCAAGACCACCGCCGTGGGCTCGATCTCCGAGATCGAGCCGCTGACCACCGAGGCCGCCATCACGGAGGTCGCGGCGGGCGTGGACGACCTCACGCACACCCCGGCCAAGACCACGACCACTGTGGCCATGGACTTCGGCTGCCTCACCATCGACCCGACGCTGAAGCTGTATCTGTTCGGCACGCCCGGCCAGGAGCGGTTCGGGTTCATGTGGGACGACATCGTCGAGGGCGCGGTCGGCGGTCTCGTCATCGTCGACACCCGGCGGCTGGACGACTGCTACGCCGCCGTCGACTACTTCGAGCACAAGGGCATCCCCTTCGCGGTGGCCGCCAACGCCTTCGACGGCGAGGTCGGGCACACGCTGGAGGAGATCCGCTGGGCGCTCGACGTGAGCGACGGCGTGCCGGTCGTGGTGTTCGACGCGCGGGAGACGGGTTCGGTGCGGGACGCTCTGCTGGTGGTGCTGGAGTTGGCCCTGGCGCGAGTCGCTCCGCCGGGCGCTCCGCGGTAGGTCTTGCCGGGCCAGGTCGTCGGTCGTCTGCGGGTGCGTCGTGGCTGGTCGCGCAGTTCCCCGCGCCCCTAAGTGGGACAACGCACCCCGGGCTCAAGAGGATCTGGACGCCCGCTAACCGTCGGTCGTCTGCGGGTGCGTCGGGGCTGGTCGCGCCGTTCCCCGCGCCCCTGGGTGGGCCCACGCATCCCGCGAGCAGGCGCGCTGCCTAGCTGCGCCTGCGTACCCCCGGTGATACCGCGAAGCGGCCCGCTGCCCAGAAGACTGCCAGGGTTACCAGGGCCAGTCCGGCGACCAGGGTTGCGCCTCCCACGACCTTCTCGTAGTTGCGTTGGTAGAGACCGTCGACGATGTAGCGGCCCAGTCCGCCCAGGGCGACGTATGCCGCGATGGTCGCCGTCGAGACGATCTGGATGGCCGCCGAGCGCAGGCCGCTGAGGATCAGAGGGAGCGCCGCGGGGACCTCGACCTGGAAGAGGACGCCGATCTCGCTCATGCCCATGCCCCGGGCGGCGTCCACCGGAGACGGGTCGACGGAGCGCATCGCCTCGTAGGTGGTGACGAGGATCGGCGGGACGGCGAGGATGACCAGCGGGGTCATCACGTTCACCATGCCGAAGCCGACGAGCAGCGTCATCAGCACCAGCAGGCCGAAGGTGGGCAGGGCCCGCCCGGCGACCGCGATCAGGGCGAGGGCGTTGCCGCCGCGCCCGTAGTGGCCGGTGATCAGACCGACCGGCAGGGCGATGAGGGCGGCGATGCCGAGCGCCTGGAGGGTGTACTGGATGTGCTCGAACATCCGCGTGGGGATGCCGTCGTAGCCGTTCCAGTGCGCGCTGTCCCGGAAGAAGTCACTGATGAAGCTGAGCAGGTTCACCGGGCTGCGTCCTCCAGGGCGGCCGCGGCCGCGTCGGGCCGGTCGGCCTTGGGTGTCGTATGGGCCCGGCGCGGCATCCAGGGCGTCAGCAGCGTGCGTACGACGACCAGCAGGGCGTCGGCGAGGATCGCCAGGACGGCCATGGTGAGCACGGCGTTCATCGCGAGTTCGGGCCGGTTGTAGATGTTGGCGTCGTTGATCAGATTGCCGAGGGCGCCCTGGTTGCCGATCAGCGCGCCGACGCTGACGAGGCTGATGCTGGACACCGTCGCCACCCGCAGCCCGGCGATGATCGCGGGCACGGCGATCGGCAACTGCACCTGGAGATAACGGCGTACGGGACCGAAGCCCATGGCCTTCGCGGCGGCGAGGGTCTCCTGGGGGACCGAGCGGACGCCGTCCACGATCGCGGGGACCAGGACGACGAGGCTGTAGACGGTGAGCGGGATCATCACCGTGAGCTCGGTCTGGCCGGTGTAGTCGATGAGGAGGACGAAGAAGGCCAGCGAGGGGATGGCGTACAGCACGGTCGTCACCCACAGCACTGGCGGGTACAGCCAGCGGAACCGCACGCACAGCTGGGCCAGCGGCAGCGAGACCACCAGTCCGGCCAGCACCGGCAGCAGGGCCTCGCGCAGATGCAGGCCGATCAGCCCGAGCCAGCTGTGCTGGAGGTCGCTGGGGATGTCGAAGAAACGGTCCCAGTTCATCCGGCGACCTTCACGTCCGTACGGCCCTCGTCCCGTCCGTCGGTGTCCCGTCTCTCGGCGTGGGCACCGCGGATGGCCTCGCCGATGGTCTGCTGCGAGACGACCCCGGCGGCCCGGCCCTCGGTGTCCACGGCGACCGCCCATCCGGTGGGCGAGAGCACCGCGCAGTCGAGGGCGGCCCGCAGCGAGTCCGTACCGGCCACGAACGGCCGCCCGTACGGCAGCAGTCGCGCGGTCTCGATCGCCCCGGCGGTGAGATCGCCCGGCTCGCCCCAGCCGAGGGGCTTGCCGTCCGCGTCGGTGACCAGGAGGTACGGGACGTCTCCCGCGCCGGCGATCTGCTCCGCGGTGGCGTCGACGGCGACGATCGGCTCGGTCAGCAACTCCAGGCCCGTCGAGGGGAAGAAGGACAGCCGCCGGATGCCGCGGTCGGCGCCGAGGAAGTCCTCCACGAACGCGTCGGCGGGGTGCGAGAGCAGTTCGGCGGGCGGCGCGAACTGGGCGAGGTGGCCGCCGGTGCGCATCACGGCGACCATGGTGCCGAGCTTGACGGCCTCGTCGATGTCATGGGTGAC
Organism: Streptomyces sp. NPDC098781; assembly: GCF_044759995.1. NCBI lineage: Bacteria > Bacillati > Actinomycetota > Actinomycetes > Kitasatosporales > Streptomycetaceae > Streptomyces > Streptomyces sp. NPDC098781. The sequence goes on from NZ_JBIWAK010000009.1 coordinate 204,290, forward strand.
GAAGACGATGGTCTTGCCCAGTTCCTCCTGGATGCGCAGGAGTTCGTCCTGGAGCCCCTTGCGGACGACGGGGTCGACGGCCGAGAACGGCTCGTCCATCAGCAGCACCGGCGGATCCGCCGCGAGCGCCCGCGCGACGCCGACGCGCTGCTGCTGGCCACCGGAGAGCTGGTACGGGTACCGCTTGGCGAGCGCCCCGTCGAGGCCGACCCGTTCCATCAGCTCCCGCGCCCGTGCCCGGGACTTCTCCTTGCCCCAGCCCAGCAGGCGGGGCACGGTGGCGATGTTGTCGAGGATCGTGCGGTGCTGGAAGAGACCGGCGTTCTGGATGACGTATCCCATGGACCGGCGCAGGGTGTTGACGGGCTGCTGCTGTATGTCCACGCCGTCGAGGAGGATGGTGCCCTCGCTGGGCTCGACCATCCGGTTGATCATCCGCAGCGTGGTCGTCTTCCCACAGCCCGAGGGCCCCACGAGAACGGTGATCGAGCGGTCGGGTATCTCCAGCGAGAGCTGGTCGACCGCCACCGTACCGTCCGGGTACCGCTTGGTGACTGAATCTATCCGTATCAAAACGCCGAATACCCTTCGGGTCTGGCAGGTTTCGCCCGCTTTTGACCACGGGCGCCGGGCCGTTGACGCCCGAGTCTAGACGCCTTGTGTTGCGGCGCTCCTGCCGGTGTGTGACACGTGCGGCCTGCCCGACCTGTGCGTCCGTCGATTCTCAGCCGGTGCGCAGGGCCGCGAAGGAGCGGCCGCCGGTCGCCCAGAGCTCGACGGCACGCCAGCCAGCGGGTTCCGCGTACCGCAGCAGGGCGGGGGTGCCGAGGCGGGCCCAGGGGAAGGGGGTGCCGGTGGTGCCGTGGGCGTCGGTGACGTGCACCTCGACGCGCTCGTCGAGATCCGCGTCCGGCACCGTCTCGACGATCAACAGGCCCCCAGGAGCGAGGAGTTGGGCCAGCCGGTCGAGCAGGGCCGCCGGGTCGCCGCCGATGCCGACGTTACCGTCGATGAGCAGCGCGGTGCCCCAGCGGCCCTCGCCGGGGAGCGGTTCGAAGACCGAGCGGCGCAGCGCCGGCCCGCCGAGCCGCTGGGTGCGGGCCACGGCCGCCGCGCTGACGTCGACGCCGAGCACCCGTCGCCCCTGCCGGCCCAGCTCCGCCACCAGCCGCCCCGGCCCGCATCCGACGTCGAGCACCACGCCCTCGCACCGCCGCAGCACCTCCAGGTCCGCGGCGTCGGCGTTCGCGCACCAGCGCTCCACGTCCAGCGGCAGCAGCCAGCCGTCGGTCCGGCGCAGGAACAGCGGGCCCTGGCCGGTGCGCAGGGCGTCGGTGTACGGGTCGGCGGACCAGGTCCTGCTGTCGCCGGCGGCGGCCACGGCGCGAAGGGCGGTGCCGTCCGCGCCCGGGGCGAGCGTGACGGCGTCGGCGGGCGACCGTGGGGGGCGGATGTCGATGCCGGTCGCCGGGCGGGCGGAGTCGTGGGGCGCGAGGCCGAGTCCGGCGCGGATCAGGGCCACCGCGCCGCGTCGCACACTCGGATCGCCGTCGCCGTGGAAGCTCTCACCCTCCTCCCCCGCGCGCTCGTGGGAGTGTCGCTCCCCGTCCGGGGCCTCCCGGAGGGCCATGTGGGCGGACATCATGTCGCGTACGCCGCTCATCGGCCCGCCTCCGTGGTCAGCCGCGCCAGCGCCTTCGCGAAACGCCCGCCCGGGGCGCCCTCGGCGACCAGTCCGGCGTCGTACGCCGTGTCGACGTCCCGCAGACACGGCAGGTCCCGCACCCGCAGGTCCGCCAGCCGGGCGCGCTGTGCGGCGCCGGTGTGCGCCGTCGACATCGGGACGCCCCGCAGCCGTGCCGGGTCGGGTTCGGCCAGGCCCAGCGCCCAGAAGCCGCCGTCCTCGGCCGGGCCGAAGAAGGCGTCGTGCCCGTCCCAGTCCACCGTCAGCAGGTCCGGCGTCACCTGCGGGGTGTCCATGCCGATGAGCAGCGTCGGGCCGGCGCAGCCCGCGAACGCCTCGGCGAGCCGTTCGTCGAGGCCGCCCGCGCACTGCGGTACCACCTCGAACCCGGCCGGCAGCCAGGGGCCCGGTGTGCCGTCCAGCACCAGCACCCGGCGCCGCGCGGGTGTCCGCGCGACGGCGTCCAGGGTGTCCGCGAGGGACGCCTCGGCGAGCGCCGCGGCCTCCTCCGGGGTGAACGGCGGTGTCAGTCTGGTCTTCACCCGGCCCGGTCGGGGCTCCTTGGCGATGACGAGGAGCGTGGTCACGGGCGGATCCCCTTCCGGGCGGAGGTGTCCTGCCGGGCGCCGGGACGGTCGGCGTGCTCGGCCTCCGTACGGACGGCGAGCGCTATGGCGGGGCCCTCGCCCCTTCCGGACTCGGGCTCCCTACGGACGCCGTTCCTCGGTCCGCCGCCGTCGGCCGTCCCGGTGCCCAGTGCCTCGCGCGTCCCGGCCGCCGGCCGCCCCGTCGGCGCACGCCCGTCGCCGTCCGCCAGCACCCGGCTCATGTCTCGTACCGCCTGCCAGGTCCCGCGCCAGGTGCCCGTCACCTTCGAGACGCCCGTGCGCGGCAGGTAGGGCACCTCGTACTCGGCGATCCGCCAGCCGGCGTCGGCGGCGCGGACGACCATCTGGAGCGGGTAGCCGCTGCGGCGGTCCGTCAGTTCGAGGTCGAGCAGGGGCTCGCGGCGGGCGGCGCGCAGCGGCCCGAGGTCGTGCAGGCGCAGGCCGGTGCGGCGGTGCAGGAGCCGGGTGAGCGCGAGGTTGCCGGCGCGGGCGTGCAGCGGCCAGGCGCCGCGGGTGCCGGGGCGGCGCCGGCCCAGGACCAGGTCGGCCTCGCCCGCGGCGATCCGCTGGACGAAGGGCACGAGGTCGCCCGGGTCGAGGGTGGCGTCGCAGTCGCAGAAGCAGACGATGTCGGCCGTGGCGGCGGTCAGCCCGGCGTGGCAGGCGGCGCCGAAGCCGCGCCGCTCCTCGTGGACGACGGTCGCGCCGAGCGCCCGCGCGACGGCGGCCGAACCGTCCGTGGAGCCGTTGTCGACCACGAGCGCCCGCCAGCCGGGCGGGATGCGTTCCAGCACCCAGGGCAGGGCCTCGGCCTCGTCGAGACAGGGGAGCACGACGTCGACGGACGCCGCGCGGGGCGCGTTCGTTGCTGGGGATGGGGTCGTCACGGCTCTCACCCTACGAGCGAGAATCGGACATATCGGTCAGCGTCTTCTTACGAAACAAGGACGTCGCGCCCCCACGGCGACGCACGCGCGCGCGGGGTGCGAGGCTTGCGGCATGGAGCAGCAACAGCCGTACCCGCAGGCCGGCGCCCGGGTCCTGGTCGTCGACGACGACCCCACCGTCGCGGAGGTCGTCTCCGGGTACCTCGACCGCGCCGGCTACGTCGTGGACCGCGCCGGCGACGGCCCCGACGCCCTCGCCCGGGCCGCCGCGCACCGGCCCGACCTCGTCGTGCTGGACCTGATGCTGCCCGGCATGGACGGCCTGGAGGTGTGCCGCCGGATCCGCGGCGAAGCCCCCGTGCCGGTCATCATGCTCACCGCGCGCGGCGACGAGGACGACCGCATCCTCGGTCTGGAGGTCGGCGCCGACGACTACGTCACCAAGCCCTTCAGCCCCCGCGAACTCGTCCTGCGCGTCCAGTCGGTGCTACGCCGCACCCGCCCCGCCCGAGTGGACGGCACCCCCGAGGGCCGGTCGTCCGGCATGCTCCGCGCGGCCGGGCTCGCGGTCGACCCGGCGGCCCGTCGCGCCCTGAAGGGCGACGCCGAACTCGCCCTCACCATCCGGGAGTTCGACCTCCTCGCCTTCTTCCTGCGGCACCCCGGCCGGGTCTTCAGCCGGGAGGACCTGATGCGCGAGGTGTGGGGCTGGGACTTCGGCGATCTGTCGACCGTCACGGTCCATGTCCGCAGGCTGCGCGGGAAGGTGGAGGACGACCCGGCCAGGCCACGGCTGATCCAGACCGTGTGGGGTGTCGGCTACCGCTTCGACGCCCCCGGCCCTTCCCCCGACCCGGAGGCCTGACCGTGCGCGACACCCTCCTCATCGCCCTCTTCGCCTTCCTCGGGGCCGTCGCGGCCGGACTGCTCGGCGCGGGCGCGCTGCGGGTGATCCGGCGCCGCTCCCTGATCGCGCACCTCACCGTGGTCGCGGGCGTCGGCGTCACCGCCATGCTCGCGGGCACGCTCGTGGTCGCCCAGGCGATGTTCCTGTCCGGGCACGACCTGCGGGTCGTCACGATGGTGGTCGCCATGGCCGCCGTGGTCTCCCTGGCCACCGCGCTGCTGCTCGGCCGCTGGGTCGCCGCCCGCAGCCACGCGCTCGCCCTCGCCGCCCGCTCCTTCGGCGACGGCGGCAGCTTCACCACTCCGGACGGTCCCGCCACGGCCGAACTCGCGGCGCTGAGCCGCGAGTTGGAGGCGACCAGCGTGAAACTGGCCGAGTCCCGCGAGCGGGAGCGGGCCCTGGAGTCGTCCCGGCGTGAACTCGTGGCCTGGATCTCCCACGATCTGCGCACTCCGCTGGCCGGGCTGCGCGCCATGGCCGAGGCCCTGGAGGACGGGGTGGCCGCCGACCCCGACCGCTATCTCAAGCAGATCCGGATGGAGGTCGAGCGCCTCAACGGCATGGTCGGCGACCTGTTCGAGCTCTCCCGCATACATGCCGGCGCCCTCACCCTCTCGCTCGCCCGGATGTCCCTGTACGACCTCGTCGGCGACGCCCTCTCCGGGGCGGACGCGCTGGCCCGCGAGCAGGGCGTCCGGCTGGTCGGCGAACGGGTCGAGGGCGTGCCGGTGGAGGTGGACGGCAAGGAGATGAGCCGCGTCCTGGGCAATCTGCTGGTCAACGCCATCCGGCGGACCCCGGCCGACGGCACCGTCGCGGTCGCCGCCGAACGCTCGCCGGACGGGGTGGTGCTGTCCGTGACCGACGGCTGCGGCGGCATTCCGGAGGAGGACCTGCCGCGCGTCTTCGAAACGGGCTGGCGCGGTACGCACGCCCGTACGCCCCCGGCCGGCGCCGGGCTGGGCCTCGCGATCGTGCGGGGCATCGTGGAGGCCCATCAGGGGCGGGCCTCCGTACGGAACGTCCCCGGTGGCTGTCGCTTCGAGGTGGTGCTGCCCGCCGCCGCTTCCTGAATGCGGGCAGCACCACCGGTTCGAGGCAGGCTACGCCGTGCGCATGCCCGCTTCGGCGAACTCCCGCATTCCGTCCTGGAAGCCGACGACCGGCTTCCAGCCCAACTCCGCGCGCAGCCGGGAGGAGTCCGCCGTGATGTGCCGTACGTCGCCGAGCCGGTACTGACCGGTCACGACCGGCTCGGGACCGCCGTACGCCCGCGCGAGCGCGTCGGCCATCTCGCCGACGGTGTGCGGGTCGCCGCTGCCGGTGTTGTACGCGGTGAGCGCGCCCTCGGCCACGGCCGCCGAACCCGCCTCCAGCGCGGCCACGTTGGCGGCGGCCACGTCCCGTACGTGGACGAAGTCCCGCCGCTGCCGGCCGTCCTCGTAGACCCGCGGTGCCTCGCCGCGCGCGAGGGCCGAGCGGAAGAAGGAGGCGACGCCGGCGTAGGGGGTGTCGCGGGGCATGCCGGGTCCGTACACGTTGTGGTAGCGCAGCGACACGGCCGTGCCGTCGGTCGCGCGGGCCCACGCCGCCGCGAGGTGTTCCTGGGCGAGCTTGGTCGTCGCGTACACGTTGCGCGGGTCGACCGGGGCGTCCTCGGCGACCAGTCCGGGCGCGAGGTCGGCGCCGCACACCGGGCACGGCGGCTCGAACCGGCCGGCGTCCAGATCGGCGACGGCTCGGGGGCCCGGCCGTACGACGCCGTGCCGCTCGCACGCGTAGCGGCCCTCGCCGTACACCACCATCGACCCGGCCAGCACGAGCCGCCGCACGCCCGCGTCGGCCATGGCGGTGAGCAGCACGGCCGTGCCGAGGTCGTTGCGGGAGACGTACTCGGCGGCGTCGCGGAAGCCGGTGCCGAGGCCGACCATCGCCGCCTGGTGGCTGACGGCGTCGACGCCGGTCAGGGCACGGCGGACGGCGTCGGCGTCCCGTACGTCCGCGGCGGGGTCGGTGCGGACGTCGTACACCACGGGCTCGTGCCCGTGCGCCACGAGCGCCTCTACGACATGGGACCCGATGAACCCGGCACCGCCGGTGACCAGTACGCGCATGCCCTCACGCTAGGGCCGCGAGCGGCGCTTCGGCCGCTCGGTGCCGGGCATGTCACGGGACCGTAAGTGTTTCCCCCGCGGCGTCCCCGCCCGCCCCGGCCGCTGTCAGCGGGATCGTCACCGTGAACACCGTCGCCCCCGGCTCGCTGGTCAGGTCGATCCGGCCGCCGTGCGCCCGTACCAGCGACTGCGCGACCGCCAGTCCCAGTCCGCTGCCGCCCCGGTCCCGGCTGCGGGCCTTGTCGACGCGGTAGAAGCGGTCGAAGACGCGTTCCCGGTCGCCGGGCGGGATGCCGGGGCCCCGGTCGGCTATCCGGACCTGGGCCGTGCCGGCCGTCACCGACACCGCCACGGACACCTCGGTGCCGGCGGGGGTGTGCATCGCCGCGTTGGTCATCAGGTTGTCGAGGACCTGGCGGATGCGCTGGGGGTCCAGGCGCAGTCGCAGGGAGCCGGGCCCGGGGGCCACCGTCAGGGCATGGCCGCCGTGCGTGACCCGGAACGCGTCCGCCGCCTGCTCGACCAGGTCCACCAGGTCCGCCTCCTGCGGTCGCAGCGGCGTCTCGACGTCGGCGGCGTCCAGGCGGGCGAGCAGCAGCAGGTCGTCGAGGAGGAAGCCCATGCGCGCGGCCTCGGCGCGCAGCCGGGCCAGGTGCCGGTCGCGTTCCTCGGGGGCGTTGGCGGCCGCGTACTGGAAGAGGTCGGCGTACCCGCGCACCGACATCAGCGGCGTCCGCAGCTCGTGCGAGGCGTCCGCCACGAAGCGGCGCAGCCGCTGTTCCGCCTCCGCGCGCACGGCGAGGGAGTCGTCGATGTGTTCCAGCATCGTGTTGAACGCGGTGCGCAGCTCCTCCACCTCGGGTCCGCCGCCGCGCCCGTCGTGCCGCACCGGCAGCCGGCCGGAGTCGGTGAGGTCGTGCGAGGTGATGCCGCGGGCGGTGTGCGCCATGTCGCTGAGCGGCTTCAGGCCCCGCCGCAGCATCCCGCGCCCGAGCACCACGAGGGCCAGCAGCGCGAGCCCGAAGGCGACGGCCTGGATGGTGACCAGCTGGCCGACGGTGTCCTCGATGTCCTCCATGGGCGCGGCGCTGACCAGCACCACCCCGGGCTCGACCTCGCAGGCACGCAGCCGGTACTCGCCCGCGCCCCGGAGGTGCTCGGTGCGCAGCACCTCGGTGGCCGAGGTGGTCTGCGCGCGGGCCAGGGAGGTGAAGTCGTCCACGTCCGCGGGCAGGTCGGCGGGGTCCTCGGGCCGGCGGAGCACGGGCTTGCCGTCCGACACGTCGTACACGGCGTAGAACCAGCTGTAGTACTTCTTGCCGGAGAGCGTGCCGTAGTCCGCGATGGACTTGGACTGGGCGATCTGGCCCTGCGCGAGCTGGGTGTCGAGCTGGGCGGACAGGTAGTCGCGCATGTACGTCGTCAGCGCGGTGCCGACGACCGCGAACACCACCAGGGACAGCACGCCGAGGCCCAGCGCCAGCCGGGTCCCGAGCCGCATCCCGCGATACGCCCGCCGCAACCGCCCGCTCACTCCGCCGCCTGCCGGATCACGTACCCGAAGCCGCGCACGGTGTGGATCAGCGGGGCGCCGCTGTCGTCGAGCTTGCGGCGCAGCCGGCTGACGACCAGCTCGACGACGTTCGAGCGGCCGCCGAAGCCGTACTCCCAGACATGGTCGAGGATCTGCGCCTTGGTGAGCACGGTCGGCGACTTGCGCATCAGATAGCGCAGCACTTCGTACTCGGTGGGCGTGAGGGTGAGCAGCTTGTCGCCGCGGCGGACCTCGCGGGTGTCCTCGTCCATCGTCAGGTCGGTCACCCGAAGGACGGAACGCTGGAAGCCGGGTCCGGCGCTGCGCCGCAGCACGGTCCGCAGCCGGGCCATCAGCTCCTCCACGGCGAACGGTTTGACCAGGTAGTCGTCGCCGCCGCGGGTCAGCCCGGCGACCCGGTCGGCGACCCCGTCGCGGGCGGTGAGGAACACCACGGGCACCATCGCGCCGGCGCCGCGCAGCCGGTCCAGGACGCCGAAGCCGTCCACGTCGGGCAGCATCAGGTCCAGCACCACGATGTCCGGGTGGAACTCGGCGGCCAGCCGCAGCGCCTCCTCGCCGGAGTTCGCGGTGACCGCCTCCCAGCCCTCGTAGCGGGCGACCGTCGCGACGAGGTCGGCGATGGGCGGGTCGTCGTCCACGACCAGCAGGCGTACTTTCTCCACCCGTTCATAGTGCGGTACCGGGCACCGGTCCTATGAGGGGGGTGTGAGCCCTCGGCCACATCGATAATCAGTTGAAAGAAGTACGACAGCTTTTCGACAGCTCCCGCCGGACAAGCTCGGTATCCACAGACGAGATCAAGGAGCTGTCGCCCGTGACGACCGTCCAATCGCCCCCCGCGCCCCCCACGGCGGTACGCCCCAGGGTGGTCGCCCGCACGGGTCTGTACGCCGTGCTGGCCGCGAACGTGGCCGTGGTCCTCTACTTCTTCCTCGCCGCCGGCTTCGCCTCGAACACGCTCATCGTGATCGGCCGCCTCACCGGCCTGTTCGGCGCACTGCTGATGGCCTTCCAGCTGTTGCTGGTGGCCCGGCTGCCCTGGCTGGACCGGCGGATCGGCATGGACCGGCTGACGTCCTGGCACCGCTGGACGGGCTTCAGCGTCCTGTGGGTCCTCCTCGCGCACGCCGTCTTCATCACCTTCGGGTACGCCGAGTCGTCCTCGCTGGACCCGGTGAACCAGCTGATCGACCTCGCCGAGACGGTCGAGGGCGTGCTGCGGGCCGTCGTGGCGCTGGGGGTCATCATCGTGATCGGGGTGGTGTCGGCCCGGTTCGCGCGGCGCCGGCTGGCGTACGAGACATGGCACTTCATCCACCTGTACACCTATGTCGCGGTGGTCCTGGCGTTCACCCACCAGGTCGCGGTCGGTACGTCCTTCACCTCCTCCTCCGCCGCGACGGCGTACTGGTACGGCGTGTGGGGCGTCGCGCTGGGCTCGGTGTTCGTCGGCAGGCTGGTCCTGCCGGTGTGGCGGAACTGGCGCCACCGGTTCCGGGTCGAGGCCGTCGTCCCCGAGTCGCACAACGTCGTCTCGATCTATGTCACCGGCCGGGACCTGGACAAGCTGCCGGCGCGGGCCGGCCAGTTCTTCCTGTGGCGGTTCCTGACGAAGGACCGCTGGTGGCAGGCGAACCCGTTCTCCCTGTCGGCCGCGCCCGACGGCACCCGGCTGCGGCTGACCGCCAAGGCGGCCGGCGACGGCTCGGCGGCTCTCAGGCACCTCAAGGTGGGCACCCGCGTCTTCGCCGAGGGCCCGTACGGCGCGTTCACCGCGCTGCACCGCACCCGGCCGGAGGCCGTGCTCATCGCCGGCGGTGTGGGCGTCACCCCGATCCGGGCACTGCTGGAGGAACTGCACGGCCACGCGGTGGTGATCTACCGGGTCGCCTCCGACCAGGACGCCGTCCTGTACGGCGAGCTGGCCGAGCTCGCCCACGCCAAGGGCGCCGAGCTGCATCTGGTGACCGGCCCGGTCACGCCGGACAGGCTGGCCCCGGCGGAGCTGGCGCGGCTGGTCCCGGACATCACCGGCCGGGACGTCTTCCTGTGCGGGCCGCCGCCCATGATGAACGCGGTGATCGGCAGCCTGCGCGAGCTGGGTGTGCCCAAGGAGCAGGTCCACTTCGAGCGCTTCAGCCTGGCCGGCTGAGCAGGACGGGAAGACATCGTGAAGCGAGCAATACCCGTCCTGGTCCTCAGCATCGCGGGCCTGATCCCGGTCTGGCGCTACGAGCCGTCCCTGGGCACGGCCACCACGGAGACCGCTTCGCCGGCCGCGACTCCTTCGGCGTCGTCCTCGGCGGCGTCCGGGTCCGGAAACACGGTCGTCAAGGGCTCGACCGTGCAGACGGACAAGGGTCCGGTGCAGGTGCAGGTGACCTTCCAGGGCACCGAGATCACGGCCGTCAAGATGCTCCAGCAGCCGAACCACCCGCAGACCACGGCGGCGGTGCCGAAGCTGATCGCGGAGACCCTCGAGGCCCAGAGCGCCGACATCGACAGCGTCTCCGGCGCCACGATCACCAGCGACGGCTACCAGGAGTCCCTCCAGGCCGCCATCGACGCGAACACGGAGTCCGCCGCCTCCGCTCCCTCGGCGTCCGCCGCCGCGCGGACGGTCGACGGCTCGACGGTCACCACCGACAAGGGCCCCGTGCAGGTCCAGGTGACCTTCGAGGGCGACGAGATCGCCTCGGTGAAGATGCTCCAGCAGCCGAACCACCCCCAGACCACGGCGGCGGTCCCGAAGCTGATCGCGGAGACCCTCGAGGCCCAGAGCGCCGACATCGACAGCGTCTCCGGCGCCACGATCACCAGCGACGGCTACCAGGAGTCCCTCCAGGCCGCGATCGACGCGAAGGGCTGATCATGCACCGAGTCGAACACGTCATGGGCTTCCCGGTGTCGCTGCGGGTCGATGACCCGCACGTCGGCGAGGAGAGCGCGGACGCCGTGTTCGCGTGGCTGCGGGAGGTCGACGCCCGGTTCAGCCCGTTCAGGGCGGACAGCGAGGTCCGCCGACTGGACCGGGGCGAGATCGGGCGCGGCGATGTCAGCGCGGACCTCGACGAGGTTCTGGAGCTGTGCGAGGAGTACCGGGTCGCCACCGGCGGCGCCTTCGACGTACGGCTGCCGGGGCGCGGGCTCGATCCGTGCGCGGTGGTGAAGGGCTGGTCCGTGCAGCGGGCGGCCGGGCTGCTCAGGGCGGCGGGCGCGAGCCGTTTCGTCCTGAACGCCGGCGGCGACGTGGTGGCCTCCGGCGGGCCCTGGCGGGTGGGGGTACGGCACCCCGAGCACGCCGACAAGGTGTGTGTGGTGGCCGAACTCGGCGACGCGGCGATCGCCACGTCCGCCTGCTACGAACGCGGCGACCACATCCTCGACGGCCGCACGGGCCGTCCGGCGACCGGGTTGCTCTCCCTCACGGTCGTGGCCCCCTCGCTCACCGTGGCGGACACGGTGGCGACAGCCGCGTTCGCGATGGGCGCGGAGGGCATCGCATGGGCGGCGGCGCGGCCCGGCTGCGAGGTGTTCGCGGTGGACACCGAGCGACGGGTCCTGCGTACCGAGGGCTTTCCGGTGACCTCGGAGCAGGCGCGGGCGGCATAGCCGGCGGCGCCGCTGATCCACATGCCTTCGCCGGTGCGGGGGCTTAGCGTCTGGATATGGGCGTTAGGTGTTGCGCCGCATGACCGGGGCCGGTGAGACGCCAGGCGCGGCTGACCCGCTCGGTGAGGCCCTGGCGGCGGCGGTGCGCCGCACCGGTGCCGCGTACGGGGGCGTCTACGTACTGGACCCGGCCGAGGAGATGCTGGGTCTGGTCGCGCTGTGCGGCATCCCGGTCGATGTCTTCGCACCCTGGTGGCGGACCGCCTATGCCCTCCACGGTCCCAACCAGGACGCGCTGCGCAACGAGCGGATCGTGTGGATGAGCTCCCTCCAGGAGCTGGCCCGCCGCTACCCCCGCGCCGCGGCGACCATCCCCTACGAGGTGGCGTTCGCGGTCGTCCCGGTCACCGGAGCCCGCCACTGCCGGGGCACGCTGCTGCTGATCTGGCCGCCCGGCCGCTCGTCCCGGCTCGGCTTCCGTGAGCGCGGACGGATGGCGTTCAGCGCCCGGCACATCGCCCGTGTGCTGGACGGGGCCCGTTTCCCTCCGGTCATTCCGGACCGCCCCCGCTTCGTCCGTCCCCACCACGCCGAGCCGACCCCGCAGTCCGCGCCGGCCGCGGCCGACCTGCTGGAACGCCTGCCCGTCGGCACCCTCGCCCTCGACCTCGCGGGGCACATCACCTACGTCAACACCGCCGCCGCCGAACTGCTGGGCAAACCCCTGGACGACCTGCTGGGCACCGAGCCGTGGCAGTCGCTGCCCTGGCTCGACAACGTCGCCTACATGGACGCCTACCGCACGGCGATGAGCAGCCGTGAGCCGCTCGCCCTGCCCGTCCTGCGCCCGCCGGACCAGTGGCTCGACTTCCGGCTGCACACCGACGACACCGGCACCAGCATCCTCGTCACCCCCGACCACTCCGCCGAGGCCCCCGACGTGCGGCCCGTGGCCACCGGCGCCCCGCCGGAGAGCCGTATCCATCTGCTGATGGCGCTGGCCGCCGCGCTGACCGAGACCGTCGGTGTCCAGGACGTCGTCGACCTGGTCGCGGACCAGATCCTGCCCGCGTTCGGCGCCCACGGCATGATCATGTCCACCGCCGACGCCGGCCGGATCCGGATCATCGGGTACCGCGGCTACGACCCGGCCGTCATCGAGCAGTTCGAGGCCCTGCCCACGGACGCCGACCTGACTCCGGCCGGCCGCACCATGGCCACGGGCACCTCCTCGTTCTTCGCCGACCGCGGCGAACTGGCCCGGCTCTACCCCCGGGCGCCGCAGCTCAGCGACAAACACGCCTGGGCTTTCCTGCCGTTGCTCAGCTCCGGACGGCCGATCGGCTGTCTGCTGCTCGCGTACAACCACCCGCGGCCGTTCCCCACCGCCGAGCGCTCCATCCTGACGCCGCTCGCCGGTCTGATCGCCCAGGCCCTGGACCGCGCCCGCCTCTACGACGCCAAGCACGGCCTCGCGCTCGCGCTCCAGCAGAACCTGCTGCCGCACGCCCTTCCCACCGTCACCGGACTGGAAGTCGCGGCCCGTTACCTCCCGGCGGGCCAGGGCATGAACATCGGCGGTGACTTCTACGACCTGATCCGCCTCACCAGCACCACCGCCGCGGCCGTGATCGGAGACGTCCAGGGCCACGACATGTCGGCGGCCGCCCTCATGGGCCAGGTCCGTATGGCCGTGCACTCCCACGCCACGGCCGGGGCCACCCCGGACCAGGTCCTCACCCGCACCGACCGCGACCTCGCCGACCTCAACGCCGGGCGGTTCGTCTCCTGCCTCTACGCCCATCTCGACCTCGCCCGCCACCAGGTGGCCCTCGCCAGCGCCGGTCACCCGCCCCCGCTGCTGCGCCACCCCGACGCGCGGGCCCACGCCGTCGACATCCGCCCCGGCCCGCCGCTCGGCATCGGTGTCGGCACCCCCTCCTACCCGCTCACCACCCTGCCGCTGGCCCCCGACACACTGCTCGCCCTGTACACCGACGGCCTGGTCGAGGACCCCGGCACCGACATCACCCGGACCATCACGGACCTCGCGCACCAACTCGCCGTGTCCAGCGACCTCCCGCTGCACCAGCTCGCGGACAACCTCATCCACCACACCCGCCGCACCAACCACCACACCGACGACATCGCGCTGCTGCTGCTCCAGCCCAACCGCCTCGCCGAGCCGTGAGCCGGTCAGCGCGAGCCTGACGGCCGCCGTCGCCGCCGTACCACGAACACCACCGCGGAGCCCCCGAAGAGCACGGCGGTGATCAGCAGCCAGCGGGCCATGAAGCCGTCCGTGGACAGGCCGGTGACGCCGGCGTACCGGTCCGCCACCCGGCCGGTGATCAAGGGGAACCAGACCAGCAGAAGGAGCAGGGACAGCGCGGCGGGGACACGGACGTACGGCATCCAGCTCCGCCGGTCGACCGCCTCGAAGCCCCGCAGCAGCGCCTGGTCGGCCGCCCCGTACAGCGGCACCAGCACCAGGTCGTGCACGATCGCCGCGCCGACGAACCACAGCGCGATGTCGAACCAGTCCCCTTCCAGCAGCCGCACCCCGGCGTATCCGGCGAGCGCGAACGAGCAGAGGAGCAGCAGGATCTGGAGGGGGCTGCCCACAGGGATGAGCCGGGGTCGTCGCATCACAGGTCTCCGAACGTCATCCGCGCCACCCACTTGGTGTTCAGCACACCGGGCGCGGCGGGCACGATGATCCGCGCCGGGTAGCCGTGGTCGGGGGTCAGGTCCTCGCCGTTGACGGAGAGGGCGAGCAGGGAGCGGGAGTCGGCGACCTGGTTGGCGCGCAGGGCGGCCCGGCGGAAGGCGCCGCGCTGTTGCAGGGACTCCACGAGGACGTCGGGCGGGTCCTCGTCGTAGCCGACCAGCGCCGCCAGGTCGCGCAGCCGTACTCCGCGCCACCACTGGTCGGACGTCGACCAGCCCTCCACACAGGCGATCGGCAGCGCCGCGCTGCGCAGCGGCATCTCCAGCAGGTCGGCGCGGCTGAGGCGGACCGTTCGCCCGTCGCGGCCGACGACCACCAGGCGCCACGCCTCCTCGTCCGTGTCGGCCGCGCGGATCCCGGCGTACGCGGCCGTCTTGTTGATCTGGAAGCCGTTCGGCCCGCTGCCCGGATCGGCGGCGTGCGGGGCGAGGAGGGCGGTCCGGCGCAGGGAGCCGCCGAAGTTCTGTCCGACGGTCGTGGCGAACAGCAGCAGGGAGCCGCCGCCCACGAACCACAGGGCGCCGCGCCGGGAGACGGTCGGCTCGGCGGGGCTCGGCGGCACCAAGTCGTTCTTCTCCTCCCGGAGTTGGCGCAGGTTGCGCCAGGCCATGGGCATCTTCAGCACGACGTGCGCGACGAAGCCGGCGAAGAACACCCACGCCCCGTAGAAGTGCAGGGTGTAGAAGGAGCCGGGGAAGATGTAGTCGAGCTGGATGTTGAGCACGCCGGTCACGAACTCGAACAGGGCGCCTCCGACCAGGAGCAGCAGCGAGAGCCGCTCCAGGGCGTGCGCGAGGGACCGCGCGGGCGGCAGGGTGAACAGCTTCGGCACGACCGACCACAGCTTGGCCAGCAGCACGGGGATCAGCGTGATGCCGAGCGTGACGTGGACGCCCTGGTTGAGCCGGTACAGCCAGTGCGGGTCGGTCGGCCAGGAGAAGAGGTAGAAGCCGAGGATGCCCTTGTCGGGGGTCTTGTCGTTGACCGGCGACAGGTTCGGGTTGTAGGCGGCGTAGGACACCAGCCCCGTCACGAACAGCACCGTGATCCCGCCGAGCAGGACGACACCGAGCACCGAGGTGAGCCAGGGGCCGCGCAGCGGGCTGCGCCAGAAGGAAGGAGAGAAGGGAGACCGTGCCATGGCCCGACCGTAGGCCGAAGCGGGGCCGCAAACGCCGCCGTGAACCATGACGAATCTCTGACGTCCGCGCCCGTCACGCGTCCGGCGGACCCTCGGCGGCCTAGCGTCTGAGACGTGACCAGCGATCTTCTGCCCGAGGCTCCCGCCGACACCGGCCCGGCCGCCCGCCGCGACCTCCGCCGCGATCTGTACGCGGTCGCGGCCGCCGTCCTGCTCTTCGCCGCCGCCGCTGTGGTCGGCACCTGGATCGAGGACCGGGACGGCACCCTCTTCGTCAACTGGCCGCCGCTCCTGGCCTATGGGGATCCGCACC
Organism: Streptomyces sp. NPDC098781; assembly: GCF_044759995.1. Lineage (NCBI taxonomy): Bacteria > Bacillati > Actinomycetota > Actinomycetes > Kitasatosporales > Streptomycetaceae > Streptomyces > Streptomyces sp. NPDC098781. The sequence continues at coordinate 219,845 of NZ_JBIWAK010000009.1, forward strand.
TCGGACCGGGCACCCCCGCCGCGATCGTCGTGGCGGTGGCCGTGGTGGCCTACGGCCCGGCGCTGGCCGCGCGACTGCCCTGGCGGCGGCTGTTGCTCGCCGTCTGGGGCGTGGGCACGGCCTGGACCTTCTCGCTCGCGCTGATCGACGGCTGGCAGCGCGGCATCGCCCGCCGGCTGACGACACGGTACGAGTATCTCCAGGTCATCGACGACTTCCGGGACATCCCGGCGACCCTGCGGACCTTCACCGAGCACATCGTGGTCGGCGCCTCTCCGGAGCACTGGCCCGCCCACATCGCCGGGCATCCCCCGGCGGCCACCCTCACCTTCGTCTACCTGGACCGCATCGGTCTGGGTGGCGGCGCGTGGGCCGGGATCTGGTGCATCACGGTCGGCGCGACCGCCGCGCTGGGCATCCTCGTCACCATCCGCACCCTCGCCGACGAGAAGCTCGCCCGGCGCGCGGCGCCGTTCCTGGCGCTGGCGCCCGCCGCGGTGTGGATGGGTACGTCGGCCGACGGTTACTTCGCGGCGGTGGCGTCGTGGGCGGTGGCGTTGCTCGCGCTCGCGGTGACGGGGCACCGGCCGCGCTGGACCGGCCTCGCCTCGGGGCTGCTGTTCGGCCTCACCGTCTGTCTCTCGTACGGTCTGACGCTGTACGTCGTGATCGCCGCGGCCGTCCTGGTGCTGGGCACCCGGCGGGTGCGCCCGCTCCCCTTCGCGCTGGCGGGCTTCGTGGTCGTGCCCGCGGTGCTCACGGCGCTGGGCTTCTACTGGTGGGAGGCGTACGACCTGCTGGTCACCCGCTACAACCAGGGCGCCGGCGGTACCCGCCCGCAGGCCTACTGGGTGTGGGCCAACCTGGCCTGCCAGGTGCTGGTTGTCGGCCTGGCGACGGCGGCCGGGCTGCGGCGGACGGGGACGGTGCTGCTGCGCCGGGACCGTACGGCGGCGTTCCGCCTCGGCGTGCTGGTGCTGGCCGGGCTGGTCGCGATGCTGGCCGCCGATCTGTCCGGGATGAGCAAGGCGGAGACGGAGCGGATCTGGCTGCCGTTCGCGCTGTGGCTGCTGCCCGCGTGCGCGTTCCTGCCCGGACCGCGCGCCTGGCTCGCGGCGCAGGCCGTGCTCGCGCTGCTCGTCAATCATCTGCTGCTGACGGGTTGGTGAACACACCCACGGGCCGATAAGGTTAGGCTTACCTAAGTCGAAGCTCGTGCTCGAAAGGTTCTCATGCCTGCTGCCCCCTGCCCTGAGCCGACGCCCGCCGAGCGTGCCCGCTCGGTGCTCTCGGCGGCCGGCTCGCTGACCGTCACCACGCACGGCCATCGCGTCGAGCTGATCGGCCTGCACACGGTCGACGCCGCCGCCCGGCTGCTCCTCCAGAACCCGCCGGACGCCTTCCTCGCCGCCGAACTCGCCGTGGCACCCCAGGGCGACCTGACCGCCCTGGTCGAGTTCACCGACGTCGCCCCCGTCGCCGTACGCGACCGGGTGCGCGCCCGGCTGACGCTGGGCGGCCTGCTGACCGCCCTCGGCCCGAAGGCGCTGGTGTTCCATCCGACGCGGGCCGTGCTCACCGAGGCGGACGGCACGACCCTGATCGGCCTCGACGAACTGGCCCTGGCCGCCCCCGACCCGCTGGCCACCCACGAGGCGGAGATGCTGGCCCGGCTGGACGCGGCCCACGCCGACACCGTGGCCCCCCTCGCCCGGCTGCTGCCGGCCCGGCGGCGGCTCGGCGCGGGGGACGTACGGCCGTTGCGGCTGGACCGGCACGGCATGGTGCTGCGGCTGGAGACACCGGACTCCCACCATGACGTCCGACTGCCCTTCGACGCCCCCGCCGGCCACCCCGGCGAGGCGGTGCGCCAGATCCACGTGCTGCTCGCCCGGGCCACCGCCCGCCCGCGCCGCCGGCGCCTGCCGACCAGGTCGTAGACCCACGGGTGCACCCGAAGCCGCCGACCCCCGGGCCGCTCGCGGAGACCTTCCCGTCTCCTCCGCGAAGGTGCCCGGGGGTCGGCTGTCAGAGACGGGCCCCGGTCGTCGGCCGCTCCGCGATCTCCATGAGGGCGATCGTGAGCGGATGCTGAGGTGCCGTCAGGATCCGTTGTGTCGGCCCCTGTTCGACGATGTCGCCGGCGTCCAGCACGGCGACCCGGTGCGCCAGGCGTGCCGTGTCCAGGTCGTGGGTGACGAGGACGAGAGACAGGCCGGCGTGCCGTGCGTCCGGGCCGCCGCCCTCGCCCAGCAGGCCCGCGAGGACGTCGAGGATGCCGCGCCGGGTGACCGTGTCCAGGCCGGAGGTGATCTCGTCGCAGATCAGCACCCTGGGGTGAGCGAGCAGGGCGCGGGCGAGGGCGGCGCGCTGGAGTTCGCCGCCGGAGAGCGCGCCGGGGCGGCGCCGGGCCAGGTCCGCGGGCAGGCCGAGGCGGTTCAGGGTGGTCGTCGCCTCGTCGGTGGCCGCGCGTTCATCCGCCCGCCGCAGCCGGATCGCCGTGCGGGCCACCTGGTCCAGCACCGGCCGGTGTTCGTCGAAGGCGGCACAGGCGTCCTGGAAGACGTACTGCACGGCGGCCAGCCGGTCCCGGCCGCGCTGCCGCAGGCTGGGTGGGAGTGGTGTGCCATCCAGCAGGACCTCACCGTCGTACGCGCGGTGCAGTCCCGCGAGGCAGCGGGCCAGGGTGGTCTTGCCGCTGCCGGAACGGCCGACCAGGGCCAGGCATTCGCCGGAGTTCAGGACGAGGCGTGGGACGCGCAGGACGAAAGCTCGGCGATCGTGCCCAGCGGTCAAGTCCCTTACCTCCAGTACCGGTTGGCGCCCCACCGGGCTGGTGCCGTCCGGCGGGGCGGCGCGCCGTTCGTCGAGCAGCCGGCGGGTCCACTCGTGCCGGGGCGCCGCCCACAGCCGGCCGGTCGGCCCCGACTCGACGACCCGCCCCGCGCGCATGACGAGGACCTCGTCGGCCAGGGCGCGGACCACGTCGAGGTCGTGGCTGAGCAGGACCACGGCGACCCCGCGCGCCGCGACCGACGCCAGCTGCTCGACGATCCGGCTCTTCGTCAACGCGTCCTGCCCGGTGGTGGGTTCGTCCGCGACGATCACCCGGGCGCCGAGCAGCAGCGCCTGCGCCAGGACGACACGCTGCTGCTGTCCGCCGGAGAGCTGGTGCGGGTGGCGGCGCAGCAGCTCCTCGGCGTGCGGGAGTTGGGCATCGGACAGGGCGCGCAGGACCAGTGTCCGGGCGGCCGTACGGCGTTCCGCGCGCGGCAGGTGCCGGACCTGCGGGCGGGCGATGTCGTCGAGGAGCGCGGCGATCCGGCGGGCCGGGTTGAGGACGGCGGCGGGGTGCTGCGGGACGTAGCCCACGGGGCCGTCCCCCGGCGGTCGCCGTACCTCGCCCGTGACCCGGGCGCCGGCCGGGTACTCCCCCAGCAGCGCAAGGCCGGTCGTGGTCTTGCCGCTGCCGGACGCCCCGACGAGCGCGGTCACCTTTCCGGGCAGGACCCGGAGGTTCACGCCGTCGACGATCGCCCGGCCGTCGACCTCGACGCGCAGGCCGCGGATCTCGACGACGGGTTCCGTCTCCTGGTTCATGGGCCGGCTCATGGGCGTCGCCCTCTCTTCTCCAGCGCGGCGTCGAAGAGCAGGTTCGTGCCCATCGTCAGCGCCACGATCAGCAGTGCCGGCACCACCACGGCCCAGGGCTGGACCAGCAGACCGGTGCGGTTGCGGTCGACCATCACCGCCCAGTCGGCGGCGTCCGGCGCGACACCGACGCCGAGGAACGCGGCCGTCGACACCAGATACAGCACGCCGGTCAGCCGGATCCCGGCGTCGGCGGCGAGGGTGCGCAGCGCGGAGCGGCCGACGTAGCCGACGGCGATCCGCCACCAGGTCTCGCCCTGCATGCGCAGCGCCTCGACGGCCGGACGGGCCGCCGCCTCGCCCGCCGCCGCGCGCACGATCCGGGCCGCGTCCGGCACGTTCACCAGCGCCACCAGCAACGCGAGACCCGTGGTGCCCGGCGTCAGCACGGACGCCACGAGCAGGATCAGCAGCAGCGAGGGCACCGCGAGCAACACGTCCAGCGGCCGCATCAGCAGCTCCTCCAGCAGGCGGAGGCGGGTGAGGGCGCTGATGAGCGCGACCGGGACGGCGACGAGATACGCGAGCGTGGTCGCCGCCAGGGCGGTGAGCACGACCGTACGGCCGCCCAGCAGCACTTGTCGCCAGACGTCGCGGCCGACGAAGTCGGTGCCGAGCCGGTGTCCGTCGCCGAGGGTGAAGGAGGTGGCCCGGGGACCCGCGTCGCCCGCGAAGAGGGGGCCGAGCAGGGCGAGCGCGAGGGGCACGGCGACGACGGCGAGGCCGAGCGCGAAACGGCGCCGGGTCATGCGGCCACCCCCGCACGGGGTGTGAGCCGGTGGGCCACCAGGTCGGCGGCGAGGTTGAGCAGGACCGTCAGCACGCCGAACACCACGGCCAGCCCCTGCACCACGGGTACGTCACGTTCGGCGACGGCGTTGAGGAGGACCGTCCCGAGGCCGGGGATCACGAAGAGGGCCTCCACGACGATGACACCGCACAGCAACCAGTCGACGGTGCGGGCGAGTTGCTGAGCGGCCGGGGCGAGGGCGTTCGGCAGGGCGTGGGCGTAGCGGACGCGGGCGCCGGGGACTTTGCAGCGGCGGGCGTGGGCGGCGTAGGGGGAGGCGAGGGCGTCGACCATGCCGGCCCGCACCAGACGGGACAGGGAGCACACCGGGCGGGCCAGCAGGACCAGCACCGGCAGGACCAGCGCCGCCGGATGGGCGAGCAGGTCGGTGCCGTAACCGACGGCGGTCGGTGGCAGCCACGCCAGTTTCAGGGCGAGGACCGTCACCAGCAGCACTCCGAGCGCGAACTCGGGTACCGCGTACACGGCCAGCGTGACCGAGCTGACCAGCCGGTCGACGGGGCCGCCCTCGTGGCGGGCGGCGAGCACACCGAGTCCGAAGCCGAGCGGGACCAGCAGCGCCAGGGTGAGGACGGCGAGAAGCAGGGTCGGGCCGAAGCCGTCGGCGAGGTACTGCGTGACCGGACGGCCGGAGGTCAGGGAGGTGCCGAAGTCGCCGTGCGCCAGACCCGTCGCCCAGTCGGCGAGCCGCTCGTGGGCCGGCCGGTCCAGGTCCATCGCCTCGCGGATCGCGGCGATGCGTGCCGGGTCCGGCTGGTCCCCGGCGAGGGCGACCGCCGCGTCGCCCGGCAGCGCCTCGGTGAGCACGAAGACCAGCAGCACCACGGCCACGGTCTGTGCGACGCCGAGGAGCAGCCGCCGGGCGACGAAGGAACGCGGGGGGCCGAAGCTCACGCGAGCCACACCTTGTCGAAGCGGGCCCAGTCGAGGGTGTTGGCGGGGGCCTCGGTCTCGACTCCCTTCACCGTGCGCGCCGTTGCGATGATCCAGTCCGCGAAGCCCCAGACGAGGAAACCGCCCTCGGCGTACAGCCGGCGCTGCATGCGCGCGTAGACGGCGGCCCGTTCGGTCGTGTCCCGGGTGGACTGGGCCTGCCGGTAGAGGGCGTCGAAGTCCTTGTGCCGCCACTTGGTGGCGTTGGTGGTGGAGTCGGTGAGCAGGCGCTGGGAGAGATGGGCCTCGATGGGCATGGCGCCGGAGCGGTAACAGCACAGGGTGCCGCCGTCGAGGATGTCGCTCCAGTAGGAGTCCTTGCTGCCCATCCTGACGTCGATCGTGACGCCCGCCTTCGCGGCCTGGTCCCGGAAGATGCCGGCGGCCTCGGTGAACCCGGCCGCTACGGCCGAGGTGTCCAGCGTGACCTTGAGCTTCTCGGCGCCGGCCTGCTTGAGCAGGGCACGGGCCCGGTCGAGATCCTGCGTACGTTGGGGCAGACCGTCGGCGTAGTACTGGTACCCCTTGCCGAACAGGTCGTTGCCGATCTCGCCCGCGCCGGACAGCGCGCCGTCGACGAGTTCCTCGCGGTCGGCGATGAGGAAGAACGCCTCGCGGACCCGCTTGTCGTCGAAGGGCGGCCGGTCGGTTTTCATGCAGAACGCCTGCATGGCGCTGCCCCGCAGCCGCACGATCTCGATCTGCCCCCGGCCCTCGTGCGCGCGGGCGGTGGTCGGGTTGAGCTCGTGCGCGTACTCGACCTGGCCGCCGAGGAGGGCGTTGACCCGGGCCGACTCCTCGTTGGCGACGACGAACTCGATCTCGTCGAGGAGCGGTGCGCCGTCCCAGTGGTCGTCGTTCCGGCGGAACACGGCGGAGCGTCCGGGGGCGAAGGAGACGAACCTGAAGGGGCCGGAGCCGATCGGCCGGTCGTCGAACTCGGTGGCGTTCTCGGGGACGATGTACGCGCCGAACGCGGCGAGGACGTTGGGGAATTCGGCGGTGGGCCGCTTGAGCACGAACTCGATGCTTCGCTCGCCGGTCGCACGACTGGCGTCGAGGTCGATGGGCTCCAGGGACGCCTTGGCGCGGAAGGCCTGCTTCGGGTCGGCTATCCGGCGGTAGCTGTAGAGGACGTCCTTGGCGGTGACCGGCTTCCCGTCGTGGAAGGTGGCCCGCCGCAGGGTCACCTGCCAGCGGTCCAGGGACTTGTCGGCCTCCCACTTCTCGGCGAGGCGAGGCTGGGCGGACAGGTCGGCGCCGAAGTCGGCGAGCTTGTCGAAGAGGGCTTTGGCGCGCGCCGCGTCGGCGAACAGGTTGGCCAGATGCGGGTCGAGGGTCTCGCTCGCGCCGCCGCCGGCGAAGGCGGCGCGCAGCCGGCCACCGCGCTTCGGGGTGCCGTCGGCCGTCTTGTCGTCGTCGGTGCCGCCACCGCAGCCGACCAGGGTGAAAGCGGCGGCACCCGAGGCGGCGGCGAGGAATCCGCGTCGGCGCAGGCCTGGAAAACGTTCGTCGTTCATCGAGTGGTCCTTCGTGTCAGTGGGTGTGCCTGCGCGCGACGACATGCAGCCGGTCCGCATCGGTGGCGGTCCCGGGCAACTCGCCCTGCCGCCAAGGCGGTTCGGTGCGCGGTCCCGGGCCGTCGTGCAGTTCGAGCACCTCGAAGCCGTGCGCGGCGAGGAAGTGGCGCAGCTCCTGTGGGAACAGCAGCCGCCAGGCGGAGCGCTGTTCGACGGGTGCTGAGCCGTCGTCGGTGGTCCATACGCGGGTGCGGCGCAGGAGCTGGGCGGTGCGGTCGACGGTCAGGGTGGTGGTGGAGCGATAGGCGACGCCCCGCCAGGTGAAGGCGTTGACGCGGGGGCTGTCGAGGAGATCCGTACGGCCCAGGAAGTACGCCCCGTTGCGCATCTCCGCGACCAGCAGCCCGCCCGGCGCGAGGGCGCGGCGGCAGGAGGCGAGGAAGCCGTCGAGCTGGTCGTTGGTGTGGCAGTACAGCAGGGAGCTGTCCAGGCAGACGACGGCATCGAAGCCGGCCCGGCCCAGGTCGAAGCCGTGCAGGTCGGCCCGGAGGTACTCCGGCCCGGGGTGCGTGTCCCGGGCGTGTGCCAGCATCGCCTCGGACAGGTCGGCGCCGGTCACCGTACGGCCCCCTGAGTGCAGATGGGCGGCGTCCCGGCCCGTGCCGCAGCCCAGGTCGAGAAGGCGCGGACCGGCGCCGTGGCGGCGCAGACAGTCCTCGGTCCAGCGGGCGGCGAGCCGGTCGGGGTCGGGGAAGCGGGCCTCGTACAGGGCGGGGTGGTCGGTGAGCAGGTTGCCGCCGGTCATGCGTAGCTCCGCTCGCCGACCCGGGGCAGCGCCCCGCGCCGGTGCAGCCACGCCACCGAGCCCGCCGAGGCCAGTCCGACGACGGCACAGTAGATCCAGGGCAGGTTCTCGCCGGTGTCCATGGCCCAGCCGACGACCGCGTTGCCGACGGCGGCGGCGATGCCGGAGACGACGTAGAAGATCCCGAAGTAGGTGCCGGTCAGTTCGGGGCGGCCGAAGCCGGGGATCAGCTCCATCACGAACGGGGAGCAGATCATCATGCCGAGGTACAACAGCAGGGCGCTGAGCAGGACCAGTGGTCCGCCGAGCAGGGGTGGCAGGAAGGCCAGCCCCATCACGGCGAGCCCGCCGGCTATCCAACGCGGCCTGGATCCACGGGACTTCAGGGCTCGGGTGATGCGCAGCTGGAGCGCGAGGTTGGTCACCGTTCCGATCAGGAAGACCAGTCCGGCCGCGCCGTCCCAGCCGGTGGCCGCACGCGCCCCGTCGGGCAGCAGCAGATACAGCTGGTTCTCCAGGGTGAACATGCCGACCATGGCGAGCGCGAAGGCCAGGAAGGCCCGGTTGCCCAGCACCTCCCGCCAGTCCCCGAGCACTCCGTTCCCGGTCGGCTCGACCTTGCGCGCGGGCAGGACCAGGGCCTGTGCCACGGTGAGCACCGCGAAGATCCCGGCGGCGGTCAGCGCGGACGTACGGAAGTCGACGAGGAGCAGGGCGCTGCCGAGCAGCGGCCCGATGAGCGCGCCGGTCGTGGCGAACACGTTGAACAGCGCGAACGCCTCCGCCTTGCGCTCCCCCGCCTCCTGCGCGAGACAGGCCCGCACGGCCGGGTTGAACAGGGCTCCGGCCAGCCCGCTGAGCACGGACGCGGCAAGCAGCACCGGCAGTCCGTCCCCCAGCGCGAACAGCGCGAACCCGACGGTCCGCAGCGTGCACCCGGCGATGATCACGCCCCGCGCCCCGAGCCGGTCGGCTGCCGAGCCGCCGATGATGAACAGGCCCTGCTGGCTGAGGTTGCGCACGCCGAGCACGATCCCGACGACCGCCGCCGACAGCCCCAGGTTCTCGCCGAGGTGGGTGGCCAGATAGGGGACGAGCAGGTAGAAGCCGGTGTTGACGCCGAGCTGGTTGACGAGCAGGAGCTGGACGACGAACGGGAAGGCGCGCATCTCACGCCACGTCCTCATGGGCCGTCACCTCCTCGATTCCCAGACCGGGCAGGGCACTGGTGCGTACGAAGCCGTCGGCCCCGCCGATCCCACGCCAGGGGTCGTGGGCGAGCAGCAGGTGTCCGTCGAGGTCGACCCAGCGGGCGCGGTCGGCGAGCTGGACGGCTGGGGCGATGCCCAGGGTGCTGGCGGTGAGGCAGCCCAGCATCAGCTCGGTGCCGCTGCCTTCCAGCGACTCGGCGATGCGCAGGGCCGCGCGGACGCCGCCGCACTTGGCGAGCTTGACGTTGACGCCGTGGACGCGCCCGGCCAGCCGCCGTACGTCCTCGGCGCTCACCGCGTCCTCGTCGGCGATGACCGGCAGCGGCGACTTCTCGGCGAGGGCGGCGAGCGCTTCCGGGTCGCCGGGCGCGAGGGGCTGCTCGACGGCCTCGACACCGAGGTCGGCGAACCGGGGCAGCAGGGCCCGCGCCCGGGGCGGGCTCCAGGCGCCGTTGGGGTCGAGGAGCAGCCGGACCCGGGGCGCGGCGTCGCGGATGACCCGTACGCGTTCGACGTCGTCCTCGGGGTCGGGGGTGCCCGCCTTGACCTTGAGGACCTGGAAGCCGCTCGCGGCCAGCCCGCGCGCCTCGGCGGCGGCGCGGACGGGCGAGGTGATGCCGATGGTGCGTGCGGTGGCGGCCACGGGAGCTGCCGCGGCGCCCAGCAGGCGGTGGACGGGGACGCCCGCGCGCCGGCCGACGAGGTCGAGGAGCGCGGACTCGACGGCGGCGGTGACGGCGGGCGGTACGGCACGGGCGGGCAGGGCCTCAAGGGCGGCCTCGGGACCGGCGAACCGTTCCAGCCCGACGGCCGCGATCAGCCGTCCGAGGGTGTCGGCGTCGAGCCCGTAGTACACGCTGCTGACGGCCTCGCCGTGGCCGGTGACCCCCTCGTGCTCGACGCTCAGCCACACGGCGTCTCGGGCGGTCATGGTGGATCGGGAGATGCGCAACGGCTCGGTGAGGGCGAGACGCACGGTGCGCAGATGGACCTTCACGGTGTCCTTTCCGGTGAGAGCGGATCGGCGACCCGTGTGCACCGCACCCATCCGCTCGCCTCGGCGGCGTACGGGTGCGGGATCTCCACGGGCCGGGTGGCGGCGTCGGTGAGGTCGAGGCCGTGGGCGGTGAGGAAGTCGTCGTCGTAGACGGTGCCGAGGTAACGGTGCGGGCCGTCGGGGAAGACGGTGGCGACGACCGCGCCCGGGTGCACGCGGGCCGCCCAGGCGGCGACCCGTGCCACGGCACCCGTGCTCCAGCCGCCGCTGACGAAGCTGCCCCGGGCGAGCCGGCGGCAGCTGTCCACGGCCTCGGCGGGGCCGATCCAGTGCACCTCGTCGAAGGCGTCGTAGGCGACGTTGCGCGGGTGGATGCTGCTGCCGAGGCCGCGCATCAGGCGGGGGCGGGCGGGCTGGCCGAAGATCGTCGAGCCGGTGGCGTCGACACCGATCAGCCGGAGCGCCGGCCAGTGGCGGCGCAGCGGGCCGATGACTCCGGCGCTGTGGCCGCCGGTGCCGACGCTGCACACCAGGATGTCCAGGTGGTGGAGCTGGGCGCCGAGTTCGGCGGCCAGGGACGCGTAACCGGCCCTGTTGTCGGGGTTGTTGTACTGGTCGGGCCAGTACGCGCCGGGAAGTTCGGCGAGCAGCTGACGCAGCCTGGCGAGCCGGGCTGCCTGCCAGCCGCCCTGCGCTGCGGGACGGTCCACGATCTCCAGGTGGACGCCGTGGGCCCGCAGCAACTGCCGCATGGACGGCTCCAGTTCGCTGTCGCCGACCAACACGACGGGATGCCCGAGCGTCTGTCCGGCGAAGGCGAGCCCGATGCCGAGCGTGCCGGAGGTGGACTCCACGACCGGGGCGCCGGGGCGCAGTTCACCGCGCTCGCGAGCGCCGAGCAGCATCGCCACGGCGGCCCGCGCCTTCATTCCGCCCGCCGCGAGCCCTTCGAGCTTCGCCCAGAATCCGGGGTGCGCGTACGGCAGCTCGGCCGTGACCCGGACGACCGGGGTGCGGCCGAGCAGGTCGAGCAACTCCGGCCGGGCGGTGGGGCGTACGGCGGTCACGGTCATCGTCCGCCTCCGGAATCGCGGTAGCGGTGGACGACGCCGGGCCCGCCGTCGAGCCAGAAGAAGGGGTAGGGCTCGGCGCACACCGCGCTCACTCCGTGGCCCAGGAAGCGGGGCAGCACGGCGCTGCCGGTCTGCGCGAACATCACCAGCCGGCTGCCGTGCCGCAGCGCGTGCTCACGCAGTGGTTCGAAGGTGCCGTTGCCCAGGGTCATCCCGGACACCAGCAGCGCGTCACAGCTCCCGGCGGCGGCGAGCGCGTCGGTGACGACCGGCTCACCCCACTCGGTGACTCCGCCCTTGAGGTCGCACGGCACATAGCGCAGACCGCGCGAACGCAGTGCTTCCAGCAGGGAGTTGACGACGCCGACGACCAGCACCCGGCTGCCGGCCGGCACGTCCAGCAGCTCGACCACGGCCGCGGCCCGGGCCCGGGACTTCTCCAGCGACGACCCGGCGCACAGGGTGACGGGCTGGGCTCCGTGCTCCGGCGTGTGCGGGGCGAGGTGCATCAGGTAGGCGTCGAGGGCGGCCACCCGCACGGCGGGCAGCGGATGGTCGAGGAGCCGGGCCACGTCGACGCCCGCGCAGTCGTCCAGCGCGCTGTCGGGCAGTTCGCCGGGCTCGACGGCGCACGACCCGACGGACTCGGCGAGGCGCAGGCTGAGCACCTCGTTGCGGTAGCCGGTGCCGCGCCCGTGGTGCCGTACGGCCTGCCGGGTGGTGAAGGCGACGGCGACGCGCAGCGTGCGGGGGTCGGGGCCGAGGTCGCCCGCGCGGGCACGGGCGATGAGATCGTCGTAGGTCCGGCAGGGGGCGGCTCGTACGGCGGTCATCGGATCACCAGCTCCGCGCGCAGCCCGGTCAGCAGGCGCTCCACCCGGTCGCGGGCGCCGGGCCCGTCGGGGTCGCCGGCCATGAGGTGGCCCAGGTACTCGTTGTTGCTGCCCGCCGCCGTCACGGCCTTGCCGGGCTCGGCGAGCTGGACCTCCAACACATCTGCCTGGTCCGCGAGTCGCCCGGCGTCGAGCGCTTCGAGGGTGCCCGTGCGGTCGGGGACGAGAAAGCCGATGGCGGCGCTGCGCAGCCCGGTGTCCGTGGGCCTGAGGTCCGGCTCCCGGCCGAGGGCGACGTCCACGAAGGCGGCGGCGAGGTCGATACCGGTGACATGGCGGACGAGTTCGGTGATGCGGTTGCCGGCGGGCCGTGGGTTGACCTCGACGACCCGCGGTCCGGCGGAGGTCAGCTTGATCTCGGTGTGCGCCACGACCGCGTCGGTCAGCCCGAGCGCCTTGAGCGCGCCGAGCGCGGTCTGCTCGGCGGCCTCCAGGTCGGCGTGGGGCAGGGCGGCCGGGAACATGTGGCCGGTCTCGACGAAGGCGGGCGCACCGCCGACGCTCTTGTCCGTGACGCCGACGACGTGCACCGCGCCCGCGTGGGACACGGTCTCGACGCTGACCTCGGGGCCGTCGAGGAGTTCCTCGAGAAGGACGGCCGGGGTGCGCCGCTGCCCACGGGCGTTGACCGGGAAGGCGGCCAACTCCCTTACGAGTCCGGCGAGTTCGGCCTCGTCGTCGACGCGGCGCACATACATGCCCGCGCACAGGTCGACGGGCTTGGCGACCAGCGGATAGCCGATGTCCTTCGCGGCTCGCGCGAGGGCGGCCCACTCCTCGTGCACCGCGAAGCGCGGTCCGGGCAGGCCCGCGCCGGCGAGGACACGGCGGGTGGCGTCCTTGCGGCAGGCGTTCTCCACCGCCTCGGGGCCCGGCCCGGGCAGCCCGAGGCGCGCGGCGAGCCGGGCCACGACCGGCAGGTAGTAGTCGCAGGAGGTGATCACCGCGTCGAAGGCCAGCACCGAGTGCAGCCGCTCCACCTCGGGCAGCAGCGCGGCGACGTCATTGGTGTCGGCGGTGATCACATTGCGCGCGCCGAGCAGCGGATGCGCCGTCCCCTCGGGCGCCGAGCGTAGATAGTGATGCAGGTCACGGGTGAGGAAGGTGAACTCGTGCCCACCCTCGCGGATGGCGCGTGGCAGCAGCCTGCTCATCGATCCGACCCAGCTCTCGACCACCAGCAGATGAGCCACAACTCTCCTTTTCACGCCTTGGATTCAGCCGTCGGGGCAGCCCGGATCGCCCCTCGGCGGGAGGGGTGCCGGACTTGACTGGCACACGCTATCGATAATCATTTTCATTTGCTACCCCGTTCCCACCCGCCCTGGAGAGACCATGTCCCTACCGGCACGCGCCACCGCGCTGCTGTGCGCCCTGACCGCCGCAGCCACCCTGCTCCCCGCCACCGCCTCCGCCCGAGCCGCGGCCTCGCTCACCTTCGGCGCCTGCCCGGAGTCCGTACCGAGCCCGCCCGCACCGGACCGCGTGGAGTGCGGGCACCTCACCGTCCCGCTCGACCGGCGCGACCCGTCCGGCCCGCGCATCGAGATCGCCGTCTCCCGCGTCCCCGCCTCCGGCACCCCCGCCGAGCGACGCGGCATCCTGCTGGTGAACCCCGGCGGCCCAGGCGGCTCCGGGCTCCCCTACGCGGTGACCAAGCGAGCCAAACTCCCGGCGAGCGTGCGGCGTTCGTACGACGTCATCGGCTTCGACCCGCGCGGCGTGGGCCACAGCGCGCCGGTCGACTGCGGCACGATGGGCGGCCTGTTCACCACACCGGGCACGGACCCGGTGCCGGTCGGCCCTCGCGCCGAGCAGCGCTATCTGAGCGCACAGCGGCACATGGCCGACGACTGCGCGGCCGGCGCGGGCACCCGGCCGCTGCCGCACCTGTCCACCGAGCAGACGGCGTACGACATGGACGCGATCCGCGCCGCCCTGGGCGAGCCGCGCATGAGCTTCCTCGGTGTCTCGTACGGCAGTTACCTGGGCGCGGCCTACACGGCACGGTTCCCGCACCGGGTGGACCGCATGGTCCTGGACAGCGTGGTCGGGCCGTGGGACTGGTACGACTTCGACGTGATCCAGAGCCGGGCGCTGCTGCGCGCCCGCGACACCTTCTTCTCCTGGACCGCCGCACACGCGAACCGCTTCGGGCTCGGCGGTGACGGGGAGGCCGTGAGGCGGTCGTATCTGCGGGTGCGGCAGGGGCTCACGGCCCGTGCGGCCGGCGACTTCGGCCCGGCGGAGTTCGACCGTGCCGTCTACCGGGCCCTCGGCCGCACCGAACGCTGGGCGGGCCTGGCCGACGGGCTGCGCGCATTCTTGACGGACGGGAGCGTGGACGCGCTGCGCCCCGCCTCCGCCTTCGACGGCCCTGAGTCCCGCAACTACGAGGCCGCCAACCGGATCGTGAAGTGCGCGGACGGGCCGGGTCCGGCGCCGGGCGAGATCGTCGCGGACATCCGCCGCATACGCCGGCTGGACGCGCAGCCGGTCCTGACCGGCCTGGAGGCCACGACCTGCGCCTACTGGCACCACCGCCCCGATCGCCGTACACCGCTGGGCAGTCCGGCCGCGCCGCCGGCCCTGCTGGTGGCGTCCGCGCACGACCCGGTGACGCCCATCGAGGGGGCCCGACGACTGCGGGAGGTGCTGCCCGGTTCCCGGCTGGTGGTCCTCGAAGACGACTACTCGCACGGCGTGTTCGCCAGCCGGGGGAACGGGTGCGTGGACGGCACGGTGGCGGCGTATCTCGTCGACGGGGTGGTCCCGGAGACGGATGTACGGTGTGCCGGGCCGGGGCTGCCGCAGGTGCCGTGACGGTCGGCGGGGCCGGCTTCACGGGAGCGGCTGCTCGGTCCAGATGATCTTGCCGTCGGGTGTGTGGCGGGTGCCCCAGCGCTCGGTGAGCTGGGCGACGAGGAACAGCCCGCGGCCGCCCTCGTCCGTGCTGCGGGCCTGGCGCAGCCGGGGCGAGGTGCCGCTGCCGTCGGAGACCTCGCAGATCAGGGCGCGGTCGCGGAGCAGACGGAGCTGGACGGGGCCGCCGGTGGCGTGCCGGATGGCGTTGGTGACGAGTTCGCTGGCGATCAGTTCGGTGGTGAAGGCCAGGTGGTCGAGGCCCCAGGCGGCGAGCTGGTCGGTGACCGCCACGCGTGCCCGGGAGACGACCGCCGGGTCGCAGGGCAGCTCCCACTGGGCCACCCGGTCGGTGGTCAGGGTGTGGGTGCGGGCGACGAGCAGCGCCACGTCGTCGCCGGGGCGGGCCGGGAGCAGGGCGTCGAGAACGGCGTCACAGGTCTCCTCGGGCGACCCGGTGTCGCCGGCCAGCACGGCACGGAGCTTGTCGAGCCCGGCGTCGATGTCACGGTGCCGGTCCTCGACCAGACCGTCGGTGTAGAGCACCAGCCGGCTGCCCTCGGCCAGCTCCAGCTCGACCGTCTCGAACGGCATCCCGCCCAGGCCGAGGGGCGGGCCGGAAGGCAGGTCGACGAACTCGACCGTGCCGTCGGGGGCGACCACGGCGGGCTGGGGGTGCCCGGCGCGGGTGAGGGTGCAGCGCCGGGACACCGGATCGTAGACGGCGTACAGACAGGTGGCTCCGACGATGCCGGAGTCCGGGCTGTTCTCCGCCGCCCAGCCCTCGCCCCTGTCCAGCCGGCCGACCAGGTCGTCGAGGTGGGTGAGGAGGTCGTCGGGCGACAGGTCCAGGGAGCAGAAGTTGTGCACGGCGGTGCGCAGCCGGCCCATCGTCGCGGCGGCAAGCAGACCGTGCCCGACGACGTCGCCGACGACCAGCGCGACCCGGGCGCCGGACAGCGGGATGACGTCGAACCAGTCGCCGCCGACGCCGGCCTGGGCGGGCAGATAGCGGTAGGCGACCTCGACGGCACTCTGCTCGGAGCGGCCCCGCGGCAGCAGGCTGCGTTGCAGGGCGAGGGCGGTGTTGTGCTCACGGGTGTAGCGGCGGGCGTTGTCGATGCAGATCGCCGCGCGGCCGACCACCTCCTGGGCGAGGGAGAGGTCGTCGTCCTCGAAGGACGCGGGCTGTAGGGAGCGGTAGAAGCTGACCACGCCGAGGGTCGTGCCGCGGGCCCGCAGCGGCACGGTGATCAGGGAGTGGATGCCCGCGGAGAGCACGGGTCGCAGCCGCTCCGGGTCCTGCGCGATCCACCCGGCGGCCTCCGTCAGGACGGGTTCCATCACGGACTGCCTGGTCTCCAGGGAGCGGGCCTGCGGCGTGGAGGGGACGTACTCGACGCTGTCGCCGACCTCGTAGAGGTTGTGCGGCTGCGCGCGTACGGCCCGGATGGCGACCCGGCGCAGCGCGGTCCGGCCGCCGAGTGCCTCCGGCTCCTCGCCGCGCAGCACCGAGTCGGGCAGGTCGACGGCGACGAAGTCGGCGAACCGGGGGACGGTCACCTCGGCGAGTTCCTCGGCGGTGCGGGTGACGTCCAGCGTGGTGCCGATCCGCACGCTCGCGTCGTGCAGCAACTCCAGCCGCCGCCGCGCCAGCACCGCCAGCCGCCCGACCCCGGGCTCCCCGATCAGCAACAGCCAGCCTTCGGCACCGGCGGGTTCGCCGTCGGGGTGCGGGTGGGTCGCGGGAAGTGGCCGGGGTACGGCGGTGACGTCGTCGGGGGGTGGCTGGACGGGCCGACGGGACGGGGACGCGTCGGGGCCGGCGGCGACGGGCGGCTTCGGTGCGGTCGGCGGCTCCGTCGGGGGTACGACGGGCCGACTGGACGGGGAGGCATCGGCGCCCGCGGTGGGGCCGCCCGCGCCGTCCGGCTTCGGTGCGGTCGGCGGCTCCGTCGGGGAGACGACGGGCCGACTGGACGGGGAGGCATCGGCGCCCGCGGTGGGGCCGCCCGCCCCGTCCGGCTTCGGTGCGGTCGGCGGCTCCGTCGGGGAGACGACGGGCCACGCGGC
This sequence comes from Streptomyces sp. NPDC098781, assembly GCF_044759995.1. Lineage (NCBI taxonomy): Bacteria > Bacillati > Actinomycetota > Actinomycetes > Kitasatosporales > Streptomycetaceae > Streptomyces > Streptomyces sp. NPDC098781. The sequence continues at coordinate 236,674 of NZ_JBIWAK010000009.1, forward strand.
GCCGGCTCCGGCTCCGGCTCCGGCCGCGGTGGGAGCCGCCGGGCCCTCCGACTCCCGTCCTTTCGGTCCTTTCGCCGCCGCCCCGTCCGGCGAGGGGGCCGGCCCGACATGGCGGAGGCGAGGGCCGCCGGCCACCCTGACCTCGACGGCGACGCCGCTCTCCCCCGCCGCGCCCCTGACCTCGCGGAGCAGCAGCGTGGCGGTCCGGCCGCTGGGCAGCGTGACCTCGTCGAAGGTGCGGTGCGGGGCGGCGATGAGTTCCTCGGCCTTCTCACGCAGCACTGCCATGTCGATCCGGTCCACAGCGCCGTCGGCACGGTCGGACCGCGGCTCCTCGGGCTGCCTCGGCCAGCCCCGCGCCAGGCCGTCGGCGCGCCGGTACGCGGCGAGGAGGGCGCGTTCGCGTCGGCCGGCCTGCTCCAGCAGCCGGGCCTCGATGCCCCGGGCGGCCTCCCGGACCATCCGGACCATGACGGGGTCGCCCTGGTCGCGCAGACAGGTGAGGTCGACGACGGCCTCGATGCGTCCGCTGAGCGGGTCCCGGACGGGCGCTCCCGCGCAGGCGAAGGGCTGGAGGCAGTCGGCGAAGTGCTCGCGGCCGGCGATGTAGACGGGGCCGCGCTCGGCGAGGGCGGTGCCGACGCCGTTGGTGCCGACCACCGGCTCCGAGGCGTCGTAGCCGGGAGCGAACTGCACGGCGTCGAGCCGCTCGCTCAGCCGCCGGTCGCCGCCGAGCCGGTGGACCATGCGGCCCTGTCCGTCGCAGACCGCGATCACCATGCTCACGCCGGCGAGGGATTCGCCCAGGTCGGTCAGGACCGGGCGGGCGGCGCGCAGGAACCGGTCGTCCAGGGTGAGGCCCTCGGTGTACGGAACCAGCAGTCGATGCGGCTGGAGCCCTACCGAGCGGCAGCGCTTCCAGGAGTCGAGCACGGAGTCCCGGACGTCCGACTCGACCAGTGAGCCGGCGAGGAATCTCTCGTGGGCATCGACAAGACCGCCGATGTCGTCCCAGGCGACGGACAACGGGACCACTTCCCTCACGCGAAGCCGACCCGGTCGCGCGCCGCCGCTCGGCCCACGGCCCGGCGGGCTTCTCAAGCGGTATCACCCTAATCCCTACGTGACGGGCATCACAACGGATCGCCTCGGCGGCGGGAGGCGCAGCGCCGGTCGTACCGTCCGGGTCCGAGGCCGGTCACGGCGGCGTTGTCAGTGGTGGCAGGCAGGATGACGGCCATGACGACATCAGTTGCGCAAATCGTGGACGCCGCCGGCTACGCGCAGGCGGTCGGGGACGTCGTGCGGGCCGCGGCGGCCTACTACACCGACGGCACGTCCCCGCTGGACGACGACACCTACGACCGGCTGGTGCGGGGGATCGCCGCCTGGGAGGCCGGCCATCCCGATCAGGTGCTCGCCGAGTCGCCGACCGGGAAGGTCGCCGGCGGCGCCGTCGAGGGCGATGTGCCGCACACGGTCCCGATGCTGAGCCTGGACAACGTGTTCTCGGCCGAGCAGTTCACGGCGTGGACGGCCTCGCTGGCCCGCCGGATCGGGCACGAGTCGCAGCGGTACAGCGTCGAGGCGAAGCTCGACGGTCTCGCCATCGCGGCCCGCTACACACAGGGGCGGCTCACCCGGCTGATCACGCGCGGTGACGGGACGGCCGGGGAGGACGTCTCGCACGCGATGAGGACCATCGAGGGCCTGCCGGAGACCCTGGCGGAGCCGGTCAGCGTGGAGGTGCGCGGCGAAGTCCTGATGACCGGCGCGCAGTTCGAGCACGCCAACGAGGTGCGCACCGCGCACGGCGGGCAGCCGTTCGCCAACCCCCGCAACGCGGCCGCGGGCACCCTGCGGGCCAAGGACCGCGCCTACTCGGTCCCGATGACCTTCTTCGGGTACGGCCTGCTCCCGCTGCCCGACACCGACGCTGCCCTGGCCGCACGGCTGGACGGCCTCGCGCACAGCGAACTCATGGCCCTGGCCGGGAAGTTGGGCGTGCACACCACGGCCGCCACCGCGGTGCCCGGGGTCACCGCCGCCACCCCGGACGAGGTGCTGACCCGGGTGCGGGAGATAGCCGCGCTCCGTGCCGAGCTGCCGTTCGGGATCGACGGGATCGTCGTCAAGGCCGACCTCGCCGCCGACCAGCGGGCGGCCGGATCCGGATCGCGGGCCCCGCGCTGGGCGATCGCCTACAAGCTGCCCGCCGTGGAGAAGATCACCCGGCTGCTGGAGGTCGAGTGGAATGTCGGCCGCACCGGCATCATCGCCCCTCGCGGCGTCCTGGAGCCGGTCGAGATCGACGGCTCCACCATCACCTACGCCACGCTCCACAACCCGTCCGACATCACCCGGCGCGACCTGCGGCTCGGCGACCATGTGATGGTCCACCGCGCCGGTGACGTCATTCCGCGCATCGAGGCCCCGGTCGCCCAGCTGCGCACCGGCGACGAGAGACCGATCGCCTTCCCCGAGGCGTGTCCGCGCTGCGGCTCGGCCATCGACGCCACCCAGGAGCGCTGGCGGTGCGAGCAGGGACGCAACTGCCACCTGGTCGCCTCCCTCTCCTACGCCGCCGGCCGCGACCAGCTCGACATCGAGGGACTGGGCGCCACCCGCGTCGTGCAGCTCGTCGAGGCCGGCCTGGTCGCGGATCTCGCCGACCTCTTCACGCTGACCCGCGAGCAGCTCCTCGGACTGGAACGGATGGGTGAGACCAGCACGGACAACCTCCTGGCCGCCCTCGCCACGGCCCGGACACGCCCTCTGTCGCGGGTGCTGTGCGCCCTCGGCATCCGTGGCACCGGCCGCTCCATGTCCCGCCGTATCGCCCGGTACTTCGCCACCATGGACAACATCCGTGCCGCCGACGCCGACCAGTTGCAGCAGGTCGAGGGCATCGGAGCCGAGAAGGCGCCGAGCATCGTCGCCGAGCTCGCCGAACTCGCCGGGCTGATCGACAAGATGGCCGCCGCCGGGGTCAACATGACCGAACCGGGCGCCACCTTCACACCCGCGGACGTCACCGGCACCGAACCCGCCGTGACCGACGCCCCGGCCGGCCTCCCGCTCACCGGGATGACCGTGGTGGTGACCGGCGCCATGACCGGTCCGCTGGAGAAGCTCAGCCGCAACCAGGTGAACGAACTCGTCGAACGGGCCGGCGGCCGCTCCTCCTCCAGCGTGTCCAAGAGGACGAGCCTCGTGGTTGCCGGAGAGGCCGCCGGCTCCAAACGCGCCAAGGCCGAAGAGCTCGGCATCCGCGTCACCACACCCGACGAGTTCGCTCTTCTCGTGGCCGACTGGCTCGACTGAGCCGTGCCGACGCCGCGACCGCGCCGTACCGGATGTGCGTGGCCGCGCTGCACCGGATGTGCGCGGCCGCCACCGCCGCCGCGACGTACGGCCGAACACCCCAGGGGCCGGCCCCGCCGATCCGCGCCATACTCGACCCCATGCGGTCACCTCGGGCCCTCACCGGTCTCGCCGCCGCCCTGACGCTGGTGGCCGCCCTCGGCTGCACCGGAGCCGACGGCGCGGCCACCGCTCCCCCGCGCACCCCGTCCACCTCGGCCCCGGCCGACGGCGGAGCCCCCGCCACGACAGCCTCGGCCTCGTCCACCCCCACGCCGGCCGACCCGGTCTCCCTCCCGGCCCTGATGCGGAGCGAGCACCGGGGCTCGGACCTGCGCCTCGGTGCGGTACGTGCCCGTACCGACGCCTACACGCAGTACGCCGTCACCTACCGGTCCGACGGCCTGACGATCTCGGGGATCATGAACGTCCCCAGGGGCAGGGGCCCGTTCCCGGCGCTGGTCCTGGCGCACGGCTACATCGACCCGGATGTCTACACCACCGGCCGTGGCATGCCCCGCGAGCAGGACCTCCTCGCCCGCAACGGCTATGTCGTCCTGCACACGGACTACCGCAACCACGCGGGCTCCGACGACGACCCCGACAACGACGTCAACCTGCGTCTCGGCTACACCGAGGACGTGATCGGGGCCGTACTCGCCCTGCGCTCAGCCGCCCGCCCGGACGTCGACGACGAGCGGATCGGACTGCTGGGGCGGTCGATGGGCGGCGGGGTGGTGTACAACGCGCTGGTCGTTGCGCCGGGGCTGGTCGACGCGGCCGTCGTGTTCGCGCCGGTCAGCTCGCGCCCGGAGGAGAACATCGACCACTTCCAGCGGCCCGAGGGCGACCCGCTGGTGGAGCAGATCGAGGACGCGCACGGGACGCCGGAGGAGAACCCCGAGTTCTGGCGGCAGGTCTCACCGATCACCTACGCCGACCGGGCCACCGAACCCCTGCTGATCCACCACGGCACCGCCGACGACACCTGCCCGCTGGCCTGGACCAGGGAGACCGTCGCCGCGTTCGAGGCGGCCGGCAAGGACGTGGTGCTGCGGACGTACCGCGGCGAGGGGCACACCTTCGGCCCGCGTTGGCCGGACTCGATGGACGCCACGATGACGTTCTTCGAACGCAACCTGCGCTGACCGACCGCAGGAGAGAACGGACATGGCACAGGTCGTGGTGAACGGCGTCGAGCTCTTCCACGAGGTGGCGGCGGGCGGCGGATGGCAGCCGTCGTGGACCGGCTGCGGGCCGGTGAAACACTCGCCGAGGCACGGGCAGTTCGTGGAGCCCTCGAAGGCGCCGGACACATCCCGCACGTCACGCACCCGACCGAGTACGTACGTCGGGTGACCGGCCTGGTGGCGGCGTAGCGGCCGAACGGCGGCCGCCGTACGCGCCCTTCGCGGTGGGTTGTGACGGACGACGCACCGCGGGCCGCAAATTTTTTCCCCCGGCGATGATTGTTTCCCGCGTCGCATCCGTACCTCAGGGGGTACCGAGCCGTTCACGTCAGGAGACACGATGCCCATCTCACGCCGCATGGTAGGCACCGTCTTCGTGGGAGGCGCCCTCGTCCTCACCCTCTCCGCCCTCGCCTACCCCGCCATGGTGGGCGTGGAGACCACTTCTGCCAACCAGGACCGCGTCATCGCCAACACCCAGTACGGGCCGCTGACCGAGGCCGACCGGGACTTCGTGGTCAAGGTCCGCGCCGCCGGCCTGTGGGAGCACCCGCTGGGCATGATGGCGATGCAGCGCGGGACCACCCCGGAGATGAAGGAGGCCGGCGAACACCTGGTCGTCGGACACGCCCGCCTCGACCTCGCCTGCCGCAAGCTCGCGTCCGAGCTGAACATCACGCTGCCCAACCAGGCCAGCCCGCAGCAGCAGCAGTTCGTGGCGACGGTGGACTCCAAGACGGGCAAGGAGTTCGACGCCACCGGTGTCGCGATCATGCGGGTGACGCACGGGCAGATCTTCCCGGCGATCGCGAAGATCCGGGGCACCACGCAGAACACCCTGGTCCGTCAGCTGGCGGACCTCGCGAACGACACCGTGCTCGACCACATGACGGTCCTGGAGAAGACGGGCATGGTGAACTTCGACGCGAACAACTTCCAGCAGACCACGCCGCCGAAGCTCCCCAAGGAGCAGATGACCCCGCCCGCGCCCCAGCCGGGCTCGCCGGTTCTGACGCTGGCCATCCCGAAGGGCCTGGAGGACCTGAACACCGCGTCCCCGTCGGCGTTGCCGAGCGCGGACGTCAAGTGACGGCCGAGGGTCGAACGACTACGGCCCCGGAGTCGCTCCGGGGCCTGTGAGCCCACGCGGTCCCACCGCTTCGCAGGTCGTGGGGCCGTCAGCCGGTCTTCCACCCCCACGGCGTGTCCAGCCGCTCCCACTCCGCGGCCCACTGCTCCAGGCGCCGCCGCTCCATCCCCAGCCGTACCACCCAGGCGGAGCCGAGCACGACCCCGGCGGCGCCGGCGCCGGCCAGGACGCCGCCCGCGACGGAGTGCAGCAGGATCTCGGTCTCGGACAGCGGCTGCTTGGGCAGGACGCCGGTGTGGTCCGTCCACACCGCGACCTTGCCGCCCGCCTTCGTCTTGGGCGGCACGCGTGCGTCGTCCGTGCGGACCACGCCGTTCGGGTCGGTCCAGCGGACGGTGGACCAGACCAGATGGTCGGAGGTCACGCGGGCGGGCCCGGGATCCTCGGCGTCCTTCACCAGTACGGCCGTCACCTTGTGGCTCTCGGCCCGTTGCTGCTCCGCCGACCGCACCACCGCGTCCGCCGCGGCGAGACCGCCGAACACGGCGCCGCTCAGCGCGAACAGCCATCCGCACAGCACGACCCAGGCCTCGATGACGTCGCAGCGCCGCCTCAGCGGATTGCGTCGCCACCTCCACAGCCGCACCCTCTGACACTCCGACGCAGCCATGCCGACACCCCCTTGAGCACCGACAGCACCCTTCCAGTGTGCGCCCGCAGGCGCCCGCGTGCCGCTCGCGCGGAGCGATCAGCTCGCGGTGCGCCGGATCCGTCCGGCGTACCGCTTCTCCAGCTCCAGGTTGCCCTCGAATCCGCCCGGCACATTGGCGGACACATACACGGGCGGCCGCTCCCCGGCGGCGAGGAGCAGGGCGGAGGCCTCCGCGACGGCCATCTGGACCAGCAGGACGCCGGTCAGGGTGGACAGCGCGCACACCGCGCCGCCGCCCGGCAGTTCCATCAGCGCGTCGCCGCGCGGGGCGGCGTTGTCGAGGACGACGTCCGCGAGGTCGGCGAGCTTCCTGCCGCTCGGGTGCCCGGCGGGGACGGCGCGGGTGTGCGCGAGGGAGGTGATGGCGAGGACACGGTGACCGTGCTCCCTGGCCTGGAGGGCCATCTCCACGATGACGTTGTTGACGCCGGAGTTGGAGATCACGACGAAGAGGTCCTGGGGGCGCGGGTCGGCCAGTTCGTAGATCCGGGCGGCGACCCCGGCCCGGCGCTCCAGCAGCGGATCGTCCAGGGCGCTCGGGGGCTCGCCGCCGTACAGGACGAGATCGGCGATGCTCAGGCGGTTCGTCGGCACCAACCCACCGGCCCGGCCGGCGAGTTCGAGGACGAGCGCCTGGGAGTGGCCGGTGCCGAAGGCCTGGATCACGCCGTCCGCGCGTACGCAGTCGGCGATCAGTCCGGCGGCGCGGGCCACGTCGGCACGGGCGGACTCGGTCAGGCGGTCGAGGACGGCCATGCTCTCGCGCGCGAAGCGCCAGGCGCTGACGGACTCGTCGGACACACGCAACTCCCTGCGTTGGATGAAACCACCCTGTACGACCGCGTGGATGAATCATCGAATCACAGCCGACCGGTGCGGGCAACGGGCCGTCCCCCGATCCTGCTTCCGCCCGCCACCCAGACGTCCCACCTCCAGCCGCTTTCGGTCCTGGCATTCAACAGGCGCGCAACCCGGTGGCTGCTACCTTCTCCCTCATGCCCCCGACCGACGTCACCGCACTGATCCGCACCGAACTGCCCCGGCTGGCCGGCTCCCTGCGGAAGGTCGGCGAGCTGATCCTGGAGGATCCGGCGGCCGTCACCCACTGTTCGGCCGCCGAGCTGGGCCGCCGCACCGGCACCTCCCAGGCGACGGTGACCCGCTTCTGCCGTGCCATCGGCCTCGACTCCTACCAGCATCTGCTGATCGAGCTGGCCCAGGAGCGCGGCCGCGGCCAGGCCTCCGACTGGGGCACCGCCGAGATCGGCCCGGACATCTCCCCCGACGACTCCCTGGAGCGGGTCGTGCAGGTCGTGGGCAGCACGGATCTGCGCGCGGTGCAGCAGACCGTCGACCGCATCGACCTCGACGCGATCGAGCGGGCCGCTCAGGCGGCGGCGCGGGCCCGCCGGATCGATGTGTACGGCGTCGGCGGCAGCGGGGCCGTGGCCCAGGAGACCGAGACACGGCTGTTCCGCATCGGCTGCGCGGTGCGCGGCTGGACCGAGGTGCACGCCGCCGCCACCTCCGCCGCCCTGCTCACTCCGGCGGACGTGGCCATCGGCATCTCGCACTCCGGGGCGACCCGGGAGACGGTGGAGCCGCTGGAGCTCGCCAAGGAGCGCGGGGCGACGACCGTGGCGCTCACCTCGGACCCGCGCTCACCGCTCGCCAGGGCCGCCGACATCCGGCTCATCTCGACCGCCTCGGAGACCAGCTTCCTCACCGGCATCGGCGGCCGGCACTCGGTCCTGGTGCTGATCGACTGCCTCTACGTCCGCGTCGCCCAGCTCACCTACCAGCGCGCGAGCGCCTCGCTGGCCCTGACCGACCACATCCTCCCGCAACACGCCGTGAAGCCCCGCCGCACCCGCTGAACCCCTCGTGCCACGCTCACCGGCCATGACCGAGGCGGGCCAGGACAACGGCACCCCGGCAGCCGTCCGTCACCTGGTCAAGGGCGAGCCCCAGAGCGCGCAGTCCGGCGGCCACAGGGACGGCTGCCGCGCCGTCCGGACCGAGCAAACCACCGGTCACGACCATCCGCTCGCCGAGGGCAACACACAGGGAAAGCCCGCCGCACCCGCTCTCACCGGTCACAGCCGAGGCGAGCCAGGACAACGGCACCCCGGCAGCCGTCCGCCACCTGATCGAGCCCGAGTCCGAGAGCGCGCAGTCGGGCGGCGAGGAGGTCGGTGAGCGGGCCGTCCGGACCGAGCAGGCCACCGGTCACGACGATTCGCTCGCCGGGGCGGGGGTCCAGGGCGCGGACCGTCGCGACGAGGTGATCCGCGGCCGTGTCGAGGATGCGCGCCGCGACGGAGTCCCCTTGCCGGGCCGCTTCGGCGACCAGCGGTGCGAGGAGGGCCAGTTCGACGGGCGGGCGGTCCATGACGGCGGGCAGCACCCGCATGCGGTAGGCCTCGCGCCGGGCCCGGCTCCAGGAGGCGGTGCCGCACGGGTCTGGCGCGGCCGGCGGCAGGACGTCCTCGGGTACCTGCAACGCCCGCCCGACGCACCCGCCCAGCGCCGTCGGCCCGCCCCTGCCGTCCGCCATGCGCAGCGCGGCCCGGACCGCCTCACGCCCGATCCAGAAGCCGCCGCCGTCGTCGCCGAGCAGCCAGCCGTCGCCGCCGGCGGTGGCCGCGCACTCGCGGCCGGTGACGCGCACCGCCACCGCGCCGGTGCCGGCCACCAGGGCGAGTCCGTCGGCGGGGCTGCCGGGCGCGGAGGCGAACGCGGCCTCGATGTCGCTGTGGATCTCGATCGAGCCGGCGTCGATGCCCAGCCGGCACAGCGCGACGGTCAGCGCGGCATGCGCCTTCGTCCGCCCCGGCTCGTCCGGCGCGGTCCGCGAGGCGCCGGCGAACCCGCCCGCCACGGCCACCACCCGGCCGCGCGGCCCTTCCGGCACGGCGTGCGCGAGGGCCTCGGTGAGGTGCTCGGTGAGGTCGGGCAGCGGGACGGTCAGCGCGTTGCCGGGCCCGGAGACGCCCTCGCCCTCGGGTTCACCGTCGCTGAGGCGCGCGAGGACGGCGCGGGTGCGGGTGCCGCCGGCGTCCAGGCCGACGACGTAGGCCGCCGGAGCGGGGCCGGGTGGGATCCGGTTCGAGTCCATCTCCCCTGCATACGCCCGGCAGCGGCCGGCGCAACCCCGTCAGACGCCGGCCAGCGCCTCCGCCACGGCGCGCAGATTGACCCGCCCTCGCCCGTACGAGCACAGCACGCCGCCCTCCGGCAGTCCCGTGTCCACCCGTACCGCGTCCGGCCGCCGGGCCAACAGGGCGTCCCGCAGCCGTACCTGCCAAGGGTGCAGCCCGGCGTCGCAGGTGGCCACGACCAGCGGGGCGGCACCGCAGCGGCGCACGATCCCCTCGACGAGGGAGTCCGGGTCGGCGCACTCACCGGTCACCGCCGTGCCCGTCGCCGTCGGATCGGCGACGCGCACCTCGTTGAGCAGGTCCTCGCCGCCCCAGTTGAGCCCGGGGTGCGGCGGCGGGAACAGGTCGACCACATGGGCCCCGCGCACGGTGGGCGGCATGCCCCGGCTCCGTACGGCTCGGCGCGCGGCTTCGATCCCGGCGTCCGTGTCCCAGCCGGTCCGGTCGGATGCCGGGGGCGTCGCGTACCGCCCGGCGAGCCTGCGCACCCGCCCCGCGGCCTCCTGGATCCGCTCCTCCGGCAGGACTCCGGTGCGCAGCGCGTCGAGCACGGAGTCCCGGCACTCCAGGGTGACGTTCAGGTCGCCGACGGCGACGATCACCTGGTCCGCGCCCGAGGCGAGCGCGATACGCGCGCCGGCCGCCTCGCCGTACTCGTCGGCGATGGCCTTCATCTCCAGCGCGTCGCCGACGAGCACGCCGTCGAAGCCGAGGTCGTGGCGGAGCAGATCGCCCAGGATGCGCCGGCTGAGGGTGGCGGGCCGGTTGGGGTCGAGCGCCGGGAAGACCACATGGGCGCTCATCAGCATCGGCACCCCGGCGTCGACGGCCGCGCGGAACGGTTCGAGGTCGGCGCGCAGTGCGTCGTACGGCCGTGGGTCGACCGCGATGCCGAAGTGGCTGTCGGTGACGGTTCCGCCGTGGCCGGGGAAGTGCTTGGCGCAGGACGCGATGCCGCGGGCCTCGGTCGCGGTGATCCAGGCGCGCAGATGGCGGGCGGCGAGCTCGGGGTCGGCGCCGAAGGAACGGGTGCGCACGATCGGGTTGTCCGGCCGGCGCTGGAGGTCGGCGACGGGGGCGTAGGCGGCGGTGATGCCGAGGCCGGCCAGGTGCGCGGCGAGCGCGTCGGCGCAGCGGGCGGTGAGGTTCGGGTCGTCGACGACGCCGAGGGCGTAGGGGCCGGGGATGTCGGGGGCGCCGGCGGCGACCAGGTGACCGATGCCGCCGCCCTCGTTGTCGATGGCGACGAGGAGGTCGGGGCGTATCGCGCGCAGTTCGTCCGTGAGACGGCGCACCTGCTCGGCGTCGCGGACGTTGCGGGTGTAGAGGATGACGCCGCCGAGGCCGCGGTCGACGAGCTCCTTGAGCGGGTCCGGGACGGTCGTGGCGCCGTCGAATCCGGCGACGAGGCAACGGTGCGCGGCTTCGTCCAGGTCGGCCGGCAGGGCGGTCGACCCGACAGACGTGTGCTCGAAGTGGCTCACCCCGGCATGCTCCGGCTCGATCAGCCGAAAGTCAACCTTCCGATGGATGACTGATTCAGCAGCTCATCATGTGGACCGTTCTCACGCGGACAGCTTCTTCGCCTTCTTCACGGCGTCCGCGAGCTGTTCCAGCACGGGCGCGTATCCGGCGTAGCTGTACCGCTCCTCCATCGCCCAGGGTACGGTCTGGCCCGCCTCGACAGCGGGCAGCTGCCGCCAGGTCGCCTTGGCGGCGAGCTGCTCGGGGCTCATGGCGCTCGTGCGGTTGTCGACCATGATCAGGTCGGCGGGGTACTTGTCGGCGTTCTCCCAGCTCAGGAACTCCCAGAAGCCCCACTCGTCGGACTTCTCACCCTCGACGAACTCGATGCCGAGGTCCTTGAAGAAGTTCAGGTCGCAGTAGGAGTCGGGGACGGCCACGTAGAACTGGTCGTTGTCGCCCGTGACGGCCATGACCTTCAGCCCCATGCCGGCCGCGGCGGCCGCGCGCAGGGTCTCCACGGCCGCGTCGAAGCGGGCCCGCGCGTCGGTCACGCGCTCGGCGTCCAGGTCGGCGCCGAGGGCCGCGGCGAGTTCGGCGGTGCGCTTGAGCGGGTTCAGCAGCGAGGTGCGGGCGACGCTGATCCCGACGCTGGGGGCGAGCGCCTCGATCTTCTTGCGGCTCTCCTGCGGGACGTACCAGAGGTCGGGCGCCGGGAACATGTTGCTGATCAGCAGGTCGGGGTCGAGCGCCGCGTACTTCTCGACGCTGAACTGCCCCCAGTCCGTGCCGAGGCTCGTCAGCTTCGCCACGTCCAGGTCGCCGGCCTGTGGATTGGGCTTGCCGTCGACCGGCTCGGTGGGCCCGAAGACCCCGTCGCACTCGATGCCGTAGTCGTGGAGCGCGGCCGCGGTGCTGACGAACGCGACGAGCGTCCCGGGTGCCTCGTCGAGCGTGACGGTGCGCCCCCGGTCGTCCTTGAAGGACCAGTGCCCACCGCCGCCCCCGCCCTCGGCGTCCCCTCCGCCGTCACCGCCGCAGGCCGCGAGCAGCGAGCCGAGACCGATCGCGCCGCCGGCGGTGAGCAGACGACGACGGGACAGGACTCGGGACCGGACTGGCGCCATGATCGGACTCCCCCAGGATGACAATTTAGGGCAGCCTAACCTAACAATCGCGCCACCCGACAGCTCCGGGCCGCGGCACGCGCGGCGAACACCCCCGGTCACGTCGCCCGCCCGCCGACACCCCGTCGGCTTCCGGACACCATGCCGTCATGACGGACGGGCACGTTCTCGTCGTCCCCTCCTGCCCTCGCCCTCTAGCCGTCCGCCCCGCGTCCGCGCGGTGCGACGCGGAAGGACGACCGCGCCGTGTCCTCGCTCCCGCTCAGCGATCTCCCCGGACCGCTGCCCGCCTGCCCCGTCCCCGCCGCTCCCGCCCGCTCCCCCTACGCCCCCGCACGCCTCGTCCGCCATGTGCTGACGCTGCTTCCGCTCCTGCTGATCGGAGCGTGGGCGGCGGCCGACTGGCACACGGTGCGCGACGGCGCCGCCCGGCTCGCCGCCGCCGACCCCTGGTGGCTGCTGGCCGGTCTCTTCTTCACCTGCATGGGCTGGGTCGTCGCCGCGCTCGTCCGCCAGGGGTCGATACCGGACCGGCTGCCGCCCGGCCTGCTGCTCGCGTCGCAGTTCGCGGCCGGCGCCGCCAACCACGTGCTGCCGGCGAGCATCGGCGCCCACGCCGTCACCCTGCGCTTCCTCCAGGGCCAGGGCATACCCCTGGCCCGGGGCACCGCCTCACTCGCCCTGTACTCGCTGGTCAAGCCGATCGCGAAGACGGCCGTGCTGCTCGGCTTCCTCATAGCCTTCCCCGAGCTGCTGCACCTCGGCGAACTCGTCCCCGACCGGCGGACGTTGCTCCTGGTGGCCGCCGGCGTGGTGGCGGTCCTCGTCACGGCCACCGTGCTGGTGACGACCGTACGGCCGCTGCGCCGCCCCCTCCTCGGCTTCGTCCGCACCGCCCTGACCGACGCCCGGATCCTGCACACCCGGCCCAGCCGGATCCTCGCCCTCTGGGGCGGGGCCGTCGCCACTCCCCTGCTCCAGGCGAGCGTGATCGCCTCGGTCGGCTTCGCACTCGGCCTGCCACTGTCGTGGACGCAGGTGACGCTGGCCCTCCTCCTCGCCAGCACCGCCGTCGGCGCCGTGCCCGCGCCCGGCGGCATCGGCCCGGTGGACGCCGCCCTGGTCTTCACGATGGTCACCTTCGGCGCGCCGATGGGCCTGGCCGCGGCCACCGTCATCGGCTACCGCGTCCTGACGGTCTGGGTGCCGCTGCTGCCCGGCGCGCTGGTGCTCTCGATCATGGTCCAGCGCAAGATCCTCTAGCAGACGAAGGCCGGCTCCCGCCGCTCACTCCTCGCCGACCCGCACCACCGCGACCGTGATGTTGTCGGGCCCGCCCGCCTCGATGGCGGCCTTCCACAGCTCGTAGGCCGCCCGGCCGTCCTCGTGCTCGCGCAGGATCTCGTCCAGTACGTCCGTGGTGAGCGGGTCCGTCAGACCGTCCGAGCAGATGAGGAAGCGGTCGCCGGGCGACAGGGGCTCGGCGCTCACATGGGGGGCGACGGCGCGGTAGGTGAGCGAGCCGCCGAGGCACTGGGTGACGAGGGTGGTGGAGCGGCCGGGCGGATGCGGCGGGCTGTCGTCGACGCTCAGCTGGCGCAGCCCGTCGTCGGTGGCCGCGAAGACCTGGCTGTCGCCGACGTTGAACACCAGCAGCGACTCGGGCAGCGCGACGACACCGGCGATCGTCGTCCCCATGCCGGACAGCTCGCTCTCCTCCTCGCCGCCCGCCGCCTGGTACACGGCGAGGTTGCAGGCGTTCACGGCCTCCCGCACGGCGACCTCGCTGCTCATGGCCGGCCCGAGCCCCGCGATCCGGCGCGCGACCAGGGAACTGGCCACATCGCCCCCGGGATGCCCGCCGAGCCCGTCGGCCACGGCGACGGCCAGCGGCGTACCGAGCGGAAAGACCAGGGTCTGCGGGTTCTCGGTCACGGTGCCGCACAGCGTCCACGGCCCCACGACCAGGCTGTCCTCGTTCCGCTCACGCAACAGCCCGGGATGACTGATCGCACTCACCGCGACGTAGGACATCAGGCGCCACCGCCTTCCCGTCGCCGGACGGACCGCCGAGGCCGGCGCCCCGTCTACGAGTCTAGGAACACCGGCATCCCCCGTGCCAGCCACGACAGAGCGGGGCGGCCCCGAGGCCGCCCCGCTCCTGAAGGTCAGCCCTCCTCGGGCGTCAACCGCAGCGAGATGCTGTTGATGCAGTACCGCTGATCGGTCGGTGTCGCATACCCCTCGCCCTCGAAGACGTGCCCGAGATGCGAGCCGCAGCGGGAACACCGCACCTCGGTGCGGACCATCCCGTGCGAGCGGTCCTCGATCAGCTCCACCGCGTCGGTGTCCTTCGGGTCGTAGAAGGACGGCCAGCCGCAGTGCGACTCGAACTTCGTGGTGGAGGTGAACAGCTCGGCGCCGCACGCGCGGCAGGAGTAGACGCCCGTGGTCTTGGTGTCGGTGTACTCACCGGTGAACGCGGGTTCCGTGCCGGCCTGGCGGAGGACGGCGTACTCGGCCGGGGTCAGCTCCGCGCGCCACTGCTCGTCCGGCTTTTCGACGTCGTACGACATGAGTGTCTACCCCTCACTTCACAGGCGGTCCAGGATGAGCGGGCCGAGGTCGGTGACATCGCCCGCGCCCATGGTGAGAACGAGATCACCGGGCCTTGTCATTCCCGCGACCAGCGAGGGCACCTCGCTCTTGTCGTGGACCGCCGTCACCTCGGCGCCGGCCGCCCGGCCCGCCTCGATGACCAGCTCGCTGGTGATGCCGGGGATCGGGTCCTCGCGGGCCGGGTAGATGTCCAGGACCAGCGAGGCGTCCGCCAGCGCGAGGGCGTCGCCCATCTCCTTGCCCAGCTCCTGGGTGCGGGAGAACAGGTGGGGCTGGTAGACGACCACGATCCGGGCGTCCCCGGCGGCGTCGCGCATAGCCTCCAGGTCGGCGGTCATCTCGGTCGGGTGGTGCGCGTAGGAGTCGATGACCTGGACGCCGGAGGCCTCGCCCTTGAGCTGGAGCCGTCGCTTGACGCCCGTGTAGGCGGCGACGGCCGGGGCCAGCTCGGTGGCCGGGACGCCCAGGGCGGCGCCCGCCGCGAGGGCGGCCACCGCGTTGAGGGCGTAGTGCCGGCCGGGGACCGAGACCGCGAAGGTGAGCTCCTGGCCGTCGAGGAGGACGGTGACCTGGCTCTTCAGCCCCTGCGCCACGATCGACAGCACCCGTACGTCGGCGTCCTCGGCCTCGCCGTACGTCACCGTCCGGACGGTTCCGGCGACCCGTCGGGTCAGCTCCCGCGCCCCGTCCTGGTCCGCCGAGATCACCAGCGTGCCGCCCTCGGTGATGCGGTCGGCGAACGTCACGAAGGACTCGTAGATCTCGTCCATCGAGGCGTAGTTGGCGTGGTGGTCGAGCTCCACGTTCAGGACGATCGCGACGTCGGGGGCGTACTTGTGGAAGCTGCGGTCCGATTCATCCGCCTCGGCCACGAAGATGTCGCCGTCGCCGTGCAGGGCGTTCGAGCCGGGGGCGTCCAGGTCACCGCCGATGGCGTACGACGGCTCCAGGCCCAGCTCGGTCAGGGAGACGGCCAGCATCGACGTGGTGGTCGTCTTGCCGTGCGTGCCGGCGACGGCGATCGGACGCAGCCCGCCCATCAGCGCGGCGAGCGCGTCGGAGCGGTGCACCACGGGGATGCCGAGCTCGGCGGCGCGGGCCAGCTCGGGGTTGTCCTGCCGGATCGCCGACGAGACCACGACACAGCTGGCGTCGTCGGCGAGGTGCTCCGCCGCGTGCCCGATGTGCACCGTCACGCCTAGCGCCCGCAGCGCCTCGGCGGTCGCCGACTCCCTGGCGTCACTGCCGGCCACCTTGGCCCCACGCTGCGCGAGAATCTTCGCGATCCCCGACATCCCGGCCCCGCCGATGCCGATGAAGTGCGGTCGGTCCATGGCGGTGGGAATGCCGGGTGCCATGTGTGTTCTCCCAGAGGTGCGATACGACGGTGAGGCCCCAGCCTATTGGGTGCGCGGCCGCGCCCCGCGCAGGGGACGCGGGGGCCGTGCCCCGCGCCCGACGAACCGCCCGACCCCCAGGGAGCTGCCCCGAGGGGCCCCTATGCCTTGCTGTGCGAGAACAGCTTCAGCACCGGCACCCCCACCTTGTGCCGGGCCCGTGAGGCCCAGTCCCGGTGGAAGAACTCCTCCACGTAGTGGGGATCGGTCAGCACGATCACCTCGTCCGCCCCGACCTCGTCGACCACGGCCCGCAGCGCGTCCAGCGGATGGTTCTCCAGCAGCCGCCCCTCCGCCCGCTTGCCGGCCGTGCGCAGCGCGGTCAGGGACACCTCCAGCGCCCGCTCCCCCGTGCTCAGCGCCTCCTGGCCCTCCGGGGTCTTGCCCTCCCGGACCGCCTCGTCCAGTTCGCCGAGGGCGATGTCGTCGATGGCGCGCAGCAACGTGTCGGCCTGCTCGCCGCGGGGCTGGAGCAGCACATGGAAGGCGACCGCCTCGTCACCGTGCAAGGTGGTGACGAACTCCACGTCGGCGGACGTCAGGGCCTTCTCGATCATCAAAACGCTTGTGAACACCGGGCGCCCCTTCTGCGGAAACCATCCTGCCCCGTGCGCGCACGGGGAATGCGAGTCTTAGTGTGCCCGGCGGAAGCTAAACGGAACGGAGGATTCCGCCGTTTCGGGGCCACGGCATTCATAGAACCCATTTCCGAAGCCGCCTAACCTCACGTCCGCCGGTACCGGCTGAACAGAAAGCCCTCCTCCTCCAGCAGGGACACCAGCTCGAACCGTTTCGGGACCGTCACCGAGGGCCCGCCGGCGATGCGCTGGGCGTCGCCGGCGGTGAGCATCGGGGACACCGTCAGACAGAGCTCGTCGAGCACGCCGGACGCCACGAGCTGGCCGAGCAGCCGCGGCCCGCCCTCGGTGAGCAGCCGGGTGTGTCCGAGTTCGGCCAGGCCCTGCACGGCACGGACCGGGTCCACGCCGACACCGTCACCGGCGATCACCACCCGGGCGCCCGCCTTCTCCGCGGCGGCGATCCGGTCGGGGGCCGCGGCGGCGCCGGTCAGGACCAGGGTGGGCACGGACGGCGAGGTGAACAGCGGCAGGTCGAAGTCCAGCTCCAGGCTCGCGCTGACCACCGCCACGGCCGGCGCGGCCCCCTGCCCGGCCGCCTCCCGCGCCTCGGCGAACTCGGCACGCGCGCGTGCCGGACGGTACCCCTCCCGGCGTACCGTTTCGGCACCGACGAGCACCACGTCCGCCAGCCCCCGCAGGGTGCCGAAGACACGCATGTCGGCCGCGCTGGAGATGGGCTGCGAACGTCCGTCGTGCTGGGCCGCCCCGTCCAGCGTCGACACCATGTTGGCCCGCAGCCAGGGCCGCCGCTCACCGGCACCGGGCTCGGGATAGGCGTAGGCGGCGGCGAGCTCGGCGAGGCTCCACTCCCGGTCGGCCGCATCGCCGCCGGAGAGGCCGGCGTCCGAGCGCCGGGTGGACGTGCCCGCCACAAGCCCCCCTGCGGCCGCTCCACCCCCTCCGTCCCCGGCCGAACCGCCGGAGGCACTCGCTGCTGTCTCGTCGATCACAGGGAACAGGCGTCGCATGTCATGGAGTGTGGCACGGCCCGTAGCATGGTGACCCGTGTCGTCCTCCACCGCCGCCTCCGGGCGGAGCCCGATAGCCGAAGCGAGTCCGCTCTCCCTGTGCGCCCGTGAGCCGCACGTCCCGGCGGACCGGCTGGTCGCCGAGATGGTGCCGCCGCCGCGCTTCGACTCGGTCCGCTTCAGCACCTACATCCCGGACCCGAACCAGCCCAGCCAGACCGAGGCGGTCCGCGTCCTGGAGGGCTTCGCGGCCGGGCTCGGCGGCGCGCACGCCAGCGGCGCCGGAAAGGCCAAGCGCGGCTTCCTCGGGTTCGGCAGGTCCAAGGCCCCCAAGACCCCGGCGGGCCCCCGCGGGGTCTACCTCGACGGCGGCTACGGCGTCGGCAAGACCCATCTGCTCGCCTCCCTCTGGCACGCCACCCCGGCCGAGCCGTCACTCAAGGCGTTCGGCACGTTCGTCGAGCTGACCAACCTCGTCGGCGCCCTGGGCTTCCAGCAGACGGTGCAGACCCTGTCCGGCCACCGGCTGCTGTGCATCGACGAGTTCGAGCTGGACGACCCGGGCGACACCGTCCTCGTCTCCACGCTGCTCGGCAAGCTGGTCGACGCGGGCGTCGCGCTCGCCGCCACCTCCAACACGCTGCCCGGCAAGCTCGGCGAGGGCCGCTTCGCGGCGGCCGACTTCCTGCGCGAGATCCAGGGCCTGTCGGCCCACTTCCGCGCCCTGCGCATCGACGGCGAGGACTACCGCCACCGCGGCCTGCCCGAGGCGCCGGCGCCGTACTCCGACGAACAGGTGACCAAGGCGGCGTACGCCACCGAGGGCGCCTCGCTCGACGACTTCCCGCACCTGCTGGAGCACCTGGCCCGCGTCCACCCCAGCCGGTACGGCGCGCTGGCGGACGGCCTGAACGCGGTGTGCCTCACCGACGTCCAGCCGATTCCCGACCAGTCGACGGCCCTGCGGCTCGTCGTGCTCGCGGACCGGCTCTACGACCGCGAAGTCCCGGTCCTGGCCTCCGGACTGCCGTTCGACCAGCTGTTCAGCGAGGACATGCTCAAGGGCGGCTACCGCAAGAAGTACTTCCGCGCCATCTCGCGACTCACCGCGCTGGCCCGCGACGCCAAGGGCCTGGTAACCCAGTAACTCCCCCTGGTCAAGGGGTGGTTCAAGCCAAGCCACCCTCGCATTTCAGGCTCTCTTCAGCTCGAAACGTTAAGTTAACCCTGCAAACAACGTTGCTCGGTTAACGTGCTTCTTGACCAACGGTTGACCAAGTGTTGGCGAGTGCATGAGGTGTGGACTGACTGGAGGGGGGCGCATGTTGCGAGGTACGACGGTCCGGACCCCGATTTCGATCCTCGTCGCCATCCTGCTCGCCCTCCAGTTCTTCGCACCCGGCGCGACCTTCGCACACGCATACACAGCGAGTCAGGCAGAGGCCAAGGCCCAACCCGGAATCAAGCTTTCCGGGAAGGCACTGCGCGACGAAACCCTCACGTCACGCCACTGCGTCCCGTCCGGTGACGGGGATCCGACCGGTCCCCTGCGCACCCGTGACCAACTGCGCTTCGCCGACTCCGGGACACAGGCACCCGACCGACCGTTGCTCATCCGGGACTCCGCGTCCGCGCACCGGCCGGCCGAAGCCGGCGCCGCGCACGAGCGCACGTCGAGACCCTCGACGTCCCACACTCCGGCGGGGCTTCAGATCTTCCGCTGCTGAGCAGCAGAGCAGTCCCCCCACCCCTGTCATGTAAACCCCGACGCGCCACTGAGGCGCGCCAGGAGGAGTCACCACATGCAGCCCCTCATCGACAACGCCCGTATGTTCGGACAGCGCCCTGAGGAGTTCGCCGAACTGGCCGAAGGACAGTCCCCGCAGGTCCTGTTCATCACCTGCTCCGACTCCCGGGTCGTACCGGCACTGATCACGGGCGCCCGCCCCGGCGAGCTCTTCGAGCTGCGCACCGCGGGCAACATCGTCCCGCCGTACGCCTGCGCACACCCCACGAGCGAGGCGGCCACGATCGAGTACGCCGTGGAGGTCCTCGGCGTCAGCGACATCGTGGTCTGCGGCCACTCCCACTGCGGAGCCGTCGGCGCGCTGGTGCGCGGCGACGACCTCGACGCCGTGCCCGCCGTGCGCGACTGGCTCGCGCAGGCCGACCCGCGCCCGACCGGCGCCGCCGAGGACCCGGAGGTCGCCGAAGGCGTCCAGGCCCACGTGCTGACGCAGCTGCTGAGGCTGCGCTCGTACCCGTTCATCGAGAAGAAGCTGAAGGAGCGTCAACTCACCTTGCACGCCTGGTACTACGAGGTGCACAAGGGTGCCGTGCGCGCCCACAGCGCCGAGACCGACGCGTTCGAGGCGCTGTGATCGGCATGATGACCAAATTCCCCCACATACGGCAGGACTTCGCCGCCTCGTTGGTCGTCTTCCTGGTCGCGCTGCCGTTGTGCGTCGGTGTCGCCGTCGCCTCCGGAGTGCCGGCCGAGCTCGGACTCGTCACCGGCATAGTCGGCGGCATCGTCACCGGCCTGATGCGCGGCAGCAGCCTTCAGGTCTCCGGGCCCGCGGCCGGTCTGACGGTGCTGGTCTTCGAGGCCGTCCAGGAGTTCGGGCTGCCGGTCCTCGGTGTGCTGGTGCTCGCCACGGGCCTGCTCCAGCTCCTCATGGGCGCCCTGAGGCTCGGGCGCTGGTTCCGGGCCATCTCGGTCTCCGTCGTCGAGGGCATGCTGGCCGGTATCGGCCTGGTGCTCATCGCCGGACAGCTCTACGCGCTCGCGGACGCCAAGGCGCCCGCCTCCGGTCTGGAGAAGATAGCCGGGCTGCCCGGCGCGCTCGCCCAGGCCGCCGGGGACACCGAGGCGCTGGCCTCGATCGCACTGGGCGCCGGCACCATCGCCGTCCTGGTGCTGTGGAAGCGGCTGCCGCGCCGGGTGCGCGCCGTGCCCGGTCCGCTCGCGGCGGTCGGCCTGGCGACGCTGGTCGCCGTGCTCTTCTCCCTGCCGGTCGCCACCGTCGAGGTCAAGGGCCTGCTGGGCGCGATCCAGCCCCCTGGTGCGGATGCCTTCGGCGAGCTCGCGGACGTCGGCGTGCTCGCCACGATCGTCGCCTTCACGCTCATCGCGTCGGCCGAGTCGCTGTTCAGCGCGGCGGCCGTGGACCGGCTGCACGACGGGCCGCGCACCCGGTACGACCAGGAGCTGATGGCGCAGGGCGCGGGCAACACCGTGTGCGGTGTGCTCGGCGCGCTGCCGATGACCGCGGTCATCGTGCGCAGCTCCGCCAACGTCCAGGCGGGCGCGAAGACCAAGGCGTCCCGGGTGCTGCACGGCGTGTGGCTGCTGCTGTTCGCGGCGCTGCTGCCCGCCGCGCTGGCCCTGATCCCGATTCCCGCGCTCGCGGGCATCCTGGTCCACGCGGGCTTCAAGCTGATCCCCTTCCGCGGGATCGTCTCCCTGTGGCGGGGCCACCGGGGCGAGGCACTGATCCTCGTCGTGACCGCCGTGTCGATCGTCGCGGTGAACATGTTCGAGGGCGTGCTGATCGGTCTGGCCCTGTCGGTCGCCAAGACCGCCTGGGAGGCCTCGCACCTGAAGCTGGAGATCGTCGACAAGGGCGCGGGACCCATCCAGGCGCACCTGACGGGCAACGCGACCTTCCTGAGGCTGCCGAAGATCCTGGACAGCCTGGAGGCCCTGCCCCAGGACCGCCCGGTGGAGCTGAACCTGTCCGGGCTGCACCACCTCGACCACGCCTGCCGTACGGCCCTGGAGAACTGGGCCGAGCGCCACAGCTCCGCGGGCACCGAACCGGTGCGGGTCACGGCGCCCTGACCGGCGTATGACGCCTGCTGAGGCTTGATCCCTGGTCCGGGGCCGTCGATGGCCCTGGACCAGGGGTCAGACATATCTTTACTGGGCATACCGTTACAGGAGCGTACGGATCGGACCTCTCGGTGAGGAGGTCGGCATGGTCGAGGAAGTTCTGGGCATCGTCGCGGGAGTGGCTGCCGCGGGCGCCGTGTACGTCGCTGCGGCGGCGCGGGTCGTCAAACAGTACGAGCGCGGGGTGGTGCTCCGGCTCGGACGGCTGGCCGGGGAGGTGCGGGCACCCGGGTTCACGTTGATCGTTCCGATCGTGGACCGGCTGCACAAGGTCAACATGCAGATCGTCACGATGCCGGTGCCGGCCCAGGAGGGCATCACCCGCGACAACGTGACGGTGCGCGTGGACGCGGTCGTGTACTTCAAGGTGATCGAGCCGGCGAGTGCGCTCATCAAGGTCGAGGACTACAAGTACGCGGTCTCGCAGATGGCCCAGACGTCCCTGCGCTCGATCATCGGCAAGAGCGATCTGGACGACCTGCTCTCCAACCGCGAGAAGCTGAACCAGGGTCTGGAACTGATGATCGACAGCCCTGCCATCGGCTGGGGCGTGCAGGTGGACCGTGTCGAGATCAAGGACGTGTCGCTGCCGGAGTCGATGAAGCGCTCCATGGCCCGGCAGGCCGAGGCCGACCGCGAGCGGCGCGCCCGCATCATCAACGCGGACGCCGAGCTCCAGGCCTCCAGGAAGCTGGCCGAGGCCGCCCATCAGATGGAGGACACCCCCTCCGCGCTCCAGCTGCGTCTCCTGCAAACGGTGATGGCGGTGGCCGCGGAGAAGAACTCCACGCTGGTTCTGCCGATCCCGGTGGAGCTGCTGCGCTTCCTGGAGAGGGGCGGCGAGGAGCACGAGGGGCAGCCCCCGCGGCGCTACGCGGCGCACGACGTGGAGAGCCCCGCCGACCCGGGCGAAGAGAGGGCCGTCGAGCCCCCGGCCGAGCGCGAGATCGAGCCGCCGCCCGAGCGGGAGGTCGAGCGGACGATCGAGGACATCATCGAGGACGCGTCGGGGAAGTGACACGTGCTACGCGCGTGGTTCCAGTGGCTCGCGCCAGGTGATAGACACAGCGGGGTCAAAGTTCCTGTCCGCCAACAGGAAGGCTGCCCCATGTCCGAAAACGCGCCCGTCGGCGCTTCCGCGTCCGGCTCCACGAAACGCCGTCAGTTTCTCGCCCGCACCGGGGCGTTGGGTGTCTCGATCGCCTTCGCCGGAAATCTCACCGAACTCTTCGCGGGCACCGCCGCCGCACAGAACCTGGGTCACACGGGATACGGCCCGCTCGTGCCGGACCCCGACGGTCTGCTCGATTTGCCGGAAGGTTTCCGCTACCGGGTCCTCTCCCGCGAGGGCGACCGGCTGCGCTCCGGTGAGGGCCCGGTCCCGTCCAACCACGACGGCATGACGGCCCTGCCGGGCCGGCACGGCCGGGTCCACCTGGTCCGCAACCACGAGAACCGCGCCGACGCCAAGGTCCCCGTCCCGACGGTCACGGGCCTGACGTACGACCCGGCCGGCAAGGGCGGCTGTACGGCCCTGACCCTCGACCGGCACGACCACGTCCTGTCCGAACGCGTCGCCATCGCCGGTACGGCGGTCAACTGCGCGGGCGGGCCCACCCCTTGGGGCACCTGGCTGACCTGCGAGGAGACCGAGGACCGGGCGGGCACCAACGGGTACACCAAGGACCACGGCTTCATCTTCGAGGTCGACCCGGCGGACCCGTACCGCTCCGGGGCGGTTCCGCTGACCGCGATGGGCCGCTTCCAGCACGAGGCGATCGCGGTGGACCCACGCAGCGGTGTCGTCTACGAAACCGAGGACGCCTTCCTCAAGCCCTTCGGCCTCTTCTACCGCTTCCTGCCGCATCAGCCGCACGGCGGCCTGGGCACCCTGCGCGCGGGCGGCCGCCTCCAGGCGATGCGTGTGCCGGGCGTACCGGACCTCTCGACGATCCAGGAGCCGGGCACCACCTTCGAGAAGATCGAGTGGGCGGACGTACCGGACCCGCTCGCCGTCCGAACCCCCGTCCGCCTCCAGGACTTCGGCCCGAAGGGCATCACACACGCTCAGAAGCTGGAGGGCTGCTACTGGGGCGGCCACAGCGTGTACTTCGTCTCGTCCTTCGCCCGCAGCGCGGAGGGCTCGGCGGCCGACCACTACGGCCAGATCTGGCGCTACGACCCCGCGGCGCGCCGGCTCACCCTGGTGATCGTCTTCGGCCCCGGCACGGACGTACAGCTGCCCGGCGAGTCCCCCGACAACATCTGCCTCGCCCCCGGCGGCGGCCTCATGGTCTGCGAGGACGGCAACGGCGCCCAGCACGTCTTCGGCGTGACCCGGCACGGCGAGGTGTACGCGATGGCCCGCAACGCCCAGAACCTCGGCACCGAGCAGGAGCCGGAGTGGGGCGAGTTCGCCGGGGTCACCTTCTCGCCCGACGGCGGGACGATGTACGTCAACTGCTACACACCGGGCACCACGTTCGCAGTGACGGGCCCCTGGCACCGATAGCGGCCTCCGCACCGCCCCCGACCGGCGGTCCCTGCTCTCCGAGCGTCCTCTAACCTTTGCGGCATGAACGCACCGGGGGATCTCGTCGACGGCCGTTTCGAGCTGGTGGACCGGCTCGGCAGCGGAGGAATGGGCACCGTGTGGCGCGCCCGCGACACGGTGCTCGACCGCGAGGTCGCGCTCAAGGCGGTGCGGTCCGACGCGGACACGGTCGGCATGGTGCGCGAGCGGGTGATGCGGGAGGCGCGGGCGCTGGCCAGGCTCAGCCATCCGCACGTGGTGACGATCCATCAGATCGTGGCCGCCGAACCGCATCCCTGGATCGTGATGGAGCTGGTGCCGGGCGTCTCGCTGCAACGGCGGCTGGACGACGGCCCGTTCACCCCGGCCGCGGCGGCCCGGCTCGGCCGTCAGCTGCTGGCGGCGCTGCGGGCCGCGCACGCGGCGGGCATCCAGCACCGGGACGTCAAGCCCGCCAACATCCTGCTGCGCCCCGACGGCGACGCCGTCCTCACCGACTTCGGCATCGCCGCTCTCCAGGGCACGACCGGCCTCACGGCGACGGGTGAGTTCGTCGGGTCGCCCGAGTTCATGGCTCCGGAGCGGATCCGGGGCCACGGCGACGGTCCGGCCGCCGACCTCTGGTCGCTGGGCGTGGTCCTGTACGTCTGCGTGGAGGGCGTCAGCCCACTGCGCCGCCCGACCACGCTCGCCACCCTGGCCGCCGTACTCGACGACCCGCTCCCCGCGCCGACCCGCTCGGGTCCGCTCACCCCGGTGCTCGAAGCCCTGCTGGTCCGGGATCCGGCGGCCCGTCCGGACGCGGCCCGGCTGGACGCGATGCTGGCACAGGTGGAGTCGGGGACAGCACCGCACTGGGCCGTCCAGCCGACGGTGACCACCGTGTCCCCGCACCCGACACCCACGCCCACCCGGGTCCAGACCCCGCACCCCACGGCCCCGCGGGCGGGCGGATCCCGCCGCCGCACGCCCCTCGTACTGGCCGCGACGGCGGCCCTGGTGCTCGCCACGGCGTCGGCGCTGTTCCTCGCCCTGCGCCCCGGCGACGACAACGGCGACGCCAAGGCCCGCGCCACGCCGCACACGGCGGCCACCACCTCGAAGCCCACCCCGGCGAAGCCGCGGCCGACTCCGGAGGCCCCCGCGCCGGCCGGCCGGTGGATCGCCCAGCTGCACTCCGAGCCCGTCACCGCGGGCACCGCCAACCGGGACAGCAGGCTCTCCACGATCCGCCGGTCCATCCCGGGCGCCAAGGTCCTGCGCAGCGACGACTACGCGTCCCTGCGCGGCGGCTACTGGGTCTTCTACGCCCCCGGCCCCTTCGCCGACGGCCGCGCCGCCCTGAAGTTCTGTGCCAAGCGCGGCCGGACGACGGTGAACACCTGCATGGGCCGCTACCTGAGCAAGGACCCCACCGAGTTCGATCTCCAGTGCCGGCCGCCGGCCGCCAAGCCGTCGGGTTCCTGCACCCGGAAGGGCTGAACGGGGCCCGCCCGGGCGGACGCGGCGGGCGCCCCGCCGGGCGGGTGACCTGCACCCGGCACACCCATCGGCCTACCGAAATGCCGATCTGATCCTCATATCTTCATGCGGTGATCACTCTTGTACGCCGCGTCACGGCGGTCTGCGCCCTGGGTGCGGCGCTGAGCGCGCTCGCCGCGTGTACGACGACCGGGGAGGCGACCCGCGCCCCGCTCCCGGCCCCCAGCGCCACCGCCGCCGTATCGCCCTCGGCCCGTCCGCCGACGCTCGCGCCCGGCCCGGCGGGCAGGACCCCTGTCTTCGAGTACGGCCGGCGGACCGGGGCGAAGACCGTCGCGCTGACCTTCGACGCCGATATGACGGCCGATCAGGGGCCGCGGGCGGCGCGGGGCGAACGGTTCGACAACCCGGGGCTGATCGCGGCGCTGCGGGAGCTGAAGGTGCCCGCCACCGTGTTCATGACCGGGCGATGGGCGGAGGAGTATCCACGGCAGGCCCGGTCCATCGGGCGGGACCGGCTCTTCGAGGTCGCCAACCACTCCTACAGCCACTACGCCTTCACCGACGACTGCTACGGGCTGCCGACCATCGGCGAGGAGCGGATGCGGGCGGACGTGGAGCGGGCGTACGCGGTGTTCCGGAAGGTCGGGGTGCGTGATGCGATGCCGTACTTCCGCTTCCCGGGCGGGTGCTACGACCGGCGGGCGCTGGAGGCGCTGACCGCGGTCGGTGTCACGGCCGTGCAGTGGGACGTGGTGAGCGGGGACGCGTTCGCCACGGACGCCCGCGCGGTCACCCAGGGGGTGCTGGACGAGGTGCGGCCCGGGTCCGTGGTCGTGCTGCACTGCACGCGCAGCGCCGCTCCGACGACCGAGCGGGTGGTCCGCAGCGTGGTGCCGAAGCTGCGCGCGGAGGGCTTCCGGTTCGTGAAGGTGTCGGAGCTGATCGCGGCCGGGGGCGTACGGCGGTGAGCGTCCTACGCTGGAGGGTATGAGCGAGGACTACTGCACGATCGTCGACGTGGTGAAGCCGCCCAAGGCGGACGGGCCACCGTATGCGGAGTGCGTGCTGTGCCGGGACGCGACGGAGTACCCGGAGTCGTACAAGGGGATCACGCTCTGCCCGGTCTGCGAGTGGCGGGAGGCCGAGCGCACCGCCTGCTCAGGGTGACCGGCGGGACGTGAGCACACAGGCCACGGCGGTCGCGACCGCCGTGAGCAGGGCCGCTGCCGCCAATGGGAGCACCGGCAGGGGGACCGTGCCCGAGCGGGAGCCGGTGACCAGACCGCTGACCGCCGCCTGCGCCGGTGAGCCGGTCAGGACGACCGCCAGCAGAGCCGCGAGCAGCATCGCCGGGATCGCCCGGCCGGTCGAGCGCAGCACCGGCCAGGTCGTGAGGGCGCCGACGGCCGTGCCCAGCAGGGCGCAGGCCAGTGCGGCGAGCAGCCCCGCCGAGCCCGCCGGCAACCGGGGGACCCGCGCCTGGTGGTCGGCGCTCGCCGGATCACTGATCAGCGTCACCAGGACGGTCGCGACCGTGCCCAGGGCCGCCGAGCCGGCCAGCGCCACCAGCAGCGCGGCGAGGTGCGCGCGCCCCGGTCCGGCCGCCGCGGCGACACAACTGCGGGCTGCGGGCGGTTCGTTGGTGACACAGATCCGCACCAGCCAGGCGGCGACGGGCAGCAGGGCCGCGGCGGCGTAGCCGAGCGAGTCCAGGATCGGCTGGCCGCCCTGCACCCCGACGGCGAGGAACGCGGCGTACAGGATGAACGGCGGCAGCCAGCGCTGCGAGCGGGCGAGCAGGGCGGCCTGGTAGCGGAGCAGGGCGGTCATCGGCGGCTCTCGTGGTCGGGGTCGGTCTGCTCGCTCACGCTCACCACGTGCCAGGGCGGCCGGGCGGTCAGCAGGGCGCGCAGCAGGATGTCGGAGTGGGAGGCGGGCACGGTGAGTCGGTGGGTGCCCGGTGCGGGTTCCTCGGCCGCGACGACCGTTCGGGCCGCGTCGGCGGGCAGTGCTCCGCCCCGCGCCCCCTGGGCGACGACGATCACGCACGGGCCGGTGGGCGCCGCCGTCGGTCGGTCGGTACGGAGGTCGAGTGCGCCGTCGCGCACGGTGTACGTCGCGTCGGGCGCCCCCGCCAGGCGGCGCGGGTCGTGGTCCACGAAGACCACGGCGGTGCCGTCGGCGGTGCGTTCGGCGACGGCCCGCTCCAGTTCCGCTCGGGCGTCGGTGTCGAGGCCGGTCCACGCCTCGTCCAGGACGAGCAGCTCCGGTTCGGCGAGCAGGGCCTGCACGACAGCGACCTTCTGACTGCTGCCCTTGGACAGCTGGGCCATGGGGGTGCGGGCGTAGGAGGCGGCGCCGAAGCGGTCGAGCCACTCCAGGGCGGCCCTCCCTGCGGCGGGCCGGGACAGGCCGTGCACGGTGCCGAGGTGGGTCAGGTAGCCGAGGGCGGTGAAGGGGAGGGCGGTGGGGAAGCGTTCGGGAACGTACGCGGTGCGGGGGCGGCCGGTGACCCGGCCCTCCGAGGGGGCGTCTATGCGGGCGAGCAGACGCAGCAGGGTGGACTTGCCGGTGCCGTTGGGGCCTTCTATGCGGATGAGGGTGCCGGGGGGCACGGTGAGGTGGACGCCGCGTAAGACCCATGGGCCGCGTAGGCCGTAGCGGCGGCCCACGTTGTCCAGACGAAGATCGCGTTGCATGAGGGTCATACTCTCGTACCGCGACCGCGGCCAGGTGGGGGCAGATCAGGCGGTTCCCCGCGCCCCTTAAGGTTGACCGACGTGAGCCATGATTCGACGTCTGCCGGTGACAGTCCCTTCCGGTCGGAACGCAGCGCGCGCGACGAGGCACCGCAGTTCGTGCTGCCCCTGGTCGTCCGGATCGAGCGGAGCGCTCCCCCGGCCCGCACCGACGCCCTGGAGACGTCCGCCCGAGCCGTGCTGACGATCCTCAGCGACGAGCGGTCCGTCGGTGACGGCGAGTGGGCGGAGGCCATGCGCGACTGGCAGGACGCCCGGATCCGCAAGGTCGTGCGGCGGGCCCGCGGGGCCGAGTGGCGGCGGGCCGGGGAGCTGCCCGGGATCACCGTCACCGGGAAGTCGGCCGAGGTACGGGTCTTCCCGCCGGTGCCGCTGGACGGCTGGCCCAAGGAACTGGCCAAGCTTCAGGTGTCCGGCACCGACCTCGACGACCCGGAACCGCCCGTGGCCGCCGACCCGTCGGCGCCGGTCCTCTGGCTCAACCCCGACCTCGACATGTCGGCGGGCAAGGCGATGGCCCAGACCGGTCACGCGGCGCAGCTCGCCTGGTGGGAGCTGTCGTCCCAGGAACGGACCGCCTGGCGCGAGGCGGGCTTCCCGCTGTCGGTACGGACGGCGGAGCCGGGGCGGTGGGATGACCTGACCAGCGCCGGCCTGCCGTTGGTCCGGGACGCGGGGTTCACGGAGATCGCGCCGGGCTCGAGCACGGTCGTGGCGGACCATCCGGCGCTGCGGCGGACGACACACGGCTGACGGCCGGGGACGCGCTGCACGGACCGGTGGCGGAACGCGGGCCCCCGTGCGTGCAGGACACCGGGTTCACCGAGACCGCACGGGGCTCCCACAGCCCCGCCGCCGACCACCCGACACCGCGGCGGACGCCCGGCGTTTGAACATCGCAGGCGTCCCGCCCGTACGACCCTGTGTGGCGGGAGTGCGGGTCCCGGGCCGCAGGGCTCAACCTCAAATGTTGCTCTGAAGGTGGCCCGGGAGAGGTTCGGGCCGTGCCCGTGGGGCCATACCCCCGTCACGTCCGGCACGTCCGAGGAGACGGGACAAGCGGGTACGGAAGAGGCCGAGGAGGGGACGGGGACGATGGAGCGACTGGGCACGGGGATCGGGTGGCGTCCGGAGATCGCGGACGCCGTGGAGCGCATGCCGGGCATCGACTGGGTCGAGGCCGTCGCCGAGAACGTCTGCCCCGGACACCTGCCGGAATCCCTGGTACGGCTGCGCGAGCGCGGCGTCACGGTGATCCCGCACGGCGTCTCGCTGGGCCTGGGCGGTGCGGAGCGCCCCGACGCCGGGCGGCTGGCCGCGCTCGCCGAGCGGGTGGCGGCACTGGGTGCGCCGCTCGTCACCGAGCACATCGCGTTCGTCCGCGCGGGCGGCCCGCTGACGGCGTCCCCGCTGCTGGAGGCGGGGCACCTCCTGCCGGTTCCGCGTACCCGGGACTCCCTCGACGTGCTGTGCGAGAACGTCCGTGTCGCCCAGGACGCGCTCCCCGTGCCGCTCGCCGTGGAGAACATCGCCGCGCTCATCTCGTGGCCGGGCGAGGAGATGACCGAGGGGCAGTTCCTGTACGAACTCGCCGACCGGACGGGCGTACGGCTGCTCATCGATGTGGCCAACCTGCACACCAACCACGTCAACCGGGGCGAGGACCCCGCCAAGGCGCTCGCCGAGCTGCCGCTGGAGGCCATCGCGTACGTCCATGTCGCGGGCGGCTTCGAACGCGACGGGGTCTGGCACGACAGCCACGCCCACCCCGTCCCCCAGCCGGTCCTCGACATCCTGACGGACCTCGCCTCCCGGGTGTCCCCGCCCGGCGTCCTGCTGGAGCGGGACGAGAACTTCCCCGAACCGGGTGAGCTGGAGCGGGAGTTGGGATCGATCCGGACGGCGTTGGAGAAGGGGGGCGCCGAGCGCGGGGCCGCCCGGCCGACGTCCCCGACGCGGCAAGCCTCCCCTCAAGACGCCGCCGCGCGTGATGTCGAAGCCGACCGCGCCTCGCAGGCCGCCCCCGCTCCCCCGGCCGAGCCCGTCGGCCCCGCCCGCCAGCGTCTCGGCCTCGCGCAGGCCGCCCTGCTCTCCGCGCTGGTCGCCGGGACACCCGTGCCGGAGGGGTTCGACCGGGTGCGGCTCGGGGTGCAGGCGCGGGCGCTCGCCGGGAAGCGGGCGGACGTCGTCGCGAAGGTCGCGCCCGAACTGCCGGTGATCCTCGGGGACGGGTACCGGCGGGCCTTCCTCGGCTACGCCCACGGGCACCCGATGACCGGCGGCTACCGGCGCGACGCGCTGGACTTCGCCGGGTATCTGCTGGCCGAGGACCGCTGCCAGGACGTGCGGACGCGGGCGGAGTTGCGGGAGTGGTGGCTGGAGCGGTCGGGGCCGAAGCCGCGGTCCCGGCGGCCGGGGATCCGGCTGGCGCACGCCACGCGCCGGGTCCTGCTGCGCCGGTGAGCCACGCCGGCTACGTCGACTGCGACCCCCGGGGTGGACGGGGACGCCCGCCACGAGTGTGCCGGGGCTAACACCCCGGCCCTCGACGCGGCCTGCGCGCCCGTTTCCCCCGCGTTTGGGCCGGTAAGCCACTCGCTGTCGCTCCCTATTCGCCCGTAACCACCCCGGTTGCAACCATTCGCTCCTGTACGGCGGTTGGCGTAGAAGCCGAAGTAATATGCCAACCCCATCCCCGAAGCGCACTAACGTGCGGTGCCGCAACAGGAGGCACCATGCGATCGCGACCCCCGATCAACGGCCGAGGCATCTTCAGCGGCACCGGACTCATCATCACCGGCCTGACGGCGACGCTGCTGGCGATGATCTTCCCGATCTGGTCGTACGCCGACCGGTCCGGGACGGGTCTGGCCGCGCTCGACGCCGAGACCGTCTCCACCGGATACGGGCCGCTGTCCGCCCTCGACCGTGACTTCGTCACCAAGGTCCGGCTGGCGGGCCTGTGGGAACTGCCCGCCGGTCAGCAGGCCCGGCAGAAGGGGACCACGCCGGCCGTACGGACCGCCGGTGAGCACCTCATCGAGGGGCACATGTTCCTGGACGAGCGGGTGCGCGACGTCGCCGCCAAGCTCAGCCTCACGCTGCCCAACGAGCCCACCGAGCAGCAGCAGGCGTGGCTGAGGACCCTGGACGGGGCCCAGAGCGTCGAGTACGACCGCCAGTTCGCCAACATCCTGCGGCTGGCGCACGGCAAGGTGTTCTCCGTCGTCGCGCAGGTCCGGGCCGGCACCCGCAACTCCCTCGTCCGCAAACTCGCCGACGACGCCAACACCACCGTGCTGGACCACATCACGGTCCTGGAGGCCACCGGTTACGTCGACTACGACGCACTGGCCCGGGACATGGTCGCCGACAGCACGCCACCGCTCACCCCGCCGCCCGCCCCGCCGGGTCCGACCACCGACCCCGCTCCGGCCGTCCCCGTGA
The DNA here is from genome assembly GCF_044759995.1 of Streptomyces sp. NPDC098781. Classification (NCBI taxonomy): domain Bacteria; kingdom Bacillati; phylum Actinomycetota; class Actinomycetes; order Kitasatosporales; family Streptomycetaceae; genus Streptomyces; species Streptomyces sp. NPDC098781. The sequence goes on from NZ_JBIWAK010000009.1 coordinate 268,525, forward strand.
CCCCGCCGCCGCCGCCGACGTACACCCTGCCGCCGGCCGCCACGAGCCCGCGCCCGCGCCCGGAGGACACGGAGGGCTCCTGACGCCCCGGACCCCGATCCGGAACGTCACATCCCGGCAACTGTCGGTCCGGATTGTGAACAAGGCATGGCGTTGCACGGAGCCTTTGGCATAGAAACGCGGCATGTTCTGGGTCCTTCTCCTGCTGCTGGCCTGGGCCGTCGCCGGCACGGCGTGCACGCGGCTGTGTCTCGCCGCCGTACACACCGCGGCCATGGACGTGAAAGAGGCGACCGCGGCCCGGGACCACGATCTGACGCTGTACGAGGCCGCGTTCCTGTCCGGCGGCCCCCGGCGGGTCGCCGATCTGACCCTGGTCTCGATGGCCCGGCAGCGGCGGCTGCTGCTCGCGCACACCGGCTGGGCGACGGTCGTCGACCCGCGCGGCCGGGACGAGATGGAGCGCTCGGTGATAGGGGCCATCGGGCCGGAGGGCCAGTCCCGGATCGCGCCCGTGCGGGACGCCACGGCCGCCGCCGACGCCGTGGGCAGCCTCGCCGACCGTCTGGTCAGCGCGGGCCTCGCCGTGCCCGAAGGGGAGCGGAGCGGAACGGGTGCCGCGATCCGTCAAGTGCGGCTCGCGGCGGTCGTCGTGGTGGTGCTCGGCGCGATCGCCCTGCTGTCGCCGGCCCCTTCGGAGATGCCGGCGCATCTGATCGCGCTCTGGTTCGCGCTCCCCCTCGTGCTCACACTGAGCTGCCTCGCCATAGCCCGCATCGAGATCCACCCGTACACCCGGTGGGCCTCCCCCGCCGGGCAGCGGCTGTTGAGCGGCCTGGTCCGGCGCGCAGGGGGCGAGGACGACCGTACGTATCTCACATGTGTCGCCGTACGAGGTGTCCGCGCGATCGGCGAGCCGGACCTGCGCGCGGCCTTCGCACACCGCGAGCCGCACCGCGGTGACGCATAGGGGGCATTGCGGCGACACCGGCCGGGTGGTGCTTGCCTTCATCAACAGACGAACGAAATATCCCTTTTGTTGCTGGCGTGCATCGAAGGGATACGCGATGAGAGCTGCCGCCCTCTACACGGCCGCGGGGGCCATGCTCCTGTCCACCCTCTCCCTGGCCCCGGCCGGCACCGCCGGTGCCGCCCCGGGTGCGGACGAGCGGCACGGCACGACGGTGGCCGTCGCGCGTGCCAAGGCGGCCGGGATCGACTTCGGCCGCTGCCCCAAGAACCAGGGACTGCCGGCGCACGTCCGGTGCGGCACGGTGTCCGTGCCGCTCGACTACGCCCGTCCCGACGGAAAGCAGATCCGGCTCCTGGTCAGCCGGGCCCGGGCCACCCACAAGGACCCGCACAACAGCAAGCGCCGGGTGCCGGGCCAGGGCGCCCTGGTCTACAACCCGGGCGGACCGGGCGCCTCGGGGCTGCACTTCCCGCTGATCGGCGTCATCCCGGCGTGGAAGCGGCTGGCGGCGGCGTACGACCTCGTCGGCTACGCCCCGCGCGGAGTGGGGCCGTCCGCCCCGCTGTCCTGCCAGGACCCCAAGCAGTACTTCAAGGGGCCCTCGATGGCGCCGACGTATCCCTCGGAGGCGTACAAGAAGGAACGCATCGCCCACGCGAAGGCATACGCGCGCGGCTGCGCCGAGCGCGCCGGGAGCGCGCTGCGGCACTACAACTCCCTGAACAACGCCCGTGACCTGGACGTCCTGCGGGCCGCGCTGGGCCAGTCGAAGCTGACGTTCATGGGCGCGTCGTACGGCACCTACTTCGGCGCGCTCTACGCGCACCTCTTCCCGCAGCACGTGCGGCGGATGGTGTTCGACTCGGCGGTGAACCCGGACCCGAAGCAGATCTGGTATCACAACAACCTCGCCCAGTCCGCCGCGTTCGAGGGCCGCTGGACGGACTTCCGGGAGTGGGTCGCCGAGCACGACGACGTGTACGGGCTCGGCATCACCGCCGACGAGGTGCTGCGCAACTACGAGAAGGCGCGGGCACGGCTGGCCACGAAGCCGGCGGGCGGGAAGATCGGGCCGGGGCAGTTGCAGGAGGCGTTTCTCCAGGCCGGTTACTACGACGACCACTGGCCGTCGCGGGCACGGGCGCTGGCGGCGTATCTGAAGGGCGACTCCAAGCCGCTGGTCGAGCTGGCCGCGCCGGTGACGGAGGCGGCGGCCGAGGAGGAGAACACCAACGCGGTCTACACGGCCGTGGAGTGCAACGACGCGCCCTGGCCGACGGACTGGGCGGTCTGGGACCGGGACAACACCCGGCTCGCGCGCGTGGCGCCGTTCGAGACCTGGGACAACGCGTGGATGAACCTGCCCTGCGCCTACTGGCAGGCGCCCCGGCAGAAGCCCGTCGACGTACGCACCGGCCCGGGTGAGCTGCCGCCGACGCTGATCCTGGCGGCCGAGCGGGATGCCGCGACGCCCTACGAGGGAGCGCTGGAGATGCACCGGCGCCTCGCGGGCTCGGTGCTGGTGACCGAGCGGGACGCCGGCACGCACGGCATCGCCTACGGCCCGAACGCCTGCGTCAACGGCCATGTCGACGCGTATCTGCTGGAGGGCCGGCTGCCGGAGCGCCGGTCGGCCTGCGAGGGCCACCCCGAGCCCAAGCCGGAGCGTGCGACCGAGCGCAAGGTGAAGAAGCCGACGCCCCACCAACGGGACCGCCACGAGCCGGCGGCCCGTCCGTAGCCGGCCGCGCCCAACGCCGCGCGGCACCGCGAGGCCCCGCTCCCCACGGCAGGGAGCGGGGCCTCGTCGTGCCGGGGTCTAGGCGAGGCCGGCGATCAGCTCGGGCACCGTCTTGCGGCGGCCGGTGTAGAACGGCACCTCCTCGCGGACGTGCATCCGGGCCTCGGAGGCGCGCAGGTGACGCATGAGGTCGACGATGCGGTAGAGCTCGTCGGCCTCGAAGGCGAGGATCCACTCGTAGTCGCCCAGCGAGAACGAGGCGACCGTGTTGGCGCGGACGTCCGGGTAGCCGCGGGCCATCTTGCCGTGGTCGGCGAGCATGCGGCGGCGGTCCTCGTCGGGCAGCAGGTACCAGTCGTAGGAGCGCACGAAGGGGTAGACGCTGACGTAGTTGCGCGGCGTCTCGTCGGCGAGGAACGCCGGGATGTGCGAGCGGTTGAACTCGGCGGGGCGGTGCAGCGCCATGTTCGACCAGACCGGTTCGAGCGCGCGACCGAGCCGGGTGCGGCGGAAGAGGTTGTACGCCTCCTGGAGCTGGTCGGCGGTCTCCGCGTGCCACCAGATCATGACGTCGGCGTCGGCGCGCAGGCCGGAGACGTCGTAGGTGCCGCGGATCGTCACGTCCTTGGCGGCGAGCTGGTCGAACAGCTCCTGGACCTCGTCGGCGTAGCCCGTGCGGTCCTCGGGGAGGACGTCCTTCAGCTTGAAGACGGACCAGAGGGTGTAGCGGATGACCTCGTTGAGGTCCTTGGCCAGCTTGCCCTTGTTCGGGATCCTGCCGGACTCGGTGGTGGAGGCGTCGTCACTCATGCCCTTATTCTCCCGCTCCGCCGTGCAGACTCTGCACCGGGTTGGCGGTGAGCTCCTGCACACCGCGCGGATCGCCTTCGAGCTGGTCGACGGCGGCGTACGCGCTCGCGATGCACGCCGGGATGCCCACGCCGTCGTACTGCGCCCCGCACACCGCGAGACCCAGCACCTCGGCGACCTGTTCGCGCACGCGGGCCACGCGCGCGTGGTGGCCGACCGGGTACTGGGGCAGGCCGTCGGTCCAGCGGGTGACGCGGGTCTCCAGCGGGGTGGCGTCCAGGCCGGTCGCCGCCTTCAGGTCCCGGCGGGAGACCTCGATGAGGTGGTCGTCGTCGCGGCCCAGGATCTCCGTCTCGCCGTACCGCCCGACGGAGGTGCGCAGGACGAGCGTGTCCGGGTCCTCGTCGGCGATCCAGCCCCACTTGTGGGAGGCGAACGTCGACGCCTTGATGGTGCGCCCGTCGACCGGCGGCACCAGGAAGCCGCTGCCTTCTGGGAGGTCGGTGCCGGCCCGGCGGTAGGCGAGGGTGATCAGCGCCATGGAGGCGTACTCGACGCCGTCCAGCTCGGCGGCGGCCCCGGGGGCCTCGGCGCGCAGCAGGGCAGCGGCGGCCGGGGCCGGTACGGCGACGACGACCGCGTCGGCGCGCAGCACCCGGTCACCGGCGGCGACGCGCCAGCCGCCGGACGCCTCGCGGCGCAGCTCCGTCACCGGCGCCCCGGTCACGATCTCGCCGCCCCGCGCGCGCACCGACTGCGCGACGGCGAGCGGGAGTCGGCCCACCCCGCCCTCGATGCCCATGAACACCGGCCCGGTCTGCCGGTTGGCCACCGCCTTGGCCTGGATCTCGCGGACCGCTTCGGTGAGCGAGTCGTGGGTCTTCGCGGCCTGGTAGAGCTGCGGGACGGCCGAGCGCATCGAGATGCGGTACGCGTCGCCCGCGTAGACACCGCCGAGCAGGGGCTCGACCAGGCGGTCGACGACCTCGCGGCCGAGGCGTGCCGCCACGTACGCACCGACCGCCACGTCGTCCCCGACCTCGGTCCGGGGCAGGTCGGCGTCCCGCTCGATGCGGGCCAGGCCCTCGTCCGACAGCACACCGGACAGGGCGGCGGCGGTGCCGGGGACGCCCATGACATGGCCCTTGGGCATGGGGCGCAGGGCGCCGCGGGTCCAGATCGACGCGCTCGCGGTGGCGGGCGGCTGGAGGCGCTCGCCGAGGCCGACCTCGCGGGCGAGGGCGACCGCCTCGGGGCGGCGGGCCAGCATCGACTCGGCGCCGAGGTCCACGCGCACGCCCGCGATCTCGCCGGGCAGCAGCTTGCCGCCGACCCGGTCGGAGGCCTCCAGGACGGTCACGTCCCTGCCGACGGCCAGCAACCGGTGGGCGGCCGCCAGCCCGGCGATCCCGCCGCCGATGACGACGACATGGCCGCCCGTGCCCTTACGAGTCTCCACTTCGCGCATGTCCCCAGCCTCTCAGACCCCTCTGACAACGCCCTCGCGGCCGGTGTCCGGCACGAGTCCCGACCGTGACCGCATCGGGACCGTTTCCCGCCAACGTTCCGCGGGGCCGGGGCGTCGAAGTGACATCAGCCGTCACGACGACCCTCGGGGGTACGCCCACATGCGCACAGGACGATCAGCACGGTCCGAACGACCGGCACGATCCGTACGGCCTGCCCAGGCCCTGGCCGGCCTCCTGCTGGCCACCGCCCTCGCGCTGACCGGGTGCAGCGGCGCGGGCGACTCGGGGGGCGACAGCGGCAGCGCCGCCCGCGACGAGGCGGCACTCGCCAACCCCCAGGCGAGCTCGGGAGAGGGCGCCCCCGGCGGTGCCGCCGACCACAAGGCCGCCACGCCGGTCAAGGTCCCCGCGACCCACATCATCCGCACGGCCTCCCTGACCGTGCAGGTCAAGGACGTACCGAAGGCCCTCGACGAGGCCCGCACCGCCACCGAGGACGCGGGCGGCTACGTCGGCAACGAGACCACGACCCGCGACGGCGACGGCCACGAGCGCACCCGTGTCGTGCTGCGGGTGCCCGTCGACCGGTACGCCGAGGTCCTCACCGAACTGGAGGGCGCGGGCAAGCTGATCGAGCGGGACGCCAAGGCGCAGGACGTCACCGACCAGGTCGTGGACGTGGAGAGCCGCATCACGTCGCAGCGCGCCAGCGTGGCCCGGATACGCGAGCTGATGGACCGGGCGACCCAGCTGAGCGATGTGGTGACGCTGGAGGGCGAGTTGAGCAGCCGCCAGGCGAACCTGGAGGCGCTGCTGGCCCAGCAGGCGTCCCTGAAGGACCGCACCAGCCTCGCCACCATCACCCTCTCCCTGTCGGAGACGCCGGTGAAGCGGGCCGTGAAGGACGACGACCCCGGCTTCGTGGACGCGCTCGCGGGTGGCTGGAACGCGTTCGTCACGATGCTCCGCTGGATCGCCGTGGCGTTCGGCGCCGTGCTGCCGTTCGCCGTCGTGGCCGCGCTGATCGTGCTGCTGTGGCTGAAGGTCCTGCGCCCCCGGCTGCCCGGCCGCCCGGCGACCGCGACCGCCCCGGCGGGTCCGCTGCCGGCGGCCCACCCCGTGCCGCGGCCCGCGCGCGCGGAGGGCGAGCAGGGCGGCGAGCGGGACTGAAATGCCCGGCCCCCGTAGCGTGTTCACATGAACATGAGCGCGCAGAGCGGTGTGTCGGGTGAGCGGGAGCGGCTGGTCGTGATCGGTGGCGACGCCGCGGGAATGTCCGCGGCGTCGCAGGCACGGCGGCTCAGGGGCGCCGATCAGCTGGAGATCGTGGCGTTCGAGCGCGGCCACTTCACCTCCTACTCGGCCTGCGGCATCCCGTACTGGGTGGGCGGCCAGGTGCCCGAGCGCGACCGGCTGATCGCCCGTACGGCCGAGGAGCACCGGGCGCGGGACATCGATCTGCGCATGCGCACGGAGGTCACCGAGATCGACGTGGCCGGGGGCCGGGTACGCGCGCGTGACGTCGATTCCGGGGCCGAGTCCTGGACGTCGTACGACAAGCTCGTGATCGCGACCGGCGCCCGCCCGATCCGCCCCGACATGCCGGGAGCCGACGCCCCGGGCGTGCACGGCGTGCAGACCCTCGACGACGGCCAGGCCCTGATCGACACGCTGACCCGCACGCGCGGCCACCGCGCGGTGGTCGTCGGCGCCGGCTACATCGGCGTGGAGATGGCCGAGGCGCTGATCAACCGGGGCTATGAGGTGACGGTCGTCAACCGCGGCAGCGAGCCGATGTCGACGCTGGACCCCGACATGGGCCGCCTGGTGCACGAGGCGATGGAGGGTCTGGGCATCACCATGGTGAACGATGCCGAGGTCACCAAGATCCTCACGGGCGAGGACGGCCGGGTCCGCGCGGTGGCCACGCAGGACGCCGAGTACCCGGCGGACGTGGTGATCCTGGGCATCGGAGTCCGCCCGGAGACCGCGCTGGCGCGAGCGGCCGGCCTCCCGCTCGGCGACCACGGCGGCCTGCTGACCGATCTCGCCATGCGCGTACGCGGCCACGAGAACATCTGGGCCGGCGGCGACTGCGTCGAGGTCCTGGACGTGGTCTCCGGCCGCGAGCGTCATGTCCCGCTCGGCACCCACGCCAACAAGCACGGACAGGTCATCGGCTCCAACGTCGCCGGCGGCTACGCCACGTTCCCCGGCGTGGTCGGCACCGCCGTCAGCAAGGTCTGCGACCTGGAGATCGCCCGCACGGGCCTGCGCGAGAAGGACGCGCACAGGGCCGGTCTGCGGTACGTCACGGTCACGATCGAGTCCACGAGCCGCGCGGGCTACTACCCGAACACCTCCCTCATGACGGTCAAGATGCTCGCCGAACGCCGCACAGGACGGCTGCTGGGCGTACAGATCGTCGGTCGGGAGGGCGCGGGAAAGCGGGTGGACATCGCGGCGGTGGCGCTGACGGCCGGTATGACGGTGGAACAGATGACGTCCCTGGACCTGGGATACGCGCCCCCGTTCTCACCGGTGTGGGACCCGGTCCTGGTGGCGGCCCGCAAGGCGTCCAAGGCGGTGCACCAGGCCACTTGAGGGGCCGGTGACTAGGCGGACCCGTTGATCCTCTCGATGGCCTGCCGAGCCTGCTCGGCAGGCGGCCGCGACGGCAGCGAGGAAACGGACGCACTCACACTCGGCGGCATCGCGGCGGCGGGCTGCTCCCCCGCCGGCTTCGCATGCGCGGCGGACCGCGGGGAGCGCAGCCTGTGGCTCACCGCCTCGTCCAGCGTCACCGGCCGCTGCATCTGCGAAGCGAGCCGTCCGGCCTCCTGGCCCAGCCGGGCCACGTCCTCCCACGGCAGCCGCACCACCACGGCGATCTCGGCCTCGCCGTCGGGCAACGCGTGAATCGGAGGAGTAACTCGGTCGTTCATCGCCTGTTCCTCACGTAGACCCCGCGACCCGCCTTCCCCGTGCCGCGGGCGGTTGCCGAGACATACGCACGCGGCCACGGCCACGTTCACCGATTCGCCGCACGGATCCGGGGCAGAAACCTTTCGTGGTCATCCCCGTCCATGACGTGAACCCGGTGCGCCGCACCCCCTGGGTGACATACGCGCTGATCGCGGCGAACGTGCTCGTCTTCCTGTTCACGCCCGGCATAGCCGGCTCCGTGGCCGGCGAGAGCAACCTCGCCCAGCTGTGCCATCTGCACGCGTTCCTGGACCACTACGCGGCGGTGCCGAGGGAGTTGATCCACGACCAGCTCCCGGGCGTGGTCCCCACCGGCGAGGTGGCCGTCGGCCCGAACGGCCCCGGCTGTGTGATCGGCCCGCCCGGCTACGACAAGTCCCCGGCGCTGTCCGTCTTCACGGCGATGTTCCTGCACGGCGGCTGGCTGCACCTGCTGGGCAACATGCTCTTCCTGCTGATCTTCGGCAACAACATCGAGGACCGCATGGGACATGTGCGGTACTTCCTCTTCTACGTCGTCTGCGGCTACGCGGCGTCCTACGGCTTCGCGTACCTCAACGACGACTCCGCCGATCCGCTGATCGGCGCCTCCGGGGCCATCGCCGGCGTACTGGGCGCCTATCTCGTGCTGTATCCGAAGGCCAGGGTGTGGGTGCTGGTGCCGTTCCTGATCTTCCTGCCGCTCAGGCTGCCCGCCTGGATGGTGCTCGGATTCTGGTTCGTGCTCCAGGCGGTGTACTCGTCCGGCGAGGGCGTCTCGGAGGCGGGCACCGTGGCGTACGCGGCGCACATCGTCGGCTTCCTCGCCGGCATGCTGCTGGCCTGGCCGCTCAAGCCGGGGACGCCACCGCCACCGGAGCCGCGGGGCCTGCTGTTCGGCAGGCGGGCGCGGCCCCGCCAGACGTGGTGAGCGCTGCCTACCGAGCCGTCTGCGTGTGGACGTACTCGACGAGCCGGGTCAGGGCGTCCGGGTCGGTGGACGGCATCACGCCGTGGCCGAGGTTGAAGACATGGCCTTCGAGACCGGCCGCGGCGTCGAGCACCTCGCGGGTCTTGGTCTCCACCGCTTCGGGGGTGGCGAACAGGACGGTCGGGTCGAGGTTGCCCTGGAGCGCCTTGCCGGGGCCGACCCGGCGGGCCGCCTCGTCGAGCGGGACGCGCCAGTCGACGCCGACGACGTCCGCGCCGGCCTCACCCATGAGCCCCAGCAACTCGCCGGTGCCGACGCCGAAGTGGATGCGCGGGACGCCGTACCCGGCGACCGCGTCGAAGACCTTCGCGGAGGCCGGCATCACCGAGCGCCGGTAGTCGGCGGGGGCCAGGGCGCCCGCCCAGGAGTCGAAGAGCTGGACCGCGGAGGCGCCGGCCTCGATCTGCACCTTCAGGAAGGCCGCGGTGATGTCGGCCAGCCGGTCGAGCAGGTCGGCCCAGAGCTCCGGGTCGCCGTACATCATCGCCTTGGCGTTCTCGTACGTGCGCGACGGACCGCCCTCGACGAGGTAGCTCGCGAGGGTGAAAGGCGCGCCGGCGAATCCGATGAGCGGGGTGGCCCCGAGCTCGGCGGTGAGCAGGCCGATCGCCTCGGTGACGTACGAGACGTCCTCGGGGGTCAGGTCGCGCAACTGGGCCAGGTCGGCGCGGGTGCGGATCGGCTGCTCGACGACCGGGCCGACGCCGGGCTTGATGTCGAGGTCGATGCCGATGGCCTTGAGCGGGACGACGATGTCGCTGAAGTAGATCGCCGCGTCCACGTCGTGCCTGCGCACCGGCTGGAGCGTGATCTCGGTGACCAGCTCGGGCCGCATGCAGGAGTCGAGCATGGCGATGCCCTGGCGCACCTTGCGGTACTCCGGCAGTGAGCGCCCGGCCTGCCGCATGAACCACACCGGCGTGTGCGGCACGGGCTCGCGCCTGCACGCCTTGAGGAAGGCGGATTCGTACGTGGCTGACGGCGGCGTCTGGTTGGCACTCACGGGGGCAAGTCTCGCACGGTCCCGACGGGCCCCGTGCCGGGGTCGCCGTGTTGTCCGGGTGTCCCTCCCTGCGCGAAGCGCCCGTTCCCCTTAATCTTCCCGGCATGGCTGCGGCTCAGGGAAGACTGTCTGACGGTACTGGCGGAATGGACGACGCGAAGGAGGCCGGGGAGGGGGACCGGCATGCGCAGAGTACGGCTCCGGCGGCGTTCCGGGCCGCTGTCGAGGCGCTGCGCGCCGCCCGGCTGCGGCCGCAGATCGAGGTCGAGCAGACCAAGGCGCCCCAGCGCCTGGCCCCGTACGCGTACGCGCTGGAGGCGGCGGTCGTCGACGGCGGCCAGGATCTGGCCGACGGCCGTCTGGTGCTGCTGCACGACCCGGCGGGCCACGACGCCTGGCGGGGCGCGTTCCGGATGGTGACGCTGGTGCGCGCGGAGCTGGAGCCGGAGATGGCCGCGGATCCGCTGCTGCCGGAGGTGTGCTGGTCCTGGCTGACCGGCGCGTTCCAGGCGCGCGGGCTGTCGTACGGCGAACCCAGCGGCACCGTCACGCGTGCCAGTTCCCACTACTTCGGCGGTCTGTCCGAGCGTCCGGCGGCCTCGCAGATCGAGATCCGGGCCTCCTGGACCCCGCGTGAGGGGCTGGGCGGCGTCCCGGACACCGCGGCCCATCTGGCGTCCTGGTGCGATCTGCTGGCCCAGATCGCCGGGCTGCCGCCGGCGGGCCCGGGGGACGCGTCGGTGGTGACGCTGCCGCAGCGCCGCGACCCGCAGTCCCGTTGATCACCACTGCCCCCGGACGGCCACCTGCTTGACCGTCACTTTGTCGATACGGCCACTTTCGGTCAGGAACGAGACCTGATCGAAGCGAATCACTCGCCGAGCGATCGACCAGGTGTCTGAATTGCCCTGATTGTTACTCACTAAATCGTGATCTTTCCCTAAAGGGCCAGAGGTTTGGTGCCGAAGACGACTGTGACCTTGAAGTCGTCCCCGCACCCAGGAGGCCTGGTGTCCGTTCTCCTCGAGCAGCCCGCAAGCCTGGTCGCCTACCGCCCGAACAAGCCGACCGCCATGGTGGTCGTGGCCGATCCCCGCGTCCGCTCCACCGTCACCCGTCATCTGTGGGCGCTCGGTGTGCGCGACGTCATCGAGGCCTCGTCCATCGCGGAGGCTCGTCCCCGCATCGGCAACCCCCGCGACATCTGCGTCGCCGACGTCCACCTGCCCGACGGCTCCGGCCTCACCCTCCTGTCCGAGACCCGCGCGGCGGGGTGGCCCAACGGCCTCGCCCTGTCCGCGGCCGACGACATCGGCGCCGTGCGCAACGCCCTCGCCGGCGGAGTGAAGGGCTATGTCGTCACCGGCACCCGCACCAACGTCGGGCTCCCCACCCGGCCCGGTGCCGCTCCCATCGGCGCCGCCGCCGCCCGTATGCACCGTCGCCACCCGGGTGCCCCGAGCCACCCGGGCGGCTACCGCGAGCTGTCCGGTCGCGAGGTCGAGGTGCTGCGGCTGGTGGCGGAGGGCCAGTCGAACAAGGCGATCGGCGTATCGATGGGCTTGTCCGCCCTGACCGTCAAGAGCCACCTCGCCCGCATCGCCCGCAAGCTCGGCACCGGTGACCGCGCCGGTATGGTCGCCGTGGCCCTGCGGACCGGCATCATCCACTGACCCCGCCCGACCGCTTCCCCACTTGATCATTCACTGACGTGAACGGGATCGGCCGCTGGTCCCGCCCTCGTCCCACACCCCTCGTGAGCCGGATCCCTCACTTGACTGACTGGTTTACGACCCCCAGGCGCCCGCCGACGGAACGTTCCATCGGCGGGCGCCGTCCATACACAGATACCCTTGACATGTGACCGACGCCCAAGAAACCGCAGCAGACAGCTCACTGCGAACCACCGGAGGCGCCCCTCCGGAAGACGACGGATCTTCTGTTACGGAGGCGCCGATCCCTTTGCTCGAACCCCGTGAGGGCATTCCGCCCGTGATCGCCGACGAGGCCGCGCTCGCCGAGGTGATTTCCGCCTTCGCCGCGGGCTCGGGCCCCGTCGCCGTCGACGCCGAACGCGCGTCCGGCTACCGCTACGGCCAACGCGCCTATCTGGTGCAGCTGCGCCGCGCGGGCGCGGGGTCCGCGCTGATCGACCCCGTGGCCTGTCCCGATCTGTCCGGCCTCGGCGAGGCGCTGTCCGGAGTGGAGTGGGTGCTGCACGCCGCCACCCAGGACCTGCCCTGTCTGCGCGAGATAGGCATGGTGCCGACACGGCTGTTCGACACCGAGCTGGCCGGGCGGCTCGCCGGGTTCCCCAGAGTCGGCCTCGGCGCGATGGTCGAGGGCGTGCTCGGGTTCGTCCTGGAGAAGGGCCACTCGGCCGTCGACTGGTCGACCCGGCCGCTGCCCGAGCCCTGGCTGCGGTACGCCGCGCTGGACGTCGAGCTGCTCGTCGACCTGCGCGACGCGCTGGAGAAGGAGCTGGACCGGCAGGGGAAGCTGGAGTGGGCGCGGCAGGAGTTCGACGCGATCGCGACCGCGCCGCCCGCCGAGCCGCGCAAGGACCCCTGGCGGCGCACCTCCGGCATGCACAAGGTGCGCAGGCGCCGCCAGCTCGGTGTGGTCCGGGAGCTGTGGCAGACGCGGGACCGGATCGCGCAGAAACGGGACGTGTCGCCGGGCAAGGTGCTCAGTGACGCCGCCATCGTGGAGGCCGCGCTCGCGCTGCCGGCCAATGTGCACGCCCTGGCCGCGCTGAACGGGTTCGGACATCGGATGGGACGGCGGCAGCTGGAACAGTGGCAGGCCGCGGTGGATCGCGCGAAGGCCCTGACCGAGTCGCAGTTGCCGGCGCCGGGGCAGCCCGTCACGGGACCGCCGCCGCCGCGGGCGTGGGCCGACAAGGACCCGGCCGCCGCGGCCCGGCTCGCCGCGGCCCGGGCCGCCGTGTCCGCGCTGGCCGAGCAGCTCAACATGCCTCAGGAGAACCTGATCACTCCGGACACCGTGCGGCGGGTCTGCTGGGAGCCGCCGAAGGTCGCCGACGCCGAGTCGATCGCGGAGGCGCTGGCCGGTCACGGGGCCCGGGCCTGGCAGGTCGAGCAGGTCACGCCGGTGCTGGTCGCTGCTCTGTCCGCCTAGCAGCGGCCGGCCGAGGTCGTTCCCCGTGGGCGCCGGCGGGGCTCCTGAAGTGAAGCACCGAGGTCGAGATCACGCCAAGATCCTCTGACGGCATGGAGAGGACCTCTGGGGATGTGACCTTCGCCGCTCCCCCTTCCAGGACTGTGCAGCTACGTTACTCATAAGTAGCATGAGCCTGAGCGCGCGCTCAGCGCTTGCGCAGCGCAGCAGTGCAGATCCCGCACCTCTGGAGGAGAGCCATCGTGCCTCGTACCGTCAGGGACGTCGTCTTCGTCGACGGCGTCCGCACCCCGTTCGGCAAGGCGGGCCCGAAGGGCATCTACCACGAGACCCGTGCCGACGACCTTGTCGTCAAGGCGATCCGGGAGCTGCTGCGCCGCAACCCCGGTCTCGACCCGAAGAAGATCGACGAGGTCGCCATCGCCGCGACCACGCAGATCGGTGACCAGGGCCTCACCATCGGCCGCACGGCCGGCATCCTCGCGGGCCTCCCGCAGTCGGTGCCCGGCTACTCCATCGACCGTATGTGCGCCGGCGCCCTGACCGCAGTCACCTCGGTCGCCGGTTCGGTCGCCTTCGGTGCGTACGACATCGCCATCGCCGGTGGTGTCGAGCACATGGGCCGTCACCCCATGGGTGAGGGCGTGGACCCGAACCCGCGGTTCGTGAGCGAGAAGCTGGTCGACGAGTCCGCCCTCTTCATGGGTATGACCGCCGAGAACCTGCACGACCGGTACCCGACCATCACCAAGCAGCGCGCCGACGAGTACGCCGTGCGCTCGCAGGAGAAGGCCGCCAAGGCGTACGCCAACGGCAAGATCCAGCAGGACCTGGTGCCGATCTCGGTGCGCCGGACGAACGCCGAGGCCGGTGAGACGGGCTGGGGTCTGGTCACCGCCGACGAGCCGATGCGCCCGGGCACGACGATCGAGAACCTGACCGGTCTCAAGACGCCGTTCCGCGTCCACGGCCGCGTGACCGCGGGCAACGCCGCCGGTCTCAACGACGGTGCCACCGCCTCGCTCATCGCGTCCGAGGACTTCGCCCGCGAGAACGACCTCCCGGTGAAGATGCGTCTGGTCTCCTACTCCTTCGCGGGTGTGGAGCCGGAGGTCATGGGCTACGGCCCGATCCCGGCCACGGAGAAGGCCCTCGCCCAGGCCGGGCTGAGCATCTCCGACATCGGTCTGTTCGAGATCAACGAGGCCTTCGCCGTCCAGGTCCTGGCCTTCCTCGAGCACTACGGCATCGCCGACGACGACGCGCGCGTCAACCAGTACGGCGGCGCCATCGCCTACGGCCACCCGCTCGCCTCCTCCGGCGTCCGCCTGATGACGCAGCTGGCCCGCCAGTTCGAGGAGCAGCCGGAGGTCCGCTACGGCCTGACGACCATGTGCGTCGGCTTCGGCATGGGCGCGACGGTCATCTGGGAGAACCCGAACTTCGACGGAGGCAGCAAGTGAGCACCACCGCTGAGCTTTTGAAGGGTGCGGCCGAGCTGTTCCCCGACGAGGTCGTGACGTCCGCGCACGTACGCCACCTCGACCTGCCGTTCGGCGCCGGGCGCTTCGCGCTCATCACGCTGGACAACGGCTTCGACCACACCAAGCCGACCACCTTCGGCCCGCAGTCGCTGGCGAACCTCGACACCGCCATCGACCAGGTCGAGGCGGAGGCCGCGGCCGGCGACATCGTCGGCGTCGGCATCACCGGCAAGCCGTTCATCTTCGCCGTCGGCGCCGACCTCAAGGGCGTCGAGCTCCTCAAGGAGCACAAGGACGCGCTCGCCATCGGCAAGGGCGGCCACGAGGTCTTCAAGCGCCTCGCCGGTATCGCGGTCCCGACCTTCGCGTACTACAACGGCGCCGCGATGGGCGGTGGCGTCGAGGTCGGTCTGCACTGCAAGTACCGGACCGTCTCGGCGGCGCTCCCGGCGTTCTCGCTCCCCGAGGTCTTCCTCGGCCTGGTCCCCGGCTGGGGCGGCTGCACGATCCTGCCGAACCTGATCGGCGCCGAGAAGGCCGTCTCGGTGATCATCGAGAACAGCCTCAACCAGAACAAGCAGCTCAAGGGCTCGCAGGTCTACGAGCTCGGCATCGCCGACGCGATCTTCGAGGGTGCCGACTTCCTGGAGCAGTCGCTTCTGTGGACGGCGTCCGTCCTCAAGGGCGAGATCGTCGTCGAGCGTCCGGCGATCGACCGCGGTGAGGCCTGGGACCAGGCCGTCGCCAAGGGCCGCTTCATCGCCGACTCGAAGGTGCACGGCGCCGCTCCGGCCGCCTACCGCGCCCTCGACATCATCGCCGAGGCCAAGAACGGCGACCTCCAGCAGGGCTACGACGCCGAGGACAAGGCGCTCGCCGACCTGATCATGGGTGGTGAACTGCGCGCCGGTATCTACGCCTTCAACCTGGTGCAGAAGCGCGGCAAGCGCCCGGCCGGCGCGCCGGACAAGAACTTGGCGCGCCCGGTCACCAAGGTCGGCGTGGTCGGCGCGGGCCTGATGGCCTCGCAGCTGGCGCTGCTCTTCCTGCGCCGCCTGGAGGTCCCGGTCGTCCTCACGGACATCGACCAGGAGCGCGTCGACAAGGGTGTGGGCTACGTCCACGCCGAGATCGAGAAGCTGCTCGGCAAGGGCCGTATCAACCAGGACAAGGCCAACCGCCTCAAGGCCCTGGTCAGCGGTGTGCTGGACAAGGCCGAGGGCTTCGCGGACGCGGACTTCGTCATCGAGGCCGTGTTCGAGGAGATCGGTGTCAAGCAGCAGGTGTTCGCGGAGGTCGAGGCGGTCGCCCCGGCGCACGCGATCTTCGCCACGAACACCTCGTCCCTCTCGGTCTCCGAGATGGCGTCGAAGCTGAAGAACCCCGAGCGGGTCGTGGGCTTCCACTTCTTCAACCCGGTGGCCGTCCTCCCCCTCCTGGAGATCGTCCGCGGCGAGAAGACCGACGACGCCTCGCTGGCCACGGCCTTCGCCGTCGCCAAGAAGCTGAAGAAGACCGCGGTGCTGACGAAGGACGCCCCGGCGTTCGTCGTGAACCGCATCCTGACCCGCTTCATGGGCGAGATCCAGAACGTCATCGACGAGGGCACGCCGGTCGCGGTCGCCGAGAAGGCGATCGAGCCGCTCGGCCTTCCGATGTCCCCGCTGGTCCTGCTGGAGCTGGTCGGCCCGGCCATCGGCCTGCACGTCTCGGAGACCCTCAACCGGGCCTTCCCGGACCGCTTCACGGTCTCCCCGAACCTCGCGGCCGTCGTCAAGGCGGGCAAGCGCGGCTTCTACGTCTACGACAGCGGGAAGCCGGAGCTGGACCCGGAGGTCGCGGCGCTGCTGAAGCAGGGCGATGTGGCCCTCACCGAGGAGCAGGTCCGCGACCGTGTCCTGGACGCGGTGGCCCAGGAGATCGGCCTGATGCTCGACGAGGGCGTCGTCGCCGAGGCCCAGGACATCGACCTCTGCCTGATCACGGGCGCCGGCTGGCCCTTCCACCTGGGCGGCATCACGCCGTACCTGGACAGCGAGGGTGTCTCGGAGCGCGTGAACGGCAAGAAGTTCCTGGCGCCGGGAGTGGCCAGCGTCCCCGCGTAGGCGTTACGCGCTGAACGGCGGTGCCCCGCATGCCTGTTGGTGTGCGGGGCACCGCCGTCATCGGTCGGCGGCCGGGCGTCGGTCCTCGACATGGGCGATCTGGAGCTGTGTGCCGTCCTGATGGCGTTTGCCGCGACCGTGGATGCCGATGGTCAGGTGCGACGGATCGACGGGCTCGTCGGGGGCGACGTAGGTGACGACGTCCGGGTGATGGCCGGTGACCAGCCAGCCCAGGTCGTCCTTGAGCGTGAGCACGTTGAAGTCACCGGCGGACGAGCCCACCCGTACCGGGCCGAACTCGCCGAGAATCCCCGACGCCTGTCCCGCGAGGTCCCCCGCGGGCTCCTTCAGCACCACGCACGTCCCGTGCTCGAAGAGCACCCAAGAGGTCCCGGAGGGCGCCAGGATCCGCCGCCAGACCTCGACCAGGCTTTCCGTGTCCATGACGGTCATCCTGGCGCAGGGGTGCCGGAACTGTCCTGCCGATTACGAGCGCTCAGACCTCCCGCCATGCCTCCAGCGCCAGCCCCGGCTCCTCCTTGCGTCGCGTGACCAGCAGTTGCCCGGTCGACGGGGAGAGCGCGGCCGCGACCACTCGCTGGTCCTCGTCCAGGGCGAGCGCGACCGTCGCGTCCAGTGGCAGTTGCGGGCCCGACTCGGTCCACCAGGCGCCCGCCGACTCCTGCTCCGTCGGGTACGCGGCGAAGGCGACGCGGCCGCTCGCCGAGCGCTGGGCGAGCAAGGTGCAGTCGTGGCCGTCGAGTTCGCAGCGGATCGCCGTGACCGGGCCGGGGCCGGCGGAGGTCAGCAGGGTCACCGGCTTGGTGCCGGGGCGCCAGGCGCACAGGTCGCCGGAGTCGTCGGCGTAGAAGAGGGTGGTGTGCTCGGCGGAGGTGGCCAGGGCGTGCAGGGTGCCCGCGCGGACGGGCGTCTCCATCGCCTCCTCCAGGACCGGGACGCTGCCCGGCTTCTCCTGCTGCCAGTGCAGCAGGGCGCCGGGGACGGCCGCGTAGAGCTCGACGCGGCCCGACTCCCCCGTCACCGCGGCCAGTCGGTCGTCGACCTCGGCCCCCTTGAGGTCGCGCCACGGGCCCCAGCCGCCCACCTCCTTCTGGCCGCGCATGCTGACACCGCCCACCCGGTTGCGGACGAAGACATGGGCCCGGCCCTGCGCGTCCACCGTGACGGCGGGCGTACCGGTGCGGTCGCCGGTCTTGTCCGGGTGGCCGATGGACATCCAGTCCAGCGGGGCCAGACGCGGCCGGAAGTGCGTGGAGTGCACCAGACCCGCCTCGCCCTCCCTGGTCGGGCGCCAGGCGGCCAGATGGGCGTAGTCGTCGGCGCCCTGGCCGACCGCGGGGCCGGGGCGCAGCTTTTGGTCGCCGCCGACCTTGCGCGGGGGTTCCCAGGGGCCGCCGGGTCCGAGTTCCGCCCGGCACAGGACGGCGTCCTCGGTCGGCAGATAGACGCTGAGGCGGCCGTCACGGCCGCGGATGAGCCAGTCGCCGTTCACCGGATCACCATATGCGGGGCGCACCTGTCCTCGTGGCCCACCCCCGCTTCTTGACGCACGGCAGGGGAATGCCGGGGATATGGGCCCCATTTCACCGTTTTCCGTCCCGCCGGGTTCGGGCATGCCGAAACCCACGCACGCGTGACAGCATGATCTCGGCCAAACCCGGACCAACAACCTCCGCACGAGAACAGGAAGTCGACGTCATGACCGACAAGCTCACCGTGAGCGTCCTGGGCACCGGCATCATGGGCGCCGCGATGGCCCGCAACCTGGTGAAGGCCGGACACGCCGTCCGCGCCTGGAACCGCACCCGGGCCAAGGCCGAGCCGCTGGCCGCCGACGGCGCCTTCGTGGCCGACACGCCCGCCGAGGCGGTCCGGGGCGCCGATGTCGTCCTGACCATGCTGTACGACGGTCCGGCGACCCTGGACGTGATGGGTGAGGCGGCGCCCGCGCTGGGCTCCGGTGCCCTCTGGGTGCAGTCGACGACCGCGGGCATCGACTCCATCGCCGACCTGGCCGCCTTCGCCGACGAGTACGGCCTCGTCTTCTACGACGCCCCCGTGCTGGGCACCCGGCAGCCGGCCGAGGCAGGTCAGCTGACCGTGCTGGCGGCGGGGCCGGTCGAGGGCCGTCAGACGGTGACGCCGGTGTTCGACGCCGTCGGCGCCCGCACGGTGTGGACCGGCGAGGACGGCGCGGCGGGCAGCGCGACCCGCCTGAAGCTGGTCGCCAACAGCTGGGTGCTCGCGGTGACGAACGCGGTGGGTGAGGTGCTGGCGCTGTCCAAGGCCCTCGAGGTCGACCCGCAGCGGTTCTTCGAGGTGATCGACGGCGGACCGCTCGACATGGGCTACCTGCGGGCCAAAGCGGAACTGGTCCTGAAGGGCGGACTGTCACCGGCCGCCTTCGCCGTCGGCACGGCAGCGAAGGACGCACGGCTCATCGTCGCGGCCGGCGAACGCCACGGCGTCCGCCTCGACGTCGCCGAAGCCGGCGCAGAACGCTTCGAACGCGCCGCCCGACTCGGACACGGCGACGAGGACATGGCGGCGGCGTACTTCGCGAGCTTCTCCGAAGGGGACGCCGGCTGAGGCGTGCGACCCTTGCCGCATGAACGATGACGTCCCTCTGCTCGTGATCGTCGACGCCGCGAATGTGGTCGGGTCGGTGCCCGACGGGTGGTGGCGGGACCGGCGGGGGGCCGCGGAGCGGCTGCGGGACCGCTTGGCGGCGGACGGGGTGCCGGGGCACCTGGGGCCCGTGGAACTGGTGCTCGTGGTGGAGGGGGCCGCCCGGGGCGTGGAGAGCGTGCCGGGGGTGCGGGTGGAGTCCGCCGCCGGGAGCGGGGACGACCACATGGTCGAGCTGGTCGCCGGGGCCGGCGGGCGGCGGTGTCTGGTGGTGACCGCCGACCGGGAACTGCGTCGGCGCGTGACGGAGTTGGGGGCCGACGTGGCGGGGCCGCGTACGGTCCGGCCGTAGCCGGCTGCCGTACGCGGCCCCGGGCCGTCGGATCGGGCTACGCGGTCGCTCCGCCGTCGCCCTTCTCGACCTCGGCCTCGGTCGTCTCCTCGTGCCGGCCGAGGCGGCTGTGGGAGCGGCCGTAGAGGAAGTACACGACGAAGCCCACGGCCATCCAGATGGCGAAGCGGACCCAGGTCTCGGCGGGCAGGTTGATCATCAGCCACAGCGAGGCGCAGACCGACAGGATCGGGATGAACGGCACCCACGGGGTGCGGAAGGCCCGGTGCAGGTCGGGGCGGGTCTTGCGGAGGATGATCACGCCGATCGCCACGACCACGAAGGCGAACAGTGTGCCGATGTTCACCAGGGCGGCGAGTTCGGTCAGCGGGGTGAAGCCGGCCAGGACCGCGATGATCACGCCGAGCAGGATGGTCGGCCGGTGCGGGGTCTTGAACCGCGGGTGGACGTGGGAGAAGAAGCGCGGCAGCAGTCCGTCGCGGCTCATCGCGAAGAACACGCGGGTCTGACCGAGGAGCAGGATCATGCAGACCGTCGTCAGGCCGACCGCGGCGCCGAAGCTGATGAAGCCCGAGAACCAGGGATGCCCGGTGTCCTTGAAGGCGTCGGCGAGCGGGGCGTCCACGGACAGCTTGGTGTAGTGCTGCATGCCCGTGACGACGATCGATACGGCGACGTACAGCGTCGTGCAGATGACCAGCGAACCGATGATGCCGCGGGGCATGTCCCGCTGCGGGTTCTTGGTCTCCTCGGCGGCCGTCGCGACGACGTCGAAGCCGATGAAGGCGAAGAACACGACCGAGGCGGCGGTGAAGATGCCCATCACGCCGTAGTTGGAGGGCGCCCAGCCGAACATCAGCTGGATCAGCGGGGCGTCGAGACTGCTGCCGGCGTCGACCGTCTGGCTCTTCGGGATGAACGGGTCGTAGTTGTCGCCGTCGATCAGGAAGGCGCCGGCGATGATCACGGTCAGGACGACGGCCAGCTTGATGGCGACGACCAGGGAGGTGATCCGCGCGGACAGCTTCATGCCGAGTACGAGGATGAAGGTGAGGATGAGGACCAGCGCGGCGGCCAGGATGTCGAAGCCGAAGGCGTCGGCACCCTCCCGACTGCCCAGGGCGTCAGGCATGGTCCAGCCCGCGTTGTCCATGAGCGACTGGATGTAGCCGGACCAGCCGACCGCCACCACCGCCGTACCGAGCGCGAACTCCAGGACCAGGTCCCAGCCGATGATCCAGGCGGGCAGTTCGCCGAGGGAGGCGTACGAGAAGGTGTACGCGGACCCGGCGACCGGGACCGTGGACGCGAACTCGGCGTAGCAGAGGGCGGCCAGCGCGCAGACGACGCCGGACACCACGAACGCCAGGGCCACCGCGGGCCCGGCGTTGTCCTTCGCGACGGTGCCGGTCAGCACGAAGATGCCGGTGCCGATGATGACGCCGACGCCGAAGACGGTCAGATCCAGCGCGGACAAGGACTTCTTGAGCGCGTGCTCTGGCTCCTCGGTATCGAGGATGGACTGCTCGACTCTCTTCGTCCGGAAGAGTGTGCTGCTCACGGTCTTACCTCCCACGCTTGTCGTCCTCGACATGATCGAGAGGGGGCGTGATACGCCTGCCCCGGCGTGGCTTGATTCACACAGATGGGCCGGTTTCACCACCCTTGATGGTGGTGAAACCGGCCCATCCGGCCGTCTGCGGGGGTCAGTCGCGCGCGGGCTCCACCGAGTCGACCTCGGCACGGTCGAACCGGCCGTCCAGCTTGGAGACCAGACCGGTGACCTGACGGGCGATGTCGGGCGCGGTCAGCCCGATCTCGGCCAGAACCTCGGCGCGGGAGGCGTGGTCCAGGAAGCGCGGCGGGATGCCGAAGTCACGCAGCGGGACGTCGACGCCCGCGTCGCGCAGGGCCTGGGCGACCGCCGATCCGACGCCGCCGACACGGGAGTTGTCCTCGACGGTGACGACCACGCGGTGCCGCTCGGCGAGCGGGGCCATGGCCTCGTCGACGGGCTTGACCCAGCGCGGGTCGACAACGGTGGTGGAAATGCCCTGCTTGTCCAGCAGGCCGGCGATCTCCAGGCACATGGGAGCCAGGGCACCCACGGAGACCAGCAGCACGTCCGGCGTGTCCGTACCCGGCTCGCGCAGGACGTCCATGCCGCCCACCCGGCCCACGGCGGGTACGGCGGGGCCGACGGCGCCCTTGGAGAAGCGGACGACGGTCGGGGCGTCCTTGACCTGGACGGCCTCGCGCAACTGCGCGCGCACCTGGTCGGCGTCGCGCGGGGCGGCGAGCCTGAGGCCGGGGACGACCTGGAGGATCGACATGTCCCACATGCCGTTGTGCGAGGCGCCGTCGGTGCCGGTGACGCCGGCCCGGTCGAGCACGAAGGTGACGCCGCACTTGTGCAGGGCCACGTCCATGAGGACCTGGTCGAAGGCGCGGTTGAGGAAGGTGGCGTAGACGGCGAAGACGGGGTGCAGACCACCCGTTGCGAGGCCCGCCGCGGACACGGCGCCGTGCTGCTCGGCGATGCCGACGTCGTAGATGCGGTCCGGGAAGGTGTCCGCGAACTTCTTCAGGCCGACCGGCTGGAGCATCGCCGCCGTGATGGCCACGATGTCGTCGCGCTCCCGGCCGAGCTCGACCATCTCGTCGCCGAAGACCGAGGTCCAGTCGGCGCCCGAGGCCTTGATGGGAAGGCCGGTGTCGGGGTGGATCGGGCCGATGCCGTGGAAGCGGTCGGCCTCGTCCTGGAGGGCGGGCTGGTAGCCGCGGCCCTTCTCGGTGAGGCAGTGCACGATGACCGGGCCGCCGAAGCGCTTGGCGCGGGCGAGCGCGGACTCCAGGGCCACGATGTCGTGTCCGTCGATCGGGCCGACGTACTTGAGGCCGAGGTCCTCGAACATGCCCTGCGGCGCGATGAAGTCCTTCAGGCCCTTCTTGGCGCCGTGCAGGGTCTCGTAGAGCGGCTTGCCGACGACCGGGGTGCGGTCGAGGATCTCCTTGGTGCGGGTGAGGAAGCGCTCGTATCCGTCGGTGGTGCGCAGCGTCGCCAGGTGGTTCGCGAGGCCGCCGATGGTGGGCGCGTACGACCGCTCGTTGTCGTTGACGACGATGACCAGGGGGCGGTCCTTGGCCTCGGCGATGTTGTTCAGCGCCTCCCAGGCCATGCCGCCGGTCAGCGCGCCGTCACCGATGACCGCCACGACATGGTCGTCGCGTTTGCGCAGCTGGTTGGCCTTCGCGAGGCCGTCGGCCCAGCCGAGGACGGTCGAGGCGTGCGAGTTCTCGATGACGTCGTGCTCGGACTCGGCCTGCGAGGGGTAGCCCGACAGGCCGCCCTTCTTCTTCAGCTTGCTGAAGTCCTGGCGGCCGGTGAGCAGCTTGTGGACGTAGGACTGGTGGCCCGTGTCCCAGAGCACCTTGTCCTTCGGCGAGTCGAAGACCCGGTGCAGGGCGATGGTCAGCTCCACCACACCGAGGTTGGGGCCGAGGTGGCCGCCGGTCTTGGAAACCGCCTCGACGAGAAACGTCCGGATCTCCTCGGCCAGCTGGTCCAGCTGCTCAGGGCTGAGCCGGTCCAGATCGCGCGGTCCCGTGATGCGGGTCAGCAGCGGCACCCGTGCCTCCTTGCAGTAGAGCTGTCGAGCTGTTGCCGGGCTTGTCGAGTCTAATGTTCCGCTCGGGCGGAAGGTTCCCGGCCCCGGGGACGTACATCACGCATTCGGCTCTACCCAGTGACGCCCCGTGCTACAACGCGGCAAAGGGACGCGGGGAACTGCGCGACCGGCCCACCAGGACCGGCACCCGCCAGTTCACCCGCGCCCCTACGGCGCTACTGCGTCCCGCGCTACGCGCGACCCGCGGTCTTCTGCGTCTTCCGGGTGATCGAGTCGATCACGACGGTCGTGAGCAGAACACCAGCGGTGATCATGTACTTCACCGGCTCGGCGATCGACTCCAGCTGGAGCCCGTACTGGATCGACACGATCACCAGCACACCGAGCAGCGCGTTCCAGGTACGTCCACGTCCACCGAACAGCGACGTACCACCGATGACGGCCGCCGCGATGGCGTTCATCAGCAGGTCACCGGTACCGGCGCTCTGGTTGGCCGACGCGATCTTCGAGGCCAGGAAGAGACCGCCGATGGCGGCGAAGCCACCGGAGATGGCGAACACGGAGATCCGCACCGCGGTGACGTTGATGCCCGCACGACGCGAGGCCTCGACGCTGCCGCCGAGGGCGAAGATCTTGCGGCCGTACGAGGTACGCCGCAGCACGAAGTCCGTGGCGACCAGGAACACCAGGAAGATCACCGTGGCCAGCGGCAGGCCCTTGTACTGGTTGTACATGACCGCCGCGGCGAAGGAGACGACACCCAGCAGCACCGTGCGCAGGATGGTGTCGCTCATCGGCCGGAACGGGATGCCCGCGGCCTCACGGCGGCGGTTGCCCAGGAACGAGGTGATGAAGAACACCGCGGTCACCACGGCCGCCAGGCCGTACGCGGCCGCCACGTCCGTGAAGAAGTACGTCGTCAGCTTGCCGATCAGGCCGTCGCTGTCGAGGTTGATCGTGCCGTTCTCGCCCAGCGTCTGAAGCATGAAGCCGAGCCAGAACAGCAGACCGGCCAGTGTGACGGCGAACGCCGGAGCGCCGAGCACCGCGAAGAAGAAGCCGTGTGCCGCGCCGATGACGGCGCCCGCCGCCACGGCGATGAGCACGGCCGCCCACTCGGGCCAGCCCTGGTTCACCGCGAGGACGGCCGCGATGGCGCTGGACGCGCCACTGACCGAGCCGACGGACAGGTCGATCTCGCCGAGCAGCAGCACGAAGACGATGCCGACGGAGATCATGCCCGTGCCGACCATCGTGACGGTGATGTCACTGATGTTCTGCGCGGACAGGAAGGCGGAGTTCAGGCTCTGGAAGATGACGCAGATGGCGACCAGGCCGAGGATGACCGGCAGGGAGCCGAGCTCACCGGCCTTCAGCTTGCGCCGGAACTCGGTGACGTAGCCGGCCAGGCCCTGCTCCTGCACCAGCAGGCGGGGGTCGACCGCGGTGACCGCGGCCGAGGCGGCCTCGGTGTTCAGCACCTCGTGGTCCTGCGCCGTCGCGGAGGTCTTGTCGATGCTCACTGGGAAGCCTCCCCGTTCGTGCGCGCCGCACGGCGGGTCACGGCGTTCTCGGTGGCGCCGGTGATGGCGGAGATGATCTCCTCCTGCGAGGTCGTCTTGACCTCGAAGACGCCGTTGTTGCGGCCGAGGCGCAGTACCGCGACCTTGTCCGCGACGGCCTTCACGTCGGCCATGTTGTGGCTGATGAGGATCACGGCGTGGCCGCGTTCGCGCAGTCGCTCGACGAGGTCGAGGACCTGGGCGGTCTGCTCGACGCCGAGGGCGGCGGTGGGCTCGTCGAGGATGACCAGCTTGGGCTCGCCGAGCATGGAGCGGGCGATGGCCACGGTCTGGCGCTGACCGCCGGAGAGCGAGGCGATCGGGATACGCACGCTGGGGATGCGGATCGACAGGGTCTGGAGCAGCTCGCGCGAGCGGCGCTCCATCTCGACCTCGTCGAGGACGCCGCGCTTCTTCAGCTCGCGGCCCAGGAAGAGGTTGCCGACGACGTCGATGTTGTCGCACAGCGCGAGGTCCTGGTACACCGTCGCGATGCCCAGGCTCTGTGCGTCGTGCGGCCGGTTGATCGAGACGGACTTGCCGTCCCATTCGATGACGCCCTCATCGATGGGGTGCACGCCGGCGATCGTCTTGACCAGCGTGGACTTTCCGGCGCCGTTGTCGCCCACCAGGGCGACCACTTCACCGGCGTGGACCTCAAGCTCTACGTCGGTGAGCGCCTGAACGGCACCGAACCGCTTGGAGACCCCGCGCAACGCCAGCACGGGCGTAGCGGACACGTGAACCATCTCCTTCGCCGCCTGACCCGGCGGAAGGGTTGTGCAGAGAAAAGTTGGGGGGTTCCGTCCGGCGCCCCGCGCCGAGCTTGCGGGGCTGACGTATACGCGGGGCGCCGGAGGAGTCTTGTGCAGTCCTGTCCCGTGCGGGAGTTCGAGGTCGAACTCCCGCGTGTTCAAAGGGACCTGGGGCTGCCTAGCCGATCTTGAGCTCGGTGCACGCGGCCTTGTACTTGCCGGTGCAGATCTCGTCGGCGGTGTAGACGCCGTCCTTGATGACGGTGTCGTTGATGTTGTCCTTCGTCAGCGAGGTGACGTCGACGAGGACGGACGGGATGCCCTTCTCGCTGCCGCTGTCGACCTTGTCCTTGGCGATGGAGTCGATCGACTTGCCCTGGGCGAGCGCGACGGCCATCTCGGCGGCGGCGTCGGCCTCGGGGGCGTAGGGCTTGTAGACGCTCATGTACTGCTCGCCGGCGACGATGCGCTGCACGGCGGCCAGTTCGGCGTCCTGACCGGTGACCGGGATGTCGGCGATACCGGCGGCCTTGAGGGCGGTGATGATACCGCCGGCCATGCCGTCGTTGGCGGAGTAGACGCCGGCGATGTTGTTCTTGCCGACGGCCGAGATCGCGGCCTCCATCTCGGAGTTGGCGTTCTCCGGCTTCCACTCCTTGGTGTCGTACTCCTTGGCGATGGTGACCTTGCCGTCGAGGGCGGAGTGCGCGCCCTCCTTGAACATGGCGGCGTTGGGGTCGGTCACCGAGCCGTTGATCATGACGACCTTGGTGGACTTGGTGGCCTTGTCGCCCAGCGCCGTCAGCAGGGCCTCGCCCTGGGTCTTGCCGACCTGGACGTTGTCGAAGGACGTGTAGGCGCTGATCGGGCCCTCGGCCAGGCGGTCGTAGGCGACGACCTTGATGCCGGCGTCGACGGCCTTCTGCACGGAGTTCTTGATCGCCTTGGCGTCGACGGCGTCCAGGATCAGTACGTCGACCTTGTTGGTGATCATCGTGTCGACCTGCTGCGCCTGGAGGTTGGCGTCCTGCTTGGCGTTGTTGTAGTCGATCGTCGCCTTGTTGTTCGTCAGCTCCTTGATCTTCTTCTCGATCAGAGGCCGGTCGAACTTCTCGTAGCGAGCGGTCTGGTTCTCCGGGAGCAGGAGACCGACCTTGATGTCGTCGCCCTTGGCGGCGGAAGCGGTGGAGTCGTTGTCGCCGCCCGCTTCCTCGGCGCTGCCGCAGGCAGCCAGCGAGACGGCCATCGCACCGGCGGCAATGGCAACGGCGGCGCGACGCATACGCGTGTTCACTTCAGAAACCTCCCTGACGAGGCCGCGACGTTGCGGCCGAGGTGGCTGGAAGTCAACTCGGCCGCACGTGCGACGTCAAGAAGTAAATCCTTAACGGGTTGGCAACGGTGCCATCCGTTCTCTAAGTGAAGGCAGGCGCAGCCGCGTGCAAAGTGCTGTCCAAAAGGGTCGAATCACCCATCTCGCTGAGCGCGAGCGCGAGTGCTCCGAGCACCTCGGCGCGGCCGCCAAGCGCCCCGGGGAGAACGGACAGTTGCCGCGCCGCACTGGGGATGGCGTAGCGGCCGACGGACTCCCGGATCGGCCCGAGGACCAGCTCACCGGCCTCGGCGAGATCACCGCCCAGGACCACGCGGCTCGGGTTCAGCAGGTTGCAGAGATTGGCGACTCCACTGCCGATGTGACGGCCGACGTCGGCGATCACCCGACGGCAGCCCGGGTCTCCGTCCCTGGCCAGCCGTACGACGCCCTCCATGGTCAGATCGGTGCCATGGCTGGACTGGAGCAGCGGGAGCACATAGCGCGCGGCCGCGAAGGTCTCCAGGCAGCCGCGGTTTCCACAGCGGCAGACCGGGCCGGATTCATCAAGAGTAATATGACCGATTTCTCCCGCGGTGCCGCCGGGGCCGCGGTAGATCTTCCCGTTGATCACCAGACCGGCGCCGACACCGCTCGCGACCTTGATGTACGCCAGGTCCCGCACCCCCCGCCCGCTGCCCCAGACCAGCTCCCCCAGGGCGCCGAGGTTTGCGTCGTTGTCCACGTGGACGGGCACGCCGAGCCGGTCGCGCAGCTCCTCGGCGGGCTTGGTGCCGGTCCAGCCCGGCAGGATGGCGGTCGAGCCGAGGGTGCCGGACTCGACGTCGATCGGGCCGGGGACACCCAGGCCCACCCCGGCGATCTTGGAACGGTCGACGCCGGTCGCCGCGATCAGCCGGTTGACCAGCTGTTCGGCCCGGTCGAAGCCCTGGGTCGAGGAGGCGTCCACATCCAGCGGCTCGGACTCCTCGGCCAGCACCTGGTGGGCCAGGTTCCCGACCGCGACGCGCAGATGCGCATGGCCGAAGTCCACCCCTATGACGATGCCGGCGTCCCCGCTCAGCGAGACGCTGCGGGCCCGGCGGCCACCCGCCGACGTGGGCGTGACCTCGACCGTTCCGCCGTCCTTGAGCTCGCGGACGATATTGGAGACCGTCGCCGCGGACAGACCGGTGGTCCTCGCGATCTCCGCCTGGGTGAGGGAACCGGCCAGCCGTACGGCCCGCACGACCCGCTCCAGGTTGGCTCGGTGCAGCGACGACTGCGACCCCGGAGTCTCCACGACGACCTCCTGCGCGCGGGACCGCATCGATGAGGCCCCGTTCGTGTCCAACTAGTGAACTCTAAGCTGAGCCGTTCGGGTTGCCTCCCGTCAAGAGGTTGAACCGGATCCGGGTACGTGCACACACCTGTGCACGCCGCTCCCAGGGAGGGGAACGGCGTGCACGCGAGCGGTTTCGGAGCGCTACGTCCGGCTCACTTCACAGGGCGGCCCCGGACTACTTCAGAGCTCCCGCCGTCAGCCCCGCCACCACCTGCCGCTGGAAGATGATGTAGGCCGCGAGCACCGGCAGCATCGCCATCACCAGACCGGCGAAGAGACCGGACCAATCCCCCTTGTAGCCCTGGCTGACGGCCAGCTGGACCAGGCCCTGGGTGAGGACGCGCTTGTCGGGATCGGTGTTGAGGACCGTGGGCAGCATGTACTGGTTCCACTGGCCCAGGAAGTTGAAGATGCCGACGCTGATCAGTCCCGGCTTGGCCATCGGAAGCATGATCTGGAAGAACGTACGGCTGTGCGAGGCGCCGTCGACGAAGGCCGCCTCGGCCACCGATGTCGGCAGCGTGCGGAAGAACGCCGTGAGGAAGAACACGGTGAACGGCAGCGAGTACGCGATGTAGACCAGGATCAGCCCGTGGATCGTGTTGAGCAGTCCCATGTTGTTCACGACGTAGAAGAGCGGGACCAGCGCCAGCATGATCGGGAAGCTCATGCCGCCGATGAACAGGAAGTAGATGAAGCGGTTGCCCGGGAAGTCGAACCGGGCGAGCACATAGGCCGCCATCGAACCCAGCACCAGGGTGCCGATCAGCGAACCCCCCACCACCAGGATGGTGTTCAGGAAGTAGTCGCTCATATTGGCCTGGGTCCAGGCCCGCGACCAGTTCGAGAAGTGCAGTTTGTCCGGCAGCGACCAGGGCGAGCCGAAGATGGAGGCGTCGTCCTTGAAGGACGTCATCACCGCCCACAGCAGCGGCATGGCCACCATGAAGGCCCAGATGACGAGGACGCCGTGGGAGAAGACGTTGAGGACGGTGCCCTCTTTCTTCTCCTTGGCCGACGCCCGGTCCGGCACCCCGGTCTTGGTGATCGGCATCCCGGACTCGGCCGGTACGGGAGCGGTGGTCTCGGTCGTCTTCATCTGTCAGTACTCCAGCCGCTCGCGCCGCCCGAGCCGCATGACGAGCGCGGCGAAGGCCAGCGTGACGACGAGCAGGGCCACACCGATCGTGGTGGCGTAGGCGGCCTGACCGTCACGGAACGCTTTCTGGTACACGTACAGGACCATGACCGTGGTCGAGTAGTCCGGGCCACCGGGTCCGGTCGTCATGATGTGTACGACCGCGAAGGACTCGGCGCCTAGGGCGAGGATGCCCATGTAGACCCAGCCGGACTGCACGGTGTCCCACAGCAGCGGCAGGGTGATCCGGAAGAACGTGCTGGCGCGGCCGGCTCCGTCGAGCAGCGCGGCCTCGTACAGGTCCGCCGGGATGGAGGCCATACCGGCGGAGAACAGGACCACGAAGAAGCCGACCGTGGACCAGACGATCACTCCCATCACGGCCCACAGCGCGAGGTTGGGGTCGCCCAGCCACAGGGGCTGGACGCTGTCGAGCCCGATCCCGCGCAGGATCGAGTTGATCGCGCCGCTGTCCGGGTTGTACGCGAAGGCGAACAGCAGCGCGACGATCGCGATCGACAGCACCTGCGGGAAGAAATAGACGATCTTGTAGAAGGAGGACCCGCGGACACCGGTGATCGCCGGGCCGCCTTTTCTGCGCCGCCCGCCGACGTTGATCATGAAGGCGAGGAACAGCGCGAAACTGAGTGTCACCAGCGGCAGCAGCAACGCGAACAGCAGGCTGTGCTGCAACGACTTCCAGAAGATGTCGTCGTCGAGCATTCTCTCGTAGTTGTCGAAGCCGACCATCTTGAATTCGGGGCTGAGCCCGGTCCAGTCCGTGAACGAGTAGTAGATGGACTGGATGAACGGCCAGACGACGAAGAGCGCGTACAGCCCCAGGGGCACCGCGAGGAACCCCACGATGAACTTGTACTTGCCGTGCTGCATTGCTATCGACCCCGATCTGCGCGCGGATGCAGCCGCTGGTGACGGGTCCTCATCGGACCTACTGGTGCTTGTAGTGCTTGATCGACGAATCCTTGGCGGCCTCGTCGGCGAAGCCCTGGATCTTCTTGATGGCCTCGGCCGGGGTGAGGCGTCCGGCCATCATCTCGCCGAGACCGGAGACACCGATCTTCTCCTTCTGGAGCTGCACGTACCAGTCCTGGAGCCGCGGGTTCACCACGTTCTGGCCGGCCTTCTCCAGCGCCGCGACACCGGACTTGAGACCCGGGGTGAGCGTGATGCCGTCGGTGCCGCCGTTGTACGCGGTCAGCGACTTGACCTTGCTGGTGAAGTTCTTCGAGCTCGCCTCGCTCAGCATGATGCGCAGCTGCTCCATGCCGCCCGCGGTGTTCTTCGCCTTGGCCGGGACGATGAACGGCTCACCGCCGGAGGCCCAGATGGTGCCGAAGGGCATTTTGTCGGAGCTGTCGATGCCGGTCGGCGCCGAGACGGCGAGGTCGAAGTCGTCCGGGATGACGTTCGCCGACTCGTTCTCCACCCAGGAGCCGTTCGGGATGAACAGCGCCTTGCCCTGGGCCCAGGCGGTCTGCGACTGGATGTGGTCCAGGCCGGGGGTGCCCTTGAGGACGTAACCCTTCTTGTAGAGCTCGTAGTAGGCCTCGAAGCTGGCCTTGACCGCCGGGTGCTTCCAGGCGTTCGGCTCCAGGTTGTCGATGGCGTCGAGGACCTCGACCCCGCCGACCTTGCCGATCATCGGGTAGAGCGAGAAGGGGAGGTAGTACGGGTACTTGCCCGCGTACGTCCAGCCCGCCATGCCCTTCTTCTTGGCCTTCTCGCAGACCGCGAGCATCTGGTCCCAGGTCTCGGGGTACTGCTCGTCGAGCGAGTCCAGGGCCTTCTGGGAGTACCAGACGCCGTACACGGTGTAGGCGTAGTACATGATCCAGACCTTCTCGCCGTCGAACTGACCCATCTCGACGATGCCGGGCCGCAGCGTGTCGCGGACCTTCTTGTTCGGGTCGTCGTAGGACGGGGCGTCCAGCAGCGGCGTGAGGTCGGCGAGCTGGTCCTTGCCGACCAGGACGCCCATGTCCATCTGCTCGGCGCCGGAGTTGTCGATGAGGTCCGGCGGGGTGCCCTGGTTGAAGCGGGGCTGGAGGGTGGACTGGATCTTCTGGGTGGCGGAGAACTTCACCGTCACCTCGGGGAAGTTCTTCTCGTAGATCTTCACGGCGTCCTCGGCGTACTCCTTGCCGAAGCCGCCATCAAACAGCACGAACTCCATCTGCGCGGTGTCGTTGACACCGAGCGGGTTCTTCGCGGTCTTCTTGCCCTCTTTGGCCTTGTCCCCGTTGCCGCCGCCCCCGCCGCTCGCGCACGCGGAAAGGAAGCTCATCGTGGGCACGGAGATCAGGCCGAGCGCGGCGGACCGCTTGATCAGATCGCGGCGTCCGACACGTGCGGAGCCGTTGTTCTCAGGATTCTGGGCGGAAGTGGATCCCATGCTCAAGTCCTCGCCTTCTCCAGGACTCAGGCGGTGAACCGGATCCTCCCGGCACCGCGATCGGGTCAAGCTGGGGTCGTGCAGGAAGTGCCGAATCATGTGAAGTGCCGACAGGTATAGTCCACTTCCCGCCAGCGGAGCAAGATCGAATGCAAGGTTGGCCAATGGTCTTTTCCGAGTTGAGACCTCCCGGAAATATGAGTGCCCTGTGCGCGGCTTGCCCGAAAAATCCGCGACATAAGCCCCGAATGCCACAGCCAACACCCTTGACAAGACTTAGCACTTGAGCCACAACTGGTCCTTGCGCAGCGAAGTTGACAACGTTGTCCCGTGCGCAGGGAGGGTACCGGCTTATGCAGCGAAGAGCTCGGCACAGATGGGGTGGAACGGCGGTCGTGTCGGCGGCCGCCTTTGCTTTGGCACTGGGTTCGCAGGGGGTGGTCGTCGCCCTGCCGCAGGCGCCCGCGGCGGCCGACCGTGAGTTCGCCTCCTCGTTCGAGGCGGACGACCCGGCACCCGAGTGGCTCAATACCGTCGACACGGCCCCGGACGGCGGCAAACGCACCTCGGGTGTGGACGGCGGCTACAGCACCGGCATCCCGGGCAATGTGACCGACCAGGTCACGGATGTCCGGGCGAGCGGCGAGAACACCGGCGCCCGCGAGGTGAAGGAGAACCTCGTCGACGTCGAGCCGAGCACCAAGTGGCTGACGTTCGCCCCCACCGGCTGGGTGGAGTTCGACCTCGCCACGCCGGTGAAGGTGGTCACCTACGCGCTCACGTCGGCCAACGACCACGACGAACGCAACCCTCGGGACTGGACCCTTCAGGGCTCCACCGACGGCACGAACTGGACCACTGTGGACACCCGCACCGGGGAGTCCTTCTCGGAGCCGTTCCAGACGAAGACGTACGAGATCGCCGGTCCGGCCGAGTACCGGCACTTCCGGCTCGACATCACCAAGAACAACGGCGGCGACATACTCCAGCTCGCCGACGTCCAGTTCTCCAAGGGCGGCGGCGCCGACCCGGTCCCCCAGGACATGCTCTCGCTCGTGGACCGCGGCCCCAGCGGGTCGCCGACCGCGAAGTCGGGCGCCGGCTTCACCGGCAAGCGCGCGCTGCGCTACGCCGGACGGCACACCTCCGACGGACGGGCGTACTCGTACAACAAGGTCTTCGACGTCGATGTGGCGGTCGGGCGCGACACACAGCTGTCGTACCGGATCTTCCCGTCGATGGCGGACGGCGACCGCGACTACGACGCCACGAACGTCTCCGTCGACCTCGCCTTCACGGACGGGACGTATCTGAGCGATCTCAGGGCGACCGACACGCACGGCTTCCCGCTGACCCCGCAGGGGCAGGGGGCCGCCAAGATCCTGTACGTCAACCAGTGGAACAACGTGGCCTCGCGGATCGGGTCGGTCGCGGCCGGCAAGACCGTCGACCGGATCCTGGTGGCGTACGACTCCCCCAAGGGCCCGGCGAAGTTCCGGGGCTGGCTGGACGACGTGGCGCTGAAGGCCGTACCGCGGGAGAAGCCGAAGGCGCATCTGTCGGACTACGCGCTGACCACCCGCGGCACCAACTCCAGCGGCGGCTTCTCGCGCGGCAACAACTTCCCCGCGACGGCGGTTCCGCACGGCTTCAACTTCTGGACGCCGGTGACCAACGCGGGCTCGCTGAGCTGGCTCTACGACTACGCGCGGTCCAACAACGCCGACAACCTGCCGACGATCCAGGCGTTCAGCGCCAGCCATGAGCCCAGCCCCTGGATGGGCGACCGGCAGACCTTCCAGGTGATGCCGTCCGCCGCGTCGGGCACGCCCGAGCTGGGCCGTGAAGCGCGGCAGCTAGCCTTCCGGCACGAGAACGAGACGGCACGGCCGTACTACTACGGGGTGCGGTTCGAGAACGGTCTCAAGGCGGAGATGACGCCGACCGACCACGCGGCCGTCCTGCGCTTCACCTACCCCGGCGACGACGCGAGCGTGCTGTTCGACAACGTCACCGATCAGGCGGGGCTGACGCTCGACAAGGAGACCGGCACGTTCACCGGCTACTCCGACGTGAAGTCGGGGCTGTCGACAGGCGCGACCCGGCTGTTCGTGTACGGCGTGTTCGACGCGCCGGTGGAGGACGGGGCGTCCAGCGGGGTCAAGGGCTTCCTGCGGTTCAAGCCCGAGAACAAGACCGTCACCCTGCGCATCGCCACCTCCCTGATCAGCGTCGACCAGGCCAAGGACAACCTGCGCCAGGAGGTCCCGGACGGCACCTCCTTCGACACGGTGAAGAACCGGGCGCAGCGCCAGTGGGACAGGCTGCTCGGCAAGGTCGAGGTCGAGGGCGCCACGCCGGACCAGCTGACCACGCTGTACTCCAGCCTGTACCGGCTGTACCTGTACCCCAACTCCGGCTTCGAGAAGGTCGGTTCGAAGCACCAGTACGCCTCTCCGTTCTCGCCGATGCCGAACCCGGACACCCCGACGCACACCGGCGCGAAGATCGTCGACGGCAAGGTGTACGTCAACAACGGCTTCTGGGACACGTACCGGACCACTTGGCCGGCGTACTCGTTCCTGACGCCCTCGCAGGCCGGCGAGATGGTCGACGGGTTCGTGCAGCAGTACAAGGACGGCGGCTGGACCTCGCGCTGGTCCTCCCCCGGCTACGCGGACCTGATGACCGGCACCTCGTCGGACGTCGCGTTCGCCGACGCCTACGTCAAGGGTGTCGACTTCGACGCGAGGTCGGCGTACGACGCGGCCGTGAAGAACGCGACCGTGGTGCCCCCGTCGTCCGGCGTGGGCCGCAAGGGGATGGAGACCTCCCCCTTCCTCGGCTACACCAGCACCGACACGCACGAGGGCCTGTCATGGGCGCTGGAGGGCTACCTCAACGACTACGGCATCGCCCGCATGGGCCAGGCGCTGTACAAGAAGACGGGCGAGAAGCGGTACAAGGAGGAGTCGGCGTACTTCCTGAACCGCGCCCAGGACTACGTCAACCTGTTCGACTCCGAGGCCGGCTTCTTCCAGGGCCGGGACGCGAAGGGCGACTGGCGCGTCGAGTCCTCGAAGTACGACCCTCGCGTGTGGGGCTACGACTACACCGAGACGAACGGCTGGGGCTACGCCTTCACCGCCCCGCAGGACAGCCGCGGCCTCGCCAATCTCTACGGCGGCCGGGGCGGGCTCGCGGACAAGCTCGACGAGTATCTGAGCACCCCCGAGACGGCCTCACCGGACTTCATCGGCTCGTACCCCGGTGTCATCCATGAGATGACGGAGGCGCGGGACGTCCGGATGGGCATGTACGGGCACTCCAACCAGGTCGCCCACCACGCCCTCTACATGTACGACGCGGCCGGACAGCCGTGGAAGACGCAGAAGAGCGTGCGTGAGGTGCTGTCCCGGCTGTACACCGGCAGCGAGATCGGGCAGGGCTACCACGGCGACGAGGACAACGGCGAGCAGTCGGCGTGGTTCCTGTTCTCCGCGCTGGGCTTCTACCCGCTCGTGATGGGCAGTGGCGAGTACGCCATCGGATCGCCGTTGTTCACCAAGGCGACGGTCCACCTGGAGAACGGCAGGGAGCTCGTCGTCAAGGCGCCGAAGAACAGTGCCCGCAATGTGTACGTCCAGGGCCTGAAGGTCAACGGCGTTCCCTGGAAGGCGACTTCGCTCCCCCACTCGCGGCTCGCGAAGGGCGGGGTCCTGGAGTTCGACATGGGATCGCGGCCCTCGTCCTGGGGCACCGGAAAGAACGCGGCGCCCGTGTCGATCACCGAGGACGACAAGGTGCCGACGCCTCGGGCGGACGTGCTGAGGGGTGAGGGGGCGTTGTTCGACAACACCTCGGCGACCCAGGAGAGCGTCACCACGGTGGATCTGCCGGTGTCCGAGGGCACCAGGGCGGTGCAGTACACCCTGACCTCGCCGTCGGACCACACGAAGGCGCCGACCGGCTGGAAGCTCCAGGGCTCGAAGGACGGCACCACCTGGCGGACCCTCGACGAGCGCTCCGGGCAGTCCTTCGCCTGGGACCGGCAGACACGGGCGTTCTCCGTGGGGTCGACGGGTACGTACGGCAAGTACCGTCTGGTGCTCGACGGCGAGGCGGTGGTCTCGGAGATCGAACTGCTCTCCTGAGCAGGCGCATGGGGCAGGTGGGGGTCGCTCGCGGCCCCCACCT
This sequence comes from Streptomyces sp. NPDC098781, assembly GCF_044759995.1. Lineage (NCBI taxonomy): Bacteria > Bacillati > Actinomycetota > Actinomycetes > Kitasatosporales > Streptomycetaceae > Streptomyces > Streptomyces sp. NPDC098781. The sequence goes on from NZ_JBIWAK010000009.1 coordinate 304,558, forward strand.
GCCCTCGGTTCGACCACCGGTCGCAAGAACGGTCGGACTCAGCCCACGGCGAGCGTGAACACGTGCAGGTCGGTGTCGTCCGGCAGCTTCACCCGCGCGATGGTCCTGCCGGCCGGCGCCGTGAACGGCGTGGTGGCGAAGACGTAGGTGTCGACGGGATCCCGGTCCGCGCCCGCCACGTTGCGGTACGCCGCCCGGGCGACGACCTCGTTGCCGTACTGCACGGTGCCGGCGCCGCCGCCGACGGTCCAGTCGGTGAGGGCGAGGTCGATCGCCTCGGTGCCGCCGTCGGTGTAGGTGACGGTGGCCTTGGACTGCTGGTTGCCGTTGACGCCGCTGCCGAGGAAGGACAACGTCCGTGCGGGTTCGGCCAGTTCGACGGTCTGCCCGGCGGCCGAGACATTGTCCGGGCGGCCGCTCGGCGAGCCGGGCCAGGTGAAGGTCAGACCACCACCCGTCGTGCCCTGCCCGCCCGGCACGAGACCGGCGCCGGCGAGGGCCTGACGGGAGTAGCTCCAGCCACCGCCGTCGTAGTCGGCCTCGTCGTGGTCCCCGGCGTCGTCGGAGATCCCGGTGTTGTCGTAGGCGGCGAGCAGTGTGCCCGGCGCCGCGACGGTCAGGGACACCGGCTGTACGTACGAGCTGTCGCCCGAGGTCACGGTGACCGGAACGTCGTAGAAGCCCTGGGGCGTACCCGCCGCCGTGCTCAGCGTGATCTCCTGCGAGCCGTCGGTCACCGTGCCCTCGGCGGGCGTGGCGGTGATCCCGTCGGGCGTGCCGACCCGGAAGCGCACCTCGGGGCCCGCTCCCCCGCTCATCGACAGGGCACGGATGCCGACCTCGGCGCTCCCGCCCGGCGCGACGGTCGCCGTGGTCGGGCCCACGCCGATCTGGTACGGCTGCTCGCCCGCGCGGAAGGACGGCGGCGCCTCGGCCGCTCCCCAGGCAGCGGCGGGCGTCCCGGAGAGGGTGTAGTCCAGCCGTCCGCCGTCCCGCACGAAGGACGCCGGGAGCCAAGCGCGGTCACTGCTGTGGCCGTTGACCTTGAGGGCGTGGATGTACGGCGCGTCGGCGGCCGCTCCCTCCGCGCGCACGGAGATGTCGTTGCCGCCGGGCCGGTCGATCTCGATGCGCGGGAACAGCGGTGAGGCGAGGACCAGTTCGGCGCGCGAGGGGACCTGGGGGTACATGCCCAGGGCGGAGAAGACGTACCAGGACGACATGGCGCCGAGGTCGTCGTTGCCGGGGATGCCGCCGGGCTCGGTGGACCACAGCTCGCCCATCGCCGCCCGGACCGTCTCCTGCGTCTTGTAGGGGGCGCCCGCGTAGGCGTACAGATAGGGCACGTTGATGGACGGCTCGTTGTCCATCTCGGACTTGTCGCCGCCGCTGCCGGTGAACGCCCAGGCGCCGTCCCCGTCGTGGAAGAAGGCGTCGAGGCGCTTCACGGCGGCGTCACGGCCGCCCATGGCGGCGAAGAGTCCCGCCGGGTTGTGCTGGACCATCCAGGTGTACTGGGCCGCCGTACCCTCCACGAACCCGTTGCCGGTGGCCGGGGTGAAACCGGTGACCCAGCTGCCGTCCGCCTTGCGGTTGGCGATGTAGCCCCCGGCGTCGGTGGCGGCGATGTTGAAGTTGTTCTGCCACCACTGGGCGCGGTGCGCGAAGGCGGCCGCCGTGTCCTTCCGCCCCGCTGCGGTGGCGAGCTGGGAGAGGGCGAAGTCGGCGCCGGACATCTCCAGGGTCTCGGCGGCACCGCCCCAGGCGTTCGACACGGACGGCATGTAGTGGTGCTTCAAGTACTTGTCCAGCGAGGGGCGTTGCCCCACGGACAGCACCGGCTTCCCGGCCGGTGACAGGTCCTTGTCGGTGGGTACGGTGGCCGCCTCGACCAGCGAGGCCAGCGCGCCCCGCAGGTCGAAGTCCGTCCCGCCGAAGGCCCGGATACCGGCCAGGGCGATGGGTGAGGGGTCGCCGTTCATGACGTGGGTGCCGCTCGCGCCGTGCAGCCAGCGGTCCCAGACACCGCCGTTCTGCTCCGCGATCTCGTACAGGGACTGGGCGATGTCCGAGCCGACGCGGGGGTCGAGGAGGGTGAGCAGCTGGACCTGGTCGCGGTAGACGTCCCAGCCGGAGAAGGTGCCGTACTGGGCCCGGTGGCCGCGCCCGACGCTGTGCGCCTCCCCGTCCGGACCGCGGTATCTGCGGTCGACGTCGCTGATGACGTTCGGGTGCAGGAGGGAGTGGTAGAGCGCGGTGTAGAAGGTGGTGCGCTCGGCGTCGGTGCCGCCGCCGACCCGGACGGCTGAGAGGCGTTCGCGCCAGGCCCGGCGGGCGGCGTCCCGCACGGCGTCGAAGGTGCGGTGCGGCGGGTTCTCCGCGGCGAGGTTGGCCTCGGCGCCGGCCTGGCTGACGTACGAGATGCCGACCTTGACGTTCACCGGTCCGGTGCCGGGCGCGAACTCGACGTAGCCGCCGGCGCCCTTGCCCGCCACGGGGCGGCCACCGTTGGCGAAGCCGCCGGTACCGCCGGACGCAGAGGTCGAGCCCGGGTCCAGCCTGTCGTTCTGCCAGGTGCCGGTCGCCTTGAAGGCGCGGTCGAAGCGGGCCGTGAAGTGCACGGTGTAGTAGGCGCGTCGGCCCTCCGGATCGAGGTACCCGCAGAAGTTCCCGGAGGTCACGAACCCGGAGATCGTCCGCTTCGCGGGATCGATCCGTACCGCCGAATCGGTCGAGCCCACCTCGGAGTTGGCGGTCCTGACGAGCAGCGAGGCGGGCTTGTCGGCGGGGTAGGTGAAGCGGGCCGAGCCGGTGCGGGTGGTCGCGGTGAGGTCGGCGGAGACTCCGGAGGCGAGCTTGACCTGGTAGCGGCCGGGCTCGGCCCTCTCGTCGGCGTGGCTGAAGTCGGAGGCGTAGACGGCGTCCTTAGTGTCGCTCGCGGGCGACGAGGTGACCTCACCGGCGTACGGGAAGAAGGGGATGTCTCCGCTGCCGCCGGCGCACCCGGTGCCGGACATGTGGGTCAGGCTGAAGCCGCGGACGCGGGTGGCGTCGTAGTGGTAACCGCCGGGCGCGGCCGTGCGGGTGGCGTCGCCGCGGGTGTTCTCGGGGCTGAAGGAGAGCATGCCGAACGGGGTGACGGCACCCGGGAAGACATTGCCGTCGTTCTTGGTCCCGATCAGCGGATCGACGTACGACGTCGGGTCCTCGACCAGGTCCGGGGGTGCTGTCGGTGCCGCGAGGGCGGGGGTGGTGCCGCCGGCCGCGAGCACGGCGGCCAGCAACAGGGACATGGGACGGAAGCGCATGACGCGGCCCCTCCTCCTTCGGACGGGTCGCGCACCACAGGTCGCACAAGCCGCAGGGACAGTAGCGTGTGCCAGCGGTACCACGGAAGGGTGCGTTCCGATGGGGCACACGCGGCGTGGTCGCCCGGATGGGCGCAGTCGATCGGCCGAGCTGGACGGAATCCGCCGGATATCGGCGGCTCACTTGACGCCCAACTGGCTTGACATCGTTGTCGGTTGAAGCGGTAGAGTCATGCGGCACACACTCGACAACGTTGTCGCACCGCGACCTCGCACAAGCCACTGATCAACCGGACGGTCCCACTTCCCCCCCCTCGGGCCCGTCCGGCTCGCGGACCCGGTGGACGGTGGCTCACGCCCACCGGGTCCGCCCCGAGCCGCGGTTCAGCCCACTCGGCAGGGCAGGGTCGTCGTATCGTCGCCGCCGGAGCCGGACACGACGTATCCGAATGTGGCGCTCTCCCCCGGGTCGAGGGAGCCGTTCCAGTCGGCGTTGTGGACCATCACGTCCTGGCCGTTGTAGGTCGCGTTGCCGCTCCAGAGGCTCTCGATCTTCTGCCCGGCAGGAAGCGTCCAGTCGACCATCCAGCCGAGCATCGGGATGTCGCCGCTGTTGGTGACGGTCACCTCGGACTGATATCCCCCGGACCAGCCGCCGGTCGTGCGACGGGTGGCCGTGCACACGCCGGGCACCGGGTCGGTCGGTGTGCCGGGCTCCTTGATGCCGGTGACCTCGCCGTTGCCGCCGTCGAAGACGATGTCGGAGCAGGAGTAGAAGGTCTCGGCGCTGTCCGAGCGCTGCCAGACCATGTAGACGATGTGCCGGCCCGACTTGTTCGCCGGAAGCTGTCCGGTCCAGGAGTAGTTGGCCTCGACCGTGCCCGGGGAGCCGTTCAGGGGCGGGTGGTCGACCGAGAGGAAGGGCTGTTCCTCCATGTCGGCCCAGGTCAGGGTCTTGGTCGGGTCGAACCCGTCCTTGGTGAGGTAGACGTGGAACCAACCCGGGTGCGCGGCCCAGGCGTTGTAGGAGAAGTCGACGGTCGCGCCCGAGGTGAGGTGGGTGAGCGGCCAGTCGCCGCTGGGTGTGTCGAAGCCGGTGAAGTTGGTGTTGCCGCCGCTACAGAGCTCACCGTCGGGGACGAAGCCGCGGGTGCGGCCGGCGCCGTCGGAGCGCAGCACGGAGAACCAGTTGTAGAACGGCGTCGTGCCGCTGACCTGTTGGGCCGTTCTACAGGCCGGGTTGACGGGCTTGATCTCGCCGGTGTCGGTGAGGCCGTCCTGCCAGCAGAGGAAGGTGCGGCTGCCGGGCTTCATCGGGGTGCCGTGGGCTTCCGCCTCGCCGCCCGTGGTCATGACGAGGGCTGTGGCGGGGATGGTTGCCAGCAGGGAGAACAGGATGAGGAGGAGGGCTCTGGTGGGGGTGGGGAGGGTTAATCGGCGGGGTGGGGGTGGTGTGGTGGTGCTTGGCGGTGTCGGCGTCGTCGGTACTGTCGGCGTTGCCGATGATTTTGTCAGGCTCATGACAGATCAGTGTCATCCCTTCGCGTACGGGCTGCGTGGGTGCCGTCTGTGTGGGGGTGCGCGGGGCGGGAGCGTTCCGGGCTCGGCGGCGGGTTCCGGTCCGCCGTGAGATGGGAGCGCTCCCACCCCGTCTGTTGCGGAAGGTAGCGCTGTGCGGCGGGGTTGTAAACGCCTGGACGCGGGAGGGCGGCGTCGACGGCCCGCCCACGTGTGCGCCGGGCATGATGCGCCGGGCGCGGAACAATGCGCCGGGTCTCCGTTTCGTGCGCCCGTTGAGCCCCCCTTGCATCCGCGGCATGGAACCGCAGAGCGTTTTCTCGGAGCACAGAAGGCGGCCCGGACGTTCCTGTGATGCGTGGGGGTCGTGACAGGGGTGCAGCGGAGTGAGCTCTTCGACTGCCCCGCCGCACATCGCCGGTGCGGTCGCCCGCGATCAGCCAACGGCATTCAGCTCTATCCCTTTGGGCCTATGCATAATGAAGGGTGCAAAGAGCTAGGAACCTTCTGTGCATGGCCGACCGGAACCAGGGTAGGCGCGCACAGACGAAGGAGCGGCGATGACACCCCCCGTGGACCCCAGCCTCAACCGGCGCAAGCTGCGCCTCGCCTTGCGGCAGGCGCGTGAGCGCACGGGACTGACCCAGCGTCAGGCCGCCGAGCGGGTGGAGTGGTCGCAGTCCAAGCTCATCCGGGTGGAGACCGGAACCGTCAGCGTGTCCGTGAGTGATCTGCGGGCGCTGCTGGCTCTGTACGACATCGACGACCCGGACTCGGTGCACCAGTTGGAGGAGGCGGCCCGGGGCAGCAAGGGGCCCAGCTGGTGGTCCCGGTATCACGAGGTGGTGACGCCCCAGTTCGCCCAGTACCTGGGCTACGAGAGCGCGGCGACGTCCCTTCAGACGTATCACCCCATCGTCGTTCCCGGGCATCTACAGACCCGCCGATACGCCGAGGCGCTCCTCGCACCGCGCGGTCTGAGTCCCGAACGGACCGAGCGGGTCGTGGACTTGAGGATGGAGCGGCAGACGAGGATGTTCGGCGGTGCCGCCTCACCCGACGCGACGTTCGTCCTCGACGAGGCGGCGGTGCGGCGGCAGGTCGGCGGAAGGGACGTGCTGACCGAGCAGTTGCAGCAACTGCTCGACTTCGGCGCGCAGGACCGAATCACCGTGCGTGTACTGCCCTTCGAGGCCGGGGCGCACTACAGCACACTCGGCAGCTTCGTCCTGTTGGGCTTCTCCGACGACGACGATCTGCTGTATCTGGAGCACGCCGCGGGCAGTATGACCGGCGGCGAGGACCTGGAGCTGCTGGCCCGTTACCAGGAGTGCTTTCAGACGCTCATGGAGCTGGCCCTCGGCGGCACCGAGTCCCTCGACCTCATCGGTCGCATCATGCAAGACCTCGCGGCCCGCTAGATCTGCGGTGCCTTTTCTGGTGATGGAGCCAGGGGGAGGACCAACGTGGTCTTCAGGTCGATATGGCAGGGCCTGCAAAGCGTACTCGGGGCATCCGGCCTGAACGACGATGACGTCAAGGCGCAGGCCATACAGGACCCGGCGCAGACGAAGAACCTCATAGAGATAGAGAACGCTCGTGGCGCCATGAAGCTGAAGCTCGTGACCCGCATCGGACTGCTCGGCCTCGTCGCGCTGGTCGTGCTGGCCGCGGCGGTACTCATCCTGGTCCAGGCGGCCGGCGAGCTCAGGTTCCCCTGGGCGCGGATCGGCACGATCGCCGTCACGCTCCTGGGAGCGTCCGGAGTCACCGGCCTGGTGTCCCGGTGGTGGAGGAAGCGGCTCGCGGCGCGCGGCCGGACCGCGGGCGCTACCGCGGCGAACTCGTCCTCGAATCCTGCGGAAGACGATCAGAATCAGGTCGGGACGTCATAGCGGCACAGCCGGCCCGCCACAGTCCCGCGCCGACGGCCACGGCGAGGGCCACGACCACCCAGAGAATCCGCTTGGCGAGTACGCTGTCGACGAGCAGGGACGCGAGAGCGGCGCTCACCGTCGCCAGCGCACCTGCGCCGAGCGAGAAGGTGACGGCTCCGCCCAAGATCACGGACCGCTTTCCTTCGCCCTTCCCCGAGTGCTGAAATGCAGATGCCTCGGCACCCATAGAGGCCCCCTACCTACCGCCGATGGCTGTCACGAACGTCACGGACCGTCCAGCTCCCCCTGCGTCAACGCATGGAGGAACTCCGTCCAGGCAGGGCTGGTGAAACGCAGAGGCGCGCGGCGCGGCTCCTTGGAGTCACGCGTGAACACTCTGCCCTCCCCCACGGCCACCTCCACGCATTCGTTCTCGTTGCCGCACAGGCTGCTCTTGCGCCACAAGGGTTTCCCCTTATGCACCACCTCAGCCCCCCTGCTCCCCCGATGCGCCTGGACGGTGCCCATCCATGTTAGTGGACGGTTGTGCACTACCGCAGACGAATACCCCTACGTCAGGGCTGGGAACCGCGTACGGCGCCCGAGCCATGACACGGTTTCCGCATGCCAGTTGGCCCAACGACTGCTTGCCCAAGTTAGCCCTCGAGGAACCGGATTGTTTGTCGGTTGGCTCAAGTTCCGTGGTTTCACGGCGAGTTCATGGGGATGAGTTCCGTGCGCCGGGCAGATGACCGATCTCCGACCGGCGCGGGCAGGGCGACGGTGAACTCGGTGCGCCCCGGCTCGCTCCGCACCTCGACGCGCCCCCCGTGGGCCGCCACGATCGCCGCCACGATGGCGAGGCCCAACCCGGATCCGCCGTCGTGCGGAGCGCTTCGGGTACGGGACGAGTCGGCGCGCGTGAAACGGTCGAACACCGTCGGCAGCAGCGCCGGCGCAATCCCGGGCCCGTCGTCCCGGACGCGTACGACGCACCAGTCGTCCCTCGCCTCCACGACCGCCACGACCCGCGTCCCCGCGGGCGTGTGCACGCGCGCGTTGGCCAGCAGGTTGGCCACCACCTGGTGGAGCCGGGCCTCGTCGCCCAGGAGCAACGGGGTCCTGTCCAGCTGGAGTTCGAGCTGCCAGTCGTGTCCGGTGCCGGCGGCCCGCGCGTCCCAGACCGCCTCCGCGACGAGCGCCGCCATGTCCACCTCGGCGGCGTGCAGGGGCCTGCCCTCGTCGAGCCGGGCCAGCAGCAGCAGATCCTCGACCAGGCCCGTCATGCGCGCGGACTCCGCGGAGACCCGGCGCCAGGCCAGTACCGGCTCGATGCGGTCGGTCCCCCGGTTCATGAGCTCGGCGTAGCCCGCGATCGAGGCGAGCGGTGTACGCAGTTCATGGCTGGCGTCGGCGAGGAAGCGGCGCATGCGTTCCTCGGTGCGCTGGCGGGCGGTGAGCGAGGACTCGACGTGGTCGATCATCCGGTTGAGCGCGGCGCCGACCTGGCCGGCCTCGCTGGCGGGGTCGGTGTCCCCGGCCGGGACACGGGTGAGGCCGGTGACCTCGCCGCGGTCCAGCGGTACGCGGGAGACCTCGGCGGCGGTGGCGGCGACCCGGCCGAGGGGGCGCAGCTGGCGTCGTATGACGACCGCGCAGATGCCGCCCGCCACGGCGAGACCCGTCACGGCGACGGCCGCCTCGACCATCACCATGCCGCTGATCATGTGCTGTACGTCGTCCATCGGGAGGCCGGCCAGAACGCGCACCCCGCCGCTCTCGGCGACGGTGACGCGGTAGGTGCCGACGCCAGGGATCGTCGTGGTGTGCATGCCGCCGGCCGTGCGGACGCCGGCCAGCGCGGCCCGTTGGGCTTCGGTGAGGGCGCGCGGTGCGGTGTCCTCGCCGACCAGCTCGGCCGCGAGAACGCCGCCGTCGTCGTCGAGGCGGGCGGCGAGCATGCCGGTCGGGTGGCCGCTCTCCATCAGGAAGCTGAGGTCGGCCGTCAGCTCGGGGTGCAGCCGTGCGCCGCCCAGGCTGCGCTCGGCGGCGTTCTCGACCCGGTCGTCCAGGTTGCCGAGCAGATAGGCGCGTTGGACGAGGACGGTGGTGAGGGCCATCACCGCGCACACGGCGACGAGCGTGACGCCGATGAAGACGAGCAGGCGGGTGCGCAGGGAGCGAAGGCGCCCTCGGGTCGTCCTCATCTGCTGTGCTCCGTCGGCCTGATGGTGTAGCCGAGGCCGCGCACGGTGTGGATCATCGGTGCCCGGCCCTTGTCGAGCTTGCGGCGCAAGCTGGAGATGTAGACCTCGACGAGGTTGCCTCCGCCGAAGGAACCGCTCCACACGTGGTCGAGGATCTGCGTCTTGCTGAGCACCTGCCGTGGGTGGGCCATCATCAGGCCGAGCAGGTCGAACTCCTTGGCGGTGAGCGGGATCGGCACGCCGGCGCGGTGCACCTCGCGGCTGGTCTCGGCGAGCACGAGGTCGCCGAGGACGTGGACGGGCTCGTCGGTGCGGGGTCGCTCGGACCCGGCCCGGCGCAGCAGTCCGCGCAGCCGCGCCACGACCTCCTCCAGGGAGAACGGCTTGGTGACGTAGTCGTCGGCGCCCGCGCCGAGCCCGTCGAGCCGGTGCTCCAGGGCGTCACGGGCGGTGAGCATGAGGACGGGCAGCTCCGGGTCGTCGTGGCGCAGCCGGCGCAGCACCTGGAGGCCGTCCAGGTCGGGCAGCATCCCGTCGAGCACGACGGCATGCGGTGGGCAGCCGCGGGCTATCGTCAGCGCGCTGCGGCCGTCGAGGGCCGGGTAGGCGCGCCAGCCCGCCTCCTCCACGGCCGCGCAGAGCACGTCGGTGAGCGCGGGCTCGTCGTCGACGACGAGCACACGGACGCGTCCGGTTCGAAACCCAGCGGTGGCGGTCATGTCCCGATCGTGTCCCGGGCCGCTGAGGGAATCCTGTGCTCCACCTGAGGGTGGGTGATGACCTGGGGTTTTCTGGGGCTTTCCGGCCCGGGAACGGCGAAGGGCCGCACCCCCGTCACCGGGGATGCGGCCCTCGAACGCCGTGCCGTGCCGCTTACTTGCGGATCAGGTTGCGCAGCACGTACTGCATGATGCCGCCGTTGCGGTAGTAGTCGGCCTCACCGGGGGTGTCGATGCGGACGACCGCGTCGAACTCGACACCGGTGTCGGTGGTGACCTTCACCGTGCTCGGGGTGGTGCCCTCGTTCAGCTCGGTGATGCCCGTGATGGAGAAGGTCTCCTCGCCGGTCAGGCCGAGCGAGTCGGCCGACTGGCCCGCGGGGAACTGGAGCGGCAGGACGCCCATGCCGATGAGGTTCGAGCGGTGGATACGCTCGTACGACTCGGTGATGACGGCCTTGACGCCGAGCAGGGCCGTGCCCTTGGCCGCCCAGTCGCGGGACGAGCCGGAGCCGTACTCCTTGCCGCCCAGGATGACCAGCGGGGTGCCGGCGGCCTGGTAGTTCTGCGAGGCGTCGTAGATGAACGACACCGGGCCGTCGGCCTGGGTGAAGTCGCGGGTGTAGCCGCCCTCGGTGCTCGGCGCGATCTGGTTGCGCAGGCGGATGTTGGCGAACGTGCCGCGGATCATGACCTCGTGGTTGCCTCGGCGCGAGCCGTAGGAGTTGAAGTCACGACGCTCCACACCGTGCTCGGTGAGGTACTTGCCGGCCGGGGTGTCGGCCTTGATGGCGCCTGCGGGCGAGATGTGGTCGGTGGTGACCGAGTCGCCCAGCTTGGCCAGGACGCGGGCGTCGGCGATGTCGGAGACCGGGGTGGTCTCCATCGTCATGCCCTCGAAGTACGGGGGCTTGCGGACGTAGGTCGACTCCGCGTCCCACTCGAAGGTGTTGCCGGTCGGGATCGGCAGGGCCTGCCACTGGGCGTCGCCCGCGAAGACGTCGGAGTAGGACTTGGAGAACATGTCCTCGCCGATGGCGTTCGCCACGACGTCGTTGACCTCGGCCTCGGAGGGCCAGATGTCCTTCAGGAAGACCGGGTTGCCGTCCTGGTCGGCGCCGAGCGCGTCCCTGGTGATGTCCACCTTCATGGAGCCCGCGATGGCGTACGCGACGACCAGCGGCGGGGAGGCCAGGTAGTTCATCTTGACGTCGGGGTTGATACGGCCCTCGAAGTTCCGGTTGCCGGAGAGGACCGAGGTGACCGCGAGGTCGTGGTCGTTGACGGCCTTGGAGACCTCCTCCGGCAGCGGGCCGGAGTTGCCGATGCAGGTGGTGCAGCCGTAGCCGACGAGGTTGAAGCCGACCTTGTCGAGGTACGGGGTCAGGCCCGCCTTGTCGAAGTAGTCGGTGACGACCTTCGAACCCGGGGCGAGGGTGGTCTTGACCCAGGGCTTGCGGGTCAGGCCCTTCTCCACGGCCTTCTTCGCGACGAGCGCGGCGGCGACCATGACGTACGGGTTCGAGGTGTTGGTGCAGGACGTGATGGCCGCGACGGTGACCGCGCCGTGGTCGATCTCGTACGTCGAGCCGTCGGGGGCGGTCACGGTGACCGGGTTGGACGGGGTGCCGTTCGGGGCGACGGCCGGGGCGTCGGAGGCCGGGAAGGACTCCTTGCCGGACTCGTCGACGCTGTCGACGTAGTTGAGGACGTCCTGGGAGAACTGCTGGGCGGCGTTGGCGAGGACGATACGGTCCTGCGGGCGCTTCGGGCCGGCGATCGACGGGACGACCGTCGACAGGTCCAGCTCCAGCTTCTCGGAGAAGTCCGGCTCGGCGGCCGGGTCCAGCCAGAGGCCCTGCTCCTTGGCGTACGCCTCGACGAGCGCGACCTGCTGCTCGGAACGGCCGGTCAGCTTGAGGTAGTTCAGGGTCTCGTCGTCGATCGGGAAGATCGCGGCGGTGGAACCGAACTCCGGCGACATGTTGCCGATGGTGGCGCGGTTGGCCAGGGAGGTGGCGGCGACGCCCTCGCCGTAGAACTCGACGAACTTGCCGACGACGCCGTGCTTGCGGAGCATCTCGGTGATGGTCAGCACGAGGTCGGTGGCGGTGGTGCCGGGCTGGAGCTCACCGGTCAGCTTGAAGCCGACGACGCGCGGGATGAGCATGGAGACCGGCTGGCCGAGCATCGCGGCCTCGGCCTCGATGCCGCCGACGCCCCAGCCGAGGACGCCGAGGCCGTTGACCATGGTGGTGTGCGAGTCGGTGCCGACGAGGGTGTCGGGGTAGGCCTGGCCGTTGCGGACCATGACCGTGCGCGCCAGGTGCTCGATGTTCACCTGGTGCACGATGCCGGTGCCGGGCGGGACGACCTTGAACTCGTCGAAGGCGGTCTGGCCCCAGCGCAGGAACTGGTAGCGCTCCTTGTTGCGGCCGTACTCCAGCTCGACGTTCTGCGAGAACGCCTCGTGGGTGCCGAACTTGTCCGCGATCACGGAGTGGTCGATGACCAGCTCGGCCGGGGCGAGCGGGTTGATCTTCGCCGCGTCGCCGCCGAGCTCCTTCACGGCCTCACGCATGGTCGCGAGGTCCACGACACAGGGCACGCCGGTGAAGTCCTGCATGATCACGCGGGCCGGCGTGAACTGGATCTCCTGCGACGGCTGGGCCTGGGAGTCCCAGCTGCCGAGGGCGCGGATGTGGTCGGCGGTGATGTTCGCGCCGTCCTCGGTGCGGAGGAGGTTCTCCAGGAGAACCTTGAGGCTGTACGGCAGGCGGGCCGAGCCCTCCACCTTGTCCAGCCGGAAGATCTCGTACGACTCGTCGCCCACGCTCAGCGTGGCGCGGGCGTCGAAGCTGTTCGCCGACACGACAGTCTCCTTCATTGATGTGCGCGTACCACCACGATCCTGCCGCCACGGCTACTTGGCCGATCCGCTAAGGTAAGGCTAAGTTAGGTAACCCTTACCGGGTGGCGGCTGCGGTTGCACCTCGGCAGATATCTCGATGTCGAGATAACTCTAGTACATGAGGCCGGGATGGTCATGCCCGGCCTCCCTTGAGCGCCCTCATTCGTTCGAGACGCCTACTCGGCGCACCCAGTCGTTCGCCTTCCGTCTCAGTGAACCCAGTCGTGGGGGTGATCGCACTGGGGATCGCGCCGGCGGCACCCACGGCGCCTATGCCGTTACGCTGTGCGGCTATGAAAACCGGGACGGCATCGCGCCACTCACGGATCGGTGACCCGGTGCTCTCCTGAGCGCCCTACGGGCCGAAACGGGCACGCTGTTCGATCGAGCACCGTGCGCTTCCGCGCGGGCTCCGCCTCCGTCGTGTTGATCACAGGCTCCGCACATCAACCACGACAGGAGAAACCATGCCCACCAAGACGCTCCGGATTTCCACCGCGGACGGCCGGGCCGACGCCTTCGCCGCCTTCCCCGACCAGGGCCGGCGGCACCCAGGGGTGCTGATGTACGCGGACGGTTTCGGCATCCGGCCGGTGCTGCGGGAGATGGCCCGCGAGTTGGCCGGGCACGGGTACTACGTGCTCGTCCCGAACCTCTTCTACCGGCACGGCCCGGCACCGGTGATCGGCCTTCCCGAGCACATCGGAGAAGCGGCCCGGCCCGAACTCATGGCCCAGCTGATGCCGTTGATCGAGGCGCACACCGTCGAACGTGTCCTGCGCGACGCCGACGCCTACCTCGAGTTCCTCACCGCCCAGCCCGAGGTCGCCGCCGGACCGGTCGCGGTGACCGGCTACTGCATCGGCGGCCTCCTGGCGGTGCGCACCGCCTCGGCCCACCCCGGGCAGGTGGCCGCCGTCGCCGCATTCCACGGTCCCGTGGGCGCGGCCGGCACCGATGCTCTCGCCGGCCTCACCGCCGAGGTCCACTTCGGCCACGCCGAGAGCGACCTGACGCCCGAGGCGCTGGGCGAGCTCAACCGGGTCCTGGACGACGGGGGTGTCGGCTACACCTCCGAGATCTACCCGGGCACCGTCCACGGGTTCACCATGTCCGACACCGACGCCTTCGACCCCGCCGGATCGCAGCGCCATTGGGACCGACTGCTGCCTCTCCTCGACCGCACACTGGCCGACGACTGAAGCTGAGGCTGGGAAACCGCGCCTGAAGCAGACGGCTGGGCGGGCCGCAGCGATGTCGACATGACCGACCCGCCCGGCCCGCGCGGCCACCGAACGCTGGGACACCTGTTGCGCTCTGTCGCCGGCCTCCCGGCGGTCGGGTCGGTGGCCAAGTGACGGGAAGCGCTGGCCCTTTTCGCCCGGGGCGGCTGAGGATGGGCGTATGACGATCACTTCGCAGGCGCGCTCGTTCGACCAGGCCGCCGCCTCCTATGCGGCCAACCGCCCCTCGTATCCGCCCGCGCTCCTCGATGCCGTCGAGGAGCTCGCCGCTCGTCCCTTGGCCGGCTCGCGCGTCGCGGACATCGGCGCCGGCACCGGGCTGGCGACCGCTCTCCTCCAGGAGCGTGGTGCGCGGGTCATCGCGGTCGAGCCCGGGGCCGGGATGGCCGCCCAGTTCCGCGTCGGGCTGCCCGGGGCCCCTCTCGTGCTCGGGGACGGCGATCACCTGCCGCTGGCCTCCGGCTCCATCGACATCCTCACCTACGCCCAGGCGTGGCACTGGACCGAGCCCCGCAAGTCCGTCCCCGAGGCCCTGCGCGTACTGCGCCCGGGCGGCGCACTCGCCCTCTGGTGGAACGACTCGGACGGCACCGTCCCCTGGATCGCCGAACAGGATGCCCGCCTGCGCCGGCTCTTCGGCGCCGAGGAGAGCGAGCGCGACTCTCTGGCCCGTTTCCGCAGGCTGCCGCCCGAACTCGATTTCGCGCGGCGGCAGGTGTCCTGGACCAGGAGCGTCCCGCTCGACACGCATCTCGCGAACCTCGCCAGCTACTCCGACTTCCTGATGCTCGGGGAAGAGGCCACCAAGGCGTTCCTGGCCGAGGAGCGTGACGTGCTCGCCCGCTCCTTCCCGGACGGGACCGTGGAGGAGCGATACGTGGTCAGCCTGGCCGTCGCCATTCGTTGACGCGTCGGGGGACACCGACCGGCACCGGTGCCAGGACGCTCCCCGTCAGGCCGGTTCGGGGAAGATCACCCGGAGTGTCCTGACCCTTCTGTTCCGCCGGAACATCAGCCAGGCGAGCGTCGGCGGGCACGGGTTGGGGATTCCGGGCGGGTTGGTGACGTCCATCTCCCAGATGGTGATGTCACGGCTGGCCACCACATGGCGCAGATGCTGGGTCACGCCCTTCTCCCGGTTCCGGCGCATGGCCGTGTTGGGATGGATGCGTTCGCCCGGCTCGCTGAGCGTGCCCAGCAGTTCGGCTTCGGCCGGCCACAGCTCGGCGATGTCGCCGGGGAGACAGCCGCGAAAGGCGCCCTCCAGCGTCACCAGAGCCTCCTGCCTGCTGTCCTCGGTGACGGCGTGGGCGTCGTCGTGTGCCTGCGCGGCGGTCGCCAGCAGGACCTGGGCCAGCTTCGCCCTGGCCTGGTTGAGCCGGCTGCGTACCGTGCCGACCGGGACCTCGCAGACTGCGGCGATCTCCTGATAGGACGTGATGCCGCTGAAGTGCCGCAGCATCAGCACCAGCCGGAGCTGTTCCGGCAGTTCCTCCATCGCGTCCCAGATCCAGTCACGCATCGCGTGCTGCTCGACGATCCACTCCGGGTGCGAGGGCGCCTGGTCGCGCAGGTGCAGGTGATCGAGGCCGTCGAGGCCCGGCGTCTCCCGTTTGGCGCGCAGCCGCATACGGGCGGAGTTGCGCACGACGGCTCGCAGCCACGCTCCGACCGCCGAGGGATCCCGTACGTCGCCGATGCGCCGCAGCGCGGTCAGCGCGGCGTCCTGCACCGCGTCCTCCGCGTCGGGACCGTAGCCGAGCAGGCTCAGCGCCACCGCGCGCATCGGCGCCTGGTGGCGGGCCAGCAGCAGCCCGAGGGCTCCGGTCTCGCCGGCCTGGGCCCTGCGGGTGAGTTCCTCGTCCGTGGGCGGGCTGAGGGGTGCCATGTCTGTACGCCTCCGTGGCGACGTGTCACGAACCGGACGTGCCGGTCCCGTACCGCATGATGCCTCGCTCACCGCAGCTCCGGCAGCCAGCTTCCGTGGAATCCGGCCGGTACCGGGTGGGGCAGTTCCACCACGGCCTGGACGGAGAGCCGCGCGGCGTCCAGGACGAGCAGTTCCCCGGCAGCGCCGGTGTCGTCCGAGACCAGCGAGAGGAGCCAGCCCTCGTCCTCGCCGGTGCCGTCCGCCGCCGGCACGAAGACCGCCTCGCCGGCGTGGCGGCCGCCGGGCGTCTCGTGGGTCCGGGTCGTGTGCCGCGCGAGGTCGTACTTGGTGATGCCGGCGTCGGAGACGGTGTACAGGTAGCGGTGGGGGCGCCCGGTGAGGTCCTCGTTGTGGGTGGGGAACTCGGCCGCGCGGTCGTCCAGTTGGGTTTCGGTGACGTGTCCCGAGACCGGGTCCAGGGTCCAGCGGTGCAGGACGGAGGGCGCCGTGCGGCCGTCCTCCTCGCGCGGCCCGGCCGGGGCGCCCGGTGCCGTGGACCCGCCGATGTCCGACCAGCTGCGCCGGAATCCGTCGCGGTCGTAGCGCACCGCGTCCAGCACGATCCGCCCCTGTCCGTCCTCGTGGGCGTTGCCGACGTGGAAGACGTAACAGGGATCGACGTCGTACCAGCGCACGGCCGTGCTGCCCGGCGTCCGGGGCATGATCCCGAGCCGGGCGCCGTACCCGTCGTCCCACCGGTAGGGCATTCCGCCGCGGCCGGCGAGGCCGGGGTCGAAGACGGCGGGCAGGTCCAGCCAGACGATGTGGTGCTCGGTGATGGCGAAGTCGTGCATCATCGTCGGGCCCGGCACCTCGACCGGCCGGCTGTCGAGCAGGTCGCCCGCCGCGGTGACCCGGTGGTAGGTGAGGTACGGCTCGGCGAACCCGGTCCCGAACAGGTGCAGTTCGCCGGTGACCGGGTCCTCCTTCGGGTGCGCGGTCATCGCGGTGGTCAGCCGTCCGGAGAAGTCGTACGGCCCGACGGTCCCCAGCGCGGGGGTGACCCAGTGCGGAAGCCCGACCTCGCACAGGGCCAGCACGACTCCCGCGTGCCGGATCACGTGGGTGTTGGCGGGGGTCGCGGTCAGATCGACGGTGAGGTCCGCGCGGATGAACGGATGCCCCTCCAGCTCCCGCGTCCGGATCCACCGGTTGCGGTACCACTCGGCGCGGCCGGCGCGCAGCCGGATGCCGTGGAGCATGCCGGGGCCGGTGAACCAGTGCCCCTTGTCCTCGCCGGGCAGCGGATTGGGGCCGTTGCGCAGATAGCGGCCGTCCAACTCGGGTGGCAGGGCGCCCCGCACGGTGAGGTCGGCGGCGGTGTGCTCGTCGGGTACCGGAGCGAAGCGGCCCCGCAGGTAGCCGGGAGGAGTCTTCTCGTCGGTCATGCTGCCTTCCTGGTCCGGCCCCGGTGGGCCCCGCGCATGTCACGGGACCCACCGTGGCTTGGCTTCACGCACCGGCTCCCGCGGCGGCGCGCTTGATGAGGGCGGCGACCTCACCGGGCTTGGACACGTAGACGGCGTGACTGCCGGCGGTCTCGGTGACCGTCGCGCCGGCCCGCTCGGCCATGGCGCGCTGCGCCGGGGGCGGGATCATGCGGTCGTCGGTGGCGACCAGGTAGTGGCTCGGCCGGCTGCGCCAGGCGGGCTCGGTGACCGTCCCGCCCAGGGCGTCCACACCCCACGGCACCTGGGAGTCCGCGAGGAACCGGGCCTCGGCGGCGGGCAGGTCCCCGGCGAAGGAGTCGGCGAACTTCTCCCGGTCCAGGAACAGGAACCCCTCGACGGGCGGCAGGATCGGCGGAACGGGCGCCCCGGGCGGCGGGTCGGCGATGAGGGTGTTCACGGACTCGTCCTTGTCGGGCGCGAACGCCGCGATGTACACGAGGGCCGCCACCTTCTCGTGGTTGCCCGCCTCGGAGATCACCGCGCCGCCGTAGGAGTGCCCGACGAGCACGGTGGGTCCGTCCTGGGCGTCGAGGACCATCCTGGTGGCGGCGACGTCGCCCGCGAGGGAGAGGGTGGGGTTCTGGACGACGGTGACGTTCAGGCCGTCGGCCTTCAGATGGTCGTAGACGCCCTTCCAGCCCGATCCGTCGACGAATCCGCCATGGACGAGGACGACATTCCTTGGTTCGGTGGTCATGGTGCGTCAGCTCCTTCGGGTGATTGCTGCGGTACGGCCGCGAGGGGCGCCGGGGCGGCCGACAGACGGGCCTGGGCGCGGGCGGGATAGACCTTCGTGAAAGCGGCGGGGGCGACGAGGCCGGCGACGCGGGCGGTGATGCCTGCCCAGAGCGGAGCGTCCACCGCCCCGAGGACGGCCAGGCTCACCGCGATGAAGGTGAAACCGGCGCCCCAGGCGCTGGTGATGTGGTTGTTGACCCGGATGAATTCCGGCATTTCCCAGTATTCACGGGGTGTCTGCCGCTTGGCGATGCCCACCGTGAAGGGGCGGCGGATGGCCAGCGTCCCCCAGGCGGTGGCGGCGAGCCAGGCGAAGGAGACGACGTCGACGTGGTCCGCCAGGACCGAGTGCGGCCTGGTGACGGCCACGACGGCGATCACGGCGAAGTACACGACGCTGCTGATCTCCAGGATCAGGGCGTCGAGGCCGACCCCGCGGCGGCGTTCGAGCACCAGGAGCAACAGCCCCGAGACGAGTCCGCCGAGGGCGCCCCAGCGCCAGTCGAAGGACGTGACGACGCCCGCCACGATCCAGGGGATGAATCCGCGTAGATAAGCCATGCTGTCGCTCCGGGGACGCTTGGTGACCGTTGCCGACTGGATGCACGGCGAGCGCCGAAGTTCGAGGCCGCGCATGTGACGGTCGTCACATTTGGCGCTGGTCCGGCTCGCGCGGCCGTGCCGGATCCGGGCGGCCGTGGCGGGTGCGCACGGCAGCCGGTCGCGCACCGATCCGGTGGTGACGAACTCGGCGACGGCGCTCGCGAACGCGCGCCCCAGGGTTCGCTCGGCGCCGGTGGGCGTGCCCAGCACCGGGCTGCCCCAGTAGGCGTCGAGGGCGTTGAAGAGGAAGGGCAGTGGGTGGCACCCAGGGCGCGCTCGTCCTCGGCGGGCCGGTGGTCGAACCGGTAGACGCAGGTGGCGTTGCCGCCGGCCGCGTGGTGCTCGGCGGTCCCGGCGTGCCCCGCGACCTGCGGCCGGCCCTGGCGGACGGCGCGCTGGAGGGCAAGGCACTGCCGCTCGGTACCACCCGGGACGAGGCGACGGCCACGACGAGGGGTGCCGGGGGCGTGACCGGACCCCCATTGCATGACCATGCGGCATTGCATGACCATGCGAGATGATGCATACTCTTCCTATGTCCAAGGTCCTCACCTCCCTCCCCACCGGCGAACGCGTCGGCATCGCCTTCTCGGGCGGTCTCGACACCTCGGTCGCGGTCGCCTGGATGCGCGACAAGGGTGCCGTCCCGTGCACCTACACCGCCGACATCGGCCAGTACGACGAGCCCGACATCGCCTCGGTGCCCGGCCGTGCGAAGACCTACGGCGCCGAGGTCGCGCGTCTGGTCGACTGCCGTGCCGCCCTGGTCGAGGAGGGGCTGGCCGCGCTGACCTGCGGTGCGTTCCACATCCGCTCCGGCGGGCGGGCGTACTTCAACACCACGCCGCTGGGTCGCGCCGTCACCGGCACGCTGCTGGTGCGCGCGATGCTCGAGGACAACGTCCAGATCTGGGGCGACGGCTCGACCTTCAAGGGCAACGACATCGAGCGGTTCTACCGCTACGGCCTGCTCGCCAACCCGAACCTGCGGATCTACAAGCCCTGGCTGGACGCGGACTTCGTGACCGAGCTCGGCGGCCGCAAGGAGATGTCGGAGTGGCTGGTCGCGCACGGCCTGCCCTACCGCGACAGCACCGAGAAGGCGTACTCCACGGACGCCAACATCTGGGGCGCCACCCACGAGGCCAAGACCCTGGAGCACCTGGGCACCGGCGTCGAGACCGTGGAGCCCATCATGGGCGTGCGGTTCTGGGACCCGTCCGTCGAGATTCCCGCCGAGGACGTGACGATCGGCTTCGAGCAGGGCCGCCCGGTCACCGTCAACGGCAAGGAGTTCGCCTCCGCCGTCGACCTGGTGATGGAGGCCAACGCCATCGGCGGCCGGCACGGCCTCGGCATGTCGGACCAGATCGAGAACCGGATCATCGAGGCCAAGAGCCGCGGCATCTACGAGGCGCCGGGCATGGCGCTGCTGCACGCCGCGTACGAGCGCCTGGTCAACGCGATCCACAACGAGGACACCCTCGCCCAGTACCACACCGAGGGCCGGCGCCTCGGCCGCCTGATGTACGAGGGCCGGTGGCTGGACCCGCAGGCGCTGATGATCCGGGAGTCGCTCCAGCGCTGGGTGGGCGCCGCCGTCACCGGCGAGGTCACGCTCCGGCTGCGGCGCGGCGAGGACTACTCGATCCTCGACACGACCGGCCCGGCCTTCAGCTACCACCCGGACAAGCTGTCGATGGAGCGCACCGAGGACTCGGCCTTCGGCCCGGTCGACCGGATCGGCCAGCTCACCATGCGCAACCTCGACATCGCCGACTCGCGCGCCAAGCTGGAGCAGTACGTCGGCCTCGGCCTGATCGGCACGGGCAGCCCCACCATCGGCGCCTCGCAGGCCGCCGCCACCGGGCTGATCGGCACCATGCCGGAGCTGCCGGAGGGCGGTGCCGAGGCCATCGCCTCGCGCGGTGAGGTCTCGGAGGAGGACGCCGCGCTGGACCGGGCCGCGATGGAGTCCGGCACGGACTGACCGACCGACAGGGGACGGACCACCGGAAGGGCCGGCCCGACGCTCACCGCGTCGGGCCGGCCCTTCCGGTTTTTCGACATGTCATCAGTTCGCCGAGTCGGGGTAACCGAGGGATACGCACTTGACTCCGGAAGGAGGAGGCATCCATGCCCCTGACATTTCGTAAGAGTTTTCGCATTTTGCCCGGTGTGCGCCTGAACATCAACCGTCGCTCCTGGTCCATCACCACGGGCGGCAGGAACGGTCCGCGACACACCCACAGCAGCACCGGACGTCGTACGACATCGATGGATTTGCCCGGACCTTTCGGGTGGCGCCGCACCCGTACCGCCAGGCGGCGTTGACGGCACGTCACCCGAACGGCCCCCCTGGGAATGTGCCATCTCATATCTGAGATAGCCTCAACCTCATGGCAGACGACTACCTCGTACGCATCGGCAAGCTCATCCGTGACGCCCGGCAACACCGTGGCTGGACACAGACGCAGCTGGCCGAGGCGCTCGGCACCTCCCAGAGCGCCGTCAATCGCATCGAGCGCGGCAACCAGAACATCAGCCTTGAGATGATCGCCCGAATCGGTGAAGCCCTGGACAGCGAGATCGTGTCGCTGGGGTACGCCGGGCCGATGCATCTGAGGGTCGTCGGCGGACGTCGACTGTCCGGTTCGATCGACGTCAAGACCAGCAAGAACGCCTGCGTGGCACTGCTGTGCGCCTCACTGCTCAACAAGGGGCGCACAGTGCTGCGCCGGGTCGCCCGGATCGAAGAGGTGTACCGCCTTCTGGAGGTGCTCAACTCCATCGGCGTGCGCACCCGTTGGATCAACGACGGCGTCGACCTGGAGATCGTGCCGCCCTCCGAGCTGGACATGGACGCCATCGACGCCGAGGCGGCCGTCCGCACCCGCTCGATCATCATGTTCCTCGGTCCGCTGCTGCACCGGATGGACCGCTTCAAGCTGCCGTATGCCGGCGGCTGCGACCTGGGCACCCGGACCATCGAGCCGCACATGATCGCGCTGCGCCGGTTCGGCCTCGAAGTGGCGGCGACCGAGGGGCAGTACCACGCCACGGTCGACCGTACGGTGCGCGCCGGCCGGCCGATCGTGCTGACCGAGCGCGGCGACACCGTGACCGAGAACGCGCTGCTGGCCGCCGCGCGGCACGACGGCGTCACGGTCATCCGCAACGCGTCCTCCAACTACATGGTCCAGGACCTGTGCTTCTTCCTGGAGACGCTCGGAGTGCGGGTGGAGGGCATCGGCACGACGACGCTCACCGTCCACGGTGTGCCGACCATCGACGTCGACGTCGACTACTCCCCCTCCGAGGACCCGGTCGAGGCGATGAGCCTGCTGGCCGCCGCCGTGGTGACGGAGTCGGAACTGACGGTGCGTCGTGTCCCCATCGAGTTCCTGGAGATCGAACTGGCGGTCCTGGAAGAGATGGGCCTCGACCACGACCGCACACGCGAGTACTTCGCGGACAACGGCCGCACCCGGCTGGTGGACCTCACCGTCCGGCCCTCCAAGCTGGAGGCGCCGATCGACAAGATCCACCCGATGCCGTTCCCCGGCCTGAACATCGACAACGTCCCGTTCTTCGCGGCCATCGCGGCCGTCGCCTCCGGCAAGACCCTCATCCACGACTGGGTCTACGACAACCGCGCGATCTACCTGACCGACCTCAACCGCCTCGGCGGACGCCTTCAGTTGCTGGACCCGCACCGCGTCCTGGTCGAGGGCCCGACCCGCTGGCGGGCCGCCGAGATGATGTGCCCGCCCGCGCTGCGGCCCGCCGTGGTCGTGCTGCTGGCGATGATGGCGGCGGAGGGGACGTCCGTGCTGCGGAACGTGTATGTCATCAACCGGGGTTACGAGGATCTCGCGGAGCGGCTGAACACGATCGGCGCGCAGATCGAGATCTTCCGCGACATCTGATGACCGCATGCCGCCGCACCCCTGTGTGACCCGCTGCTTGCGGGGCAAGTGGGGTGCGGCGGCTGCGTCTGGGGGTGAAGGCCGCCCCGACGGTCAGGGCAGATGGATCCCGGCCCCGGGCCCGAGCGGCAGGTCGAAGGCGTAGAAGATGCCGAGCACGGCCAGCCATGCCCCGATGAACGGCAGGACGTAGATCGCCAGCCGGGACATCAACGTGCCCAGTTGCGCGCCGGGTTCGTAGCGGCGCATCAGGGCGAGGCTGAGGAACAGGTAAGGGTTGAGCGGGGAGATCATCTGGGTCGCGGAGTCCGCGATCCGGAAGGCCGCGAGGGTCAGGGCCGGGGACATCCCGATGAGCATGAAGGTCGGTACGAAGACCGGGGCCATCAGGGACCACAGCGCCGAACCCGAGGTGATCAGCACGTTCAGCACGCTGACCACCAGGACGAAGAGCACCAGCGCGGTGAAGCCGGTCAGCCCCGCGGACTTCAGCAGCTCCGCGCCCTCCACGGCGAGCAGGGTGCCGAGGTTGGACCAGGTGAAGACCGCGATGAACTGCGCGATGACGAGGATCAGCACGATGTAGCCGGACATCGAGGTGACGGATTCGCCCATCATCCTCGGGATGTCGTTGCGATGCGTCACCGTGCGGGCCTTCACCCCGTACACCGTGCCCGCGATGACGAAGGCGCCGAACAGCAGCGGCACGATGCCGCTGAGCGCCGGTGACGGCACGAGCGCGCCGCCCTCGCCCTGGAGCGGACTGCCGGGCAGCAGCCAGGTGACCAGCACGACGGTGGCGTACACGGCGACCGCCGCCGTGGCCCACCGCAGTCCGCGCCGCTGCTCCGGGCCGATCGCGGCGGACTCCTCGGAGGAGTCGTCGGTCGAGCCCTCCGTGACCGGAGCGGGCAGCCGCGGCTCCAGCACCCGGGCCGTCAGGAAGCCGCCGATCAGGGCGAGCACCACGCTGGCCGAGGCGGTGAAGAAGTAGTTGACGAGGAGGTGGGTGGGCACGTCCTGTCCGGCCGGCAGTACCGCCGCGACCTTCTCGGTGATGCCCGCGTACAGCGCGTCGAGGGCGCCGACCGTGAAGCCGGAGGCGTAGCCCGCGCACACACAGGCGAAGGCGCCGATCAGGCCGGCCACGGGGTGCCGTCCGGCGGCCTTGAACACCAGCGCGGCCAGCGGCGGGATCACCAGGACCGCGATGTCGCTCATCACATGGCCTTGGCAGGCCACGAACGCCACCACGTACGGCAGCAGCCACGCGGGCGCCTTGGCGACGGTCGCCCGGACCGCCGTCTCCAGCAGTCCGGTCCGCTCGGCGACCCCGACGGCCATCATCATCAGCAGGACCGTGCCCAGGGGCGGGAAGCCGGTGAAGTTGGTGAGCGCGTTCTCCAGGAACCAGCTGATGCCGTCCCCGGTGAGCAGCCCGTGGACCTGGAGGTGTTCATCGCTGCCGGGCACCGTCACCCCGACGTCCGCCCAGGCCAGTGCCGTGGAGACGACGGCGAGGAGGGCGAAGAGGGCGGTGAAGAGGTAGAAGGGGTGCCAGAGCCGGTTGCCCAGGCGCTCCAGTGCGGCCATCAGCCGGTCGAGCCGGCCGCTGCCGTATCCGCCGTCGCCCTTCGTCGGGGAGGGCGATGCGAGGGTGTCCTGCATGGCGGGCGCCTCTCAGTCGGTGCCGTCGGTGGGCTCGGTCTGTCGCGTGAGGGTGTTCTTGCGTACGACGCCTTGCTGGACCACGCAGCGGATGTGCGCGGGGTCGGCGAGCACGGAGATGTCGGCCAGCGGATCGCCCTCGCACACGACGAGGTCCGCGGCCTTGCCGGGTTCCAGGGTGCCGATCCGCTCGCTGAGCCCGAGCAGTTCGGCGGCGACCCGGGTGCCGGCGGCGATCGCGTCCGCCGGGGACATCCCCAGGGAGACGAGGTGCAGCAGTTCGCGCAGGTTCCGGCCGTGCGGGCTGATCGCGGCGTCGGTGCCCATCGCGATCCGCAGCCCGTGCGCGATGGCGGCGGAGATGTTCTCCTTGGTGATGCCGGACCAGCGCGTCTTCTTTTCGTAGTGGTACGGCGCCATGGTCGCCTTGTCGATGCCGTCGAAGACCGTGGAGAGGGTCGGGACGACGAACACGCCGCGCTCCCCCGCCAGTTCACGTGCCTCGGCGTCGAGGCCGTAGCCGTGCTCGATGCTGGTGACGCCGCCGCGGATCGCGTTGAGGATGCCCGCGGTGCCCTGGGCGTGCGCGGCCACCGGCCGTCCGCCGTGGCGGCGCACCTCGTCGACGACCGTGCGGATCTCCTCCTCCGTCAGCCCCTCGTCCTCGGGCTGGTCGTGGGGGCTGCCCATGCCGCCGGTCGCGCAGAGCTTGATGACGTCGGCGCCCTCGCGCAGCAGCCGCCGTACGGCCTTGCGCACCTCGTAGGGGTTGTCCGCGATCTCGCCGACGCCGCCGCTGGTGTCGATGCCGGAGGGGGTGGTGAAGTCGGCGTGGCCGCCGGTGTGGCCGATCACGCGGATCGCGGTGTGCAGGCGGGGGCCCTCGATCAGGCCCTCGGCGACCGCGACCCGGAAGCCGGCGGGCAGGCCGCCGAGGTCGCGGGCGGTGGTGATGCCGGCGTCGAGGGTGCGGCGCAGGCGGCGGGCGGTGCGGAAGGTCTCGACGGTGTCGTCCATGGCGAAGCGCTCGGACAGCGCCCTGCCGTTCTCGGCGCCGAGGTGCACATGGCAGTCGATGAAGCCGGGCAGGACGGTACGGCCCGCCGCGTCCAGTACGTCGATGTCGGGCGCGGTCGGCGGGGCGTCCTCGGCGCGGCCGGCGTGGACGAGGTCACCGTGCTCGTCCGTGACGACCACACCGTCGGGCACGGGCGCGCGGCCGGTGCCGTCGACGATCCGGGCGTTGATGATCTTCAGGGCCACTGCTACCGCTCCTCGTGCTGGTCGGATGTCGCGGTAGCCTCAAGTCCGACGGCAGCACGGGCGCCGGATTGCAGGATTCGTTCACCGGAGTGCTCGAAATGCAGGATCAGGAACTCAGCGAGCTGGATCTGGCGATCGTCAACGCGCTCCAGATCCAGCCCCGCGCGCCCTGGTCGCTGGTGGGCCGGGTGCTCGGCGTGGACGCGGTCACCGTCGCCCGTCGCTGGAAGCGGCTCTCCGACAGCGGGGCCGCCTGGGTGAGCGGCCATATGGCACCGGCGACCGACGGGCGGGTGATGGCGCAGGTCGAGATCGTGACCGCCGCCGCGCGGGCCACGCGGGTCGCCGAGATCCTCGCCGGCGACATCGCCACGCTGAGCGTGAAGCAGACCTCTGGCGCCCGGGACATCCTGGCGATCGTGTGGGCGTACAGCCTCGACGAACTCGCCGACTACATCGGTGACCGCATCGCCCACTGCCCCGGGGTCCGCTCGACGCGCTCGCACGTGATCACGGACGCGCCGTTCGAGGGGAGCCGGTGGCGGCTGCGCAGTCTCTCGGCGGAGCAGCGCGCGCGGCTGCACCCGCCGGAGCGGCCGCCCGTGCCCGCCGAGCCGATGCGTCCGCTGGACCGGCGCATCATGGTCGCGCTCGGCGAGGACGGCCGGATGCCGCTCAGCGAACTGGCCGAGCGCACCGGCACCAGCGTGGCCACCGCCCGCCGCAGGCTGGGCCTGCTGCTGGGCTCCGGCCGGCTGGTGCTGCGTTGCAGTCTCGCCCGCCCGCTCACCGGCTGGCCCGTCACCGCCGTCTACTTCGCCTCCGTACCGGCGGAGCATCTCCAGGCGGCGGAGGCGGCGCTGCGGACCCTGCCGGAGCTGCGGCTGTGCACCGTCACCGCCGGTCCGCACAATCTGATCCTCGACGTGTGGCTGCGCGGCGTCCAGGACGTGCACCGTCTGGAAGCGCACCTGGAGCACGAGATGGCCGACCTCGGGTTCCGGGTCGGCGACCGCGCGGTGGTGCTGCGCACGGACAAGAACGTCGGCCGTGTCCTGGACCGACGCGGGCACAGCGTGGCGGCGGTGCCGCTGGAGCGGCTCGACTGACGGGCGGGGGCGGGTAGGGGCGGGTGGGCAGCCGCTCAGGAGGACGGGCCCCGCCCGCCTGTACGCTCACCGATCATGACCGTCGCGCGTTCCGTGGCCCTGTTCGCCGTCGCCGCCCTGTTCGAGATCGGCGGTGCCTGGCTGGTCTGGCAGGGCATCCGTGAGCACAAGGGCTGGATCTGGGTCGGCGCCGGGGTCATCGCTCTCGGGCTGTACGGGGTGGTGGCCACCTTCCAGACCGACGACAACTTCGGCCGCATCCTCGCCGCCTACGGCGGGATCTTCGTCGCCGGGTCCATCGCCTGGGGCGTGGTCGCCGACGGCTACCGCCCCGACCGCTACGACGTGATCGGCGCGCTGGTCTGCCTCGCCGGAATGGCCGTGATCATGTACGCGCCCCGCGGCGGCTGAGGACGCCTCAGCCCGGAACCGGAGTGGGCAAGTCCTGCCGGTCCGGTGCCGTCCGTACCGCCAGCACCATCGTCAGGCCCCCGCCAGGCGTGTCCTCGGCCGCAAGGGTGCCGCCGATGGCCTCCGCGAAACCGCGGGCCACCGCCAGACCCAGGCCGACGCCGGTGCCGCGCGGTGAGTCGCCGTAGCGCTGGAAGGGCTCGAAGATGCGGTCCTTGGCGTCGTCCGGGACGCCGGGTCCGCGGTCGACGACCCGTACCTCGACGCGGTCGGCGATGGCACTCGCGGCGACCAGGACCCGCTCGCCCGGCGGGCTGTACTTGACGGCGTTCTCGACCACGTTGGCGACGGCCCGCTCCAGCAGCCCCCGGTCGACGTGCACCATGGGCAGCGTCTCGGGGATTTCGAGGTCCACGCTGTCCTCGGGGACCCCGCCGAGCGCCATCGGCACGACCTCGTCGAGGTCGGTCTCGCGGATGATGGGCGTGACGGTCCCGGTCTGGAGTCTGGACATGTCCAGCAGATTGCCGACCAGGTGGTCGAGCCGGTCGGCGCCCTCCTCGATGGCGGCCAGCAGTTCCGCCTGGTCCTCCTCGGACCACTCGACGTCGTCGGAACGCAGCGAGGTGACGGCCGCCTTGATGCCGGCCAGCGGAGTGCGCAGGTCGTGGCTGACGGCGGCCAGCAGCGCCGTACGGATGCGGTTGCCCTCGGCCAGTTCCTTCGCGCGGCCCGCCTCGCGGCGCAGCCGCTGCCGGTCCAGGACCACGGCGGCCTGCGCGGCGAACGCGGCCAGCACCCTGCGGTCCGCGGCCGGCAGCACCCGGCCGCGCAGGGACAGGGCCAGGTGGTCGCCGACGGGTACGTCGACGTCCGCGTCCTCGGGGGTGTCGGCGGGCCGGGGTCCCACGCTGCCGGCGCAGGTCCAGGGGTCCGTCTCACCGGTCCGCTCCAGGAGGGCCACCGACTCCATGCCGAAGGTCTCGCGGACCCGTTCCAGCAGGTCCTCCAGGCCGGTCTCGCCGCGCAACACGTTCCCGGCGAGGAAGGACAGGATCTCCGACTCGGCCCGCAGCCGGGCCGCCTGGTGGGTGCGCCGGGCCGCGAGGTCCACGACCGAGGCCACGGACACGGCGACCCCGACGAAGATCGCGATGGCGACGATGTTCTTCGGGTCGGCGATCGTCAGGGTGTGGACGGGCGGCGTGAAGAACCAGTTGAGCAGCAGGGAACCGACCACCGCGGAGGCCAGCGCCGGGAAGAGCCCGCCGAGCAGTGCCGCCGCCACCGTCAGGGTCAGGAAGAGCAGCATGTCGTTGGCGAGGCCGACCTCGGCGGTGACGCCGGTGAGGAGCCAGGTGAGCAGGGCGGGGCCGAGCACACCGACGAGCCAGCCCCAGATGACCCGGGACCGTCCGAGGCGGGCGCCGCGCGCCACCGGCAGCCCGCGGCCCTTGCCCACCTCGTCGTGCGTGATGAGGTGCACGTCGAGGTCGGGACCGGACTCGCGGGCGACGGTGGCGCCGACGCCGGGTCCGAAGACGTACTGCCAGCTTCTGCGCCGGGAGACGCCGAGGACGATCTGGGTGGCGTTCACCCCGCGGGCGAAGTCGAGCAGGGCGGCCGGTACGTCGTCGCCGACGACCTGGTGGAAGGTGCCGCCCAGGTCCTCCACCAGGGTGCGCTGGTCCGCGAGTTCCTTCGGGGAGGCGGCGCTCAGACCGTCGCTGCGGGAGATGTAGACGGCGAGCACCTCGCCTCCGGCGCCCTTCTCGGCGAGCCGTGCCGCACGCCGTATCAGGGTGCGTCCCTCGGGGCCGCCGGTCAGCCCGACCACGATCCGCTCGCGCGAACCCCAGATGGCCGACACCCGGTGCTCACTGCGGTACTCGGTCAGATAGGCGTCGACCCGGTCGGCCACCCACAGCAGCGCCAGTTCGCGCAGGGCGGTGAGGTTGCCCGGCCGGAAGTAGTTGGACAGGGCCGCGTCGACCTTGTCCGGCCGGTAGATGTTCCCGTGCGCCATACGGCGGCGCAGCGCCTGTGGCGACATGTCGACCAGCTCGATCTGGTCGGCACGGCGCACGACCTCGTCGGGGACGGTCTCGCGCTGCCGTACGCCGGTGATGGACTCGACCACGTCGCCCAGCGACTCCAGGTGCTGGATGTTGACGGTCGATATGACGTCGATGCCGGCCGCCAGCAGCTCCTCCACGTCCTGCCAGCGCTTGGTGTTACGGGAGCCGGGCACGTTGGTGTGGGCCAGCTCGTCGACCAGGGCGACCCTTGGGGCGCGGCGCAGGACGGCGTCCACGTCCATCTCGGTGAACGTGCCGCCCCGGTAGGCGATCTCCCTGCGTGGCACCTGTTCCAGGCCGTGCAGCATCACCTCGGTACGCGGCCGGTGGTGATGTTCCACGAACGCGACGACGCAGTCGGTGCCCCGCTCGATCCGGCGGTGCGCCTCCGACAGCATCGCGTACGTCTTGCCGACGCCCGGTGCCGCGCCGAGGTAGATCCTGAGCTTGCCGCGTCCCATGTCGTCCCTCGGTCAGGCTTCGAAGCGGTAGCCCATACCGGGCTCGGTGATCAGATAGCGGGGGTGGGAGGGGTCCTGCTCCAGCTTGCGGCGCAGCTGGGCCATGTAGACCCGCAGGTAGTTGGTCTTGCTGCTCTGCGAGACGCCCCAGACCTCATGGAGGAGGTGTTTCTGGCTGATCAGCCGGCCCGGGCTGGTCACCAGGATCTCCAGCAGATGCCACTCGGTCGGGGTCAGCCGCACATCCCGCCCGTGCCGGACCACCTTCTTGGCGAGCAGGTCGATGCTGAAGTCCCCCGTCTCGACCAGCGTGGTCTCGGGGGCGAGCGGGGTGTCCTCGGTCCGGCGGACCGCGGCCCGCAACCGGGCGAGCAGTTCGTTCATGCTGAACGGCTTGGTGACGTAGTCGTCGGCGCCGGCGTCCAGCGCGACCACCTTCTCGTCCGACGCCTGACGGGCGGACAGGACCAGGATCGGCACCCGGCTCCAGCCGCGCAGACCCTTGATGATGTCGACGCCGTCCATGTCGGGCAGGCCGAGGTCGAGCAGGACCACGTCGGGCTGACGCGCCGCCGCGAGCCGCAGGGCCGTGGCCCCGTCGGGGGCGGCGTCGACGCCGTAGTGACGTGCCTCCAGGTTGATGACCAGAGCCCGTACGAGCTGCGGGTCGTCCTCCACCACGAGCACCCGGGTCATGGGTGTACGCCTTCCTGCCCAGCATCTGGGCAACTGGTCCGATGGCGGCGGGAGTCGGCGGCACCGGATGTCTCCGGCCGCCGACTCCCGCACGGTTCGCGTAACGCCATCAGCTCTTCGCCGCGAGGTCCTTGAGCGCGATGTTGAGTTCGAGGACGTTCACCCGGGGCTCGCCCATGAAGCCGAGCGTGCGGCCCTCGGTGTGCTCGTCGACCAGCTTCTGCACCTGGGCGACGGGCAGGCCGTTCTTCTCGGCGACCCGGTTGACCTGGAGTTCCGCGTACTGCGGGGAGATGTCCGGGTCCAGACCGGAGCCGGACGACGTCACCGCGTCGGCGGGCACGTCGACCGGCTTGACCTTGTGGTCAGCCGTCGAGTTGTCCTTGATGACGGCGGCCTTGGCGTCCTTCACCCACTGGATGAGCTCTTCGTTGTCGCCGGACCGGTTGGTCGCGCCGGACAGGATGAGCGAGTACTGGGTGTTGACGCCGTTGGTGCCGAGACCGTTCTGCGGGCGGCCCTGGAACCACTTCAGGTCGGGTGTCGGAGTCTCCTCGCCCTTCTTCAGCGGAAGGTTGTAGGACTGCCCGATCAGGGACGACCCGACGACCTTGCCGTCCGCCTTGATCTCGGAGCCGTTCGCCTTGCCGCTGAACAGACCCTGCGCGATGCCGGTGATCACCAGCGGGTAGATGACGCCGGTCACCAGGGTCAGCACGAGGAGGGCGCGCAGGCCCGCCCCGAGCAACCGGGCGGTGTTCGATACGGAGTTGTTCATGGCGATCAGCCGATTCCGGGGATGAGGGAGATGAGCATGTCGATGAGCTTGATGCCGATGAACGGGGCGATCAGACCGCCGAGTCCGTAGACGGTGAGGTTGCGCCGCAGCAGCTTGTCGGCGCTCACCGGCCGGTACCGCACACCCTTCAGGGACAGCGGCACCAGCGCGACGATGATCAGCGCGTTGAAGATGACCGCGGACAGGATCGCGGAGTCCGGCGAGGACAGGTTCATGATGTTGAGCTTGTCCAGGCCCGGGTAGACGACCGCGAACAGCGCCGGGATGATCGCGAAGTACTTCGCGACGTCGTTGGCGATGGAGAACGTGGTCAACGCGCCCCGGGTGATGAGGAGTTGCTTGCCGATCTCGACGATCTCGATGAGCTTGGTCGGGTTGGAGTCGAGGTCGACCATGTTGCCGGCCTCCTTGGCGGCCGACGTACCGGTGTTCATCGCCACACCGACGTCCGCCTGCGCGAGCGCGGGCGCGTCGTTGGTGCCGTCACCGGTCATCGCGACCAGCTTGCCGCCGGCCTGCTCCCGCTTGATGAGCGCCATCTTGTCCTCGGGAGTCGCCTCCGCGAGGAAGTCGTCGACGCCCGCCTCCTCGGCGATCGCCTTGGCGGTCAGCGGGTTGTCACCCGTGATCATGACGGTCTTGATGCCCATGCGGCGCAGTTCCTCGAACCGCTCCCGCATGCCGTCCTTGACGACGTCCTTGAGGTGGATGACGCCCAGGACGCGCGCACCCTGCGCGTCCTCCACCGCGACGAGCAGCGGCGTACCGCCGGACTCGGAGATGCGGTTGGAGAGGGTGTCCGCGTCGTCGGCGACCGTGCCGCCCTGCTCCCGGACCCAGGCGATGACCGAACCGGCGGCGCCCTTGCGGATCCTGCGGCCGTCGACGTCGACGCCCGACATCCGCGTCTGGGCGGTGAAGGCGATCCACTCGGCGCCGGTCAACTCGCCCTGGTGGCGCTCGCGCAGGCCGTACTTCTCCTTCGCGAGTACGACGACGGAGCGGCCCTCGGGCGTCTCGTCGGCCAGCGACGACAGCTGGGCGGCGTCGGCCACCTGGGCCTCGGTCGTCCCGCGCACCGGTACGAACTCGGCGGCCTGGCGGTTGCCGAGGGTGATGGTGCCGGTCTTGTCGAGCAGCAGCGTGGAGACGTCACCGGCGGCCTCGACCGCGCGGCCCGACATGGCGAGGACGTTGCGCTGCACCAGACGGTCCATGCCCGCGATGCCGATCGCGGAGAGCAGGGCGCCGATGGTCGTCGGAATCAGACAGACCAGCAGGGCGACCAGCACGACCATCGTCAGATGCGTGCCCGCGTAGTCCGCCAGCGGCGGGAGCGTGGCGCAGGCCAGCAGGAAGACGATCGTCAGCGAGGCGAGCAGGATGTTGAGCGCGATCTCGTTCGGCGTCTTCTGCCGGGCGGCGCCCTCGACCAGGTTGATCATCCGGTCGATGAAGGTCTCGCCGGGCTTCGTCGTGATCTTGATGACGATGCGGTCGGAGAGCACCTTCGTGCCACCGGTGACGGCCGAGCGGTCGCCGCCGGACTCGCGGATGACGGGAGCGGACTCACCGGTGATCGCCGACTCGTCCACGGAGGCCACGCCCTCGATGACGTCGCCGTCACCGGGGATGATGTCGCCCGCTTCACAGACGACCAGGTCGCCGATCTTCAAGTCGGTACCGGCGACGACGGTCCCGTCGACCTTGCGGGCGACCGTGTCCGTCTTGGCCTTGCGCAGCGTGTCGGCCTGCGCCTTGCCGCGGCCCTCGGCGACGGCCTCCGCCAGGTTGGCGAAGATCACCGTCAGCCACAGCCAGGCGCTGATGGTCCAGCCGAACCAGTCGCCCGGGTCCTTGAAGGAGAAGGCGGTGGTCAGGATGGAGCCGATCCACACCACGAACATCACGGGGGACTTGACCATCACCCGCGGGTCGAGCTTGCGGAAGGCCTCCGGCAGCGACTTGACCAGCTGCTTCGGGTCGAAGAGGCCCGCGCCGACACGGCCTTCGGCGGACTTGTGCGCGGTGGGTACGTCGCTGTGCGGCGCCCGGGTCGGAGTGGCTGTGGACATGGAGTCCTCTTGCTTCTCTGTGCGAGTGGTCATCACGCCAGCCCCTCGGCCAGCGGCCCGAGCGCGAGGGCCGGGAAGTACGTCAGACCGGTGATGATGATGATCGTGCCGACGAGCAGACCCGTGTACAGGGGCTTGTCGGTGCGCAGCGTTCCCGCGGTGGCCGGCACGGGCCTCTGCTCGGCGAGCGAGCCGGCCAGGGCCAACACGAAGATCATCGGAATGAATCGGCCGAGCAGCATGGCCAGGCCCAGCGTGCTGTTGAACCACTGGGTGTCCGCGTTCAGACCGGCGAACGCCGAGCCGTTGTTGTTGGACGCGGACGTGTAGGCGTACAGGATCTCGGAGAATCCGTGCGCCCCACTGTTGGTCAGGGAGTTCAGCGGGGTCGGCAGCGCCATGGCGAAGGCGGTGAAGATCAGTACCAGCGCCGGGGTGACCAGGATGTAGCAGGCCGCCAGCTTGATCTCGCGGGAGCCGATCTTCTTGCCCAGGTACTCGGGCGTGCGGCCGACCATCAGACCGGCGATGAACACCGCGATGATCGCCATGATCAGCATGCCGTACAGGCCGGAGCCCACGCCGCCGGGCGCGATCTCGCCCAGCATCATGCCGAGCAGGGTGACGCCGCCGCCGAGACCGGTGAAGGAGGAGTGGAAGGAGTTCACCGCACCGGTCGAGGTGAGGGTGGTCGAGGTCGCGAAGATCGACGAGCCGCCGATCCCGAAGCGGGTCTCCTTGCCCTCGTACGCCCCGCCGGCGATGTCGAACGCCGGTCCGTGGTGGGCGAACTCGGTCCACATCATCAGGGCGACGAAGCCCAGCCAGATGACGGCCATGGTCGCGAGGATCGCGTAACCCTGCTTCACCGAGCCGACCATGACGCCGAACGTGCGGGTCAGCGCGAACGGGATGACCAGGATCAGGAAGATCTCGAAGAGGTTCGAGAACGGGGTGGGGTTCTCGAAGGGGTGGGCGCTGTTGGCGTTGAAGTAGCCGCCGCCGTTGGTGCCCAGCTCCTTGATGGCCTCCTGCGAGGCGACCGCGCCGCCGTTCCACTGCTGGTGGCCGCCCATGAACTGGCCGACCTCGTGAATGCCGGAGAAGTTCTGGATGGCACCGGCGGCCACCAGGACGACCGCGGCGATCGCGGCCAGCGGGACCAGGATGCGGACGACACCGCGCACCAGGTCGGCCCAGAAGTTGCCCAGCTCACCGGTGCGCGAGCGGGCGAAGCCGCGCACCAGCGCCACCGCGACGGCGATGCCGACGGCGGCGGAGACGAAGTTCTGCACGGCCAGACCGGCGGTCTGCACGACGTGGCCCATGGCCTGCTCGCCGTAGTACGACTGCCAGTTGGTGTTCGTCACGAACGACACGGCGGTGTTGAACGCCTGGTCCGCGTCGATCGCGGAGAAGCCCAGCGAGCCGGGCAGCACGCCCTGGAGCCGCTGGAGGGCGTAGAGGAACAGGACGCCGATCACGGAGAAGGCGAGGACGCCGCGCAGATAGGCGGGCCAGCGCATCTCGGTGTCGGGGTTGGCACCGATGCCCTTGTAGATCCACTTCTCGACCCGCCAGTGCTTGTCGGAGGAGTAGACCTTGGCCATGTAGTTGCCGAGGGGGATGTAGGCGAGCGCCAGCGCCGCTATGAGCGCGAGCAGCTGGAGCACGCCTGCGAGGACGGGACCCATGGATGTCTCAGAACCTCTCCGGGAAGATCAGGGCGAGGACGAGATAGCCCAGCAGGGTGACGGCCACGACGAGGCCGACGATGGTCTCGGCGGTCACAGCTTCGTCACCCCCTTGGCGGCGAGAGCCACCAGCGCGAAACCCGCGATGATGACGACGACGAAGGCCAGATCGGCCATCGCTGACTCCTGGAGTGAGGTTCGAGGTAAGCGGACGATTCGAGGAAAGCGCCTGTTCGGCCGGAAAAGGCCGCCCTTGACGGCCCTCTAACGGCGGCGCTGACGCCTTTGACGGGACTCATACGGCACGTGATCCGTGCCACTGGTGAGGCGCTGGAGCGGATGGTGAGCCGGCTCACAGCAGCCGGAAACGGAGCCGGCAGATCACCGCGTCCGTCTCCCGGCGTACGGCGTGCGCGACGACCGCGCCCCGCTGGTTCTGGAGCAGCCGCTGCCACAGCCGCTCGGGCTCGGCCTCCGGGATCAGCACGGTGACCCGCGCCCCCGGTTCGGCGGCGGCCACCTCACGGACGTAGTCGGCGATGGGGCGGCCCAGCGAGCGCCGCTCGCAGTTCAGCCGGACCAGCGGCACCCCGGGGTCCCACTCCGTCCAGGCCAGCTCCAGCGCGTGCAGGGCGGCCCGGTCCTCGGCGTCGGGGTAGCAGACGGTCACGGCGCGGACCTCGTCGCCGAGGGAGGTGGCGGCGGTCAGTGCCTCGGAGGTCAGGCGGGAGATCGAGGAGACGGGCACGATCACGACCGAGCGGTCGCGGTGCGGATGCTCGGGGACCCGGCCGAGGCCGAGGCGCTCGCCGATCCGGGTGTAGGCCCGGTGCACGGTCTCGAAGGCCAGGACGAGCAGGGGCAGGGCGATCACGATCAGCCAGGCGCCCTCGGCGAACTTGGTCGCGGTGACGACGACGGCGGCGACGCCGGTGAGCAGGGCACCGGACCCGTTGAGCAGCGCCTTGCCGCGCCATCGGGGACCGCGCTCGAGGCGCCAGTGCCGGACCATGCCCACCTGCGCGACGGTGAAGCCGACGAAGACGCCGATGGCGAACAGCGGCACCAGGGTGTTGGTGTCGCCGCCGGAGAAGACCAGCAGCGCGGCCGAGGCGGCGGCCAGGGCGAGGACGCCGTGCCGGTGCACCTGACGGTCGGCCTTCAGCGCGAAGACGTGCGGCAGGTAGTTGTCGCGGGCCAGCAGTTTCAGCAGTACGGGGAGGCCGCCGAAGGAGGTGTTCGCGGACAGGGCCAGCAGGATCACGGTCGCGAACTGGATGACGTAGAAAGCCCAGTTGTGGCCGAGCGAGGCGTCCGCGAGCTGGGCGAGGACGGTGACGCCCTCGACCGGCTGGAGGTGGAAGCGGGAGATCAGCACCGACAGGCCGATCAGCATCACACCGAGGGCGGCGCCGAGGGCGACCTCCGCGCGCTGGGCGCGCCGGGCACGCGGGGCGCGGAAGGACGGGACGGCGTTGGCGATGGCCTCGACGCCGGTGAGGGCCGAACAGCCGGCGGCGAAGGCCTTCAGCAGCAACAGGGCGCCCACGGTGGTGGCGTTGTCGGCGAGGACCGAGGCGTGGCCGGCGGCGGTGGCGGTGCTGACCGGCTCGGACCGGAACAGCCCGACGACGATCAGCACGAAGATGGAGCCTACGAACACCACGGTCGGCACGATGAACGCCTTCGCCGACTCCACGATGCCGCGCAGGTTGACGGCGGTGACCAGGGCGAGCGCGGCCAGGCACAGCCACAGCCGGTCGTCGTAGAGGGCCGGGAAGGCCGAGGTCAGGGCGGCCACGCCGGCCGTGACGGCGACGGCGACGTTCAGGACGTAGTCCAGGACGAGCGAGGCGGCGGCCACGAGGCTGGTGCGCGCACCCAGGTGCTTCCTCGCGACGGCGTAGGAGCCGCCGCCGTCCGGGAAGGCCGCGATGACCTGCCGGTACGAGGCGACCAGCACCGCCAGCAGGGCGGCGATGGCCAGGGTCACCGGCAGGGTGAAGCCGAGGCCGTGGGCGCCGGCGGCGGCCAGGACCAGGACGATCGCCTCGGGGCCGTAGGCCACCGACGCCATGGCGTCCAGCGACAGCGCGGCGAGGCCGGTGACCGCGGTCAGCCGGTGGCGTTCACCGGTATCGGGCGGCTCTTCGCCGGCGGGGACGGCGTCCGGCTCGGCGGTCAGAACGGACATGAAAGGGTGCTCCTTCGGGCGGTGTTCGCGGAGCACCCAGGTTCTGTCCGTCCTCGCCGCATACGGCTGTTCCTTGCGGCTTCTTCGCGCCCGGCGGCCCTGCCTTGACGGAACTTTGACGGGCGTGTGACGCGGGCGACCGCGGCGCGCCCGCGCGGGCCCGGCGGCAAGGAAACGTCGGGCCTGCGTAAGAGCCGCGTCAACCCGGACCGGACCGGCATCCCCGGGTCACTACCGTCGGCGCCATGGGACGCCGTGACGACGTGCGCAGAAGAACCCTCGACGCGCGTGCCGAGGACCCTGGCGGTTCCGGTGCGGCGACGAACGACCGCGACCGGGCGCGGGAGCTGTGGAGCGCGGTCCGCTGTGCCGGCCTGCTGCTCGTGGCGCTCCTCCTGGTGGACTGGGGCGCCGGCCGGATCACCCCGTGGCGTGCCGCGCTGTGGTTCGCGCTCGCCGGGCTGCTGCTGGTGGTGCTGTGTCCCGCCCGGGTGTGCGCGGGCGGGAACTGGCTGACCTCGCGGCGGCTGGTGCGTGAACACCGGGTGCGGACCGACCTGTTGGTCTCGATCCGTTGCCTGGACGGAGTCTCCCGGCGGCTGGTGCTGCGGGACTCGCTGGGCGGCCGCGTCGAGATCGACCCGGACGTCCTGGTGCGCAATCCACAGCTGTGGGGGCACCTGGCACCGGGGGCGCGGAAGGCGGCGGCCGACGGCTCGTTGCGGTGCGGCAGGGCCGTCCTGCGACGCCTGGACGGTGAGATCGCCCGGGCCGTGTTCCGGGCCTCCGGGATGCAGTGAGCGTCAGCCCCCGTTCGTCGGCAGCGACACGACCATCGTGAGACCGCCGCCGGGGGTGTCCTCCGGGGTGAGGGTGCCGTTCATGGCCTCGGTGAGTCCGCGGGCGAGCGCCAGCCCGAGGCCCAGGCCGGTGGTGTTGTCGGTGTCGCCGAGCCGCTGGAAGGGCTCGAAGAGCCGCTCGCGGCCGTCGGCCGGCAGACCGGGCCCGCGGTCGACCACCCGCAGCTCCACCCGGCCCGACAGGGCGCTGGCGGTGACCAGTACCCGCTTGCCGGGCGGGGTGTGGCGGGCGGCGTTGCCGACCAGGTTCGCGATGACCCGTTCCAGCAGCGGCGGGTCGGCCAGCACGGCGGGGATCTTCTCCACGTCCGCCACCTCCACGCCGGTGACGTCCGCCAGAGCCATGGGCAGCACCTCCTCCAAGGAGGTGCCCCGCAGGTTGAGGCTGAGTGCTCCCGCCTCCAGTCGGCTGAGGTCGAGAAGGTTCTCCACCAGTCGGTTCAGCTTGGCCATGGACTCGTCGGCGGTGGCGAGGAGTTCGGCCCGGTCCTCGTCGGAGAAGGCGACATCGCGGCTGCGCAGCGAGGTGACGGCGGCCCATCCGGCGGCGAGCGGGGTACGCAGGTCGTGTCCGACCGCGCGCAGCAGTGCCGTACGCAACCGGTCGGCGGCTCGCACCGGCTCCACCTCGGCCACGGCCTCGGCGAGCTGGGCACGCTCGACCGCCGAGCCGACATGGGCGGCGAAGGCGGCCAGCACGCGTCGCTCCGACGACGACAGGGTGCGGCCGCGCAGCACGAGCCAGGCGCCGGGGCCCGCCGGAACGGCCGTCGCACCACCCGCGGTGCCGGGTGGTTCCGCCACCAGGTCCACCGCCTCCATGCCGAAGGTCTCCCGGGTGCGCTCCAGCAGGGCCGGGATGGTCGCCTCGCCCCGCACGATGCTGCCGGCCAGCGACGACATGGTCTCCGCCTCGGCCGTGGCCCGGGCGGAGCGGCGCGACAGGCGCAGGGAGCGGTCCATGACCGCGGCGACGGTGGCCGCCACGAGGGCGAAGACGCCGAGGGCCAGCAGCGCGTTCGGGTCGTCCAGCGTGAACCCGCCGATCGGTGGGATGAACCAGTAGTTCAGCAGCAGCGACGCCGTCACCGAGGCGATCACGGCGGAGGCGACCCCGCCTATGCAGGCCACGCCCACCACGGTGAGCAGGAACAGCAGGGCCTCGCTGGTCAGGTTCAGCGTGCCCCGCAGCTGGGCGAGGACGACGGTCAGCAGTACCGGGAGCACCAGCCCGGCCACCGGACCGGCGATCAGCCGGGCCGTGGACAGGGTGCGCCGCCTCGACGGCAGCAGCGTGCCGCGGCCGGCGCGTTCGTGCGTGACCCGGTGGACGTCGATGTCCCCGGACAGCTCGGTCACGGTCTCCCCCGTGCCGGGCCCGCTCAGGAACCGTGCCAGCCGGCCGCGGCGGCTCGTGCCCAGCACCAGCTGGGTGGCGTTCTCGGCGCGGGCGAAGTCCACCAGCGCGCCGGCCACGTCGTCGCCGACGACCGAGTGGTAGCTGCCGCCGAGGTCCTCCACGAGCCGGCGCTGGCGGGCCAGCGAGGCGTGCGAGACACCGGCGGCGAGACCGTCGCTGCGGGCCACGTGCACGGCCAGCAGATCACCGCCCGCGGACCGGTCGGCGATGCGGGCCGCCCGCCGCAGGAGCGTGTCGCCCTCCGGGCCGCCGGTCAGCGCGACGACCACCCGCTCCCGGGTCTCCCACACCCGGCCGATGCGGTGCCGGGAACGGTACTCCTGAAGCGCCTCGTCGACCCGGTCGGCCACCCACAGCAGGGCCAGTTGACGCAGGGCGGTGAGGTTGCCGGGCCGGAAGTAGCTGGCGAGGGCCGCGTCGATCTCCTCGGGCGCGTAGATGTTGCCGTGCGCCATGCGCCGGCGCAGCCCCTCGGGCGGTATGTCCACCAGCTCGATCTGCGAGGCGCGTCGTACGACCTCGTCGGGCACCGTCTCGTGCTGCGGCACGCCGGTGATCTTCTCCACGACGTCGTTGAGGGACTCCAGGTGCTGGATGTTCAACGCGGTGACGACGTCGATGCCCGCTTCGAGCAGGGCCTCGATGTCCTGCCAGCGTCTGGGGTTGCGGCCGTCGCCTGGGACGTTGGCGTGGGCGAACTCGTCGACGATCGCGACCTGCGGGCGACGCGCGAGGACCGCGGCCAGGTCCATCTCCTCGAACGCCGCGCCTCGGTGGGCGCAGCGTGCCCGGGGGACGGTCTCCAGGCCGTCGAGCATCGCCTCCGTGCCCGGGCGTCCATGGCACTCCGCGAACCCCACGACCACATCCGCACCGCGCGCGGCGCGGCGCCGTCCCTCGTCGAGCATCCGGTAGGTCTTGCCGACCCCCGGGGCCGCCCCGAGGTAGACCTTCAGTCGTCCGGGCCGTACGTCATTCATCGCCGCCGACGTGCTCCACTCACTGGCTCAAATCCCCCGCACACAGGGTTTCGTCCCCTCAAGGAAGCCGCTTCGCGGGACGGTCCGTGCGGTTGTTAGCGGTTCCTTGGCGTCGGCACCGGGGACCTTGACGCCGCCTTGACGTGCCGCGGGGCCGGCGGCGCCGGGAACGGCCCCGCCGTCAACAACCCGTATGCGCACGTCAGAGCACCGTCAGAGAACGGCGTCACGGCTTGCCCCGGCGGAGCGGTACGGCTTCCATGGACGTCGTGAACAGCGCCTGGCTTCTCTTCGACCGACCGCCGAGTCCCGCTCGGCCGTCGTGTCCCGAGCCGCGCTGACCGAAAGCGCCCGCGTCCGCCGACGCCGCGTCCCGCCGACGCCGCTTTCCGCTGACCCGAGGGGCGCCGTGATCGACTCCGGCGCCCCTCGTGCCGTCCTTCCCACCGCACGCCCACCGCCCTCACGGGCCGTGCGGCGTGCCCGCAACCCCGGATTGGATCATGTCCGACTCAAGCCTGTCCTCCCTCTCCTCCGCCGGCTTCCTCGGCCGTACGGTCCTGGTCACCGGCGGCACCGCCGGCATCGGCCACGAGACCGTGCGGCAACTCGCCGAACGCGGCGCCACCGTGCTGCTGCACGGCCGTACCGCGGAGGAGGCCCGCGCCGCCGCCGACGCCCTGGTCGCCACGGCGGGCGTCGACGCGGACCGACTGTGCACCTACGCCGCCGACTTCGCGCGCCTCGACGAGGTCGAGGCCCTCGCCCATCGGGTCGTCGCCGAGCACCCGCACCTGGACGTCCTCGTCAACAACGCGGGCATGGCCGCACCCGAGCGGCACACCGTGACCGCCGACGGCAACGAGATCGCCTTCCAGGTCAACTTCCTCGCCCACTACCTGCTGACCTGCCTGCTGGAGCCGGCGCTCACCAGCGATCCGGGCGGCCGGGTCGTCAACGTGTCGTCGTCGCTGCACCGCACGGCGTCGATCTCGTGGGCCGACCCGAACCGCGCCCGCCGCTACTCCCGGCTCGCCGCCTACGCCCAGTCCCAGCTGGCGCTGACGGTGTTCGCGGCCGACCCGCGTGTCGCCGCCGTCTCCGTCCACCCGGGCGTCTGCGACACCGCGCTGCTGCCGTTGTACGCCCACGAAGGCGTCACGCCCGCCGAGGGCGCCGGCCATGTGGTCCGGCTGTG
This sequence comes from Streptomyces sp. NPDC098781, assembly GCF_044759995.1. Lineage (NCBI taxonomy): Bacteria > Bacillati > Actinomycetota > Actinomycetes > Kitasatosporales > Streptomycetaceae > Streptomyces > Streptomyces sp. NPDC098781. Next base: position 345,899 of record NZ_JBIWAK010000009.1, read on the forward strand.
CGACCCGGCCGTCGAGATCGTCAACGGCGCCTACTACGACCGCGGCGAGCGCGTCGACCCGGCTCCGGCGGCCACCGAGGACCGCACGGTCAGGCGCCTGACCAAGCTCGCCGACCTGCTCGTCGGCCGCAGCACCACTTGAACATCACGGCACGGCACGGGAGTTGACGTACATGTCGAAGCGAGCCCGCAAGAAGAAGGCCCGCCGCAAGAAGAAGGCCAACCACGGAAGCAAGGCCGGTCAGCGCTAGACCCGGCGTTCAGGCGCGGGAGCCGGACCTTCGGGCACCGGGCCCGGCATCAGGGGCGGACGACGAGGAGCAGGACACGCTCCCAGTCGCCCACCCCGTTCCGTATCCCCTTCCTGACCTGCGCGTTTCATCCCTGGCAGCCGTCCCCTGCGCGCTGAAACCCGGCTGAAGCCGTTCTGAACCGGCTCGGCCGCAAGCTCTCCGGCATGACGACAACGCATCACGAACCCGCCATCGCGGTCGAGGGTCTGCGCAAGTCCTACGGGGACAAGACCGTCCTCGACGGCATCGACATCCAGGTACCGACGGGCACGGTCTTCTCCCTCCTCGGGCCGAACGGCGCCGGGAAGACCACCGCGGTCAACATCCTGTCCACGCTGATCGCCGCCGACGGCGGGCGGGCGAGGGTCGCCGGGCACGACGTCACCGTCGAGGCGCAGGCGGTGCGCGCCGCGATCGGTGTCACGGGGCAGTTCTCCGCGGTGGACGGCCTGATCACCGGTGAGGAGAACATGCTCCTGATGGCCGACCTCAACCACCTCTCCCGGAGCGAGGGGCGGCGGGTCACCGAGGAACTGCTGGAGCGGTTCGACCTGACCGAGGCCGCGAAGAAGCCCGCGTCCACCTACTCCGGCGGCATGAAGCGCCGCCTCGACATCGCCATGACCCTGGTCGGCAGCCCGCGGATCATCTTCCTCGACGAGCCGACCACCGGCCTCGACCCGCGCTCCCGGCACACCATGTGGGGCATCATCCGCGAGCTCGTCTCCGGTGGCACCACCGTCTTCCTCACCACCCAGTACCTGGAGGAGGCCGACCAGCTCGCCGACCGCATCGCGGTGCTCCACGGCGGCAGGATCGTGGCCCAGGGCAGCGCCGAGGAGCTCAAGCGGCTGGTCCCCGGCGGTCATGTGCGGCTGCGCTTCTCCGACCCCGACCTCTACGAGCGTGGTGCGAACGCGCTGCGCGAGACCACCCGTGACGACGACGCGCTGACCCTCCAGATCCCCAGCGACGGCAGCCAGCGCGAACTGCGCGCGATTCTCGACTGGCTCGACGCGGCCGGCATCGAGGCCGACGAACTGTCCGTGCACACCCCCGACCTCGACGACGTGTTCTTCGCCCTCACCGGCAGCCCGGTCCCCGCCCAGGGCACCGACTCCGACTCCGCCTCCGCCTCCGCGTCCGACAAGAAGGAGACCGTTCGATGAGCACCGCCGGCCACGCCCTCCGCGACAACATGACCATGCTGCGGCGCAACCTCCTGCACGCGCGCCGCTATCCCTCCCTCACCCTGAACCTGCTGCTCACGCCGGTCATCCTGCTGCTGCTCTTCGTCTACGTCTTCGGCAACGTGATGAGCGCCGGCATCAACGGCGGCACCGCCAACCGCGCCGACTACGTCGCCTACGTGGTCCCCGGCATCCTGATGATGACCATCGGCGGCATCGCGATCGGGACCGCGGTGTCCGTGGCGATGGACATGACCGAGGGGATCATGGCCCGGTTCCGCACCATGGCGATCTCCCGGGCCTCCGTGCTGATCGGCCATGTCGCCGGCAGTGTGATCCAGGCGCTGATGGCCCTCGCCGTGGTGCTGGGTGTCGGGCTGGCCATCGGCTTCCGGCCCGACGCCTCGCCGCTGGAGTGGCTCGCGGCGGCGGGGCTGCTCGCCCTCGTCAGCACCGCGCTGATCTGGCTGGCCGTCGGCATGGGCCTGGCGTCGCCCAACGCCGAAGGGGCCAGCAACGCCGCCCAGCCCCTGATGATCCTGCCCCTCCTCGGCAGCGCGTTCGTGCCGCTGGACGCCATGCCGGGCTGGTTCCGCTGGTTCGCCGAGTACCAGCCCTTCTCGCCCTTCATCGAGACCCTGCGCGGCCTCCTGATGGGCACCGAGATCGGCACGAAGAACGTAGTGCTCACGCTCGTCTGGTGCGTGGCCCTGACCGCGCTGGGCTACTGGTGGTCCAAGGCGCAGTTCACCCGCGAACCTCGCCGGTGAGCTCCCGCACCGCGGCGACCCGCAGTTCCTCGCGCCCCAGGGCGGCGTACCCCGACCTCGCGTCGGCGTACGCCGCCCCGTCGGCCTTCTCGGCCGCCTGCCGGGACCGGGCCGAGGAGAAGGTGGGGAAGTCCCGTACCACCGGCATCCGTTCGGCCAGCGCCAGCAGCCGTACGGCCGACGCGTCGCCCCGGGCGAGCCCGGCGAAACCGAGGGCGAGCAGGACCGTGCCGTACACCGGCAGTTCCACCGGAGCCCCGTCGTGGGCGGAGCCGGACGAGCCGGACAGCATCCGGAGCAGCCGTTCCCGCAGGTGCCCGGCCAGTTCGGCCACCGGCTCCAGCCGGCCGTGCTGGGCGTGTGCGGCCACCGCGGCCGACTGCATCCTGAGCAGCCAGCTGTCCAGGAACGGATCGCCGGCGGAGCGTGAGCCGCTGTCCCGCATCCGTTCCACGGCCTGGCGCCACAGCCCGAGCCCGACCTCCGTCAGCCCCCGGCCCAGCGCGATCTCCGCCCGGACCGGCAGATCGGAGGTGTAGGTCTGGGCGTCCTCGCGCTGCGGGGCCGACGCGGCGAGCCGCAGCCAGTACTCCGCCTCGTCGATCTTCCCGCGGTGCAGACAGGCGAGGACCAGTCCCCAGTGGATGCCGCCCGAGTCCAGCCGGTCGCCGAACTCGCCGAACGCGTCCAGCGCGGCCCGCAGATGGTCGTACGCCTCCGCGCCCCGCTCGGACTGAAGGCACAGCTCGCTGACCCGTCCGTGGCCGAGCAACCGCATGGCGGGGTTGGCGAGCGGGGCCAGCGCGTCGAGCATCCGCCGGGCGCACTCCAGCGCGCGCTCCGTCTCGTGCTCGGACTCCCATACGTAGCTGGCGACGCCGGACGCGATTCCCGCCAGCAGGGGCTCGTCGGCGTCGCAGAGTTCTTGCAGCCGCGTGTACTCCGGCGGGCGTATGTCCGGCACGGCGCACAGCACCGCGGCCATCGCCCGCACCAGGGTGTCCGGCGGGGCCGGCGGCAGCCGTCGCAGGGTGACGAGCTGGCGTACGGCGTGCGGGCCGAGGCCCATGAAGACGCTGGCCGCGCAGACGGCCGCCGCGCTGCGGGCCGGTTCCACGTCCTCGGGGTTGTCGGGGCCGGGGCGGAAGTGGGACAGCGGGCCGCCGGTCTCGGCGGCCAGGCCGGCGAGCCGGGCGTAGTTGTTTCCGGTGGCCCACAGCGAGGACAGCACGGCGGTGACGGCGGCGGTGGTGGGGCCGTCGGTGCGGGCCAGCGCGTGGCGCAGCGCCAGGACCAGGTTGTCCTGCTCGGCGCGGACGCGGTTCCAGGAAGCCAGCGGTTCATTGCTGAACAGCAGGTCGTGGTGGGCACGGCCGAAGTCCCGCGCCCAGCGCAGGAACCGGCCGGTGACCGCCTCCTCCTCGCCCGCCTCGGCACGCCGGTCGGCGCTGAACTCCCGCAGCGTCTCCAGCATGTGGAAGCGCACCCCGGCAGGGCCGTCGCCCACCTTGATCAGTGACTGGTCGGCCAGTTGCTCCAGCAGATCCAGCGCGTCCCCGGTCCCGGGGAGCACGTACTCCGCGGCGTCCGCGGTGAAGCCTCCGGGGAACACCGACACCGCGCGCAGTGCCGCCCGCCCGTCGGGCTCCAGCAGGTTCCAGCTCCAGTCGACGACGGCCCGCAGGGTGCGATGCCGCTCCGGCGCGTCACGGGCGCCGCCCCGCAGCAGCGCGAAGCGGTCCCGCAGCCGGCGTGAGATGTCGGCCACGGACAGCACCCGTACCCGGGCCGCCGCCAGCTCCACGGCCAGCGGCAGACCGTCCAGGTGCCGGCAGACCTCGGCCACCTGGTCGGCGGGCAGTTCCACGCCGGGCCTGGCGGCCCGCGCCCGCTGCTCGAAGAGTTCGACCGAGGTGGTCAGGGAGAGCTCCGGCAGCAGATGGACGGACTCCGACGTCAGGCCCAGCGGAGCCCGGCTGGTGGCCAGGACCCGCAGTTCCCTCGACCGCGACACCAGTGCCTGGACGAGTCGGGCGGCGCCGTCGATCACGTGCTCGCAGTTGTCCAGCACCAGCAGGGCGGGCCCGGGGCCCAGCGTCGCGAGGATCCCGCCGACCGGATCGGGCTCCGCTCCGCCGGCGAACTGGGGGCCTTCCCCGGCGGCGACGGCCGAGGCCACTTCACCGGCCACGTCGTCGTCGGCGATGACGCCGACCAGGCTGACGAAGTGCACCAGCGGCTGCTCGGCCACCCGGCTCACCGCGTGGGAGAGCCGGGTCTTGCCCAGCCCGCCGGGGCCGACGACCGTCACCACCCGCGCGGCACGCAGCAGCTCGGCCACGGCGGCGATGTCGTCGTCCCGTCCCAGCAGCGGGTTGGGATCGTGCGGGACGCCGTGGCGGGCGGGCGGCGCGTCCGCGCGGAGCAACTCCTGGTGCACGGACCGCAGTCCGGGTCCCGGGTCGGTCCCCAGTTCGTCACGCAGCTTGCGGCGGTAGAGGTCGTACCGGCTCAGTGCCGCCGCCCGCCCCGCCGTGACGGCCTCGCAGCGCAGCAGCTCCGCCAGCACCTCCTCGTCCCGCGAGGACTCGCGGGCCAGCTCGGCGAGCGGCGCGGCGGCCTCTTCGCGCCGCCCCAGCCGGGCGAGGGCGAGGGCCCGGGTACGGGACAGCGAACGGTGTGCCCGGACCCGGTCGGTGCGCAGCGCCACCACCGGATCGTGCAGATCCTCTCCGCCCGCGGCGCCGACGGTCCCGTCCCACAGGGCCAGACCGGCCTCGGCCTGTGCCAGGGCGCCCGCGTGATCGGCCGCCCGCGCGCGCTCGGCGCTCACCACCTCGTACCGCAGCAGCGCGGCCGCGTCGACCTGCGACTCGTCCAGCGCCAGCCGGTACCCGTTCGGAGTGCTCACCACGAGGTCGGCGCCCAGCTGTCCCCTGAGCCGTGACACCAGCACCTGCACGGCCTTGCCGGGCCGCTCCGGCAGCTCGTCCGACCACAGGCCCTCCACCAGCCGGCCGGTGCCGCAGCCGGTGCGCAGCTCCTGTGCGAGCAACGCCAACAGACCGCGCAGCCGAGGCGCGGTGATCTCCCGTCCGTGCCAGGCGACTCGGGACAGCAGGGCCAACTCGGTCGTCACCCGTGCAGAGTAACCAGCCGAGTGGGGCGGCGCTGCCGGGATTCCCCCGCGGCGGGCGTGCGGCCGCCTCGGGGCCCGGCGGAGCCCCGGGTGCGGGGTCCGCACGGTATGGGTTAGGGTTCTGCAAGAGCTGGTCGCCGCAATTCCGGGTGGCTGGTGATGCGTTGGTGGTCCAAGGAAAGACGCCCCGCTTCCTGCGGGGAAATGCAGGTGCAAGGCCTGCCCAGCGCTCGATCACAGGCCCGTCCGCGCGATGCGCGGGCGGGCCTGTTGGCTTGCTCACAGCGGCCTCAGTCGTCGGGGACGCCGGCGCCGCTGAGGGCCGGGACCGTCTCCTCCCGGCGGGCGAGGGAGCGGGCGCCCAGCCGGAACTGTTCGAGCCGGTCGACGATGGTCCGGCCGACGGGCGTGTGGCCCCAGACGCTGATGCCCTGGTGGGTGCTGGGTTCCCAGGTCGTCTCGTCGACGACGAGGGGGTTCCAGCCGACCTCCCACTCGAATCCCGAGGGCGTGCGGGCGTAGTAGGAGAGCTCCTTGTCGTTGGTGTGCTGTCCGACGGACAGGGCCATGTCGAAGCCGAGTGCGTGGACGCGGTCGTAGCTGCGGGCGAGGTCGTCCAGCGTGGCCGCCTGGACGTTGAGGTGCTGGACCCGGGTGCGGACGGGGTCGATGGGCAGGCCCCGGACGGCGGCGATCGCGATGGAGTGGTGGCGTTCGTTGACGCGCAGGAAGCGGATCTTGAGCTTGACGCCGCTGATCGTCTCGTCGATGTAGTCGGAGAGGCGGGCGTCGAAGACGGTGTCGAAGTAGCCGCGCAGCAGAGCCGGTCTGGCGGTGGTGACGGCGACGTGCCCCAGGCCCGCGTCGCCGGTGACCCAGCCGGACGCGAGCATCCGCAGGGGTCGTGGGGAAATACGGGGGGTGGTGTAGATCTCCTGGGTGATCCCCTTGGGGCCGGGGAAGCGCAGCAGGCGTTCGACACCGCGCTGCGCCGCCTCCTCGGCGGTGCCCTCGGCGCACGGCACGCCGTGGGCGCGGACGCGGGCCTCGATCTGCTCGAAGGTGAGGTGGTCGTCGAGATGCCAGCCCGTGGCCACGACGTCCTCGGCGGGGCCGCGGCGCAGCAGGAAGCGGCACTCCTGGTCGTCGAGGCGGAAACGCATCAGGCCGGTGTCCAGGTGGTCGTGGTGCATGCCGATCGCGTCGGTGCCGAAGCGGCGCCAGTCGGCGAAGCGGTTCGTCTCTATGACGATGTAGCCGAGGTGGACCGAGCCGAAGACCGAGGAGACGCCCGTCGGGGCCGAGGAGACCTTCATCGGCGGCCGGCCAGGAAGTCGGCGCAGATCCGGTTGAACAGCTCGGCCCGCTCGAACTGCACCCAGTGCCCGGTGTTGGCGACCTCGTACAGATCGCAGTTGGGCATCCGGTCGGCCAGCATCCGGCCACCGGAGGGGCGGTTCACCCGGTCCGCCGCGCCCCACAGCACCAGGGTCGGCACGGGCAGCCTCGCCAGCCGCCGGTCGCGGGTGAAGTCCATCCGCCACAGGGTGCGCAGCGCGTTCTTGCCGGACGGGCGGCGCAGCGGCGGGGCCGCGACCACCTCGGGGTCGATACTGGCCTCGTAGCGGGCGTCGATCACGGCGTCGGGCACGTCGGCGGCGTTGAAGACCAGGTGGGTGCGGATGAACTTCTCCAGCTTCGGACGGGAAGGGCCGTCGCCGGAGTAGTAGTCGAGGAGGCTGTTCAGGCCGGGCGTGGGCAGGGCGCGGGTGGTGCCGATGCCGCCGGGGCCCATCAGGACCATACGGCCGACCCGGTCGGGGGTGTCGAGGGCGAGGCGCAGGGCGCAGGCGCCGCCGTAGGAGTTGCCGACCAAATGGGCCTTTTCCAGGCCGAGTTCGTCGAGCACCCCGCGGATTCCCGACGCGAGGTACCCGAAGGGGTCGGTGCCGTCCACGCCCTTGCTGCTACGGCCGTAGCCGGGCAGGTCGGGGACGATGACCCGGTACTCCTTCGCCAACTCGGCGATGTTTCGGGCGTAGTTGGAGACGCCGGAGGCGCCGGGGCCGCCGCCGTGCAGGAGCAGGACGGGCGGGCCCTCGCCGGTCTCGGCGACGAACACCTTCTTGCCGGGGACGTCGAGCAGCGACTCCCGCAGGGAGGGCACGGGCGTGTGTGTGGTCATGAGGATTCCTAACCGGCGATCGAGGTGGCGGGGCGCGGGGCCGGTGCGAATCCGGCGGGAGGCGGCGGGAGTTGGGCGGCCGGCGGGGCGGCGGCGTAGACGTAGGCGTCCGGGCGCAGGGCGAGGACGGCGGCGCGGCGTGCGGCCATCCAGGGCAGCAGCACACCGTCGTCGTCGACGATCGCGTCCTGCGCCGGACGCGAGCCGGCCGGGCGGACGGTCAGTGCGGGGACACCGCTCCGCTCCCAGGCGGGCTGCGGGGCGGACCGTTCGCCGTGCAGAAGCAGCCAGCGGCCGGCGAGTACGTCGTCGAGGCGGACCCGCACACCGTCGGGGCCGGTCACCCACGGCTGGGGTATCTGGTGCCCGGACGCCCTGGTGCGGGGGCGGGCCTGGAAGCCGTCGGCGTAGCGGGCGGCGGGGATCCAGTGGGAGTCCGCCAGCAGGGCGCTCAGGCGCGTCGCGCGGTTCAGCAGCCGCAGCCCCGAGTCTCGGATCCGGGCCACGGCCGGTCGCCGTTCGGTGATGACCCGCCCCACGAACACCGCCCTCCGGGTGACCTCTTCGACGTGCGGTTTGCGCTCGGCCTCGTAGCTGTCGAGGACGCTCTCGGGCAGTTCGGCGCGCAGGACGGCGGCCAGCTTCCAGCACAGGTTCGCCGCGTCGCGCACACCGGCGGCCATGCCCTGGCCGATCCACGGGGGCATGGCGTGGGCGGCGTCCCCCGCGAGGAAGACCCGCCCGGCCCGGAAACGGGCGGCGAAGCGGACGTGGTGGCTGTACACGGTGGCGCGCAGGATCCTGATGCTGTTCCGGTCGATCCCGTACCGGGACACCAGCGCGTGGATCGCCTCGTCGCTCGTCAGATACCGCTCGTCGTCGCCGGGCAGGATCGGGAACTCCCAGCGGTGGTGCCCCAGCGGCGTCGGGCAGTCCACGGCCGGCCGGGCCGGATCGCAGCGGAACCGCAGCCGGTCGTGATCCGGCCACGGTTCGAGCATCTCGGTGTCGATGACCACCCAGCGGTCCTCGTACGTCCGCCCCTCGTAGCCGATGTTCAACTGGGCGCGGGTGAGGCTGGAACCCCCGTCGGCGGCGATCACGTACGCGGCGCGCAGCCGTCGTACCCAGTCGCCGTCGGTGTCCACCACGGTCAGTTCCACACCGTCGGCGTCCTGGCGCAGACGCAGACACTCGTGGCGCAGCAGCACCTCCACGTTCGGGTAGCGGTCCACCCCCTCGCGCAGCACCCGCTCCAGCGCCGGCTGGTGAAGGAACATCTGCGGCGGATGGCCGTGCCCGCGCGGGGTGGGGCACGCGCTGATGAAGGGCCTGCCCCGCGCGTCGACGAAGTCCAGCGGACGCTCGGCCAGCATGTCGTGCTTCAGCCGCTCGGCCAGCCCCACGCGCTGCCAGATCCGCAGGACCTCCTCGTCGGTGGAGATCGCCCGTGCCCGGGAGTAGACCTCGGCGTCGCGCTCCAGGACGACGACCCGCAGGCCGGCGGCGCCCAGCAGGTTCGCCGCGGTGACTCCGGTGGGGCCGTAGCCGATGACCGCCACGTCGTACCTGTCTGCGCCGGCTGCGTCGCCGTTTCCGCCGTCGGTCCCCTCGTCGGTCCCGTCGGTTCCGCCCCCGGCCCTGTTCCCGGCTTCGATCCCACTCACCGGACCACCTCGCTTCGTCACTGCCGCGGCTCTTGTCGGCTGACCATCAGTGTTGCTGTAGTGTTTACTCCAATTGGAGTGGACGTTACGGTAAGCTCGACGTCAGGGTCGGTCAAGTGCCGGCACGACGGGAAGGGCATCTCGCATGGCGAGACCTCCGGCGCCGCGGAGAAAGCGGGCCAACGGGGTGGAGTCGCGGCAGCGCATCCTCGACGCCGCCGTCGAGATCGCCGGCGAGCGCGGCTACGAGGGCACGTCGATCGCCGCGGTCAGCGCCAAGTGCCAACTGCCCGCGAGCTCGATCTACTGGCACTTCAGGGACAAGGACGACCTGATCGCCGCGGTCATCGAGCGCAGCTTCGCGGCCTGGCTGACCGCCGTCGAACTGCCCGGCGAGGAAACCGGCACTCCCCTGGAGCGGGTGACGACGATGGCGTCGAACGTGGCGAAGTCCCTGGTCGAGGCACCGGACTTCCTACGGCTGGGGCTGATGCTCGCCCTGGAACGGCGACCTGCCGAGCCTCGCGGCCGAGCCGTTTTCCTCCAGGTCCGCGAGGTCGCCCGGCAGCGGATCACGGAGATGATCCGCACCCTGTTCCCGTCGCTGGACGAGGCCGCCGTCCACACCCTCACGACGTACGCCGTGGCCGGTGCCGACGGGCTGTTCGTGCACCGCGAGATCGGCGGCGACCGGGTCGACCTGCCGGAGATGTTCGAACTGCACGCCCGGCTCGTATACGAAGCGGCCGTTCGCCGTGAGCGGCTGTCGAAGGGCGAGGGATGAGCCGGACCTGTGCGGGTGGCCCTCGTCCGACGACTCCTCCCGAGAAAGAGACCGAGTCATGACCACCGCACCCCGCCGGATCGACGTCCATCAGCACCTCGTCCCGGACCTCTACCGCGACGCCCTCACCAGGGCCGGCATCGTCGAGGCGGGCGGCCGTGCGCTGCCCGGCTGGAGCCCTGAGGCGGCCCTGGACGTGATGGACCTGCTGGGTACCGAGACGGCGATCCTCTCCGTCTCCACACCCGGCACCGGCTTCCTCACCGACCCCGATGAGGCGGCCGGCCTGGCCCGGCGGCTCAACGACCACTGTGCCGAGCTCACCGCCCGCCGCCCCGCCCGCCTCGGCTGGTTCGCCACCCTGCCCATGCCCGACGTCGCCGCGTCGGCGCGGGAGGCCGAGCGCGCCCTGGGGGAACTGGGGGCCGACGGGGTCACCCTGCTCGCCAACAACCAGGGCGGCTACCTGGGCGCCGAGGGCCAGGACGCCCTGTGGCGGGTCCTGGACGAACACGGCGCCGTCGTCTTCGTCCACCCGGCCGAGCTTCCCGCGCCCGCCGTGGCCGGCATCCCGCCGTTCGCCGCCGACTTCCTCCTCGACACGACCCGCGCCGCCTATCTGCTCGTCCGCAACGGCGTCCCGGGCCGGTGCCCCAACATCCGGTTCGTCCTCAGCCATGGCGGTGGCTTCGTGCCCTACGCCTCCCACCGCATGGCCGTCGCCATCGCGAGCGACATCGGGCGCGGCCCCGGTGACGTCCTGGAGGACTTCCGCGGCTTCTACTTCGACACCGCGCTCTCCTCCAGTCCCGCCGCCCTGCCCACGCTGCTCGCGTTCGCCCGCCCCGGGCACGTGCTGTTCGGCAGCGACTGGCCGTTCGCGCCGGCCGCGGCGGGCCAGTACTTCGCTCAGGGGCTCGACACCGGCCTCGACGCCGGCACCCTGGCGGCGGTCAACCGCGGCAACGCCGAGGCGCTCTTCCCCCGTCTGGCCGGCGGCCCTCCCGCACCGCCGACGCCCCGTCCGCTCACGGCACGCGTGCGCCGGTCCGCCCGGCGGGCCGGAGCCCGTCTCGCCTTCAGGCTGGTCCAGCCCGGGACTGACTGAGGGCTACTCGTTGAGCTCGGCCCAGACGGTCTTGCCGTTCCGCGCCTGCCGGGTGCCCCACTGACCGGCGAGCTGGGCGACCAGCAGCAGGCCGCGGCCGCCCTCGTCGAGCCCCCGGGCCCGGCGCAGGTGCGGGGTGGTGCTGCCGGAGTCGGAGACCTCGCACAGCAGGGAACGGTCGTTGATCAGGCGCAGCCGGATCGGTGAACGGCCGTACCGGATGGCGTTGGTGACCAGTTCGCTGACCACCAGTTCCGCGACGAAGCCGAGTTCCTCCAGCCCCCAGTCGGCCAGTTGCCGGGACACGTCCGACCGGGCGCGGGCGACGACCGCCGGGTCCGCGTCCAGTTCCCAGGTGGCGACCCGGTCGGCCCCGAGGACGCGGGTGCGGGCGAGGAGCAAAGCGATGTCGTCGTCCGGCCGGGACGGCAGCAGGGCCTCCAGCACACGGTCGCAGGCCGCCTCCAGGGAGGGCGCCGGCTGGGCGAGGAGCTGCCGCAGGGTGCTGAGGCCCTCGTCGATGTCATGGTCACGGGTCTCGATCAGACCGTCGGTGCACAGGGCGATCAGACTGCCCTCGGGCAGCTCGACCTCGACCGTCTCGAACGGCAGCCCGCCCAGTCCGAGCGGCGGCCCGGCGGGCAGATCCAGCAGCTCGGCCGTGCCGTCCCGGACCACCACGGCCGGGGGCACATGCCCCGCACGGGCCATGGTGCAGCGACGGGAGACCGGGTCGTAGACGGCGTAGAGGCAGGTGGCACCCATGTCGCCGCCGACATCCGCGTCGGGGTCGGCGTCGGGGTCCGTGCACGCCTCGGTGAACAGGCGCAGGACGACGTCGTCGAGGTGGGTGAGGAGTTCCTCGGGCGGCAGATCGATGTCGGCCAGGGTGCGTACGGCGGTTCGCAGCCGGCCCATGGTGGCGGCGGCGCGGATGCCGTGACCGACCACGTCGCCCACCACCAGGGCCACCCTCGCGCCGGACAGCGGTATGACGTCGTACCAGTCACCGCCCACCCCGGCCTCGGAACTGGCCGGCAGATAGCGGTAGGCGACGTCCACGGCCGACTGCTCGGGCGCCTGCCGCGGGAGCAGACTGCGCTGGAGGGTGATGACGGTGGCGCGGGCGTGGGTGTAGCGCCGGGCGTTGTCCACGGCGACGGCGGCCCTGGCGACGATCTCCTGGGCGAGGAGCAGGTCCTCGCCGTCATAGCGGTCCGGGTTGCCCACGCGGTGGAACTCCGCGACGCCCAGGGTGGTGCCGCGTGCACGCAGCGGAACCGCCAACGTCGAGTGCCCTCGCGGGTCGCCGGGGGCCCGGTCGTACTCGTGCCTACAGGGCCGTCCGGTGGCGAGGGCGCGGGCTGCGGGGGAACCGTCGGGTGGGGGTTGGGGTTGTGGGGGCGAGGGGTGGGGTTGTGGGAATGGAGGCTGCGGCTGGGGTTGCTGGGGCGGGGTCGCGACGTGAGGGTTCGGCTGCGAGGGCCGTTGCGAGTCCGGTTGGGACTGGGATTCCGGTTGGGACTGGGATTCCGGTTCGGTCGCCTCCGCCGGTCCGCGGGCCATGCGGCGCAGCGTGAGCGGGTCCTGGCCTGTGTCGTCCTGCCCGCGCAGCACGCTGTCGAGCAGGTCGACGGTGGCCAGGTCGGCGAACTGCTCGGTGGCGAAGTCCGCCAGTTCCTGGGTGGTGCGGGAGATGTCCAGGGTCGTGCCGATGCGCATGCTGGCCGCGTTGACCATCGCCGACCGCCACCGCAGCCGCCGGTCCCGCTCCTCCTGGTAGGCCGCGACGCCCTGCTCCGACACCCGGTCCACGTACGTGGTCGACACCGTCATCAGCTGCCGTGCCGCCGCGCCGACCTCCTCGGCGTCGGCGCTGAGCCGGCACATCTCCGAGAACAGCCGGTCCATGACGATGCCCTGTGCCAGCCGGAAGGCACGCAGAATCGCGCTGAGCGGTGTGCCGTGCCGGGCCAGCAGCCGCGCGCGCTCCAGATCGGCGGCCGGTAGCTCGATCCGGCTCGGCTCGACGGAGTGACGGAGCCCGAACAGGGCGGCTTCGATGTGCTCGCCGACACTCTGGGTGGTCAGCCGGGACACGTTCGCCGTCTCCCACAGCTCGGGGAGTTCGCGCCGCAGGCACTCTTCCACGTCGGCACTGAGCTCGTCCGCTCGCGAGCCGAGCTCATACGCCGCACGGGGGAGAAGACGGCCGACCGTAGGCTCCACTCTGACGACGTTACGCCGCTCCGGCGGGGCGCTCAGGACGTACGGGGGTGTGGGGGCCGAACACCTCGGGCCGCGCAGGTGTGTGACTGGTGGGTGCCTGCGGCTGTACGGAGGTGTGGGCGCCGCACATATCGAAACCTACGGGCGTATGGGCGACGCGGATCTCGAACCCAGACGCGGATCTCGAACCCAACGGAGGTATGGCCCCCGCACATGGTCGGGCGTCTTCAGCCACTCCCACGCAGCACCCGCGAGAGCCCCAGCGCCGCGGTCCGTACGGCCGGTGCCAGCTGGGCCGGGCTGAAGCGGGAGCGCGGGACCGCCACCGAGAGGGCGGCGACCGCGGTGCCGCCGGCGAACACGGGGGCCGCGATGCAGCTCACGCCGGGCGCTGCCTCCTGTTCCTCGTAGGCGAGGCCGGAGACCCGGGTCTTCTCCAGGGCCATGCGCAGCCGGTCCGGGTCGGTGATCGAGTGCGGCGTCAGGCTCGGCAGCGGCCGGGACAGCACCTCCTCGGTCAGCTCCGCGCCGGAGAACGCCAGCAGGGCCTTGCCGACCCCGGTGCAGGTCAGCGGCAGGCTGCCACCGATGCGGGAAGGCAGGTGGAGGGCCTCGTGGCCGTGGATGCGCTCCAGGTAGACCACCTCCATGCCGTCGCGGACGCCGAGGTGGACCGTCTCACGGGTGGCTTCGAACAGGTCCTGAAGGAACGGCAGGGCCGCCTCGCGCAGGTCGAGCCGGTGCGGCACCAGGGAGCCGAGCTCGAACAACTTCGCCCCGAGCCGGTACAGGTTGCCCGAGCGCTCCAGCCACCCCAGCCGGACCAGATCCGCCGCCAGCCGGTGCACCGTGGGCTTGGGCAGCCCGGTGTGCTCCGAGAGTTCCGACAGACGGTACGGACCGCCACTCGGGCTGAAGCTTTCCAGGATGATCGCGGCCTTCTCCAGCATGCTGCCGCCCGTGTTGTTCCGCGTCACGGAACAAAGGTTGGCCGATCGTGGTGGCCGTGTCTATACCGGTGATGGCGTTCGCGGCCCCGGACTCCTTGGCCCCTCCCTGCCCCTCCCTCGCATCTCCCTTCTCACCGCTTCCCGCACCCCGACCGCTGACCCGCAGCCCACACCCCGCAGCCCACACCCCGCACCTGGAGGTACCCGTGACGACCTCGCCCGACGGCGTCCACCCGGACGTCGCCCCCTTGCCCGCCGCCACCCCGCCGGCCGTGGTCAAGGCCGCCGACCGGTTGGCGGAGGCCACCCGCACCGGGATCGCGTGCCCGCCGGTGCGTGAGCTGTTCGAGGGCGGCGGCGATCTGGAGACCGCTTACGCCGTGCAGCAACTGGGCGTCCGGCGCGGCCTGGCCGCCGGACGGAGGATCGTGGGCCGCAAGATCGGCCTGACCTCCGTGGCCGTACAGCGCCAACTCGGTGTGGACCGACCCGACTTCGGCGCGCTGTTCGCGGACATGGCGGTGCCGGACGGCGGCGAGGTGGCCGCCGGGCGGCTGTTGCAGCCGAAGGTCGAGGCCGAGGTGGCGCTCGTGCTGGGGCGGGACCTGCCGCACCGCGCCTGCACGGTCGTCGACGTCCTGCGGGCCGTCGACTTCGCGCTTCCGGCGCTGGAGATTGTCGACAGCCGGGTGCGGGACTGGGACATCTCCCTGGTGGACACCGTCGCCGACAACGCCTCCTGCGGCCTGTACGTCCTCGCCGCGACCCCCGTGCCGCTCGCCGCCGTCGACCTGCGCACGGTGACGATGACCATGACGCGGGGCGGCGAGACGGTCTCCGAGGGCACCGGCGCCGACTGTCTCGGCAGCCCTCTCAACGCGGCCGTGTGGCTGGCCTCCGCGCTCGCCGAGCGGGGCGACCCGCTGCGCGCCGGCGACCTGGTGCTGACCGGCGCGCTGGGACCCATGGCGCCCGCCGCGCCGGGGGATGTGTTCGAAGCACATATCTCCGGGCTGGGTTCTGTGCGAGTCGGCTTCACACAGGACGGGCGGGAGCTGTGAACCCCATACACACCGAAGAAACCAGGGTCACCAAGGTCGCCATCATCGGCTCCGGCAACATCGGCACCGACCTCATGATCAAGATCCTTCGGCTGTCGGAGACGCTGGAGCTGGCGGCCATGGCCGGCATCGACCCCGCCTCCGACGGTCTGGCCCGTGCCCGCCGGCTGAAGGTCGCCACGACCCACAAGGGCGTCGAAGGGCTCGTCGCCCTGGACGAGTTCGCCGACGTGGAGCTGGTCTTCGACGCGACCTCGGCCGGCGCACATCGCCACCACGACCAGGTGCTGCGCCCGCTGGGCCGCACCCTGGTCGACCTCACCCCCGCCGCCCTCGGTCCGTACGTCGTGCCCCCGGTCAACGGCGACGCCCACCTCGACGCCCCGAACGTCAACATGGTCACCTGCGGCGGCCAGGCCACCATCCCGATCGTGGCCGCCGTCAACTCCGTCACCCCGGTCCACTACGGCGAGATCATCGCCTCCATCGCCGCACGCTCCGCCGGTCCCGGTACCCGGGCCAACATCGACGAGTTCACCGAGACGACCTCTTCGGCGGTCGAGCGGGTCGGCGGCGCGGCGCGCGGCAAGGCGATCATCGTCCTCAACCCGGCCGAACCGCCGCTGATCATGCGGGACACCGTGCACTGCCTGGTCTCCGAGTGCGCGACGGAGGCGGTCACGGCGTCGGTCGAGGAGATGGCCGGCCGGGTCCGGGAGTACGTCCCCGGCTACCGGCTCAAGCAGAAGGTGCAGTTCGAGCGGGTGGCGTCCGACGACCCGCTGCGCGCCCTCGCCCCCGGCGCGGGGGACGCCCTGAAGGTCTCCGTCTTCCTGGAGGTCGAGGGCGCCGCGCACTACCTCCCGGCGTACGCCGGGAACCTCGACATCATGACGTCGGCCGCCCTGCGCACCGCGGAACGCATGGCCGTCCTCCCCCACGCTCGGCTTCGTCCGAGCGAGGGGACTTCCCCCGCCCCGGAGGTGGCCTCGCGATGACCCGGCTCTACGTCCAGGACGTGACCCTGAGGGACGGAATGCACGCCGTCCGGCACCGCTACACCGTCGGCCAGGCCCGTGCCATCGCCGCCGCGCTGGACGCCGCCGGGGTGGCCGCGATCGAGATCGCCCACGGCGACGGTCTGGCCGGCTCCAGCATCACCTACGGCGTCGGCGCCCACACCGACTGGGAGTGGATCGAGGCGGTGGTGGACGCCACGGAGCACGCGGTTCCCACCACCTTGCTGCTGCCCGGCATAGGAACGCTCCACGATCTCAGGCAGGCACACACCCTGGGCATCCGCTCGGTGCGCGTCGCCACACACTGCACCGAGGCCGACATAGCCGCCCAGCACATATCCGCCGCCCGGGAGCTGGGGATGGACGTCGCCGGGTTCCTGATGATGTCCCACATGGCCGAACCCGCCGAACTGGCCCGCCAGGCCCAGCTGATGGAGTCGTACGGGGCCGACTGCGTCTACGTCACCGACTCCGGCGGCCGGCTCACCATGGACGGTGTCCGCGACCGCTTCCGCGCCTACCGCGACGTCCTCGACCCGAACACCGAACTGGGTGTCCACGCCCACCACAACCTCGCCCTGGGAGTGGCCAACACGGTCGTCGCCGTGGAGTGCGGCGCGGTACGCGTGGACGCCTCGCTGGCCGGGCAGGGCGCGGGCGCCGGCAACTGTCCCCTCGAAGCCTTCATAGCGGTCGCCGACCTTATGGGCTGGGAGCACATGTGTGACCTGTTCCCGCTGATGGACGCCGCCGACGATCTCGTACGGCCCTTGCAGGACCGCGAGGTCAGGGTGGACCGCGAGACCCTCAGCCTCGGCTACGCGGGCGTGTACTCCAGCTTCCTGCGCCACGCCGAGACGGCCGCCGCCCGGTACGGCCTGGACGCCCGCGGCATCCTCGTCGAGGCCGGCCGCCGGCGGATGGTGGGCGGGCAGGAGGACATGATCACGGACATCGCCCTGGATCTGGTGGCCCGTCGTGCGGGGAGGGCTTCCTGACACGGTGTCAGGAAGCCGTGTCACGTTCGGAAATCGCGCGCGCCGCGCCCTCCCGGTCGGAAGGGCGCGGCGCGCGTGGGGTGGGGCTCCCGTGTCGCGGTCGCCGTCACGCCTTGGAGAGGGTGATGTTCTTCTTCAGCATGGCGTGGAAGTGAGGCAGGGGCAGGCCGCCCAGAGCGTCGACGGGGCGGAGTTCCACGATGGTGGCCTCGACCTCCGCTTTGCCGTGCTTGAGGGTGGACGGGGCGGGGTTGCTCTTGTTCTCCCAGCGGTGGCTCTTGCCGTCGCACACGGCCAGGGTGCCGCCGATGGCGTACCGGACGGTGGAGGCACTCTGGCCGACGGAGGCGCTCACGTAGGTGGGCCCCGTGCTGTCGACGCACGTGTACTTGCCGGATACGGTGACGGTGCCGTCGGCGGCCATCAGGACCTTGGTGTCGACGGTCACGGTCTCCTTGGGTTCTGCGGCGGCGTCCGAGTCGGCGGGCGCCGAGGGTGCGGCGACCAGCAGGAGCAGCGCGGCGCCGACGGCGGTGGCGAGAGCGGGGCGCAGGGGCATGGGATGACCTCCCGGGTGGGCGGAGTGGGGGCTTCCACTGGTACCCGGCCGGTGCGCCCGGCGACGTGATCGTCACTCCTTCGGTGGCGAGTCCGCCCCGACCGTCGTGGATCCGTCCGAGAGTTGTCCGCGTGTTGTCACGGTCCACGACGGCCCGTTCCGATGAGTTCGCAACGGGAGCATGGTCTACCCATATGGACGACCCACACGGCTCGTCCGCCCTATGTGGAGGTGCGCCATGTGTTCCTACCAGCCTTCGTGCCCTTCCGCCGACGACCGCAGCGCACATGTGGTGGCCGCACACCCCGAGCAGGGCTGGAGCCTGCTGTGCGACGGCGCCATCGTGTTCGACGACAGCGGTGAGCTGTTGCCCGACGGCCGTGTCGTCGCCCCGCAGCGTGTGCCGGCCGAGCGCCTCGCCATGGCGGCGTGACCCACCCCCACGACGGATGATCCCGGCCTACGGGAGCACGGCGAACCCGTCGAGCTCCACCATCGCCTCCTCGTCCCAGAGGCGCACGACTTCGACGACCGCCATCGCGGGATAGTCGCGACCCGCCAACCGCCGCCAGATACGGCCGAGTTCGGCGGCCTGGGTGCGATACGCCGCGACGTCGGTGGCGTAGACGGTGACCCGCGCGAGGTCGGCCGGTGTCCCGCCGGCCGCCACCAGCGCGGCCAGCAGATTGGTCAGGGCCCGCTCGAACTGCCCCGGCAGGGTGTCGCCGGCCACCTTCCCGTCCGTGTCGAGGGCGGTCTGACCGGCCAGGAAGACGACTCGTGACCCGGTGGCGACGACCGCGTGGGAGAAGCCGGTGGGCGGGGAGAGATCGGCCGGGTTGACGCGCTCGGTACTCACTTGCCGGCCTCCATGTCCGCGTACAACTCCTTGGCGATGATGCCGCGTTGGACCTCGCTGGCGCCCTCGTAGATGCGGGGGGCGCGCACCTCGCGGTAGAGGTGCTCGAGCAGATGGCCGCGGCGCAGGGCGCGCGCGCCGTGCAGTTGGACGGCCTGGTCGACGACGTACTGCGCGGTCTCGGTGGCGAGCAGTTTCGCCATCGCGGCACGCCTCGGGACGTCCCCGCCGCCTTCGTCGTACGCCGACGCCGCCGCATACACCATGAGGCGGGCCGCCTCGGTGCGCAGGGCCATCTCGGCGACCTGGTGGGCGACGGTCTGTAGGTCCTTCAACTTGCCGCCGAACGCGTCCCGTCCGGCCGTGTGGGCGAGGGTCGCGTCCAAGGCCGCCTGTGCCATGCCGACGGCGAACGCGCCGACGCTGGGCCGGAAGAGGTTGAGGGTTCCCATGGCGACCCGGAAACCGCGGTCGGGCTCGCCGAGCATGTCGTCGGCGGTGACCGGGACCGCGTCGAAGTGGAGGGCGCCGATGGGGTGCGGGGAGAGCATGTCGAGGCCGCTGCCGGTGAGGCCGGCGCGGTCGGCGGGGACCAGGAAGGCGGTCACGCCACGGGACCCGGCGCCGGGGGTGGTGCGGGCGAAAACGGTGTAGAAGTCGGCCTCGGGGGCGTTGGAGATCCAGCACTTCTCGCCGCTGAGCCGCCAGCGGGCGGAACCGTCGGGCTCGGCGGCCAGGGCGTCCGTGGGGTGTCCCGGCCCCGGCGCGTCGGGTTCCGCGTGCAGTTCCAGCGCGGCCGCGTCCGACCCGGCCCCCGGTTCGCTCAGCGCGAAGGCCGCCACCGCGCTGCCGTCGGCCACCCGCGGCAGCCAGCGCTCCCGCTGGGCCGGGGTGCCGTGCGCGTGGACGGGATACGCGCCCAGCCCCTGGAGGGCGAGCGCGGTCTCCGCCTCCGTGCAGCCGTAGGCGAGGGACTCCCGCATCAGGCACAGGTCGACCGCGCCCGAGGTGAACAGCCGTTCCAGCAGGCCGAGTCGACCTAGTTCGGTGACGAGCGCGCGGTTGACGTGGCCCGGTTCGCCCTTCTCCGCGAGCGGGCGGAGCCGTTCGGCGGCCAGGGTGCGCAACTCGGCACACCATGCGGTTTGTGGCGGATCGAGCGAGAATGCGGGCATTGCCGACCTCCCAGCGGGGCCGTCGGCGTCGGACGCTCTCGACGGCCTCCTCAACGGACCTCTTCGACGATATCGCGCACCATTGACTGTCGTCACCAACACGATACGCTCCCTGTGCGAGCCCACCACGACGCCCACGAGGCGGCCCACAAGGCAAGGGGGCGAACCGCCATGGCCGGTCTGCACCGCTCCGCGCACGTCGACACCTTCGCCCGCGAGCACCTGCCACCGCCCGAGCAGTGGCCCGAGCTGCGCTTCGACCTGCCGGGGCTGCGTTACCCCGAGCGGCTCAACGCCGCGGCCGAGTTGCTCGACGGCGGCGCCGACGAGCGGCCCGTCTTCCACACTCCGTCCGGCCCCACATGGACGTACGGCACACTGCGCGCCCGCGTCGACCGGCTCGCACATGTGCTCACCGACCACCTCGGCGTCGTCCCGGGCAACCGGGTGCTGCTGCGCGGCCCGACAACTCCGTGGCTGGCGGCATGCTGGCTGGCGGTGCTGAAGGCGGGCGCGGTCGCCGTCACCGTGCTGGCCCAGCAGCGTCCGCACGAGCTGCGGACCATGTGTGAGATCGCCCGGGTACGGCACGCGCTGTGCGACATCCGCGCCGTCGACGACCTCGCCAAGGCCGAGATACCCGGCCTGCGCATAGCGACGTACGGCGGCGACGCCCCGGACGACGCGCTGCGCCTGCCGGCGTCCGACGCCCCCTACCCGGCCGCCGACACCGCCGCCGACGACGTCGCCCTCATCGCCTTCACCTCCGGTACCACCGGACGGCCCAAGGGCTGTATGCACTTCCACCGGGATGTGCTCGCGATAGCGGACACTTTCTCAGCACATGTGCTGCGACCACATGTGGGCGATGTCTTCGCCGGCAGTCCCCCACTCGGTTTCACCTTCGGCCTCGGCGGACTCGTCATCTTCCCGATGCGGGCCGGCGCCAGCGCCCTGCTGCTGGAACAGGCCGGTCCCAAGCAGTTGTTGCCCGCCATCGCCGAACACCGGGTGTCCGTGCTGTTCACGGCGCCGACGGCGTACCGCGCGATGCTCGACGAGCTCGACGCGTACGACATCTCCTCGCTGCGCCGATGCGTGTCCGCGGGCGAGAACCTGCCCGCCGCCACCTGGCAGGCCTGGCACGAGCGGACCGGGCTGCGCGTCATCAACGGCATCGGCGCCACCGAGCTGCTGCACATCTTCATCTCGGCGGCGGACGAGCACATCAGGCCCGGTACGACGGGCGTACCGGTACCGGGATGGCAGGCGCGTGTAGTGGACGGCGAGGGCCGGGAGCTCGCCGACGGAGAACCCGGCCTGCTCGCCGTACGCGGCCCCGTCGGCTGCCGCTATCTGGCCGACCCGCGCCAGCTCGACTACGTGCGGCACGGCTGGAACATCACCGGCGACACCTACGTCCGGGAGAGTGACGGCTACTTCCGCTATGTCGCCCGAGCGGACGACATGATCATCTCCGCCGGGTACAACATCGCGGGCCCGGAGGTCGAGGAGGCGCTGCTGCGCCACCCGGACGTGCTGGAGACGGCGGTGGTGGGACGGCCCGACGCGGCACGGGGAGCGGTCGTGGTGGCGTACGCGGTGCTCAGGGAGGGT
The DNA here is from genome assembly GCF_044759995.1 of Streptomyces sp. NPDC098781. Lineage (NCBI taxonomy): Bacteria > Bacillati > Actinomycetota > Actinomycetes > Kitasatosporales > Streptomycetaceae > Streptomyces > Streptomyces sp. NPDC098781. The sequence continues at coordinate 367,502 of NZ_JBIWAK010000009.1, forward strand.
GCGCGACGGGACGCGGAGGCGCTGCGCGCGTTCGTCAAGGCCGAGCTGGCGCCGTACAAGTGCCCGCGCGAGATCGTCTTCCTGGACGCGCTGCCGCGCACCGCGACCGGCAAGCTCCAGCGGTTCCGGTTGCGCGACTCCGGTGCCCCGCCGGGTGACCCGCGGTGATCCGCACGACCTAAGATGATCAACGTGTCCGACCAGCATGCACCACGGTCTCTCATCGTCACGCTCTACGGCGCCTACGGCCGACACATGTCCGGCCCGGTGCCGGTCGCCGAGCTGATCAGACTGCTGGCCGCGGTCGGCGTGGACGCGCCCTCGGTGCGCTCGTCGGTGTCGCGGCTGAAGCGGCGCGGACTGCTGCTGCCGGCCCGTACCGCGCGGGGCGCGGCCGGCTACGAACTCTCCCCGGACGCCCGCCAGTTGCTCGACGACGGCGACCGCCGTATCTACTCCGCCGCGCCACCCGACGACGAGGGCTGGGTGCTGGCGGTGTTCTCGGTGCCCGAGTCGGAGCGGCAGAAGCGCCATGTGCTGCGCTCCCGGCTGGCCGGGCTCGGTTTCGGGACGGCGGCCCCGGGCGTGTGGATCGCGCCCGCGCGGCTCCACGAGGAGGCCCGGCACACTCTTCGGCGGCTGCGGCTGGACGAGTACGTCGACTTCTTCCGCGGCGAGCACCTCGGCTTCACGCCGACCGCCGAGGCCGTCGCCCGCTGGTGGGATCTGGCCGCGATCGCCAAGGAGCACGACGCGTTCCTCGACCGCCACGCGCCCGTGCTGAACGACTGGGAGCGCAGGGCCGACACCCCGCCCGAAGAGGCGTACCGCGACTATCTCCTCGCTCTGGACTCCTGGCGTCACCTCCCCTACACCGACCCCGGCCTGCCGGCGCGGCTGCTGCCCGAAGGCTGGCCGGGGGCGCGCTCGGCCGCGGTCTTCCGGGGACTGCACGAGCGGCTGCGGGACGCCGGTGCGGAGTACGCCGGGTTGTGACCTCGGGCACATCAACTGCCGCTAACCAAACCCTCAGGTTCCTCTGCACGTCCTCTCAAGTTTCTTACCTAGCGTCCATCAGGTCGTCCACAGGTAAGAGATGAGGACTGTTGCGCATGACCAACACGCCAAGGGCCCAGGGAGGCACGGTCTGGCTGACGGGGCTGCCGAGCGCGGGCAAGACCACGATCGCCCGTCTGCTCGGCGACCGGCTGAGGACCGAGGGACATCGCGTGGAGGTCCTCGACGGCGACGAGATCCGCCGTTTCCTCTCCGCCGGCCTGGGTTTCTCGCGGGCGGACCGCAACACCAACGTGCAGCGCATCGGCCTGGTCTCGGAGGTGCTCGCACGCAACGGCGTGCTCTGCGTCGTCCCGGTCATCGCCCCGTACGCCGACAGCCGCGACGCCGTCCGCAGACGCCACGAGGCGAGCGGCACGCCCTATGTCGAGGTGCATGTGGCCACCCCGGTCGAGGTGTGCAGCGAGCGGGATGTGAAGGGGCTGTACGCCAGGCAGGCGGCGGGGCAGTTGTCCGGGCTGACGGGTGTCGACGACCCGTACGAGCCGCCGGCCGACCCGGCGCTGGTCCTCAAGACCCAGGACCAGACCCCGGACGAGTCGGCGGACGCCGTGTACACCGTGCTCGCGGAGCGGGGGCTGGTGTGACGGCGTCCGCTCTGTCGCACCTGGACGCGCTGGAGTCCGAGGCGGTGCACATCTTCCGCGAGGTGGCCGGTGAGTTCGAGCGGCCGGTGATCCTGTTCTCCGGCGGCAAGGACTCCATCGTCATGCTGCATCTCGCCCTGAAGGCCTTCGCGCCGGCGGCGATCCCCTTCTCGCTGCTCCATGTGGACACAGCACACAACTTCCCCGAGGTCATCGACTACCGCGACCGTGTGGTGGCCATACATGGGCTCCGGCTCCATGTGGCCTCCGTACAGGACTACATCGACCGCGGTGTGCTGCGCGAACGTCCTGACGGTACGCGGAACCCACTCCAGACGCTGCCGTTGACGGAGAAGATCCGGAGCGAGCGGTTCGACGCGGTGTTCGGCGGCGGGCGGCGCGACGAGGAGAAGGCGCGGGCCAAGGAACGGGTGTTCAGCCTGCGGGACGAGTTCTCGCAGTGGGATCCGCGCCGGCAGCGGCCGGAGCTGTGGAACCTGTACAACGGCCGCCACGCACCGGGCGAGCATGTCCGTGTGTTCCCGCTGTCCAACTGGACCGAGTTGGATGTGTGGCAGTACATAGCGCGTGAGCACATAGAGCTGCCGAACATCTACTACGCCCATCAGCGTGAGGTGTTCCGGCGCAACGGCATGTGGCTGACGGCGGGTGACTGGGGCGGGCCACGCGAGGACGAGACCGTGGAGAAACGGCAGGTCCGCTATCGCACGGTCGGCGACATGTCCTGCACCGGCGCGGTGGACTCCGACGCCGACAGCATCGAGAAGGTGATCGCGGAGATCGCCGCGTCCCGGCTGACCGAACGCGGCGCCACCCGCGCCGACGACAAGCTCTCCGAGGCCGCGATGGAAGACCGCAAGCGCGAAGGGTACTTCTAGCCATGACCGTTGACACGCTTCGCTTCGCCACCGCGGGCTCCGTGGACGACGGCAAGTCCACCCTGGTCGGGCGGCTGCTGCACGACTCCAAGTCGGTCCTCGCCGACCAGTTGGAGGCCGTCGAGACCGCCTCCCGCAACCGTGGCCAGGCCGCCCCCGACCTCGCACTGCTCACCGATGGCCTGCGGGCGGAACGCGAACAGGGCATCACGATCGACGTGGCGTACCGTTACTTCGCGACCCCGCGCCGCCGGTTCATCCTGGCCGACACGCCGGGCCATGTGCAGTACACCCGCAACATGGTGACCGGCGCCTCCACCGCGGAACTGGCGGTCATCCTGGTCGACGCCCGCCACGGGGTGGTCGAGCAGACCCGTCGGCACGCCGCCGTGGCCGCCCTGCTGCGCGTGCCGCATGTGGTGCTCGCCGTCAACAAGATGGACCTGGTGGGGTACGAGGAGACACGGTTCGAGCGTGTCGCCGAGGACTTCGCGGGCCACGCCGCCGAGCTGGGCCTGCCCGGCTTCACGCCGATCCCGGTCTCGGCGCTGGTCGGCGACAACGTCGTGGAGCGCTCGGCCCACATGGACTGGTACGGCGGCCCGGCGCTGCTGGAGTTCCTGGAGAGCGTTCCCGTCGGCGTCGATCCGGCCGACGCGCCCGCCCGTTTCCCCGTCCAGTACGTCATCCGGCACGGCGAGGTCCGTCACTACGCGGGCCAGTTGGCGTCGGGTGCGCTGCGAGTCGGCGACCGCGTGACCGTGCACCCGTCCGGCGAGACGTCCGAGATCACCGGTATCGACGTGCTGGGCGAGGCCGTCGAAGCGGCCCACGCCCCGCGCTCCCTCAGCATCCGCCTCGCCGACCAGCGGGACGTCTCACGCGGCGACATGATCACCGCGGGTGTCGACGTCCCGGCGCTCACCCAGGAGGTACGCGGGGCCGTCTGCCATCTCGCCGACCGGTCGCTCGCCGTCGGTGACCGCGTGCTGGTCAGGCACACGACACGGACGGTGAAGGCGATCGTCACGGACCTCGCCGGCGCCGCCGAACTGACCGCGAACGACCTCGGCCGCATCACCCTGCGCACCGCCGAACCCCTCGCCCTGGACGACTACGCGCTCTCCCGGCGCACCGGCGCCTTCCTCCTGATCGACCCGGCGGACGGAACGACACTGACCGCGGGAATGGTGGAGCTGTAGCGCGCCGCGGCTGCACGCTCGGACGGGCCCAGCGAGCCGTGGGCCCTGTCGGCGCGCGCCCCTCAAGTGCCCAGTTTCAAGCGCGGCTTGGGGCCGTCCGTGCGGCCGGTCTGGGGGCGGCGGCTGCCTGCCCGGTACGGCGTCGGCCAGACGACGCCCGGACCGTCGTAGCCCTGCTCGGCCGCCGCGTGCAGCGTCCAGTGCGGGTCGTACAGGTGCGGGCGGGCCAGCGCGCACAGGTCCGTGCGGCCGGCCAGGATCAGGGAGTTGACGTCGTCCCAGGACGAGATCGCGCCGACCGCGATCACCGGCAGACCGGTGGTGTGCCGGATCCGGTCCGCGTACGGCGTCTGGTACGACCGCCCGAACTCGGGCTGCTCGTCGGCCACGACCTGGCCGGTGGAGACGTCGATCGCGTCGGCGCCGTGCGCGGCGAAGGCGCGGGCGATCTCGACGGCGTCCTCGGCGCCGGTACCGCCCTCGGCCCAGTCGGTGGCGGAGATACGGACGGTCATGGGCCGCTCCTGGGGCCAGACGCTCCGTACGGCGTCGAAGACCTCCAGCGGGAAGCGGAGTCGTTTCTCCAGGGTGCCGCCGTAGGCGTCGGTGCGGTGGTTGGTGAGCGGGGAGAGGAAGCCGGAGAGCAGATAGCCGTGTGCGCAGTGCAGTTCGAGCAGGTCGAAGCCGGCGCGGGCGGCCCGCCAGGCGGCCGCGGTGAACTGTTCGCGGATGTCGGTGAGCTGGGCGCGGCTCAGTTCGCGCGGGGTCTGGCTGTACGGCTTGTAGGGGATCGGGGACGCGGCGACGAGCGGCCAGTTGCCGTCCTCGAGCGGTTCGTCCATGCCCTCCCACATCAGCTTGGTCGAGCCCTTGCGTCCGCTGTGCCCGAGTTGCACGCCGATGGCGGTGCCGGGTGCCCGTTCGTGCACGAACTGGACGATGCGTCGCCAGGAGTCGGCCTGTCTGCCGGTGTAGAGGCCGGTGCAGCCGGGGGTGATGCGTCCCTCGGGGCTGACGCACACCATCTCGGTCATCACCAGGCCGGCGCCGCCGAGGGCGCGGGCGCCGAGGTGGACGAGATGGAAGTCGCCGGGTACGCCGTCGGTGGCGGAGTACATGTCCATCGGGGACACCACGACCCGGTTGCGCAGGGTCAGACCGCGCATCCGGAACGGGGTGAACATCGGCGGGGTGCCGGGCGGGCAGCCGTGGTCGCGTTCCACGGCCTCGGTGAAGTGGGCGTCGCGCAGGCGCAGATTGTCGTGGGTGACCCGGCGGCTGCGGGTGAGCAGGTTGAAGGCGAACTGGCGGGAGGACTGGTCGAGGTAGAGGCCGAGGTTCTCGAACCACTCCAGGCTGGCGCGGGCGGCGCGCTGGGTGGAGGCGACGACCGGCTTGCGCTCCTCCTCGTACGCGGCCAGTGCCTGCTCCATGGAGGGCTGTTCCTCCAGGCAGGCGGCGAGGGCGAGGGCGTCCTCGACGGCCAGCTTGGTGCCCGAGCCGATGGAGAAGTGGGCGGTGTGGGCGGCGTCGCCGAGCAGCACGATGTTGCCGTGCGACCAGCGCTCGTTGACGACGGTCCGGAAGGTGGTCCAGGCGGACTTGTTGGACTTGAGCGCGCGTCCGCCGAGCGCTTCGGCGAAGATCTTGGCGCAGCGCTCGACCGACTCCTGCTCGTCGAGTTCGTCGAACCCGGCGGCTCGCCACACCTCCTCGCGCATCTCCACGATGACGGTGGAGGCGTCGGCGGCGTACGGGTAGCCGTGCAGTTGCATGACGCCGTGCTCGGTCTCGGCGATCTCGAACCGGAAGGCTTCAAAGGCGAAGTCGGCGGCCAGCCAGACATAACGGCAGTGGTGTGCGGCCACATGTGGGCGGAACACATGGGAGTACGCCTCGCGTGTGGTGCTGTGCACACCGTCCGCGGCGATGACCAGGTCGTGCGTCTCGGCGAGCGAGGCCGGGTCGGGTGCCTCCGTGCGGAACCGGAGTTCCACACCGAGGGCGCGGCAGCGGTCGTGCAGGATCTCCAGCAAACGCTTTCTACCGAGGGCGGCGAACCCGTGCCCTCCGGAGGTCTCCCGGATGCCGCGGTGCACGATGTCGATGTCGTCCCAGCGCACGAACTCCTCGCGAAGGGCCTCGTAGACCACCGGGTCGGCGTGCTCGATACCGCCGAGTGTCTCGTCGGAGAGAACCACGCCGAAGCCGAAGGTGTCGTCGGGGGCGTTGCGTTCCCAGACGGTCACTTCCCGCGTGGGGTCCAGGCGTTTCAGCAGGGCGGCGGCGTAGAGGCCGCCGGGGCCGCCGCCGATGATCGCGACGCGCGGCGCGTGCCCGGTCGCCATCGGCGGTTGCGGGTTCGTCGCGGCTGGTCGGGCGGTTCCCCGCCCTCCTGACGGCGTGGCATTCCCCTCGGCCGGGAGCATCTCCTACCTCCCCTGCCATTTCGGCGGGCGCTTCTCGGTGAACGCCGCGTGGAACTCGGCGTAGTCCTCGCCGTTCATCAGCAGGGCCTGCGTCGAGGCGTCCATCTCCACCGCCGCGGCGAGCGGCATGTCCAGCTCGGCCGTCAGCAGCGCCTTGGTCTGGGCGTACGCCAGTGCTGGTCCGTCGGCCAGGCGGCGGGCCAGGGCCTGGGCGGCGTCGTCGGCGTGGCCCTCGTCCGCGAGTTCGCTGATCAGGCCGATCCGCTCGGCCTCCGGCGCCCGCACCGATTCGCCGAGCATGAGCAGCCGGGTCGCGTGGCCGAGTCCGACGACCCTCGGCAGCAGATAGGCCGCGCCCATGTCGCCGCCGGACAGGCCGACCCGGGTGAAGAGGAAGGCGAAGCGGGTGGTGGGGTCGGCGACCCGGAAGTCGGCCGCGAGGGCCAGTACGGCGCCCGCCCCGGCGGCCACCCCGTGCACCGCCGCGATCACCGGGAACGGGCACTCCCGTACCGCCCGCACGACCTGCCCGGTCATCCGGTTGAAGTCGAGCAGCTGGGCGGTGTCCATGGACAGGGTGGCGCCGATGATCTCGTCGACGTCGCCGCCCGAGCAGAACCCGCGGCCCTCGCCGGCGAGCACCAGCGCCCGTACCGCCCGCTCCCGGGACAGCTCGGCGAGCAGATCACGCAGGTCGGCGTAGGCACCGAAGGTGAGCGCGTTGAGCTTCTCGGGGCGGGCGAGGGTGACGGTGGCGACTCCGTCGGTGTGCTCGACCCGCAGATGCTCCCAGTCGGAGGTGCGGGCGGCGGAGCCGGTGAAGGGACTCATGACGTGCGGCCTCCTCGGGCGGACGGCGGGCACTGCATCAGTGAGCTCTACCCCTCGAAGCTATCACCTATCTTTGACTGTCGTCACGGTCACGCAATACACCGATCGGATGTGACCTGCCTCGGTCACATCCGTCACGGCTCGACGACACCCGCGTAACGGTGGGATCAGCCGCGCGAGGCCGGCCGTTCATCCGGGTAAGCCGCCCATCAGTCGGGGCCGAAGGTCCCGAACGGCGCCCACCGAGCGGTTCCGCCAGGTGGCGCCGTACCATTCATAAGGTTGAAAGCAGGACAGCCTGCTCATGAACGGACCCGCCTTGCACGATCGCTCCCCAGCCTCCGCCTCCTGGCGCATCGCGCTGCCGCACACCACCGCGGCCGTGCCCGTCGCGCGTGCGCTGGTCCGTACGGCGCTGGCCGAGCTGGAGCACGGCGCCTGTAGCGACACCGCCGAACTGCTGACCGCGGAGCTCGTCGCGAACGCCGTGGAGCACACCGCGGGCCACGGCCCGATAGAGCTGGTCGTGGAGCTGCTGCCGTCCGGCTGCCAGGTGGAGGTGCACGACCCGGACCCGGCCCCACCGGGCAACCTCACCCACCCCACCGCCGGCGACCCCGACCCCTGGCAGGAACACGGCCGCGGTCTGCTCCTGATCCGCACCCTGAGCTCGTCCTGCGGCCACCGCCCGACCGACTCGGGCAAGGCGGTGTGGTTCAGGCTGCCGGCGATCCCCGCCCAGCGCCGACCCGCGTGACGATCGTGCGCCACCGCCGCTGACGCACGGCGGCACCCGCCCGCGTGACGGCCGGACGGCACCGCCGGTGACGCGGGCCCGGGCACCGGCCCGCATGACGCCCGGGACGCCCTCACCCCAGCGTCGCGACCAGCACCGCCTTGATCGTGTGCATCCGGTTCTCCGCCTCGTCGAAGACCACCGAGTGCTCCGACTCGAAGACCTCGTCGGTCACCTCCAGCGAGTCCAGGCCGTAGGTGTCGAAGATCTCGCGCCCCACCTTGGTGCCGAGGTCGTGGAAGGCCGGCAGACAGTGCAGGAACTTGACGTCGGGATTGTCGGTCGCGCGCAGGACGTCCATGGTCACCGCGTAGGGGCCGAGCGCGGCGATCCGGGCCTCCCACACGTCCTTCGACTCGCCCATGGACACCCAGACGTCGGTGGCGACGAAGTCGGCCCCGAGGACCCCTTCGTCGACCTTCTCGGTGATCGTGACGCGGGCCCCGCTGGTCTCGGCGAGTTCGAGGGCCCGGCCGACGACCTCCCGGGAGGGCCAGAAGGCCTGGGGCGCGACGATCCGTACGTCCATCCCGAGCAGCGCACCGGTGATCAGATACGAGTTGCCCATGTTGAAACGGGAGTCGCCGAGGTAGGCGAAGGTGATCTCCCTGGGAGATCTGCCGGTGTGTTCCGTCATCGTCAGCACGTCGGCGAGCATCTGCGTGGGGTGCCAGTCGTCGGTCAGGCCGTTGTAGACGGGCACGCCGGCGTACGCCGCCAGCTCCTCCACCTTCGCCTGACTGTCCCCGCGGTACTCGATCGCGTCGTACATCCGGCCGAGCACGCGCGCGGTGTCCTTCACCGACTCCTTGTGGCCGATCTGCGAGCCGGAGGGGTCGAGGTAGGTCGTGGCGGCGCCCTGGTCGGCGGCCGCGACCTCGAACGCGCAGCGAGTGCGCGTCGAGGTCTTCTCGAAGATCAGCGCGATGTTCCTGCCCCGCAGGTACCGTGTCTCGTCCCCGGCCTTCTTGGCGGCCTTCAGCTCGGCGGCCAGCTCGACCAGCCCCAGGAACTCCTGCTCGGTGAAGTCGAGCTCCTTGAGGAAGTGGCGGCCGGCGAGGGCGGTCGGGACAGTCGCCATGGGGCGCTCCAGAGGTACGACTACAAGGACCCTGGAAGTCTATACGACCTTCTGAATTAATATACAGGGGCTCGTTCGACCGGACAGCTCATGCACCGCGGCCCGCCTCTCCCCCGCCCCAGCTCGCTCCCCGGGATCTCGATCACCTCGATGCCCTGCTTGCGCAGATGCGTGTTGGTGGTGGCGTTGCGCTCGTAGGCGACGACCACTCCCGGCTCGACGGCCAGCACGTTGCACCCGTCGTCCCACTGCTCGCGCTGGGCCGAGTGCACGTCCTGGGTCGCGGTGAGGACGCGGATCTCGCTCAGACCGAGGGCGGCGGCGATCGCGCGGTGCATGTGCTCCGGCGGATGGTCGGTGACCTTCAGCTCCTTGTCGCCGGCGCCGGGTTCGATGGTGTAGGAGCGGAGCATGCCGAGCCCGGCGTACTGGGTGAAGACATCGCCGTCGACCATCGTCATCACGGTGTCGAGATGCATCAGGGCACGCCGCTTGGGCATGTCGAGGGCCACGATCGTCTCGGCCGACCCGGCGGCGAACAGCTTGTGGGCGAGCATCTCGACGGCCTGCGGGGTCGTCCGCTCGCTCATGCCGATCAGGACGGCCCCGTTGCCGATCACCAGGACGTCCCCGCCCTCGATGGTGGAGGGGTAGTCGGCCTGCCCCTCGGACCACACATGGAACGTTTCGTCACGGAACAGCGGGTGGTGCCGGTAGATCGCCTCGAAGTGCACGGTCTCGCGCTGCCGGGCGGGCCAGCGCATGGCGTTGACGGAGACGCCGTCGTAGATCCAGGCGGAGGTGTCACGGGTGAAGAGGTGGTTGGGCAGCGGCGCGAGCAGGAAGTCGTCGAGCTCCATGACGTGGAAGCGCACGGAGGTCGGTTCCGGGTGCACCTCCAGGAACTCCCGCTTGGTCATGCCGCCGACGAGAGCCTCGGCGAGTTCGGGCGAGGGCAGGCCCTCGAAGGCCGCACGGAGGTGGTCCGTGGCGAGCACCCCGTACTCCTTCTCGTCGAAGACCCGGTCCAGGACGAGCTCGCGGGCCGCCGGGATCTCCAGGGCCTCGGTGAGCAGGTCGCCGAACAGGTGGACGATGACCCCGCGGTCGCGCAGCACGTCCGCGAACCCGTCGTGCTCGGCGCGCGCCCGGCGCACCCACAGCACGTCATCGAAGAGCAGGGCGTCCTTATTGCTGGGGGTGAGCCTTTTGAGCTCGAGATCCGGCCGGTGGAGTATGACGCGGCGCAGCCGCCCGGCCTCGGAGTCGACATGGAATCCCATGCCTCCATCCTGACCATCACAGACCGCGTTCACCCCCTACTTGGCGCCATCTTCTTTTCGTCCCCTTGACGACAACAGTCACTCCCGATTATCGTCTGCATGACGAAAAAGGGGGCTTCATGGCCGACATCACCCGACGCCTGGGCTGGCGTCATCTGCGCGGCGCGCCCACGGCGCACATCCGCCACCACCGCGGGGGCAAGCTGCTGCACGACGGCCCCGGGCTCAGCTTCTGGTTCCGGGCGCTGACCGCCGCGCTCTCCGAAGTGCCGGTCGACGACCGGGAGTTGGCGATGACCTTCCATGCCCGTACGTCCGACTTCCAGGACGTGGCGGTACAGGCGACGGTCACCTACCGGATCAGCGACCCGGCGCTGGCCGCAGCCCGCCTCGACTTCTCGGTCGACCCGGACACCGGCGCCTGGCGCGCGGCCCCCCTGGAACAGCTCGGCACCCTGCTCACCGAGACGGCACAGCAGCACGCGCTGGACGTCCTGTCCCGTACGTCGCTGTCGGCGGCGCTGGTGGACGGCGTGACGGCGGTACGGGAGCGGATCGCGGCCGGCCTCGCCACGGAGCCCCGCCTCCCCGCGACCGGCATCGAGGTGGTCGCCGTACGCGTCATGGCGCTGCGCCCCGAACCGGAGGTGGAGCGGGCGCTGCGCACGCCGGCCCGCGAGCAGATCCAGCAGGAGGCGGACCGGGCGACGTACGAGCGACGGGCCGTGGCCGTCGAGCGGGAGCGGGCGATCGCCGAGAACGAACTGGCCAGCCAGATCGAACTCGCCCGCCGCGAGGAGCAGTTGGTGGACCAGCGCGGTACGAACGCGCGCCGCGAGGCCGAGGAGCACGCCGCCGCGGACGCCGTCAGGTCCGAGGCGGAGGCGGCGCGCACGGTACGGCTCGCCGAGGCGGAGGCCACCCGGTCCGTGCGGCTGGCCCGGGCGGAGGCCGAGGGCGCGCGTGAGGTCGGCGAGGCCCGGGCACAGGCGCAGGCGGCCTGGCTGCGGGTGCACGCCGAGGTGGACGTGGCGACGCTGCACGCCCTGACCGGGACACGGCTGGCGGAGAACCTGCCGCGGATCGACAGCCTGACGGTGTCGCCGGACGTGCTGACGGGGCTGGTGGCCAAGCTGGGAGCGCGGGAGTGAGTCTCGCCCCCCGGGCCGTGCTGGTCCATCGCACCACGGAGTACGAGGAGTTGGTCGCCCGGCACGGCACGCACGGCCAGGCCGCCTTCTTCCTGTCCTCCCGCGGCCGGGACATCGAGGAGGTCGCCGAACGCCACCGCCGTACCCGGCGGGCGCTGACGGAGGTGACCTCGGCGATCCCGCTGACTTGGCGCCGGACCCGGGTGGAGCGGGCCGACCTGGACCGGTTCCTGTTCGCGCCGGAGGACGTCGTGGTCGTGGTCGGGCAGGACGGTCTGGTCGCGAACGTGGCGAAGTACCTCGCCGGACAGCCGGTGCTGGGCATCGACACCGACCCCGGCCGCAACCCGGGCGTCCTGGTGCGCCACCGTCCCGCGGACGCGGCCAGGTTGTTCGAGTCCACGCAATCCGCGAGCGGGGGCTGCGACGAACTCACCATGGTCGAGGCCGTGGCCGACGACACACAACGCCTCGTCGCGCTGAACGAGATCTACCTGGGCGCCGCCGGACACCGGACGGCCCGATACCGCCTGGGCCTGGAGGACGACGGGGGTGTCGTCGAGGCCCAGGCTTCGTCCGGGGTGATCGTCGGCACGGGGACGGGGGCGACCGGCTGGATCCGGTCGGTGTGGCAGGAGCGGGGAGGGCGGCTGCGGCTGCCCTCCCCGACCGAGGAACGCCTGCTGTGGTTCGTCCGGGAGGCCTGGCCGTCCCCGGCCACCGGTACGTCACTGGTGGCCGGGGAACTCGCCGCCGCGACCCGTCTCCGGCTCACCGTCGAGTCCGAGCGGCTGGTCGCCTTCGGGGACGGGATGGAGACGGACGCGGTGGAGCTGACCTGGGGTCAGACGGTCCGGGTCGGCGTGTGCCGGGAGCGGCTTCGGCTGGCCGGCTGAAGCCGCTCCCCCGGCTCACAGCCGTGGGTCCACCGGCTCCGACTCCAGCGCCAGCACCCCGAACACCGCCTCGTGCACCCGCCACAGCGGCTCGCCCTCCGTCAGCCGGTCCAGCGCCTCCAGACCCAGCGCGTACTCGCGGACGGCGAGGGACCGCTTGTGGTTGAGGAACCGCTGCCGCAGCCGGGCGAGGTTGTCGGGGCGCGTGTACTCCGGACCGTAGATGATCCGCAGGTACTCACGGCCCCGGCACTTGATGCCGGGCTGGACCAGCCGCCCCTCCTCGCTGCGCACGAGAGCACCGAGCGGCTTGACGACCATGCCCTCGCCGCCCCGGCCGGTCATCTCCAGCCACCAGTCGATGCCGGCCCGCACCGACTCCGGGTCCCCGGTGTCGACGTACAGCCGCCGCGTGGTCTGGAGCAGGCCGCTGCCGTCGTGCTCCACCAGCCGGTCGAGCAGGGCGAGTTGCCGGTCGTGCGGGAGGGCGGCGAGGCTGCGGCCCTGGACCGCCAGGACCTGGAACGGGGCCAGCCGTACGCCGTCCAGGCCGTCCGTGGTCCAGCAGTACCGGCGGTATGCCTCCGTGAACGCCGCCGCGTCCGACGCCCGTTCGCGCTGGCGGGCGAGCAGGTCCGACACCTCGACCCCACGCGCCGAGGCGCCCTCCAGCGCGGCCAGCGCGCCCGGGAACACCGCCCCGGAGGCGGCGCCGACCGCCGCGTACTGCGACCGCAGCAGCCCCGCCGCCTTCAGCGACCAAGGCATCAGCTCGGCGTCGAGCAGCAGCCAGTCCGTCTCCAGTTCGGCCCAGAGCCCGGCCTCGCCGGCCGACGCCCGGACCCGGTCGAGGATCGACTCGGTCACGGACGGGTCGTCGAAGAACGGCCGGCCGGTGCGCGTGTAGAGCGCGCCGGTCGGTCCGTCGACCCCGAACCGCTTGCGCGCGGCCTCCGTGTCCCGGCACACCAGCGCCACGGCCCGCGAGCCCATGTGCTTCTCCTCGCACACGACCCGCTCGACACCGTCCGCCGCGTACTGCGCGAAGGCCTCCGCCGGGTGCTCCAGGTAGCCCTCGACGCGGCTGGTCGCCGTGGGTGCCATGGTCGGCGGGAGGTACGGCAGCAGACGCGGGTCGACCGCGAAGCGGCTCATGACCTCCAGGGCCGCGGCGGCGTTCTCCTCACGGATCGCGACCCGGCCCTGGTGCCGGGTCTCCACGGCCCTGCGCCCCCGCACGTCGTTGAGGTCGAGCGGCCGCCCGTCGTGCCCGCCGGGGGCCTCGGTCCGCAGCGGCTTGGCCGGCTCGTACCAGACCTTCTCGGCCGGTACGTCGACCAGCTCCCGCTCCGGCCAGCGCAGGGCGGTCAGCTTGCCGCCGAAGACGGCGCCGGTGTCCAGGCAGATGGTGTTGTTCAGCCAGGTGGCCTCCGGGACCGGAGTGTGGCCGTACACCACGGCCGCCCGCCCGCGATAGTCCTCGGCCCACGGGTAGCGCACCGGCAGCCCGAACTCGTCGGTCTCCCCGGTGGTGTCGCCGTACAGGGCGTGCGAGCGCACCCGGCCCGACGTACGGCCGTGGTACTTCTCCGGCAGACCGGCGTGGCAGACCACCAGCCGGCCGCCGTCGAGGACGTAGTGGCTGACCAGGCCGTCGATGAACTCCCGTACCTCCGCCCGGAACTCCTCGCTCTCGCCGTCCATCTGCTCGATGGTCTCGGCGAGTCCGTGGGTGTGCTGGACCTTGCGCCCCTTGAGGTAACGCCCGTACTTGTTCTCGTGGTTGCCCGGCACGCACAGCGCGTTGCCCGACTTCACCATCGACATCACGCGGCGCAGCACGCCGGGGCTGTCGGGGCCGCGGTCGACCAGGTCACCGACGAAGACGGCGGTCCGGCCGTCCGGGTGGGCGCCGTCGACGTAGCCCAACCTGCCCAGCAGCGACTCCAGTTCCGAGGCGCAGCCGTGGATGTCGCCGACGATGTCGAAGGGGCCGGTGAGGTGGGTGAGGTCGTTGAAGCGCTTCTCGGTGACGACGGTGGCGTTCTCGACGTCCTCCACCCCGCGCAGGACGTGCACCTTGCGGAAGCCCTCGCGCTCCAGCTGCCGGATCGAGCGGCGCAGTTCGCGGATGTGCCGCTGGATGACCCGGCGCGGCATCTCGGCCCGGTCGGTCCGGGCGGCGTTGCGCTCGGCGCACACCTCCTCGGGTACGTCGAGCACGATGGCTATCGGCAGCACGTCGTACTGCCTGGCCAGCTCGATCAGCTGCCGCCTGGAGTCCTGCTGCACGCTGGTGGCGTCGACGACCGTACGGCGGCCGGCGGCCAGTCGCTTGCCGGCGATGTAGTGCAGGACGTCGAAGGCGTCGCGGGTCGCGCTCTGGTCGTTCTCGTCGTCGGAGACCAGCCCGCGGCAGAAGTCGGAGGAGATGACCTCGGTGGGCTTGAAGTGCCTGCGGGCGAAGGTGGACTTGCCGGAGCCGGAGGCGCCGACGAGGACGACGAGGGAGAGGTCGGTGACGGGCAGGACGCGCCCGTTCGCTGTCCGGCTCATGCTGCCTTCGCCTCCTTCTCGTCGTTCACGTTCATCCCGAAGACGGCCATCTGTGTGGGCGGCCCCACCTCGGGGTCGTCGGGTCCCACGGGTACGAACTCCACGCCGTAGCCGTGCCGTTCGGCCACCTCCGTCGCCCACGCGCGGAACTCCTCGCGGGTCCACTCGAACCGGTGGTCGCCGTGCCGGACGTGCCCGGCCGGGAGGGACTCCCAGCGGACGTTGTACTCGACGTTCGGGGTGGTCACCAGGACGGTCCTCGGACGGGCGGCGCCGAACACCGCGTACTCCAGGGCGGGCAGCCGGGGCAGGTCGAGGTGTTCGATCACCTCGCTGAGCACGGCGGCGTCGTAGCCCTTGAGGCGGGTGTCGGTGTAGGCGAGGGAGCCCTGGAAGAGCTTGACGCGCGAGGCCTGTCGCTCGCCCATGCGGTCCAGCTTCAGCCGTCGCCCGGCGATGGTGAGCGCCCGCATCGACACGTCCACGCCCACGATCTCGGTGAACGCCGTGTCCTTGAGCAGCGCCTGCACCAACTGCCCCTGTCCGCAGCCGAGGTCGAGCACGCGGGCGGCACCGGACGCCTTGAGGGCGGCCAGGATCGAGTCCCTGCGCTGCACGGCGAGCGGCGTCGGCTTCTCCTCGGCCTCGCTCTCCTCCTCGACGGCGTTGTCGATCTGCTCGACCTCGGTGTCGTCGGTCTCCGCGAGCCGCACCAGCTCCAGCCGCTCCATCGCCTCGCGGGTCAGCGACCAGCGGCGCGACAGGTAACGGCTGGTGATCAGCTTCTGCTCCGGGTGGTCCGGCAGCCAGCCCTCACCGGCCCGCAGCAGCTTGTCGACCTCGTCGGAGGAGACCCAGTAGTGCTTGGCGTCGTCCAGGACGGGGAGCAGGACGTAGAGGTGACGCAGGGCCTCGGCGAGGGTCAGCGCCCGCGACTCCAGCACGAGCCGCACATAACGCGAGTCGCCCCACTCGGGGAACCGTGTGTCCAGCGGCACGGGCTCGACGGTCACCGCCCAGCCGAGCGGCTCGAACAGCCGCCGGACCAGTTCCGGGCCGCCTCGGGCCGGCAGCGCGGGCACCTCGACGCGCAGCGGCAGCGGCTCGGCGGCGCGTTCGGGGCGGGCGTTGCACACACCGCGCATCGCGCTGGAGAAGACCGCGCTGAGGGCGACCGCGAGCAGCGAGGAGGCGGCGTACGGCCGGTCGTTCACATACTGGGCGAGCGCCGCGTCGGGCGCCCCGCCCCGGCCCTTGCCCTTGCCCCGCCGGACCAGCGCCACCGCGTCGACCTCCAGCAGCAGCGCCGCAGTGCAGCGTTGGGCATCCGCCTCCGGGTAGAGGACGTGCGCCGTGCCGTAGGAGGTGGAGAACGTCTGCGCCTTCTCGGGATGCTTGTGGAGCAGGTAGCCGAGATCGGTGGCGGGGCGTTCCGGGGTGCCGGTCGTGGTGAGGGTCAGGAACACGTCGTGGGCCTTCGGATAGGGTCTGAGCTGCGCCTGTGCGCCGCCTGTACAAGCTACCGAGCGCGGCCCGGAACCACCCGGGGTTTTCCGCCCGGCCCGAGGCGACGTCGAAGCAAACCCACCGCGGCTGTCGCGCGGGGTCGCCACGGCCCCCGGGCCGGGTGCTCCCGGGGGCCGTGCGACCGATCCGGCGGACCGAGGGCTACGACAACTGGGCCTGGACCTGGGACGAGATGAGCTCCAGGTGGTCCAGGTCGGCCAGGTCGAGTACCTGGAGGTAGATCCGCTGCGAGCCGATCTCCCGGTAGCGGCCGATCTTTTCGACGACCTCGCTCGGCGAGCCCGCGAGCCCGTTGGCCTTCAACTCGTCGACCTCACGGCCGATGGCGGCCGCGCGCCGGGCGACCTCCTGGTCGTCCTTGCCCACGCACACGACCAGAGCGTTGGAGTAGACGAGGTCGTCGCCCTTGCGGCCGAGTTCCTCAGCGGCGGCCCGCACCCGTCCGAACTGCCGCTCGCTGTCCTCGATCGAGGCGAACGGCATGTTGAACTCGTCGGCGTACTTGCCGGCCAGCCGGGGCGTACGGGTGGCGCCGTGCCCGCCGATCAGGACCGGGATCCTGGACTGGGCCGGCTTGGGCAGTGCCGGCGAGTCGGTGAGGTCGTAGTGGGTGCCGTGGAAGTCGAAGGTCGCACCGGGTTCGGTGGCCCACAGCCCCGTGACGATGGCGAGCTGCTCCTCCAGCCGCCCGAACTTCTCCTTCGGGAAGGGGATGCCGTACGCCTTGTGCTCCTCCTCGAACCAGCCCGCGCCCAGGCCGAGTTCGACCCGGCCGCCGGACATCTGGTCCACCTGGGCGACCTGGATGGCGAGCACGCCGGGCAGCCGGAAGGTGCCGGCGGTCATCAGGGTGCCGAGGCGGATCCGCTTGGTCTCACGGGCGAGACCGGCGAGCGTGATCCATGCGTCGGTGGGACCGGGCAGACCGTCGCCGGAACCCATCTTCAGGTAGTGGTCGGACCGGAAGAACGCGTCAAAGCCGAGGTCTTCGGTGGCCTTCGCCACGGTGAGCAAGGTCTCGTAGGTGGCCCCCTGCTGGGGCTCGGTGAAGATGCGAAGATCCATACCCCCATCCTGCACGCCGCGCCCGCCCGCGCCCGCACCGGTCCCCCTGCCCTCCGCGTCCCCGGTCGGGTGAATTCCGTCAACGCGGAAGCCGCCGTCAGCCCAGGCCAGTGACCGGCCCCGACGGTGATCGTTGGCTCGGTCGGAGCCGGACCGCCCGGCCCCCGCGCCAGCCTGCCGAGGCCGGCGCGTCACCGTGCCGGCCCACTGCCACTGGGGGGCCGCAGGGCCGAGGAGGCCGTCATGTCCGAGGAAATCGCGCCACAGCAAAGTGGTGGCACCGGCCAGCCGAAGGGGCTGCTCCAGCAGATGGAGGAGCTGATGGCCGCCCTCAACGCGGACCTGTCGGCGCTGGACGCGGACCTACAGGCGACCGGCGGCCCCGGGCAGGCCCGGCGACAGGAGGGCGAGACCGGCTGACGGGTACCGCCACCTGCCGGGGCCACGGGTGGTGCTGGGGGCCGGGCGCCCCCGGACCCCTGCTCCGGCTGTGCGGGACTCGGCCTCGTCCCCCAGTGCCGGAGCATGCCGACCCCGGCCGCGCCGACACGGACGGTCGGCGCCAGGGCCCGTCAGCCCGCCTCACGCTCGGCCAGCACGTCCTCCCGGTCCGCCAGTCTGCGCAGCATCTCCAGGACCCGGTCCCGGGACTCGTCCGCCGCGTCGATCGCCTCCATGCACTGCCAGTACGTCGCCTCGTCGTCCGCCGAGCTGGCCAGGCCGACCAGGGCGATCCCGACCTCGCCCAGCAGGCTCCCCAGATGCATCAATGCCTGCCGTGCGTCGCCCAGCTCGGTGAGCTGGGCAGCGCGTAAGGCGCCCTCCGCCAGATCCGGTACGTCCAGGACCCCGCAGCCTCGTCCCGCGAGTTCCGTCAACCCGATCGCCTCGCCGCGCAGTTCGGGTGGGCCGAAGACCGCCAGCCTGCTTCCGATCGCCTGAGCCAGGGCCTGCGCCTGCCACACCTCGGTCATGATTTCCGGTGCGCCCCCACTACCCGCCAGCGCACGCCTGCCAGTCAAGATGAGCCGCACCGCGTCCATCCGCAGTCCCCGTCTGTCGCGACGCGCTGCCCACGCGTCCGCCCGAACTCCCTTGTTCACTACCCAGAGTGAGGGGCCTTGAGACGAAAAGCCAGAGGAAGACGGAAATCTATGGACAACTTTTCGGTTGCGGTCAGCTGAATTGAATACGGAGAGTACAAGCGGACGAAACCCCTCCCCCGCACCCTTCTAGGGCGCGGGAAACCTCCGCTCGTTCCGGTCGATCTTCGCGTCCAGCGCAGCGAGCGCATCGACCCCCAGCACCTCACAGAGTTGCAGGAGATACGCCAGCACATCCGCCACCTCATCCGTCACCCGCGCCGCGGTGTCGGCGTCGTCCATGACCCGGGCCGACTGCTCCGGCGTCAACCACTGGAAGATCTCCACGAGTTCGGACGCCTCGACACTGAGCGCCGTCGCGAGGTTCTTCGGCGTGTGAAACGGCTGCCAGTTCCGCGCGGCGGCGAACTCGGCCAGCCTGCGCTGGAGCCCGGCGACATCAAGAGGTTCGGTCACGCCTCAAGATGTACCACCGTCACGCCGGCCGCCTCGGCCACCCCCGACACGTCGCCCACCGCCCCGACCAGCCTGATGTGCCCCCGCTCACCCATCTGCGCGGCCAGCCGCAGCAACTCCCCTCGCTGCCCCGCGTCCATCCCCCGGTCGAGTCCGTCCGCCAGCACGGTCAGCGTCTGCATGGCGGCGGGCACCTCCCCGACCGGGTCGACCTCCAGCACCCCGGGCCCGGTCAGCAGCACCAGCGACAGGGCGAGATACCGCAGCTCACCGTCGCCCAGCCGGCCGAGCTCCGTACGCACCCCGTCCCCCCGGTCGAGCACCCCGCGCACGGTCCCGTCCGCCAGCACCTCACCGACCACGTCCGCGACCGCCCCGGCGCACCCCGCCCGGGCCGCCGCCACCAGGCGCGCGTGCCGCTGCCCGCACTCCGTCCGGGTCCGCCACAGCACTTCGGCGAGGTTGTCGCACCCTGCCAGCAGCCGCCCGGAACCGAGCGGCACCGCGTCCCGCATCCGTTCCGGCCGGGGATCGCAGGCGAACACCGACCGCAGCGCCACCACCATCTGCTCCGCGGCGGCCAGCACCCGCCGCTGCCCGTCCGTCTTGCCGGCCACCCGCAGCGGCAGCAGGGCGGTACCGAGCCGGTCGTCGGGCAGCGGCGCCCGGGTCACCGGCGACTGACCCGCCGTATGCCAGGCGGCCTGCACACAGGGCCGGCTCGGATCGCGCAGGGCGGTCTCCAGCAGAACCACTCCGGCCGCGCTCAACCGCTCTCCCACGATGCGCAGTTCGGGCTCGGCCTGCACGGCGACATCGAGGCGCACCGGGCCCTCGGGACCGTCGGCCGTGCAGCCGACCCGGAAGCCGCGCCGCCGCTGGGCGTCCGGCCGGGCCCGCTCCGGAACGCACGCCACCGGGTCCGGGAACACCTCCCCGACGCCGGCGCCTCCGGCGAGCCGTGCCAGTGCCTCGTACGCCCGTAACGCGCTGGTCTTGCCGCTGCCGCTCGGTCCGGTGAACAGGGTGAGCGCCCCGAGCGGGAACGCGGCCCGCCGGTGGCCGGCGAAGGCGGACAGCCGCAGTTCGGTCAGCCGAGGCCGGCCGGGAGGCGCGCCGTGGCCCGCCGTACCGGACGGCTCAACCTCCCGGCATACCTGAGACGGTAACGACACGGCACCAGACACAAACGGAACGCCCATGTCCGGGACCGTAGGCCCCCTGGCGCCGGGCGAACCGTTCCACCCCGACAGCCTTCCTACGATCGAGCGAGCGCCCAGGCGGGCCCGTCACGCGCCCGGAACCCCGGCCCCCTCCATCAGTCCGCTCACTTCGGTACCCGGCGGGGTCAGCAGAAACACGTTGCGGTCCACCCGGTGCATCCCGCTCGCCAGCCCGAAGACCACGCCGGTGCTGAAGTCGAGGACCCGCTTGGCGACGTCGTTCTCCGCGCCCGTCAGATCCAGCAGCACCGGAATCCCGGCCATCAGCGTCTCGGCGACCTCTCGGGCGTCCCCGAACACATTGACCCGCAGGACGACGAAGCGGCGCCGGGGTTCGGTCACCGCTTCCGGCATCGCACGGTGGTCCACCGCGGACGGCCAGGCGTCGCGGCCGCGCAGCGGCACCACCTGGGCGAGCCCCTCCCACTGTTCATCGGTGACGTCGTGGCTGTTCACCGGCTCCCCCCGCCTTGACTCGCCTTCAATGCCTGCACCAGCCAATTCTTACGCCAAGTCACCCGTTCGGCCCAACAGCGACACGGACCGCCACCGCACCACGAGTCCCATCCGGTGAACCCCGGCTCCCCCTCGGGGATCCTCTCACCCGGCTCACACCGCGCTCTTCACCTCCCTCGGCACCCGGCTCACCAGGTCTGATTACCGTCCCGTGGCGTGCAGTCGGCAGAACAGCAGCGGGTGACACCGCACCGCGGGACACGGTCCCCGGTACCCGCCGTCCCCCTCGCGCCCGCCCGGTGACATCGCGTCCTGACCCTTCTCGCGGACGTCAGTCTCTTCATCGGCACCCGGGCGACCTGGACGTCGGCGGCGAGTCACCGCCTCGTCGTGGCCGCCGCCATCTCGCTCCGCTACGCCTCGATCCTCAACTGCGGCGTACTGGCGCTCGTCGTCCGGCGGTCGAGGTCGCCGGCGCGGGTGGACCTGTGCGTCCTGGTGACGGCGGTGACGCTGACACTGTCCGCGTGAGCGATGCACCACGGCGGCAGTGACGAGGCGCTCCTCACCACCCAAGCCGCGCGTGAACTGGTCGCCGGGCACCGGGTGTACGGGCCCGCCGTGGCCATGGCTCTTCGGTCACGGCGTCGCCCTCACGCCGACGGTCACGGGCGGCTACGACTTCACGTACGGCTATCCGCCACCGGCCCCGCTGCTGACCGCGCCGCTGCTGTGGCTGGGCCACGGGGCGCTGCCCGCGACGGTCGTCAGCACGGCCGCCCTGATCGCCGGCGCCGTCGCGCTGTGGTGCATGCTGCCCATGCGGTGGCGGTCGGCGGCGATGGTCTGCGTCGGCTTCGGTTTCCTGCCGTCGTACGCCCGCCTCGGCCATCCGGCGATCCACCCCGCGCGATTCCGCTCCACCGAACGTTCTCGGCGCGAGCCGCGTCATAGCGGTACCCGTCCTCGAAGGGAGTGCCGCCATGACCGCCGTACCCCTGATGGCCCGTGCCGTGCTGGTGGGGGTGCTGATCTGTGCGGTCGCCGGCTGCGGCGACGGAGCCGGGAGCGCCCCGTCGCAGGAACCCGCCGCATGGCGGGAACCCGCCTCGTACAGCTACACGCTGCGCTCCAGCGAGGGCGAACGGAGCCTGATCGGTGACTTCCGGATCACCGTTCGCGACGGCGCCGTGGTCGAGGCGGTGGGCCTGGACGACAGCGGGCGGCGGGTCGTCGAGAGCTTCCCGGACACGGTGCCCACCATCGGTGAACTGCTCGAGGAGTTGGAGCAGGCGCGGCAGGACGACGCCGACGAGGCGCTGGCCGAGTACGCGGACGACGGGCATCCCGTGCGGATCTCGCTGGACTGGATGCGCAACGCGGTCGACGACGAAGCGCTGTACGTCATCAGCGACTTCGCATCGGCCGGCGGCCGGCGCGACGCCCCGTGAGAGGTCGTCGCACCCCCGGGAATGTCATGTATCCGGCGGGCGCCCGGTCAGCCGGGGGGCAGTTCCGGTACAAGATCTCGAATCCCGGCGCGCCAAAGGATGATTTGGGGCATTTCTCATTAATGTCCCTTGGCTGTAAGGAGTCGCTCCTTCACGGATCGCATCCACCTCGCTCCACCGGAGATGACATGCACAAGCTTCGCAAGGCCGCCGTCCTGGTCGCCGCCCTCAGCACCGTCGGAGTCCTCACCGCCGGCACCGCCCACGCGGACGGCCCCGGGGGCAACCAGTACGGCGTCAAGCAGAGCACCAACTGCAAGTCCCACGACCTGAACATCGACATCCTCGGTGTGGTCGGCCTGCTCAACGGCGTCCTGGGCAACGGCCTCAACGGCGAGGGCAACTCGGGCAGCCAGAGCACCCACCTCGGCTCGACGATGGGCTGCAACAACAGCGCCTTCTAGTCGGAGCCGCCTCCCCGTCAGAGGCAACAGGCGGTCAGCGCACAGCTGACCGCCTGTCCGGTTTCCCGCCCCACCGGCGAGATCGAGCGAGGCGCCGAGCCCCCGGTGCCGTCAGCCCGCGGCCACCGTCACCCCGGCGTACGCAACCACCGCGAGAGCCAGCACCGCGGCGGGCACCGCCCGTGCGGGTGGGTCGCCGTGGCGCAGGTGGGCCGCCGCCGCCCCGGTCATCAGCAGTGCCAGTCCGGCCGCGGCGGCCACACCGAGCGCGGCCGAAGCCGTGCCGAGCAACAGACCGGCCGCTCCGGCCAACTCCAGTGCGCCGATGACCCGGTAGTGCCCCGGCGACATGCCGAGGTGGGCCGCCGCCCGGCGCATGAACGGCGCCGCGGCGATCTTCGCCAGCCCCAGCGGGACGTAGACCAGGCAGAGCGCGACGACGAGGGCGGTCCGAGCCGCCGTCATGCCGGACGGTTCCGGCGTTCGGCGCCCAGGCGGGCGAAGTGGTCGATGAGACCGGGAGAGTCCACTGCCGCCGGGTCGACGACCTGGTCGACCGGCGCGCCCTGGAGGAGGCGTTTGACCGGGACCTCCAGCTTCTTTCCGGTACGGGTGTGCGGGATCCCCGGCACTTCGAGGATCTCGTCGGGGACGTGCCGGGGCGAGGCGCCCGTGCGGACGGCGTCGCGGATCTTCTCGCGGAGCGTGTCGTCCAGGGCCACGCCGGCGGCGGGGACCACGAACAGCGGCATCCAGTAGCCCCCGTCCGGCTCTTCGACGCCGATGACCAGTGCCTCGGTGATCTCCGGCAGCCGTTCGACGACGTCGTGGATGTCGGCGCTGCCCAGGCGTACGCCGTTGCGGTTGAGGGTGCTGTCGGAGCGGCCGTGGACGATCACCGAGCCGTGACCGGTGACCGTGATCCAGTCGCCGTGCCGCCACACGCCCGGGTAGGACGAGAAGTAGGCGTCGCGGTAGCGGGTGCCGTCGGGGTCGTTCCAGAAGTACAGCGGCATCGACGGCATGGGGCGGGTGACGACCAGCTCTCCGACCCGGTCGGTGACCGGGAAGCCCTCGGCGTCGTAGGCGGCCAGGGCCACGCCCAGGTGAGGAGCCGACAACTCCCCTGCCCATACGGGGGTGTTGGGTGCGCTGCCCGCGAAGCCGGACACCACGTCCGTGCCGCCGCTGATCGAGGCGGGCAGCACACGGTCACCGACGTGGTCACGGATCCAGGGGTAGGCCGAGGCGGGCAGCGCGGAGCCGGTGCAGCCGACCACACGGATCGACGACAGGTCGTGCACGGACGGGTCGATGCCGAACTTGGCCATCCCCAGCAGGTACTGGGGGCTGGTGCCGAAGACGGTGACCCGGTGCCGGGCGGCCAGTTCCCACAGGATGTCGGGCTTGGCGAAGGGCGCGGGGCTGCCGTCGTAGGTGCAGGTGGTGGCGCCGGTGAGCAGCGTGGAGGCGACCAGGTTCCACATCATCCAGTGGGTGGTGGTGTACCAGAGCAAGCGGTCGCCGGGTCCGAGGTCGGAGTGCAGGCCGAGGGTCTTCAGGTGCTCCAGGAGGACTCCGCCGTGGCCGTGGACGATGCCTTTGGGCAGGCCGGTGGTGCCGGAGGAGAAGACGACCCACAGGGGGTGGTCGAACGGCACGGGTGTGCAGCGGAGTTCCTCGGTTCGGGTGGCCGCGTCCTCCCACGGGACGACCAGCGACGGGTACGCCCGCGACGGCCAGGGCAGGCCCACGTGGTCCAGCAGCAGGGTGGCCTTCAGCGTGGGCAGCGCGCGGGCGAGTTCGAGGGCGGCGTCGCGGCGGTCGTGGGTGGTGCCGTTGAAGAGGTATCCGTCGGCGGCGACCAGCACGGTCGGCTGGAGCTGGGCGAACCGGTCGGCGGCGGCCCGGGGCGCGTAGTCCTGGCCGCACACCGACCACACGGCACCCAGGCTCGCGGCGGCCAGGAACGCGACGATGGCGTGCGGGGTGTTGGGCAGGTAGCCGACGACCCGGTCGCCCTTGCCGACGCCCAGGTCGCGCAGGGTGGCGGCGACGGAGGCGACCAGTGAGCGCAGCCGTCCGCCGGTCACCTGGTAGCCGGCGCCGGTCTCGTCCAGCGCGACGATCACCGGCCGGTCGGCGGCCAGGTCGCGCAGGGCGTGGTGGACGTAGTTGAGGGTGGCGCCGGTGAACCAGCGGGCGCCGGGCATGGTCTCCTCGGCCAGCACCTGCTCGTACGGGGTGTCCGCGTCGACGCCGAAGTACTCCCACACCGCGCCCCAGAAGCCCTCCAGGTCGGTGACCGACCAGCGGTGCAGGGTGGTGTAGTCGGCGCCGGCGAGACCGACATGGCGGGCGAAGTCGGTGATGCGGCTTTCCTCGGCGGTCTGCGGATCAGGTGTCATGAAGGGGTCCGGCCGGGTCATGGTGCGGCGCTCCTCAGCAGGCTTTTCTCGACGGTGGGTGGGGACGGGCGGGGGCTGCGCGTGGTGTGCAGGAGGGCGGCCCAGCCGGTGGTGTCCGTGAAGGCGGCGGCCCCGGCCGGGACGACGTCCAGGACCACGCGGTCGGGGCGCAGCAGTACGGCGTCCGCGCGGCCGGCCCTCAGCCAGGCGGCGAGCGTGCCGTCGTCGCGGAGTTCGGCCACGGGCACCGCGCGGACGCCGAGGCCGTGGGCGAGGGCGGTCAGCGAGGGCGAAGGTTCGGCGGCGGTCAGGACGGTGAAGGCGTCGCCGAGCACCTCGTCGAGACGGGTACGGCGGCCGTCCGCGTCGACCCAGGGTTGCGGGCAGTGGGTGCCGGCCAGAGGGCGGCGGGCACCGCGCCGTACCAGTGGCCCCGGCGTCAGCGGGAGGCTGAGGCTGCCGCCGAACGCGCCGGTCAGGCCCGGAACGCGGCAGAGCACGGCCAGGGCCCTGCGGCGCAGCGCGGCGGCGCCGTCCTGACCGCCGGTCATGGCCCAGCCCATCGCGACCGCCAGCCGGATCAGGTGCCGGGCGTGCGGCTTGCGCTCGCTCTCGTAGGTGTCCAGCAACCGTTCGTCGCCTCCCTGTCGGAGGACGCGGGCGAGCTTCCAGCTGAGGTTGTAGGCATCCCGTAGCCCCGCGCACAGCCCCTGGCCGATGAACGGCGGGGTGAGGTGGGCGGCGTCGCCGAGGAGGAAGACCCGCCCGCGGCGCCACCGGTCGGCGATCCGCGCCCGGAAGGTGTACGCCGTCTCCCGGACGACCTCGAAGTGCCCGTCGTACGACGGCGGCAGCCAGGGGGCGACCAGTTCACGGACCGGGAGTTCCTCCCCTTCGCGCAGCCGGAACTCCCAGCGGTAGCTGTCCTCGCCGACGCGCATGAAGGTGGCCGGCCGGTCCGGGTCGCAGACCTGGTCGACGCCTTCCCAGCAGCGGACGTCGGCCGTGGTCCGCGCGTCGACGACGGTCCAGCGTTCCTCGAAGCGCAGGTCCTCCCATACGGCGCCGATGGACTCGCGGGTGAGGCTGTTGGCGCCGTCACAGCCGAGGACCGCGTCGGCCCACAGGTGATGGTCACCGGTCTCGTCGCGGTAGGTCACCCGCACCAGGCCCTCGCTGTCCGGCGCGATCCGGGTGACCTCCACCCCGCTGAGCAGTTCGCACTCCGGTCGCCGGGCGAGGGCGTCGCGCAGCAGTCGTTCCAGTGCGGGCTGCTCGAACATGCTGGTCTGCGGGTAGCCGTGCGGGCCGTGCTCGGCGCGGCGGAACTCGGCCATCACCCGGTGCCGCGCGTCCAGCAGTCGCAGCCCGTTGCCCGGGCGGGCCAGCGCGGCGAACTCCTCGCCGACGCCCACGGCCTGGAGGATCCTGCGCACCTCGTCGTCGACGACGAGGGCACGGGGAAGGGGATAGACCTCCTGGTGGCGTTCCAGGACGACGCTGCGCACCCCGCGCCGGGCGAGCAGGAGGGCGGCGGTCACGCCCACGGGTCCGGCGCCGATGATCACGACGGGTGTGTCCGAAGGGTGTTTCTCGACGGTCATGTGCGGCTCCCTCGGCTCCTACTGCGCGTCCGTGACCGTCGTGCACTGTTCGCCGAGGTCGATGCGGCCGTCCGGGGTCGCGATCGTCGCCGTGATCACGTCACCGGCGCGCAGATAGCGCGGGTTCCTGGCCTGGCTCCTGAAGAACGCCTTCCACTTCATGGCGGGCGGCAGCAGCGCGCCGATCTTCTCGACCGGCTTGGGCGGGGCCTTCAGGGCCGTGCCGCCGGGGGTGCCGGTCAGCAGCAGGTCACCGGGGTCGAGGGCCTGGAAGCGGGCCAGCAGCGTCAGTGCCCGTGCCGGGCGGACGATCATGTCGGCGAGGGTGCGGTCCTGGCGCCGCTCGCCGTTGACGCTCAACGTCAGCCGCAGGTCCAGGAGTCGGGCAAAGTCCTCCGGCTCCAGCAGCGTGAGGTGGGGCCCGGTGGGTGTGAAGGTCGGGTACGACTTGCTCTCGTAGAACTGCGTCCGGGTGAGCTGGATGTCGCGGGCGCTGATGTCGTTGGTGACGACGAGTGCGGCGACGTACGACGGCAGGTCGTCCTCCTCGACCACGGAGCCGACGGGCAGGGGTGCTCCCATGACGAGCCCGAGTTCGATCTCGTAGTCGAGGAACCTCACATGGGAGGGCCGGACGACGGCGTCCGAGGGTCCGCTGACCGAGCCGGACGCCTTGCGGAAGAAGGTGGGCGGGATGTCGCCGGTGAAGCCCGAATCGCGGGCGTGGCTCCGGTAGTTGACCATCTGGGCGACCACCCGGCAGGGCGTGGTGACCGGGGACAGCGCCACCAGGTCGGCGACGGCCGTGCCCGCCTCGCCGGAGCGCGCGGCCTCCTGTACGGCGGCCCGGTCGGCGATCAGCTCGGCGGTGGTGAGTGCCTTGGTGCCGACGGGGACGGCGCGCTCACCGCGCACCACCCACCAGCCGTCGGCGGTGCGCAGGACGTCGGTGCTCATGAGTTCACGGCTTTCAGCAGGCCCAGCAGACGGGCGGGGTCGAGTTCGTTGTCACCGCGCAGGGCGTGCAGCACCTCGCGGAGCTTGGCGGGGGTGGGTGTGGCGCCGAGGAAGTCCCGGGTGGCGGGCGGGCCCCACTGGGCGAGCCCGCTGGTGGACATGGGTGCCCAGCCGGGCTCGGCATCGCAGGAGAACAGGTCGCCGTCGGCGAAGTGCTCCAGCATGAAGCGGTCCGGATCACGCCAGTAGTCGAAGAGCTGGCTGCCCTGGATGTGCCGTCCGATTCCCCAACTGCGCTTGTAACCGCGCTCGTTCAGGTACTCGCCGCCGGCCGCGATCGAGTCCAGGTCGGTGACCTGGTAGGCGGAGTGGACATAGCCGCTGCCGGGCCCCAGATGCATGGCGAGGGTGTGGTGGTCGGCCGGCACGCCGCCCAGGTCGCAGCGGATGAACGCCATCGTCGGGCCCCGGTGGCGCTGCCCGTCCAGGAAGAGGAAGTCGGACACGATCATCCCGAGGGTGTCCAGGTACCAGTCCAGGGCGCGGGCGAACACCCGTGTCTCCAGGACCACATGCCCGAGGCGCTGGATGCGGGACGGCTCGCGGGGCGGGCGCTGGGTGGCGTTCGTACGGCGGTGACCGGTGCCGAAGTTCAGCAACAGCGGCCGCTGCTCGGGGAGCGCCGGCAGTCGCTGTGCGCAGTGCACGACGCGCACCGGGAAACCCGAGGGGTCGAGCAGGTCCACGACCTTGCCGCCGTCCGGGACGTCGGCGTCCCGGACGTCCGTCCCCGTCGCCCGTGCCAGCCGGTCCAGGTCGGCGCGGTCGGCGGCACGGAACGCCGGTCCGATGAAACGGGACGTACGGCCGCGCCGGATCACCATGCAGGGCGGGCCGGCGAAGGTGCCGCGCAGCCACAGCTCGCGATCGGTGCGGGCGGCGATCTGGAAGCCGAAGTCCCGGGCGAACACCTCGGCCCGGTCGAGGTCCGGCTTCTCGAATTCCAGCCAGGCGAGGTCGGCGACCTTGATCACGGGGTTCCGGGATCGGCCCGGATGCTCCCCGCGCAGGGCGCCCTGTTCGCTGTGGAGGTCCTGGTGGGCCGTCTTGACCCCGGCCCCGTGGACGCGCGTTTCAGACATGGTGCCCTCCGAGCAACATCGCCGTAATGAGGAAATCATCAAGTTTGACAGTCTCGTCGTCAAGGTGTTCTCGGCAGCAAATGATGAATTCATCAGGACTGCGATCTCCATCGACGCCACGGTTAGACTCGGCGCATGACTACGTCAGCCGCGCCCGGCAACCGGTTCGAGCGCCGTCGCGCCGAGACCCGCGGGGCGCTCGTCCGCGCGGCCCGGCAGATCCTCGCCGAGACCGGCGACACCAGCGCCAGCATCCAGGCGATCGCCGAGCGCGCCGACGTGGGATTCGGTTCCTTCTACAACCACTTCGAGTCGAAGACGGAGCTGTTCGAGGCGGCCGTGGAGGACGCCCTGGAGGAGTACGGCCAGACCTTCGACGACCGGCTGCGCGGAATCGACGACCCCGCGGAGCTCGTCGCCGCGGGTTTCCGCCTCAGTGCCCGGATGGCCGACTCCCACCCGGAGCTGATGCAGGTCCTGCGCCGTCGCGGCCTCGGGTATCTCCACTCCGACAACGGCCTGGTCACCCGGGCCCGGCGCGACCTCCAGGCCGGGACGGTGTCCGGCCGCTTCACCCCGGCGGACCCCGCGGTGGCGCTGTCCGCGCTGGGCGGCACCCTGCTGTCCCTGGTGGAGCTGCGGTTCGCCCGCCCCGACCTGGACGGCGACGAGGCCGCCACCAGCCTGGCCGAGATGGTCCTGCGCATGCTGGGCGTCCCACCGGACGAGGCCCACGAGGTGGCCCGGCGCCCTCTGCCGGACGTGTCCTGACGTCGACCACCGGCCCCGTTCGGCAGGCGTTGTCGACTCCTCGCTAGCCTGCGTCCCCATGACACGCGTGTGGATCCTGCCGGTACTGCTGGTGCTCTGCGGCTCAGCCGTCGCGACGGTGTCGGCGCTGCGCGGATCCCCCGCCGAGGCCGCGGTGCTCCTGGTCTTCTTCGTGCTGCTCGCGGGCATGAACTCACCCCTCGCCTTCCCGAGGTCGATCGGCGCGCTGGAGCCACAGCGCCGCAGCGCGGTCGACGGCCGGCCGGTCGTGTTCTGGCGCGCCGGCTGCACGTACTGCCTGCGACTGCGCATCCGCCTGGGCCGCGCGGCCCGCCGGGCCCACTGGGTCGACATCCGGCGCGACCCGGCCGGGGCGGCGGCGGTACGAGCGGCCACCGGGGGCGACGAGACCGTGCCGACGGTCGTCGTGGCGGGACGGCCGTACGTCAATCCCGATCCGGCGTGGGTGCGCGAGCAGTTGCCGTGAGGTGGCCGGTTTCCGGGGCCGGCCGCGGGGCTCGCTAGGACGCGGCGTCCGGGGAGGGCGTGGTCGCCGAGTCGTCAGACGTCGGATGCAGACGCAGACGCGGACCTGGGATCGATCCACAACGCTTCCGAGACGGCGCACAGTTCACCCTCGGCCGTGGTCAGCGCCACGCCCATCACGTGCTTGCTGCCGGACTCCGACACCAGCCACGCGTACGAGATGTACGGCTCCCCCGCGACGACCGGCCGCACCACCGTGCCCGTGAGCGCCGCGGTGACCGCGCCCGGACGCTGGGTGCCGAGGAAGCGGCCCGCCCAGTTTCCGGGGCAGTCCAGGGCGCCCCAGACGAGGTGCGTCGGGAGCAGGCCGTCCGGGTCGGCGAAGGCGGGGGACGGGGTCCAGGCGGAGGCCACCAGGCCGAGATCCGGGACCGGTGTGCCGTAGACACGCAGACCCCGGTCCGCGGGACGCAGGCCGCAGCCGAAGCAGTCGACCACGCCCGCCGGCGGCGCCGCCCGGAACCTCTCGGCCGCGGCGGCCGCCTCGTCCCAGGAGGGCGCGGCGGGGACGTCGAGCGGCAACTCGGCGGGCCGCGCGACGGCGAGGGGCCGTTCGGCCGTCCCCAATTCCACGCCCCCGCCCGCCGTCTCGGCGATCGGCACGGACACCTCGACCGGCACCGGCCCACGGAAGTCGACCCGTACCGTCGGCGCCCCGGACCGCTCCGCCAGCACCCCGGCGACATAGCCGCCGAAGGCCACTCCGGGGTAGCCGACGTACAGTTCGGGCACCACGATCGCGTCACTCGTCGTCATGATCCCCACCTCACCACACCCGGGCATCGCACTGGTGTCGACGGGAGCCCGTCATGGCGCCGGCGGCCGGCCGGTCGCGCGTGCCCTGAGCCGGCGCCGCTCCAGGTGCTCGTGCCAGATCCGGCCCACCAACGCGCCGCCGTACACCACGAAACCCACTCCGACCAGCCAGGACTGCAAGACCAGGACGGTCCCGAACGGGCCGTACGTCACCGTGTTCGACGCGATCAGCGGCGAGAAGACGTTCTGGGAGAAGATCCGCAGCCCGAGCAGCCCCAGCGCCGTCGCCGCGGCCCCCGGGACGAGCGCACGCCAGCGGATGCGACCGCAGAGCAGCAGCCGCTGCGACCACCAGAAGAAGATGAACGCGCCGACGACGTCGACGCCGGCGACCAGCACCGTCTTCAGGACGGACGACTCCTCGGGGGTGGGCGCGGCGACGAACAGCAGCAGGGAGGCGACCAGTACGCCCAGCCAGACGACATGGCGCCACATCGTGTGCCAGCGCGCCGTCGGCAGATCCCACACGCGTTCGTACCCGGTCTGTACGGCCGCGCCGAAGGTGACGCCGAACGCGGCGAGCGCGGCGAGACCGAGCGCCGTGGTGCGCTGGAGGGCCTGCCCCGGCTGGCCGAACATCCGCTCGACCTCCTCCTGTGACACCTCCGACACGCCGAGGCCCTGCACCAGCCACTTGGCGAAGCCCTGGCCTCGCGTGAGGTCGGCCGCCGCGACGACGACCAGCAGCGGCAGCAGCGTGAGGAAGCTCAGCGCCGCGAAGCCCATGGCCCGGTGCATCAGCTCCATCTCGCGCCCCCGGTTCCAGGCGAGCCCGAGCCACGAGGTGAGCGCCCACCGATGGAGCCGGGCGAACCAGTGGCCGTGGTGCGCGGCACGGTCGTCGTCTTTGCGCGCACCGAATCTGAAGGGCATGTGCCGTGGACTACCCGTACGCCGGAGGTGACCCGACGCGCGTGCCCCCGAACGGGTGTCCCCCGGCCCCGTCGATGGAGGAAAATACCCAGGTGACCGCCACCGACCCCGCGTCCGCCCGGCCGCCGACGATCGCCGACGTCGCCAAGGCCGCCTCCGTCTCCCGCACGACCGTCTCGCACGCCCTCAACGGGCTGGGGAAGGTCGACCCGCGCACCCGGGAACGGGTGAAGCGGATCGCGGCCGAGATGGGCTACCGGCCCAACCTCCGTGCGCAGCGGCTGCGCAGGGGGCAGGCCAGGGCGATCGCGCTCGCGTCGTCGATGCCGTTCGCCGTCGCGGGCGGTCCGTCCCGGCTCGGCTTCTACATGGAGGTGGCCGCGGCCGCCGCCGAGCGGGCCCTCGTGCACGAATTCGCGCTGGTGCTGGTCCCTCCGGTGAAGTCCGGTGCAGGGCTGTCGTCGGTCGACATCGACGGTGCCATCGTGGTCGAACCGGACGTGGACGACCCGGCGGTGACGCAGCTGCGCGAACGCGGCCTGCCCTTCGTCACGCTGGGCCGCCAGGTGTCGCCGCACGCCCCGGCGCCTTACGTCGATCTGCGCGGCGAGAGGGTCGCCGAGCTGCTGTTGGAACATCTGCGGGAGCAGGGCGCGCGTCATCCGGCGCTCATCACCGGCACCGGCCGCCGGCACTCCGCGGTCGACGCGCGCGCCGTGTACGAGCGGCTCGCCCGGGAGTACGGGTGGGACGCGCGTACCGTGACCGCCGCGGAGGACGGCGGAGAGCAGGCGGGGTACGACGCGTGTGCCGCACTGCTGGCCGAGCACCCCGAGACCGACGCCGTGTGCGCGCTCGTGGATGCCTTCGCGGTGGGGGCGGTCCGGGCGATCACCGACAGCGGTCGTACGGTCCCCGGCGACGTCATGGTCGCCACGCGCTACGACGGCCTGCGCGCGAAGACCAGCCACCCCCCGCTGACCGCGATCGACCTCAGCCTCGACCGCGCCGCATCCGATGCGGTCGAGCTGTTGCTCGGACGGGTCGGCGGGGTCGGGGTCGGGGACGCGGGCGGGAGCGGGAGCGGCACGGTCGACGTGGTCCTGGGACCTGAGCCGCGGCTGGTGCCACGGGAGTCGTCGCTACGGGGGTGAGCTGTCCCCGGTCCGCGGGTGCGGCCCCAGTGCGGCTCGGGGGCGCCTGCGGCATCGGCGCCGAGCTGCTGAACGCCCTGCCTCCCCCGGCGATCAGGCCCGGCTGCACATCCTCGGTTCACCGACTCCGACTCGGCCGACCCCGACTCGGCCGAGGCCGACGCGCGGCTGGACCGCAAGGCTTCATCGGCCGAGCCGCACGCCGCCCGGGAAACGGTGACGGAGCAATTGCTGCCCGTCGTCCACTACGCGGACGGCACCCGGCTGCTGTGGCAGGCCGTCACCGACCCGGGCGAGCGCGCCGAGACGCGGTCGGGCACCGGAGACTACGGGGTGGTCGCGGCCGGCGTGGCGCTCGTCGCCGGTGTCAACGGCGCGGCACTGCCCGGCTGGAACGACACGGACGGGCGGCGTTCCGCGGCGGCGCTCACACCGCCGCCCCCACCACCAACACCACCCCCGACACCAACGCGAACCCCAGCACGAACAACCGCATCCGCCGGGCGTCGGCCCGCTCGTGCACCAGTCGGCTCAGCCACACTCCCGCCCCCAGCGCGGGCAGCATCAACGCCGCCCACCCCAGCTGGGACGCCCGCGCCTCGCCGGTCGCGAGGAACAGGGCGAGCGAGGCGAGTTCGCCGGTCAGGAAGCAGACGGCGACCGTGGCACGGAGTTCCGCCGGAGGGCGGTGCTGGTAGACGAGGGCGAGTGGGGGGCCGCCGACGCCGGTCGCCGTTTCGGTGAGGCCGGTGACGACGCCCGCGCCGAGGTAGGCCGCGCGTCCCGGTGTGAACGCGGGTGCGGCGAGGCTCACCAGCGCCGCCAGGACCGTGGCCAGTCCGACGTACAGGCCGAGACTGCTCTCGGGGATCAGCCACAGCAGCGCGAGGCCGCCGGGCGTCGCGACCAGCCGGGCCGCGCTGATCCAGCCCGCGCCGCGCAGATCGAGCGCGGATCGCTCACGCCAGGCGATGTGCAGATTGAGCGGGATCATGACGGCGAGGAGGAACACGGGGAGCAGTCCGGGCGCGAGGAGGCCCGCCACGGGCGCGACGATCAGGGCGAAGCCCAGACCGCTCGCGCCCTGGACGAACGCCGCCACGGCCACGACGAGCGCGAGCAGCAGGATGGCGGTGACGCTCACGAGCGACGCCGGTGCTCGACGGAGGTCGGATGGACCCGGGTGACCGGCGCGCGGGCCACCACCTCCTCGGCGACGGCGGCGGCCTGTTCGACGAGGGCGGGTCCGTCCCAGTCGGTGGGCCATCCTTCGCGCAGTCTGAGCCGCCCCGCGACGAACACAGCCTTGATCTGGTCGCGGTTGGCGCGCCGCACGAGTTCCCAGGGCAGGTCCCACGAGGGCCGCATCTCGGGCCCCGTGATGTCGACGAGCAGGAAGTCCGCTGCCGCGCCTTCGGCGATACGCCCCGTGCGCTCCCCCAGTCCGACGGCGTCGGCGCCCCGCCCCGTGGCGTGCTCCAGCCACGTCCAGCCGGCACCGCAGGAGGAGTCGCCCACGGCCAGCCCGTACGCGATCCGCTGCGCGAACTCCGCGGCGTCCAGCAGCCGGAACCCGTCGCCGCGGGTGCCGTCGGTGCCGAGCCCGAAGCGTATGCCGCGTTCGGCCATCGCCACCGCCGGGGCAACGGCGTTGCCCTTCCAGGCGCTGGCGACCGGGTTGTAGCTGATCGCGGTGCCGGTGTCGGCGAGCAGGGTCAGCTCGCCGGGGGTGAGCAACGTGGCGTGCGCGCCGAGGAGTTGGGGACCCAGTGCCCCGACCGTGTGCAGATGCTCCAGTGGCCGCAGTCCGTGCCGCAGCAACGACCGTTCCACGGCGGCGAGATGCTCGTTGACGTGGATCTGTACGACGGCTCCGGCCTCGGCGGCGAGCAGCGCGGTGTCCCGCAGGGTGCGGTCGGTGGCGGACTCGGGGATGGGGACGGCGAGGGAGGGATGGATCAGCGCGTCGCCCTCGTAGCGGGCGAGATGCTTCTCGGCGGCGGCGAGCGTCGGTCCCGGGCCGGGCTCGTCCGCGTCGGCGCAGACCAGCCCGAGCACGCAGCGGATTCCGGCGTCCCGCGCCGCCGACGCCACGGCCTCCACGTCCACGGGCGCCCGGGTGCCGGCGTCGGCCACGGTCGTGAAGCCGCCGCGCAGCGATTCGAGCGCCGCCAGTTTCGCGGCCAGGTAGGCGGATTCCTCGTCCAGCGCGCCTTCGAGAGGCACCCAGACCCGGCGGAAGATCTCCGACGGTTCACCGAAGGCCAGGGCGGAGCCGAAGCTCTGGGTGAGGTGATGGTGGGCGTCGACGAAGCCGGGCATCAGGACGTGTCCCGGGAGCGGTACGGGCGTCAAGTGCGGGTGGCGACGCCCCCGTCGGTCGGCGGGTTCGACCGCCCGGAAGGTGCCGTCCGCGACCAGGACCGCGTGGTCACGGAGGGGTCCTTCGGGCGTGAGGACGACTTCGGGGGCGAGCAGGAGGGTGTCGGCGTCGAGCGGGTCGGCGGTGAGCCGGTTCATGGAACTCATTTCGCGAGGGAGGCGGGAGTGGGAGCGGGAGCGGTCCTGGCCGGCTTGCGGAGCCGGGGACGTACGTGGTGGAACGCGATGTTGAGCACGGCCGCGGTGAAGGCGCCGACGGCGACGCCGCTCTCCAGCAGGATCCGTACGTTCGGCGGGAAGGCGCCATACACGCCGGGGATCAGGATCGGGAGCAGGCCGACCGCGAGCGCCGCCGCGCAGATGAACGTGTTGGCGTGGTCGGTGAGATCGGCGCGGCCGAGCATCTGGACGCCGAGGACGGTGATCACGGCGAAGACGAGCATCGCCGTGCCGCCGACGACGGCGGAGGGGATGACGCTGATCGCGCGGGTGACGGGGGCCAGGAAGCCGGCGACGACGAGTACGACGCCGGCCGCGGCGGTGACGTAGCGGCTGCGGACCCCGGTGACCCGGACGATGCCGATGTTCTCGCCGCTCGTGACCATCAGAGGCAGGCCGAGGAAGCCGCCGAGGAACGAGGTGAGCGCGTCGCCGCGGATCGTCTTGGGGACCTCGGTGCGGCGGTCGATGTCCTTGCCGACGGCTTCGGCGTTGATGACGGTCTGGCCGGTGGCCTCGGCCATCGAGGCGAGGCTGTAGAGCATCAGCGGCAGCGCGGCGAACAGGCTGAACTCCGGCGTACCGAAAGGGAGCAGCTGCGGTGCGCTCAGCAGACCGCCGTCGGTGGCGCCGCCGAAGTCGGTCCGGCCGATGGCGAAGGCCAGGGCGGTGCCCGCGAGCAGGCCGAGCATCACGGCGAGTTGTCGCAGCACCCCGCTGAACAGCCAGAAGAAGGCCACGGTGAAGCCGATCGTGGCGAGGCCCAGCATCAGGTTCGTGGGGTTGCCGAAGCCGGGCTCGCCGGGGCGCCCGGTGACCAGGACCGCGCCCACCTTCACCAGGTTGACGCCGACGATGACGATCATCGTGCCGATGACGAGGGCGGGGAAGAACCTCAGCAGCCGCGAGAAGACGGGCAGGACGACGAAGTAGAAGGCGGCGGTCAGCAGGACGGCGCCGGAGGCGGTGCGCAGGCCGTGCTGCTGCGCGATCGCCATGAAGAGGATCAGCGGTGCGCCGCCGGGCAGCATCACGAAGGGCAGTTTCGGCCCGAACTTCCAGGGTCCGAGCGACTGGATCAGCGATCCCACGCCGGAGAGCAGGAAGGCGGCGGAGAGCAGATCGACGGTGAGGTCGGGGCCCAGGTCGAGCGTGGCGCTCATGAGGAAGATGGCCGAGATGGGCGTGGCGGCCATGACGAGCACGTGCTGGATGCCGAAGAGCAGCATGCGCAGGAGGGGACGGCTCTCGTCGACGGGGTGCGGCCGGTCGGGTTCGGTGGGGTCGGGCTGCTGCGTGGTGCTGTGGGTGACGCCGGTGCTGGCGCCGGTGCTGCGGCTGGGGATGGGGCTTGGCACGTCGAGCTCCGTTCCGACGGGGCGGGGCAGCCGGTGAGAGAAGTGAGCCAAATCGATTTGGCCAAATCGATTTGGCCGCCAGTATCCGGAGGGTTTCCGAGGACGTCAATACATCCGGCAGGAGCTTCGGAGGGACCCGCTTCGGAGCGACCCCGTCGGCCGT
This sequence comes from Streptomyces sp. NPDC098781, assembly GCF_044759995.1. Classification (NCBI taxonomy): domain Bacteria; kingdom Bacillati; phylum Actinomycetota; class Actinomycetes; order Kitasatosporales; family Streptomycetaceae; genus Streptomyces; species Streptomyces sp. NPDC098781. The sequence goes on from NZ_JBIWAK010000009.1 coordinate 404,428, forward strand.
GGGTCTCCGCACGCCGGGGAGGTAACCTCACCCGACAGCGCAGCCAGGGCAGGGATCCGCCCTGCCCTTTCCCAGGAGACACGATGAACGCGGACGAGTCGGCACTCGACGACCCGGTGGGCCGCTCACTCGGCGGCCGGCACGCGCATCTCGCGCGGCGGCTCGGCCGGGCCGCCACCTATGTCACGGACGTGGCGACCTTCTCCGCCGTGCCCGCAGATCCTGACGCACGGGACTGGTCCGACCTGGCCGGGCTGCTCGGTCCGGGTGCCTTCGCCGACCTGTTCAGCTGTCCGGACGTACCGCCGCCGAGCTGGGAACCGGTCTTCCGCCTCGCAGGCCGGCAGATGACCCTGTCCGGCGATGGCGTGCCCGACCATGCCCGTGCCGAGCCCGGCGCGGAGGTGGTCGAACTGGGCGCCGAGAGCGCGCCCGAGATGCTCGACCTCGTGAAGCGGACCGAGCCGGGGCCCTTCTGGCCGCGGACCCACGAGCTCGGCACCTACCTCGGTGTCCGGGTCCACGGCATCCTGGTGGCGATGGCCGGGGAACGCCTGCGGCCTCCCGGCTGGACCGAGATCAGCGCCGTCTGCACCGCTCCCGAGGTACGCGGGCAGGGGCACGCCGCCCGTCTGGTCGCGACGCTCGCCGCACGCGTCGTGGCGCGTGGCGAACGTCCCTTCCTGCACGTGGCCGAGTCGAACACCGGTGCGATCGCCCTGTACGAGCGCCTCGGCTTCAAGACGCGCAGGCAGGTGACCTTCCGGGGCTTCCGCACGCCCTGACGGTCGAGGACGCGGGCGTACGCGGTCGGCGTGCCGCCGCGCGCTGGACTCCGGGTGCCGCGCGGGGCCGTGGCACCGGACAGCGTCAGCGTCGGCGCTGGTCGGCGCGCAGCTCGAAGTCGCCGTAGCTGTTGTCGGCGGGGTTGACGGTCACTCCGGGTGCCACGATCTCGTCGATGCGGTCGAGGACGTCGGCGGGGAGGGTGATGTCGGCGGCGGGCAGGAACGCCTCCAACTGCTCCATGGTGCGCGGGCCGATGATCGCCGACGTGACGCCCGGGTGGTTCAGGACGAAGGCGACGGCGAGCTCGATCAGCGTGAGCCCCGCCTTCTCGGCCAGGAGCGCGAGTTGCTCGACGGCGTCGAGCTTGCGCTGGTTGGCCGGGGTGCTCATGTCGAAGCGGGTCGAGGGGCGCGCCGCGGAGGCCGGGCCTGCGGTGCTGTCCTTGCGGTAGCGGCCCGAGAGCCAGCCGCCGGCCAGCGGGCTGTAGGTGAGCGTGCCCATGCCGTGGCGGCGCACGGTCGGCAGCACGTCCTCCTCGATGCCGCGGACCAGGACGGAGTACGGCGGCTGCTCGGTCACGAACCGCTCCAAGTGGCGTTCCCTGGAGGTCCACTGGGCTTCGACGATCTGCGAGCCGGAGTACGAGGAGGAGCCGATGTAGCGGACCTTGCCCTGGTGCACCAGGTCGGAGAGGGCGCCGAGGGTTTCGGACACGTCGGTGTCCGGGCTGGGGCGATGGACCTGGTAGAGGTCGAGGTGATCGGTGCCCAGGCGCCGCAGCGAGTCCTCCACCGCGCGGATGATCCAGCGCCGTGAGCCTCCGCGCCGGTTGGGGTCGTCCTGGCTCATCGGCATGAAGAACTTGGTGGCGAGGAAGATGTCGTCCCGCCGGCCCTTCAGTGCCTTGCCGACGATCTCCTCAGAGACACCGGCGGAGTAGACGTCGGCGGTGTCGACGAAGTTGATGCCGGCGTCGAGGGCGCGGTGGATGATCCGTACCGAGTCGGCTTCGTCCTCGTTGCCCCAGGGTCCGAACATCATCGCGCCCAGGCAGAGCGGGCTGACCTGGACGCCGGTGCGGCCGAGCGGTCGGTGGTGCATGAGGCTGTTCTCCTTGCGTGAGGTCAGTCGTCGCCGGAGGGCACGACCGTGCCGGTACCGGCCCAGCTGGCCAGCAGGCCGAGGGCTTGCTGTTCCGGCGAGTCCGGTTCAGGGGTGTAGACGTTGATGCGGAGCCCGGGGTCGGACGGCAGCTCCATCGCCTCGTAGGGCAGCGCGAGATCGCCGACCAGGGGGTGGCGCAGGTTCTTCACGCCGGAGCGGTGGAACTTGACGTCGTGGCGTGCCCACCGCCGGGCGAAGTCGTCGCTCCGCGTGGTCAGTTCTCCGATCAGATCCGTCAGCGCCTTGTCGTGGGGCGCCCGGCCCGTCTCGGTGCGCAGGAAGGCCACCGCGTCGTCGGCGCCCTTGTCCCAGTCGACCCAGAAGTCCTTGCTCGCGGGGTCCAGGAACATGAAGCGGGCGCTGTTGACCGGCCCGCGCTGGGCGAACAGGGGCGAGTCGAAGACGGGTGCGTACAGCGCGTGACCGAGCACGTTGGCGGCCACGATGTCGAACCGCGCGTTGCGGACGAACGCCGGGACGTCGGTCATCGAGTCGAGCAGCCGCAGGATCGTGGGCCGTACCCGGGACGCGGTCACCGCGGGGCGCCTGCCCGAGGGAGTGGCCGCGCGGGCCAGGTCGTAGAGGTGGGTGCGCTCGGCCTCGTTCAGTTGCAGCGCGTGCGCGAGGGCTTCGAGCACCGAGTCGGAGGCGCCGCTGAGATTGCCGCGCTCCAGCCGGACGTAGTAGTCCACGCTCATGCCCGCGAGCAGGGCGACCTCCTCGCGGCGCAGGCCGGCGACGCGACGGTTCCCGCCGTAGACCGGCAGCCCGGCCTGCTCCGGGGTGATGCGTGCGCGCCGGGTGCTGAGGAACTCGCGGACCTCGCCGGCCAGGTTCTTCCTGTCGGTTCCGGGCACGGTCAGACTCCGCGCAGGTGTTCCGGGACGCCGTCACAGGACATGACCCGGGACCGGCCGGCGTGGGACGTGAGGTGGGTGGGGGCTTCGGCGGGGGCCAGGGGCACGGGGGACTCCTCTTGATCGGCGTGCAGCGTGTGCCGGTTCTTTTCACGGTAGGTCCGTCGGCTCGGACCTGGGAGGTACTGCCATTACCTGGAAGAGCAGGGACTCTCACCCGGGTGCCTGCGCGCGGTTCGCTGGAGAAGGCCCAGGACAGCCATGCCGCGTCCGGGGCCGGACCGAGAGAACCGACCTGAAGGAACACCCGTGCGCGCAGCACTCATGTACGCAGCCGGCGACGTCCGCGCCGCACACGTCGCCGACCCGAGTCTCAAGGAACCCACCGACGCGCTGGTCCGTATCACCGCGGCCTGCGTCTGCGGCAGCGACCTGCACCCCTACCGCTCCATGTCCGGCTCCGACGGCCCGGTCCGGATGGGCCACGAGTTCATCGGCGTGGTCGAGGCGACCGGGAGCGAGGTCACGTCGGTGCGGAAGGGCGACGTCGTGGTCGCCCCGTTCGCCTATTCGGACGGCACCTGTGCCTTCTGCCGGGCCGGGCTCCAGACCTCCTGTGTGCACGGCGGCTTCTGGGCGAGGAACGGGATCGACGGCGGCCAGGGCGAGGCGGCACGCGTGCCGCTGGCCGACGGCACCCTCGTCAAGCTGCCGGTCGGCGTTGACGACGCGCTGATCCCCTCCCTGCTCACGCTGTCCGACGTCATGGGCACCGGCCACCATGCCGCGGTCCGCGGCGGAGTGCGGCGGGGCAGCACCGTCACCGTGATCGGCGACGGCGCGGTCGGCCTGCTCGCGGTGCTCGCCGCCAAGCGTCTCGGCGCCGAACGGATCGTGCTCATGGGCCGGCACACCGCCCGCACCGACCTCGGCCGCTCGTTCGGAGCGACCGACGTGGTCCCCGAGCGCGGCGACGAGGGCGTCGAGAAGGTACGTCGGCTGACCGGCGGCGGCAGCGAGATCGTCCTCGAAGCGGTCGGGCACCGGCCCGCCTACGAGCAGGCGTACGGAGTGGTCCGTCCCGGCGGCACCATCAGCCGCGTGGGGGTGCCCCAGTACGAGGAGGCTCCGGTCGGCTTCGGCAGCCTCTTCGGCCACAACATCACCCTGACCGGCGGTCCCGCCCCGGCCCGCGCCTACATCGAAGAGCTCCTTCCGGACTTGCTGGAGGGCCGTATCGAACCGGGCCGGGTCTTCGACCGCACGGTCGGTCTGGACGACGTCGCCGAGGGGTACCGGGCGATGGACGCGCGCGAGGCCCTCAAGGTGCTGGTGCGCCCGTGAACAGGCAACCTGTGACGCGGTGGACGCGACCGGGCACCCAGGGTCCTTCGCCCACCGTCGTGACGACCGCCGTGACCGACGCCGGGAACCAGTGGACGGGGCTGGTGACACCATGACCACCGCCCAGGCCCAGAGCGCGCCGGTACCCGCGGCGAAACGGCCGCGCGGAGCCCCGGTCCACGCGAGGCTGATCCTCGCCGTCATCTGCGTCAGCTACTTCATGGTCATCCTCGACAACTCGATCGTGTTCACCGGGCTGCCGCAGATCCGCTCCGACATGGGGTTCTCCGAGACCGGCCTGTCCTGGATCACCAACGCGTACGTCCTCGTCTTCGGCGGCCTGCTGCTGTTGGGGGCCCGGGCCGGCGACCTGTTCGGACACCGCAGGGTGTTCCTGTTCTCGCTGGTCGTCTTCTCGCTGACCTCACTCCTGGTGGGCGCCGCGCAGACCCAGTGGTGGCTGATCGGCGCCCGGGCCCTCCAGGGCGTCGGCGCCGCGGTCCTGGCCCCGTCCGCCCTGTCGCTGCTCACGCGCAGCTTCGCCGAAGGGCCGGCCCGCAACCGGGCGATGGCCGCCTACAGCGCCGTAGCCGGACTCGGCGCGGCCCTCGGCCTGGTGGTCGGAGGGCTGGTCGCCGACCTGATCTCGTGGCGGGCCGGCTTCTTCCTCAACGTCCCGGTCGGCACCGTGCTGACGGTGCTCGCGGCGCGGTTCCTGCCCGAGACCGAGCGCCGGCACGGCCGTTTCGACGTCGCCGGGGCGCTGCTGGCGACGCTGGGCTCCAGCGCGCTGGTCCTCGGCATCGTCGACGCGGCCGACTTCGGCTGGACCGCCCCGGCCACCCTGGTCCCACTCGTGGCCGGCGTGGCCATGCTGGGTACGTTCGTCCGGGTGGAGCGGCGGGCCGCGCAACCGATCGTGCCACTGCGGCTGTTCGCCGACCGGGAGCGCAGCGGCGCCTACGTCACCCGGATGCTCTACATGGGCGCGATGATGGGGTTCTTCTTCTTCACCGCGCAGTTCCTGCAAAGCGTCTACCACTGGACGCCGCTCCAGGCCGGCCTCGCGTTCCTGCCGATGACACTGGCCAACTTCGTCCTCGCCGTCCAGGTGCCCCGGCTGCTGGGGCGCGTCCGCCGGCCCCTGGTGCTCCTGAGCGGCGTCGCCCTGACCACGGCGGGCATGGTGTGGCTCAGCCGCCTCGACCTGCACACCCCCTACCTGACGGGAGTGGCTCTGCCGATGGTGCTCATCGGCGCCGGCCAGGGCCTCGCGCTCGCCCCGATGACCTCCAGTGGCGTCGACGGTGTCGCTCCCGAGGACGCGGGAGCCGGCGCCGGCCTGGTCAACACCGTCCACCAGATCGGCAGCGCCCTGAGCCTGAGCGTTCTGACCGCCCTGGCCGCCGCCGTCTCCACCGGCCACACGGCCGCCGACATCGCGACCCGCTCGGCCACGGCCCTGACCGGCTCGGCCGTGCTGCTCGCGCTGGCGGTCGGGGCCGTCCTCGTCCTCATCGTGCCCGCACGGGCCACCACCCACGACGAAAGGTCCCTGTGATGCAGACCCTCACCCTCAACAACGGCGTCGAGATGCCCGCCCTCGGACTCGGCGTCTTCCAGACCCCGCCGGACGAGACCAGGGCCGCCGTGAAGTCGGCCCTCGACCTCGGCTACCGGCACATCGACACCGCCGCCGCCTACGGCAACGAACGCGAGGTCGGCCAGGCCATCCGTGACTCGGCGGTGCCCCGCGACGACATCTTCATCGAGACCAAGATCTGGATCAGCGACTACGGCTACGACGAGACCCTCCACGGCTTCGACAAGAGCGCCGCGAAGCTCGGCGTCGACCGGATCGACCTGCTCATCCTGCACCAGGCCCTGCCGTCCGGGTTCGACAGGACCCTCGCGGCCTACCGCGCCCTGGAGAAGCTCCTGGCCGACGGCAAGGTCCGCGCCATCGGCGTCAGCAACTTCATGGTCGACCACCTGACCACGCTGCTGGACGCCACCACCGTCGTCCCGGCGGTCAACCAGCTGGAGATCCACCCCTACTTCCAGCAGCGCGCCGTGCTCGACTTCGACGACCGGCACGGCATCCTCAACCAGGCGTGGTCCCCCATCGGTGGGATCACCTTCTACCCGGGCTACGGCGAGGACCGCAGGAGCGTCCTCGAGGACCCGGCCGTCACCCGCATCGCCCAGGCGCACGGCAAGAGCCCCGCCCAGGTACTCCTGCGCTGGGGCCTCCAGCAGGGCCGCTCGGTGATCCCCAAGTCCACGAAGCACGCCCGTATCGCCGAGAACATCGACGTCTTCGACTTCGACCTCACCGCCGACGAACTCACCGCCCTCGACGCCCTGGAGACCGGCCGCCGCGGCGGTCCCGACCCGGAGACGGTGACCCTCGCCGACTACGGCCGCGCCATCCCCGAGGCCTGACCCGCACACCCGCGCTGTGGACCCTCACCCCTTCTGCGGCTGCTCCTGCCGCGTCGCGGCCCAGGAGGCCGACAGGCGGAGGCCGTGGTGGGAGGGGGTGCCGGGTTCGGCGGTCCAGGCCGGTAAGGGCGGGTGTCCGTCCGCGTCGGCGTGCCGGGCACAAGGTCCAGCCACAGCTGAGCCGCGTGCTGGTCGGTGAACTGGCGGTGCAGGACGAGGACTTCCGCACCCGGTGGGCCGATCATCAGTGGCCCAGTTGGGGGACGTAGTCGCGCTGGTCGCTGTCGGTCGAACGGCCGACAGCAGCAGGTGAAACTCGTGCGCAGGGGCGACGCTGCGGCTCCCGGCTCGTCGCCACCATGGTGATCACGGCGGAGGTGTCCGTCCGGCGAGCCAGACTCGGGGAGCGTGTCATGAAGAAGGGGACGGTCCTCACCGTTCTGGTCGTCGCGGCCCTCCTGGCCCTGTCCGCACAGGGCAGGAAGCAGACCGCCGTACTGTCGGACTCGACGGGGCGGACACTGGACGTCGCGCAGAGCGCCGCCCGACAGGCCGGGTTCGCGACCGTCGTGACCCACGACGCGCTGGGCAAGCACCGGATCCCGTTCCTCCAGAAGAACTGGAGAGTCTGCCGCCAGACCCCCGCACCCGGCCGGTACGAAGCGACCACACCCGTCGACTTCTCCGTGGTCAAACGCGGTGAACGATGTCCTTGACGATGTCACGTACAGCGGGCGGCCGACGGCATGGATGCGGGCCATGGGCAACGGATCGACGTGGTAGGAACGGATCGTGGCAGAGACGCATATCGACGTGGTGATCGCTGACGATCAGCCGTTGGTGCGGGCCGGTTTCAGTTTGATCCTGGGAGCGCAGCCCGGCATCGCCGTGGTGGGCGAGGCGGCCGACGGGGTCGAATGCATCGAGCTGGCCCGTCGGCTGCGTCCGCAGGTGGTGCTCGCCGATATCCGCATGCCACGGCTGGATGGTCTGGAAGTGGTGCGGCAGTTGGCCGGGCCGGGTGTGGCCGACCCGTTGAACGTCGTGTTGATCACCACGTTCGACCAGGACGACTACGTGCGGACCGGGCTGCGCAACGGGGCGTGCGGGTTCCTGCTGAAGGACGCCTCCCCGGGCCTGCTGGTGGAGGCGGTGCAGGCGGCGGCCCGCGGGGACGCGCTGGTGTCACCGGCGGTCACCGTGCGCCTGTTGCGGGGGATGGAGGAGACGGAACGCGCGGACGCGTCCGGGAGTGCGGCGACGGCCGGGCTCAGCGAACGCGAGCGGGACATCGTGCGGTTGGTGGCGGTGGGGCGTACCAACAGGGAGATCTGCGACGAGCTGTTCCTGTCGCTGTCGACCGTGAAGACGTATCTGGCGCGCATCCAGGCCAAGCTCGACGCCCGTAACCGGGTGGAGGTCGCGGCGTGGGCCTGGGAGCACGGCGCGGTGCGCCCGCCCAGGTGAGGTGGACCCGGCGCTTCAACGCAACGGCTGATCGCCGCTCGCGGTAGGGCCGACCGCAGTTGCCAGGGGGAAGACGGCCCGTACCTCCCAGCCGCCGTGGGTGACGGGGCCCGCGCGGAAGGTGCCGTCGAGCGCTTCGACGCGTTCGCGCACGCCCAGCAGCCCGAAGCCACCACGACCACCGGCGGGCGCGGCGGCATGGCGTGCGGGCGTGGTGTTGCTGACGGTCACCAGCAATCCGGTGCTGTCCGTGTCCAGGCGCACGGTGGTCGTGGCACCGGGCGCGTGGCGGCGGACGTTGGTGAGGGCTTCCTGCACCAGGCGCTGCACGGAGATCTCGACCTCGGGACTGAGGCGGGCCGTCCTGGCCGCCGCGGTGATGTCGAGCCGGGACGGGGTGTCGTCACCGCCGGCGGCGGAGTGCGTGGAGACGAGGTCGGCGAGTTCGGTGAGCAGGTCACCGCTGCGCAGGGCGGTGTGGTTGTCCTCTCGCAGAACGCGCACCAGACGGCGCATCGAGTCCAGGGTCTGGGTGCCGGACTGCGCGATGTTGCGGAGGATGGGCGCCACTTGGCCGGGCGCCGTGGTCTGGATGGTCAGGGCCGCGTTGGCCTGGACGATGATCCCGGTCATGTGGTGGGCGATCAGGTCGTGCAGGTCCCTCGCCAGGGCAAGGCGCTCGGCCTGGCGGACATCGCGTACGGCACGCTCCCTGCGTGCTTCCAGGGACCGCAGCGCGCAGCCGATGGCGACGCAGATGGCCAGGGCGACGGTGAGGATGTAGCCGCCCACGACGAAGGCTCCCAGCGAACCGGCGCGCAACGGCAGCAGCAGGATCGTCACACCGAGGGCGACGGTGCAGGCGACCGCGGCCGCCGGCCGCCGGATGTCGGCCGCGGTACGGACGGCGAGGAAGAGCAGCCCGCACGTCTCCAGGGCCCCCCACCACAGCGGCTCGGGCGGCGCGACCAGGCTCCACACGGTCACCCCGAGGGAGAGCGTGACGACGACGGCCACCCGCCTGCTCAGCTCCACGGACCGGGGCAGGCCGATGGCGGCCAGGGCGGCCACCGGACCGGTGACGAGCACGGGCAGCCAGCCGGCCGGGGTCCCGAAGGGCGCGGGACTGGTCACGAAGGCTGCGAGGTCCACGCCCCAGGTGAGAGTGAACGCGACCAGCCCGCTGACCGTGATCAGCCGACGGCCGACCGGGACGCGCGGCAGGTTCCAGTTCACGCTGCTCAGCGTAGGAGTGAATGCCTACAGAGGTGTCGGCCGAATGACCGACACGGAGCCGGACGTCGGATACCAGCGGCTGACGCGATGCGTCCGGCCCCGGCGGAACCATGGTGAACACGGCGGTCGGCACCATCCCCCGAGGTCCGGCCGCCGGCCAGAACGTCCTCATCCGCACCCGACCGCGCCCCGCGCGTCGACGGGCACGCACCCGCCGGGCTGCCGGACACAGACATCCATCGGACACAGACGTCCATCGGACACAGACATCCATTCGACGAACCGGGATTTGTCATGCATCACGGTGTACTGGTCGCCATCGGAGCCGGCGGCATGGGCCAGGCCGTCGCCCGCAGAATGGGCACCGGACGGCCCGTCCTGATCGCCGACGAGGACGGGGAGTGCCTGCTCGCGGCCGGGACGCGGCTGGAGCGGGCCGGCTACCAGGTCAGCGCCCAGAAGGTCGACGTCTCCAGCCCGGCCTCCGTCACCGCTCTGGCCCGGAGGGCAGCGGGGCTCGGCCCGGTCACCCACGTCGTGCACACGGCCGGTCTGTCCCCGGCGCAGGCCGACGTCTCCGCCATTCTGGCCGTGGACCTGGTCGGTGTGGCCCTCGTCGTCGAGGAGTTCGGGCAGGTCGTGGCACCCGGCGGGGCCGGAGTGGTCGTCGCTGGCGGCGCCGGCCACTACTGCGACCGCCCGCTCACCGCCGAGGAGCGACGGCAACTGCGCCGGAACCCCGCACGAGAGCTGCCGTCGCTGCCGGTGCTGCGGGAGAGGAACTTCGCCGGCCCGGGACAGGCGTACGGCTTCGCACAGCACGCCAACCGTCTGCGCGTCCGGGAAGCGGCCCGGTCCTGGGGCGAGCGCGGGGCCCGGATCAACAGCATCAGCCCCGGTGTCATCGCCACCCCGAGGGGCCAGGCCGAACTCGCCGGCCCGCACGGCGCGGCCATGCGCACCGTGCTCGGCACGTCCCCGGTGCCGCGGCTCGGCACGCCGGAGGACATCGCCGCCGCCGCGGAATTCCTGCTCGGCGCGACGGCCGGGTTCATCACCGGAGCCGATCTCCTCGTCGACGGCGGCTGCACCGCCTTGCTCGACGACCTCCCGCCGGCTCGCCAGTAGCGCCGACCCCTTGCTCCTGTCCTTCGCATCCCCTTCGTCCCGACACACAGAGAGTCACCGCACCACCATGGCCACTTTTCTCTACCGAATCGGCCGGTCCGCCTTCCGACGGCGCTGGCTGGTCGTCCTCCTGTGGGCGCTAGTCCTGGGCGTCGTGGGCATCGGCGCCGCCAACAGTTCGGGCCCCTCCGACACGAGCGTCTCGATTCCCGGCACCGAGGCCATGCGCGCCAACGACCTGCTGAAGCAGAAGTTCCCGGCCGCCGCCGGTCCCGAAGGCGCCACCGCCCGCGTCGTCGTACGAGCCCCTCACGGGGAGAAGATCGACAGCGCCGGGAACAAGAAGGCGCTCCAGGCGACCCTGGCCGACATCAAGGACTCCTCCTCACACGTCGCCCAGGTCAGTGACCCCTTCACCGCCAAGACCGTCAGCCCGGACGGAACCACCGCGTACGCGCAAGTCAACTACAGCGTCGAGAACAAGGACCTCACCTCCCGCGACCACACCGGCCTGGACCGGGCCATGGAGTCGGGCCGGGACCGGGGCCTGACGGTGGAGGCGTCCGGCAACGCGCTGGCTCCCCCCGGGGAGGGCATGTCGTCCGAGGTGATCGGCTTCGTACTGGCCGCCGTCATCCTGTTCCTGACCTTCGGTTCGCTGCTCGCGGCCGGCCTGCCCCTGGTGACCGCGCTGATCGGGGTGGGCATCAGCCTGGCCGGCATCTCCGCGCTCAGCGGCCCGCTCGACCTGCCCAGCAGCACCTCGGGGCTGTGCAGCATGCTGGGGATCGCCGTCGGCGTCGACTACGCGCTGTTCATCGTCTCCCGCTACCGCTCGGAGCGCGCCGAGGGCCACGATCCGCAGGAGGCCGCCGCCCGTGCCAACGGCACGGCGGGGTCCGCCGTGGTTTTCGCCGGGCTGACGGTGATCATCGCGCTGTTGGGCCTGGCGGTGGTGAACCTGTCCACCCTGACCGCGATGGGCCAGGGCGCGGCCTTCGCGGTGGCGGTCGCGGTCCTGGTCGCCACCACCCTGATCCCCGCGCTCCTTGGCTTCTTCGGCGGACGTATCCACGCCAAGACAGCCAAGCGCCCCGCTTCCCAAGCCGATTCGACCACCCCGGTCAGGGCAGGGCTCGTACAGCGGCTGATCAGTGCAGCGGTGCCCGGCCGACGGCAAGGCGGGCCCGGTCTGCAACAGCGCTGGATCTCCGGCATTCTCCGCAAGCCGGCCCAGGTCCTGATCCTGGCCGTGGTCGGCCTCGGCGTGATCGCCCTGCCGGCCTCGAAGCTGCAACTCGGCCTGCCGGACGATGGCTCCCAGCCCACCTCGTCCACCCAGCGCAAGGCCTACGACATGCTGTCGCAGTCCTTCGGGCCGGGCTTCAACGGCCCCCTCACCGTGACCGTCGACGACAAGGACCCCGCCGTCGCGCACAGCGGCGCGGAGAAGATGACCGCGTCCCTCCCCGGCCTGTCCGACGTGGCCTCGGTGGCCCCAGCGGTGTTCAACCAGGCCGGCGACACCGCGATCATCGCCGTCGTCCCCAAGAGCGGACCGAGCAGCGAGGTCACCAAGGACCTGGTCCACGACATCCGCGAGCTGGGCCATGACGTCTGGGCGGACACCGGCGCACGCTCCATGGTGACGGGCACCACCGCGGTCAACATCGACATCGCCGCCAAGTTCTCCGCGGCGATCGTGCCCTACCTGGCCGTCGTCGTCGGCCTGGCCTTCCTCGTGCTGATCCTGGTCTTCCGTTCGATCCTCGTCCCCGTCACGGCGGCCCTCGGCTTCCTGCTGTCCGTGCTCGCGGCCATGGGCGCACTCGTCGCGATCTTCCAGTGGGGCTGGTTGAAGGATCTGGTCGGCCTGGAGCAGCCCGGCCCGATCATGAGCCTGATGCCCATCCTGATGGTCGGCATCGTCTTCGGTCTCGCCATGGACTACCAGGTGTTCCTGGTGACCCGCATGCGCGAGGCGTACGTCCACGGCGCCGACGCCCGCAAGGCGGTCGCGGTGGGCTTCAGGCAGAACGCCACCGTCGTCACCGCCGCCGCGCTCATCATGGTCTCGGTGTTCGCCGGCTTCATCGGCGCCAACGACGCCATCCTCAAGGGCCTTGGCTTCACTCTCGCGGCCGCGGTCGTCTTCGACGCCTTCGTCGTGCGCCTGACCATCGTGCCCGCGGTCCTCGCCCTCCTCGGCGAACGCGCCTGGTCCCTGCCCGCGTGGATCGACCGCATCCTGCCGGACGTCGACATCGAAGGGGAGAAACTCGCCCGGCCCACACCGCCCCCGGCTTCCGACCCACGGCAACCCGTTCCCAGTGCCGCGGCACACGACCAGCTCTGACACATCCGGCCCGCAGGCCCGTACCGCCACGGCGGTGCGGGCCTGCCCCACGTTCCGCTGCACCTCATGCACCGCTGAACCGCTCAGACACATCAGTTGACCGTGATCCATCGCTGAGACAGATTGACAGCCATGGAACTGCGGCATCTGAAGTACTTCCTCGCAGTCGCCGAGTCCCGCAACTTCACGCAGGCCGCGGCGCGTTGCTACGTGGCGCAGTCGGCGCTCAGCCAGCAGATCGCCCGGCTGGAGAAGGACGTGGGCGTCCCTCTGTTCAGCCGCACGAGCAGGTCGGTCCGGCTGACCGCCGCCGGTGAACTGCTGGAGCCCATGGCCCGGCGCCTCCTGGCCGACGTCGACAACGCCCAGGCCGCCCTCGACGCGCTGGCGGGTCTGCGCCGGGGCCGACTGCGGCTGGGCCTGGTGCAGGCAATGACCGTTTCCTTCGACATGGTCGAGGTGCTGGCCGAGTACCGCGCCCGTCATCCCGGCATCGACCTGCATGTGACCAACGCACCCAGCTCGGCGATGGCCGCCGCGGTCATCAGCGGCGCCCTTGACATCGCCGTGGTCGGCCTCGGTTCCCGGCACGTGCCCCCAGGACTGGACCACCGGGCGCTGGGCAGCGACCCCCTCGTGCTGCTGGTCCCACGCGATCATCTGCTGGCGGACCGGACGACCATCAGCCTGGCGGACCTGCCGGAGAGTCACCCGTTGATCCAGTTCTCGCAGGGCAGCGGCCTGCGCCACCAGGTCGAGGCCGCCTTCACCCGCGCGGGCGCGACAGCGGGCCGGCACTTCGAAGTCGGCCAGATCCACGACATGGTCCGGCTGGCCTCGCGAGGGGTCGGCGTCACCGTCGTCCCCCGTTCCTCCGTCGTCGGCCCCGGCTCCCTGTTGGGCCTCGAAGCCGCCGACGACCTGCCCCACGGTGCCCGGATGCTGCGCCTGGCCGACCGCGAGGCCGTACACCACACCTGCGTGGTGTACGACGGCACCCGCTTGGCACCAGCCGCAGCCGCGTTCCTCGACGTGCTGGGAAGCTACGAGCAAACATCAATCGGTCTGAGCGATCGCTGAGCGCAGATCCATATGTTGGACTGCACGGCCGGGTCGGCACCACGCTGGGTATGCCGTCCAGCCCTGGCCCTGGCCCTGATGTGAAAGCCGACCGCCGATGCACCCTGTACTTCGTGACGCGTGGACGACCGTGGTCCCCGATCCGGCGGACCGGCACGGCCCGCTGCCCCCGCTGATGCTCGCGCTCACCATGGTCACCGGCCTGGTCGACGCGTTCAGCTACCTGGTCCTCGGCCACGTCTTCGTCGCTAACATGACAGGCAACGTGGTCTTCTCCGGCTTCGCGATCGCCGGCGCAGCGGGCTTCTCCCTGACCGCCTCACTGGCCGCGCTGGCCGCTTTCGCGGCAGGCGCCGTCCTGGGCGGCCGTATCGCGCACAGAGCCCGAGCCCACCGCGGACTCGTCCTGCACCTGGCGCTAGCCCAGGAGACGATCCTCGTCCTGGCGGCCTACGTCACCGCCCAACTCGCCGGCCCGGCATACGGAGCGGGGACCCGCTACGCGCTCATCGCGCTTCTGGGCATAGCCATGGGCGTCCAGAACGCGACCGCTCGCGCGCTCGCCGTACCAGACCTGACCACGACCGTCCTCACCCTGACCATCACCGGCATGGCCTCCGACAGCAAAGTCGCCGGAGGCAGAGGAGGCAAAATCGGCCGCCGCGCCCTCTCGACGACGGCGATGTTCGTCGGCGGCCTCATCGGCGCCGTATCGGTCCTCCACGGCAGCCCGGCCCTGCCGCTGCTGCTGGCCTTCGTCCTGCTCGTGGCCGGTACGGTCGCCGCCCTCACCCTGACCCGATCCGATGCGGACTGGACCAGCCCACTGTGACCAGCGATGTCCTTCGGACGAGCTGCCGGAGCGTGTGGAGCGCGATCACCATGCTGACCAGGGCACGGCGTCGCCGGCCGCGGCGGCCAGCACCCGGCCCGGGCACCGGCATCCACACGCGTGACGGCTGCGTAGTCGACGACGCGCCGCCACCGGCGACCCCGTGGTCATCGGGTCGCCGGGTCCCCAGGTCAGTCACCCTTGGCCGCAGGCTCCAGAATCGCCACACACTCCACATGATGAGTCATCGGGATGATGTGCATCCGAAGCCAGGGGATAAACATGCAGGTCAGGGGACGTTTGGCAGCTGCCAGCCCCGCGCCGAAACCCCCGAGCGTCAAACGAGCGTCACGGTGGAAGGCGAGCGTCAGATGTCTGACGCACGCCCCAGCTGGCGACCTGATACCTCAACCCGCGAGCTCAGGACCTGTCCGGGCAATCATGAGCGAGGTCTCGACGGGCGGCCGCTGTGGTGGCGTGTTCGCGGGTGATCGCGGGTTCGAGCCGCACGGCTGCAGTAGCAAGTACGCGACGACGGGGACTCCTGGACGGCGATGTGCACGCGCATGGGCACGGCCATCCAGGTGGCAGTGCCCGTGCGGGCCGAAATCGGTGAGGTCTGCCGGCCCATCACCTTGGAGACCACAGTGGCCGTCAGGTCACCCCGGCCCGCTGAACACCCGCGCCTGCTTCAGTCGTCGAGCAGGTCGGCGAGGTGTGCGCCGAATCGGTTCTCCAGGTCGCCCTCCTGCTGCATCCCGCGCTTGAACAGGGCGGCGACTCTCTGTTGGGTTTCGGGCCAGGCAAGGGTGCCGTGGAAGGCGTTGCGGCCGTCGAGGAGTCTGTCGACGGAGGGCAGGGAGACCTGGTTGACGAGGTTCTTTGCCGCCTCGATCGGGCGCCGGTCGAAGGAGGCGAGGCGTCGTGCGAGGGTGTCGACGAAGCCGTCCAGTTCGCTGTCCGGGAGGGACCGGTTGATCCAGCCATAGCGTTCGGCGGTGTCGGCGTCGAAGTCGTCCGCGCCGAGGATGATTTCCAGCGCGCGGCCTCGGCCGGCGAGCAGGGGAAGACGCTCCGTGCCGCCGGCCCCGGGGATGACTCCCGCGCCGACCTCGGGCTGACCAAGGATGGCGTTCTCGCGGGAGGCGAAGCGCATGTCGCAGGCGAGGGCGAATTCACTGCCCAGGCCGCGGACGCGGCCGCGGATCTTCGCGATGCTGACCACGGGGGACTTGGTGAGGCGGACGAGGGTGTCCGTAATGATGTTCATGCCGGAAGGACCACCGCTGTTGGTGTAGTTCCTTGACTTCCCGGACATGTCGGTGTGGGCAAGGTAGAAATCGGGGTTCGCGCTTTCGAAGACGACGACGCGAAGGTCCTGGACGGCGTCCATCCGTGCGAGCAGGTCCTGCAGGCCCTCGAACACGGCCTGGTCGACCACGTTGAGGGGCGGGTTGTCGAACAGGACCCGCCAGTGGGCCGGCGTCTCCTCGATGATGTGAACGGGGGCCGCCATTTCGGGCACGTCGCTCATATTGATCTTCCTGCCTTGATAGGAGTTCGCGTAGGTCACCGGTTTCCCGCTCGGTGAGCTGCGATTTCCGGACCAGTCGACACCAATTCCCGCCATCCTGTCCAATATATAATGAGGGAATGGTCGATATGCTCAATGATATTTCTCTGACCAAACGCCTGTTGGAACAGTTTCTGGTCGTGGCCGACGAAAAGCATTTCGGGCGGGCAGCGGAGCGTCTTGGCATGAGCCAGCCGCCGCTGAGCCAGTCGATACAGCGCCTGGAGCGCGGTCTGGGTGTGCGGCTGTTCGAGCGGGGCCCGGGAGGTGTTCGTCCGACTCCGGCGGGTGCGGCCTTCGTCCTGGACGCGCGGCGGCTCCTCGATGCGCAGGAGGCTGCCATCGAGCGGGTCCGACGTGTTGCGAGCGGCCTGGAAGGGGACATCCATGTGGGGTACGTGACCATCCTCAGCCACCTCTACGTGCCCAGACTGCTGCGGACGGTGGCTGAGGAAATACCCGGGCTGCGGGTGCACCTGCACCAGGACTCATCGGTCGCCATCGCCGAGAAGGTGCGCTCCGGCACGCTGGACCTGGGGTACGTGCGCGACACCTCTGCCCTGTCGGGCGATCTGGCCGACGAGGTCTTCGCCGTCGAGCGACTAACCGCGGCTCTGCCGCAGGATCACCCGCTGGCCGAGGCCGACGAAATCGGGCTGAAGGATCTGCGCGACCAAGACTTCGTTCTTCCGAACGTGACGGCCCTTCCCGCCCTGGCCGAACAGGTCCACCTCGCCTGCCGTCAAGCAGGATTCACTCCCCGCAGACGTGCCGTGGCCGACGACCTCAGCGGCCTGCTCAGCTACGTCGCCTCCGGGCTGTGCGTGAGTCTGCTGGCGGAAGGCCTTCGGGACCTCGGCGTCCCCGGGATCGCCTTTGTTCCGGTGCGAGGGTCATCTCCATACCTGGAGACCATGGTGTTCGCCGTATACCGTCCCGATGCCGATGCGGCAGTCCTCCGCCTGCTGGAAGTGATCCGCGCACAGCAGCGCGACCCACCGCGACCATGACGTCCAGCTGCTCGGCGAAGGCAGTGCCCCCGCGCAGGGGATAGTCAGCTGTGGCCCGGAACCTTGTTGTCCAGCAGGGGCTGGCAGGAGGGGATTTCGTTGCTCTTGGAGGCGACCTGCCGCTGCGCCAGGACCACGCCGTGGTGGTCCATCGCATCCAGCAGCTGGATCGCGGTGGCCTTGGTAGTGCGGGGGCCACGCAGGGTCTTGCCGTCGACCGCGACCGCCCGCAACGACGACTTCGGCGGCGGCTCGGACAGTTGCGACGGTGTCGTTCTGGTCTGGAGATGTGCGCCGATGGCCGCGTCGAGGTCGTCGCCGTCGACGCGTTGCAGCAGGCGGCGGACCGTGGCCGCGTGCGGCACCGGCCGGATCCCAGCGCGGCGAGGCTCCGCGCACCCAGGCCATCGTCAGCAGTGACCCGGCGGTGCCGGCGTCCTACCGGTCGCAGGAGGCTGTCGACTTCCACCTGCAGCCCAAGCCCGACGGCGTGTGGGAGAGCCAGGTCACGGTCCGTTCCACCCGCGCGGCGCGCATGTACGAGCCCGGGATCTGGATCACGCGGGTTTCACCCACGCCGCTGCTGATGGTGGTCGCCCTCAATGACACCCTCACCCCGACCGATCTGGCGCTCGCGGCCTACGAGCGCGCGCTGGAGCCCAAGCGGCTGCAGCTGGTCCCGGGCGGTCACTTCGGCCCGTACACCACTCAGTTCGACCGTGCGAGCACCGCCGCCCTCGCCTGGTTCCGCGAGCACCTGGCGTAGGCGGCGAAGCGTCGGATGGGACCGCCGCATCACTGCGGCGGTCCCCCCTCGGAACCGACGGTCGGCCCGGCCGCGTCTGTGGACGCGGCCGGGCCCACGTGATGGGGCTTCAGAACGTGCGTCGTTTGAGCGTCGACAGTCCGAGGAATGCTCTGATGCTGCTGGCGAAGGGGGCGTCGGCCCTGCGGAAACCGCAGGTCAAGCTGTTTGGCGATGAGCAGCGCCACCGTTCACACGTTGCACGCCCGGGAACGCGTCGAGCAGATGACGGACCCCGAAAACCGCAGCTCAGGCGCCTTTCTCGGCAGGCTCCAGGATCGCCACACACTCCACATGATGCGTCATCGGAAACAGATCGAACGCCCGAAGCACCCGCACCCGATACCCCCCATCCCGGAAGTACCCCAGATCCCGAGCCAACGCCGCGGGATCGCAGGCCACATACGCGATGCGCCGCGCCCCGAGTGACGCCAGATGCGCCACCGTCGCCCGACCCGCCCCGGCCCTCGGCGGGTCCAGGACGATCAGGTCCACCTCGCTGATGCCGGTGCGCGGCAGCACCGAGTCGACCTTGCCCTGCTCGATGCGTACGCGGTCGAAGCCGGCCAGGTTGTGCCGGGCGTCCTCCACCGCGCGCTTGCCGGACTCGATGCCGAGGACCGCGCCCTTGTCGCCGAGGCGGTCGGCCAGGGCGCCGGCGAAGAGGCCGACGCCGCAGTACAGGTCGAGCGCCATCTCGCCCTTGCGTGGCATCAGGCCCTGCATGACCGCCCGCACCAGGGTGTCCGCGGCCTTCGGGTGGACCTGCCAGAAGCCGCCGCTGCCGACCCGGTAGGTGCGGTCGTCGGCGCGCTCGCGGACGAAGGGGCGGCCGTGGACGCGATGGACGCCGCCGTCCTTCTCGCCGACCCGCATCACCGACACCGGCCGGTCCAGCTCCACGATCGGCAGCCGCGCGCCCGGCCAGGGCGTCAGGATCACCTGTCGGTCCTGCGAGCCGGTCGCCGCGATCGCCTCGACCGACGCCATGCCCGTCCAGTCCCGCTTCTCGACGCCCAGCTCGCTGACCCCCTCCGCGGCGATCATGCAGTGGTCGACCGGCTCGACCTCGTGCGAGCGGTGCCGGCGCAGACCCGCACGCCCCTCATCGTCCACCGCGTACTGCACCCGCGTCCGCCACTGCGGCACCTGTCCGGCGGGCAGCTTGTCGCCCTCGGCCGGCATGACCGTGCCGTCCCAGCCGACGTCCTCCGGCGTGAGGCCGGCGAGCCGCTGGAGCTGCTCGGCGACGACCTCGCCCTTCATCCGGCGCTGTGCCCCGGGCTTGGCGTGCTGCCAGTCGCAGCCGCCGCAGCGGCCGGGGCCGGCGAAGGGGCAGGGCGCCTCGACGCGGTCCTTGGAGGCCGACAGCACCTCGACCGCGTCCGCGCGCAGGAAGCGGTCGCCCTCCTCGCCCTCCGTCACCCGGGCCACCACCCGCTCACCGGGCAGCGTGTGCCGGACGAAGAGGACCTGGCCGGCGTCGGTGCGGGCGATGCAGTGCCCGCCGTGGGCGACGGGGCCGATCTCGACCTCGTACTCCTCCCCCACCAGCGACTTCTTCGGTTCTGCCTGCATGGTGGGGTGACTCCAGATCGAGAGGGGGTACGGCCCCGGACCGGCGGTCTCCTGGGGGCCTGACAACAGCCCACCAGTCTACGGGCTTCCGGCCCCGGTCAGTTCCGGGCTTCGGTCTCCTTCGCCCGCTCCTGGGCCGGCCCGCGCCGCACCGCGCCGGGCGCGTTCCACTCCTGGCGCCGGCGGGCCCGGACCTTCGCCACCTCGGACGACTGGAGCTGGTAGGGGACGGAGGTGACCATGATGCCCGGCGTGAACAGCAGCCGGCCCTTGAGCCGCAGCGCGCTCTGGTTGTGCAGCAGGTGCTCGTACCAGTGGCCGACGACGTACTCGGGGATGATCACGGACACCGCGTCGCGCGGGGACTCCTTGCGCAGGCTCTTCACGTACTCGATGATCGGCCGCGTGATCTCGCGGTACGGCGAGTCGAGCACCTTCAGCGGTACGTCGATCCCGCGCCGCTCCCACTCCTCGCGCAGCGCCTTGGTCTCCGCCGGGTCGACGTTGACGCTGAGCGCCTCCAGGGTGTCCGAGCGCAGCAGCTTGGCGTAGGCCAGGGCGCGCAGCGCGGGACGGTGGATCTTGGAGACCAGGACGACGGAGTGCACGCGCGAGGGCCGTACGCTGTCGTCGCTCGGGCCCTCGGGGGCGGCGAGTTCCTCGAAGACATGGTCGTAGTGGCGGCGGATGGCCGTCATCGTCACGTAGAAGATCACCATGCCGAGCAGCGCGACCCAGGCGCCGTGGGTGAACTTGGTGACGAGGACGACGACCAGCACCAGGCCGGTGAAGAAGGCGCCGAAGGTGTTGATCGCGCGGGAGCGGATCATGTGGCGGCGCTTGGCCTGGTCCTTCTCGGTGGCCAGGAGGCGGTTCCAGTGGCGGACCATGCCGATCTGGCTGAGCGTGAAGGACACGAACACGCCGACGATGTAGAGCTGGATCAGGCGCGTGGAGTCGGCGCCGTAGATCCACACCAGCAGCGCGGCGGCGCCCGCCAGCAGCACGATGCCGTTGGAGAAGGCGAGCCGGTCGCCGCGGGTGTGCAGCTGGCGCGGCAGATAGCGGTCCTGGGCGAGGATCGAACCGAGCACCGGGAAGCCGTTGTAGGCGGTGTTGGCCGCGAGGAACAGCACCAGCGCGGTGGCCGCGGCGAGCACGATGAAGAAGAAGCTGCCCTTGCCGAAGACGGCCTCGGCGACCTGCGTGATCACCGGGTTCTGGACGTATCCGGAGCCGACCGCGACACCGTCCTTGATCAGGTCGACGGCCGGGTTCTCGGCCATGCGGACCTTGGTCGCCATGGCGAGCCCGATGATGCCGCAGAACATGGTGACGGCCAGCAGGCCCATCATCGCCAGCGTGGTCGCGGCGTTCTTCGACTTGGGCTTTCGGAAGGCGGGGACGCCGTTGGAGATCGCCTCGACGCCGGTGAGCGCGGCACATCCGGAGGAGAACGCGCGCAGCAGCAGGAAGACCATCGCGAACCCGGCGAGTCCCTCGTGCTCCGGTTTGATCTCGTACGACGCCGTGGGTGCCCGCATGGTGTCGTCCAGGACCAGCCCGCGGAACGCGCCCCACGCGATCATGATGAAGACGCCCGCGACGAAGACGTAGGTCGGGATCGCGAAGAGGCTGCCGGACTCCCGGACGCCGCGCAGGTTCATCACGGTCAGCAGCAGGATCACCGCGGCCGCGCACTCGACCTTGTGCTCGACCACGAAGGGGACCGCGGAGCCGAGGTTCTCGATGCCGGAGGAGATGGACACGGCGACGGTGAGGACGTAGTCGACGAGCAGGGCGCTCGCGACCGTCAGGCCCGCCTTGGGGCCGAGGTTGGTGGTGGCGACCTCGTAGTCGCCGCCGCCGCTCGGGTAGGCGTGCACGTTCTGCCGGTAGGAGGCGACCACCGTGAACATCAGCACGACGACGGCGACCGCGATCCAGGGGCTGAAGTGGTAGGCCGACACGCCCGCGATGGAGAGGACCAGCAGCACTTCTCCGGGCGCGTACGCCACGGAGGACAGCGGGTCGGAGGCGAAGACGGGCAGCGCGATGCGCTTCGGCAGGAGCGTTTCCGCCAGCCGATCACTGCGCAGTGCGCGCCCGATCAGAATCCGCTTGGGCACGTCGGTCAGTTTGGACACAACAGAGAATCGTAGGCCCCCGGCCTGGGGCGGAGCACATCCGGGTGAAATCGCGCACGGCGCGGGGGTGAATTCCGTCCCGGACCGGCGCCCGGCGCCGGGCCGGACGGCCCGCGCATGCCTGAAATGACCGGCGTCGATACGCTCGTCACAGCCGGGAGACGCCATGTCGCAGACGGCCGCTCAGCTCGCCGGAGCCCTCGTCTCGCTCGCCGGGCTCGGCGTCCTGGCTCTCGCCGGCGTCCGCAGCTTCAACCGCCGTTGAGGGCCCGGAGGGGAACGCGGCGGGCCGAAGGTTACGGTGGACCGAGGCACACGCGCGGCCACGGTCCGTACCGCGAGGGATCATTCAGGCCATTCCCCGGCATGATGTTGCCCGGCGGCCCGCGACCGGCCCGCGACCGTTGCCAGGCGAACCGAGAGAAGGTTATGAGCACCACGTTCACGCAAGTCAGACGCCTCACGAGGAGTGCGGGGTAAGCGCCGTGCACATCGTCATCATGGGTTGCGGAAGGGTGGGCTCCGCTCTGGCCCAGACCCTGGAGCAACAAGGGCACACGGTCGCGGTGATCGACCAGGACCCCACCGCGTTCCGCCGGCTGGGCCCTGGGTTCGGCGGCCGCCGCGTCACCGGCGTCGGCTTCGACCAGGACACCCTGCGCGAGGCCGGCATCGAGGAGGCGGGCGCCTTCGCCGCCGTCTCCAGCGGCGACAACTCCAACATCATCGCCGCGCGGGTGGCCCGCGAGATGTTCGGCGTGGAGAACGTCGCGG
Organism: Streptomyces sp. NPDC098781; assembly: GCF_044759995.1. Taxonomy (NCBI): domain Bacteria; kingdom Bacillati; phylum Actinomycetota; class Actinomycetes; order Kitasatosporales; family Streptomycetaceae; genus Streptomyces; species Streptomyces sp. NPDC098781. The sequence goes on from NZ_JBIWAK010000009.1 coordinate 427,013, forward strand.
CCCGGATCTACGACCCGCGCCGCGCCGAGGTCTACCAGCGCCTGGGCATCCCCACCGTCGCCACGGTCCGCTGGACGGCCGACCAGATGCTGCGCCGCATGCTGCCTTCGGGCGCGGAGCCGCTGTGGCGGGATCCCACCGGCGGCGTCCAGCTCGCCGAGGTGCACACGTCCACCGACTGGGTGGGGCACAAGATCAGCAGGCTTCAGGAGGAGACGGGCGTCCGCGTGGCGTTCCTGACCCGGCTCGGCGAGGCGATCCTGCCCACCTCGCAGACGGTGTTGCAGGAGGGCGACCTGGTGCACGTCATGATGCGCTCCGACGAGGTCGACAAGGTCGAGGCGTCCTTCGCCAAGGGTCCCGAAGAGGAGGGCGGTCACTGATGAGGGTCGCCATTGCCGGTGCCGGCGCGGTGGGTCGCTCCATCGCGGGCGAATTGCTGGAGAACGGCCACGAGATCCTGCTGATCGACAAGGCGCCCACCGCCATCTCGGTCGAGCGGGTCCCGCAGGCGGAGTGGCTGCTGGCCGACGCGTGCGAGATCGCGTCGCTGGACGAGGCGGCGCTCCAGCGCTGCAACGTGGTGATCGCGGCCACGGGTGACGACAAGGTGAACCTGGTCGTGTCGCTGCTCGCGAAGACGGAGTACGGCGTCCCGCGCGTCGTCGCCCGCGTCAACAACCCCAAGAACGAGTGGCTCTTCAACGAGTCCTGGGGCGTGGACGTGGCCGTCTCCACCCCGCGTCTGATGTCCGCTCTGGTCGAGGAGGCGGTGTCGGTCGGCGACCTGGTCCGCCTGCTGCGCTTCAGCCACGGCGACGCCAACCTCGTGGAGCTGACCCTGCCGGAGGAGTCGGCGCTGGCCGGCACCCAGGTCGGTGACGTGGAGTGGCCGCAGGACACCTCGCTGGTGACGATCATCCGCGGCACCCGCGTCCTGACGCCGTCCCGCGAGGACTCCCTGGAGGCGGGCGACGAGCTCCTCTTCGTGGCCGCGCAGGCCCGCGAGGAGCAGCTGGAGGACCTGCTGTCGGTGCGGCGCGAGGACACCAAGCGCTGAGCGCAGACACCCCACGACGACGGAGGGCGCCCCGCGTGTACGGGGCGCCCTCCGTCGTCGTGACAGATCCGGTTGTGGGGAGAGCTAGCCGTCCCGGCGGTGCCGGGCGCCCGGGGTCTCCCCGCCCTCGGCGGCCAGCGCCGCCTTGCGTTCCTTCTCGGCCTGCTCCTCCGCCTCCATCTCCGCGAACACGTCGATGGGGGCCGGCGCCTTCGCCAGGAAGACCCAGGTCAGCCACACGGCCAGCAGGAACGGCGGGATCTTCAGGGCGACGAGCACCCACCCGAGCTGTGCGGTGTCCGCCCACCAGTACAGCGGGAAGAGGATGGCGCACTTGGCGAGCAGGATCAGGCCCCAGGCGTAACTGGCCTTCGCGTACGCCTTCTTGCGGCCGGGGTTGCGGGTGCGCCAGGAGAGGTTCTCCTTGAACACCGGGCCGAGGATCAGTCCGATGAGGGGCACACCGAACAGCGTCGTGATGATGTACGCGAGCGCCAGACCCAAGGTGTAGAGCATGCCGGGCAGATAGAAGTCCTTCGCGTTGCCCGTCATCATCGCGAAGACGACACCGAAGGCGACACCGAAGACCCCGCTGAAGGCGTGCTTGATGGTGTCCCGCATCACCAGGCGTACGACCACGAGCACCAAGGACACCGCAAGGGCCGCGATGGCCGACATGTGCAGGTCCTTGTTGATCGTGTAGATGGTGACGAAGAGCAGACCGGGAAGCACCGTCTCGATCATGCCGCGCAGGCCGCCGAAGGCCTCGAACAGCGCGGCCTCGGTCACCGCCCGGGAGTCGTGCTCGGCGTCTGCGGTGGTGTCTTCGGTCGGCTTGTCGAGCGACGTCACCGGCTACTCCCGTCCGAGGGGTCTCAGTTCGTATTTCGGGTTGAACAGCACTCGGCGGCCCCGGCTCATGGAGATCCGGCCCGATGCGATCAGCCGGCGCCCGGGCTCTATGCCCACTATGGAGCGCCTGCCGAGCCACACCACGTCCAGGGCGGCGGAGCCGTCGAACAGCTCGGCCTCAAGGGCCGGGACTCCCGCACGCGGCCGCAGGGTGACCGTGCGCAAGGTACCAGTAACCGTCACGATCTGTCGGTCATGACAGTCACCGATCTTGATGCAGCCAGTGGTCTCGGCGTCCTCTCGCAGCTCCTCGGACTCCAGGTCCTCCTGCGACGAGGAGAGCCGGTCGAGCATGCGCCTGAACCGGCCCACCGACTTCTCGGAACGAGGAACAGCACTCATGACTCGAAGCCTACCGGGGTGCACCGCCACTCACGTACCCCTGGTGCCGGGGCCCGAACCCGCCCTGGTGAGAGGGCTCATTTCTCGAACCGGTAGCCCATCCCCGGCTCCGTCAGGAAGTGCTTGGGGTGCGATGGGTCGGCCTCCAGCTTCCGGCGCAACTGGGCCATGTACACCCGCAGATAGTTGGTCTCCGTCCCGTACGACGGCCCCCACACCTCCTGCAACAACTGCCTCTGGCTGACCAGCCGTCCCGTGTTGCGCACCAGCACCTCCAGCAGATGCCACTCGGTGGGCGTCAGCCGTACGTCCTTGCCGCCGCGGTTCACCTTCTTCGCGGCGAGGTCGACGGTGAACTCGTCGGTCTCCACCAGCACCTCGTCCTCGCCGCCCCCGGTGGGCTCGGCCCGGCGGACGGCGGCCCGCAGCCGGGCCAGCAGCTCGTCCATGCCGAACGGCTTGGTGACGTAGTCGTCGGCGCCCGCGTCCAGCGCCTCGACCTTCTCGTCGGAGGAGTGCCGGGCCGACAGCACCAGGATCGGCACCCGGGTCCAGCCGCGCAGGCCGCGGATCACCTCGACGCCGTCCATGTCGGGCAGACCGAGGTCGAGGACGACCACGTCGGGGTGGCGGGTGGCGGCGAGTTCGAGGGCGGTGGCTCCGTCGTGGGCCGCGTCGACCTCGTACTTGCGGGCCCTGAGGTTGATCACGAGGGCGCGCACGATCTGCGGCTCGTCGTCGATCACCAGAACCCTCGTGGGGATCCGGGGGGTCTCCCCAGCCGCGCTCACCATGTGACCTGCCTTTCGAGTTCCACGGGGCGCCCACTCGCGCCCTCCGCCTGGAGAAGCTCCGGACGCGATCCCGCCGACCGGAGGGTGAGCACCATGGTGAGGCCGCCTCCTGGCGTGTCCTCGGCGTTGAGGGTGCCGCCCATCGCCTCGGCGAAGCCGCGCGCGACCGCGAGGCCCAGGCCCACTCCGGCCCCGCGCGGGGCGTCGCCGTAACGCTGGAAGGGGGCGAAGATGCGCTCCTTGGCCTCGTCCGGGACGCCCGGCCCGCGGTCGACCACCCGGACCTCGACCCGGTCGGCGATGGCGCTGGCGGACACCAGGACCCTGCGGTCGTCCGGGCTGTACTTGACGGCGTTCTCGACCAGGTTGGCCACCGACCGCTCCAGCAGTCCCGGGTCCACGGCGACCATCGGCAGCGTCTCCGGGATGTCCAGCTCCACGCTGTCCTCGGGCACCCCGCCGAGCGCCATCGGCACCACCTCGTCGAGGTCGATCTGCCGGATCAGCGGGGTGACCGTGCCGGTCTGGAGGCGGGACATGTCGAGCAGGTTGCCGACGAGGTGGTCCAGCCGGTCGGCGCCGTCCTCGATGCCCTCCAGCAGTTCGGCCTCGTCCTCCTCCGACCACGCCACGTCGTCGGAGCGCAGGGAGGACACCGCCGCCTTGATGCCCGCGAGGGGCGTCCGCAGGTCATGGCTCACCGCGGCGAGCAGCGCCGTCCGGATCCGGTTGCCCTCGGCCAGTTCCTTCGCCTGGTCGGCCTCGCGCTGGAGGCGCTGGCGGTCGAGGACGACGGCGGCCTGGGCACCGAAGGCGGCGAGCACCCGGCGGTCCTCGGCGGGCAGCACCCGGCCGGTCAGCGCGAGGGCCATGTGGTCGCCGACGGGTACGTCCACGTCCGCGTCCTCCGGCCGGATGGGCGCCGCTCCCACACCCACGCTGCCCGCGCAGGTCCACGGGTCGACGTCGCTCTCCCGCTCCAGCAGGGCCGCCGACTCCATCCCGAAGGTCTCCCGGACCCGCTCCAGCAGGTCCGCCAGGCCGGTCTCGCCGCGCAGCACGTTCCCGGCGAGATAGGAGAGGATCTCCGACTCGGCGCGCAGCCGGGCCGCCTGGTGGGTGCGGCGGGCCGCCAGGTCCACCACGGAGGCCACCGCGACCGCCACGAAGACGAAGATCACCAGGGCGAGCAGGTTCTTGGGGTCGGCGATCGTGACCCGGTGCAGCGGTGGGGTGAAGAACCAGTTCAGCAGGGCTGAACCGACCGCCGCCGAGGCCAGCGCCGGATAGAGCCCGCCGAGCAGGGCGGCCGCCACCGTCAGGGTCAGGAACAGCAGCATGTCGTTCGCGAGCCCGAGTTCGGCGTCGACGTGGGTCAGCAGCAGGGTGAGCAGGGCCGGGCCGCCGACGCCGACGAGCCAGCCCGCGAGGATCCGGGACCGGCCGAGGCGTGCTCCCCTGGTCACGGGCAGCCCGCGCCCCTTGGCGACCTCCTCGTGGGTGACGATGTGCACGTCGAGGTCGGGACCGGACTCCCGGGCCACCGTGGCGCCGACGCCGGGTCCGAAGACGTACTGCCAGCTTCTGCGGCGGGAGGAGCCGAGCACTATCTGGGTGGCGTTCGCCCCGCGCGCGAAGGCCAGCAGCGCGGCCGGGATGTCGTCGCCGACGACGTGGTGGAAGGTGCCGCCGAGATCTTCGACCAGGGTGCGCTGGACGGCCAGCTCCTTGGGCGAGGCGGACGTCAGCCCGTCGCTGCGAGAGATGTAGACGGCGAGCACCTCACCGCCGGCGCCCTTCTCCGCGAGCCGCGCGGCCCGGCGGATCAGTGTCCGTCCCTCGGGGCCGCCGGTCAGCCCGACCACGATCCGTTCCCGGGAGCCCCAGATCTTCGACACCCGGTGATCGCTGCGGTACTGCTTCAGATACTCGTCCACCCGGTCGGCCACCCACAGCAGCGCCAGCTCCCTGAGCGCCGTGAGGTTGCCGGGGCGGAAGTAGTTGGACAGGGCCGCGTCGACCTTGTCGGGCTGGTAGACGTTGCCGTGCGCCATGCGCCGCCGCAGCGCCTGTGGCGACATGTCGACCAGTTCGATCTGGTCGGCCCGGCGCACCATCTCGTCGGGGACGGTCTCCTGCTGCCGTACGCCGGTGATGGACTCGACGACGTCCCCGAGTGACTCCAGGTGCTGGATGTTGACGGTCGATATGACGTCGATGCCGGCCGCCAGCAGCTCCTCCACGTCCTGCCAGCGCTTGGCGTTGCGGGAGCCGGGGATGTTGGTGTGGGCGAGTTCGTCGACCAGGGCGACCTGGGGGTGCCGGGCGAGGACGGCGTCGACGTCCATCTCGGTGAAACGGCTTCCCCGGTACTCCAGCTCCTGGCGCCGGATCTGCTCCAGCCCGTGGAGCATGACCTCGGTGCGGGGCCGGCCGTGGTGCTCCACGAACGCGACGACGCAGTCGGTGCCCCGCTCGACACGGCGGTGCGCCTCGGACAGCATCGCGTACGTCTTGCCGACGCCCGGTGCCGCACCGAGGTAGATCCGAAGCTTGCCGCGTCCCATGGTCCCCATTGTCTTCCGGCCGCCGCCGCTCGCGCAGCGGCCTGTGCAGCGTCGACCTTACGGCCAGCAATCGCGACAAATGGGGCCGGGTGCCGCGGCGGGGGCGTCTTTGACGCAATTCTGACGCCCCCGCCGCGTGACCTGCGCCTCAGCTGGGGTTGTCGCCGTGGGTGAGGGTCTCCCAGGCGACGAAGAGGTTGTTGGAACCGGCCGGCCGGCCACGCTCGGTGAGCGTCTGGGTGTTGGTCATCGCGATGCCGAGGCGGTTGTGCAGGGCGTTGTAGCCGACCTCGGTGACGGGACCGAGGCCCAGCTTGAGCGAGCCGCCGCACAGCCAGCTCGGGGCGGCCGTGCCGAGCTGGTACTTCGACTGGAACCCGAGCGCCTGCCGCAGCCGCTCGCCGACGTCGGTGCCGTACAGGTCCTGGCCCTGGATGCGGCTGGTCTCGGCGACATGCGAGATCGCCGAGACGCCGTACCCGGTGTGGGTGAAGTCGCGGCAGGTCTCCTGGGTGAGACCGGTGACGAAGGTGCCCTGCCCCTGCCAGTAGTTGACGATCTTCTGGCGGGTGTCGAGGTTCTGGCTCGGCACGGTCTTCGGCAGCTCGCCATCGGAGGAGAGGTAGACGTAGGCGGCCGTGCGGGTGCGGAACTTCCCCATGGCCTTGTCGTACGACGCCTTGTCCTCCAGGAAGACGGAGATGCCGACGGCGGCCTCCATCATCGACAGCTCCCAGTTCCCGTTGGAGTTCGAGCCGTTGATGATCTCGGGCAGATAGACGTCCCGGAGCATGGTGGCGAACCGGCCGGAGTTCGCCCAGCTCCCGGTGTACGTGTACTTGATGATCTCGGCAGCCCTGGGCCAGGAGGAGCCGGCCCAGCCCGTCTGGAGCGGCGCGTTGCTGTTGGTGTGGTCGCGGATGGTGGCCGACCAGGCGTCCATCAGCTCGATGGCCTTGCGCGCGTGGCGCTCGTCGCGCGTGATGTACCAGGCGAGGGCCTGGGTGTACGCGGCTATCGCGTCCTCGCGCTCGTCGGTGCAGCCGTAGTTGGGGTTCGAGTAGGAGCCGCACTCGACGACGGCGCGGGGCTTGGGCGTGCGGTTCAGGTCGGCGTACTTGCTCCCCATCATCTGGTCGAAGGCGCCCTTCCAGGGCTGGGCGCCGGCGTTGACCTTGGAACGGGTGAAGTCCAGCTGGGACTTGGAGACGGTGACTCCGGGGTGGGCGAAGGTGCTCGGGGCGGCACCGGCGCCGGCGGGCCAGGCGAGCACACCGGCGACGAGGGCGGCCGCGGTCGCGAAGAGTGCGGTTCTGCGCATGCGTGGGGGGCCTTCCGTTCTCGTATATGAACGTGAAGCGCCTTTATGAACAGGCGCGTTGGCCGGAGACGGTAGGTACAGACCAATGCGCCGTCAAGAGTTCACGCACGAGAAAGGGCCGCACCCCGGTGGGATGCGGCCCTGCTGTTTCTACGGTGCTCAGCGAACCTCGGTGATCTCCGGTCCGCGCTGGAGCTGGCCCATGCCGCCGGAGAAGCGCGAGCCGGCCTCCTCCTGCTGAACGCCCTCGGGAACCATCTGGGCGTCCTCCGGCAGCTTCAGGACGATCGGGTCACGGGGCGCCATCGGGCCCTCGCCGCGGACCACGACCGTGTCCCGGAAGATCTGCTCCAGCAGACCGGCCGCCTGCGGCTGCACCGCGCCCTGGCCCGAGATCACACCACGCAGGAACCAGCGGGGTCCGTCCACACCGACGAACCGCACCACCTGGAAACCGCTGGTGCCGTCCGGCAGTTGCACCGGCACCTGGGCCCGCAGCTCCCAGCCGAGCGGTCCCTCGACCTCGTCCACGATGCCACCCTGCTGGGTGATCCCGGAGCCGATCTCCTCGCGCACCTCGCTCCAGATGCCCTCGCGCTTGGGGGCGGCGAAGGCCTGGAGCTGGACGGCGCTGTCGCGCAGCACCACGGTCGCCGCGACGATGGCGTCGCCCGCGACCTCCACGCGCAGTTCCATGCCGTCGACGCCCGGCACGAACATGCCGCCCAGGTCCACCCGGCCCTCGCCGGGCTCCCGGACCTCGGAGCTGTCCCACGGTCCGTCGGGACGCGGTTCCGGTTCGAGCCGTACGCGCTCGCGCGTGCCGTCGTCGTCCGCCTCAGAGTCGATGTCGACGACCTGCTCGGGCTCGCCCGCCGCGTCCTCGGCGGCACCCTTCTTGTTGCGACGTCCGAACACGTCACTGTCCTTCCCGGTCGGATACGACCGAAGCGTATCGATTCCCACCCGTTGCGCCGCCATCGGCGGCCCCATCGCTTGTATCGCCTGTGCCGCTTGCGGTGCCCACCGCGGCATGGCCGCCGGTGGACCCGAAGCCCCCCTCGGCCCGTGCCGAATCGGGAAGCTCCGCGACCTCCTGGAAGCGGACCCTCTCGACCTGCTGGACAACCAGTTGGGCGATCCGGTCGAAGCGCTCGAACCGCACTGCCTCATGCGGGTCGAGATTCACCACGATCACCTTGATCTCCCCACGGTACCCGGCATCAACCGTCCCTGGGGCATTCACCAGGGCGACACCGAGGCGGGCGGCGAGACCGGAACGCGGGTGCACGAACGCCGCGTACCCCTCCGGGAGGGCGATCGACACCCCGGTGGGCAGCACAGCCCGCTCCCCGGGCTTCAGTTCCCGGCCCTCGGTGGTGCGCAGATCGGCGCCCGCGTCACCGGGGTGCGCGTACGTCGGAAGCGGTACGTCCGGGTCGACGCGCCGGATGGCCACGTCCACGGGGGCACGGCTCACGGGTTCACCTCGAAGGCTCGGGCACGGCGGACCTGGTCCGGGTCGTCCATGGCGGCCCGGATCTCCTCCGGACGGCCGTTGTCGATGAAGTGGTCGACCTTCACCTCGATGAACAGGGCGTCGGCGCGGACGGCGACGGGCCCCTCCGGACCCCCGATCCGTCCGGTGGCGGTGGAGAAGATCTTGCGGCCCGCCACGGCCGTCACCTCGGCCTCCAGATACAGCACCGTGCCCACCGGAACCGGCCGCACGAAGTCGGTCTCCAGCCGCCCCGTGACGGCGATGGTCCGCAGCAGCCAGTTGAGCGAGCCGAGGGTCTCGTCGAGGGCGGTCGCGAGCACACCGCCGTGGGCGAGCCCCGGCGCTCCCTGATGGGCGGGCTGCACGGTGAACTCGGCGGTGATGCTCACGCCGTCACCGGCCCGCGCCTCCAAATGAAGCCCGTGCGGCTGCTCGCCGCCACAGCCGAAACACTCGCCGTAGTGCGCGCCCAGAAGCTCACCGGGCGCGGGCGCGTCCGGGTGCCGCACGGGTTGCACGGCGTCGGCCGGGGGCTGAAGAGCTGCGGAAGTACCTCTCACAGCCGCAGACCTTACCCGCGCGTCGGCAACAATCGGACACCGTGCCAAGCTTGGCTCCATGCAGCTCTCCGCCGCCCCCTACGAAGAACGCCTCACAGCCCCGCGCTCGTGGTGGCTGATCTCGTTCCTGGTCGGGCTCTCCCTGGCCCTGATCCTGCTGCCCTTCGGCACCCTGCTCATGCTCGCCGGCCTGGTCGGCGGCACCGCGGCGGCGGCCGTCATGGCCAGTGCGTACGGCTCGGTCCGGATCCGAGTGGTGGGTGATTCGCTGATCGCGGGCGAGGCCAGGGTCCCGCTGCGGGCGCTGGGCGAGGCACATGTGCTGGACCCGGAGGAAGCCCGCGCCTGGCGCACCCACAAGGCCGACACCCGGGCCTTCCTGCTGCTGCGTGCCTACATCCCCGGGGCGCTGCGCGTGGAGATCACGGATCCCGAGGACCCGACGCCGTACCTGTACCTGTCGACCCGTGAGCCGGAGCGCCTGGCGGAGGCGATCAGGGCGGCCAAGGCCGCGGCCTAGCACACCAGATCGGGCCGTCACCGGCCCGGCCGGTCTCAGTCGCCGCCCAGCTCCTTGCGCCCGAGGTCCCGTGTGATGTCCCGCATCTGCAACGGCTCCGCGGGGCGCTCCAGCGGTGGCAGTTCGGGCAGCTCCTCCCACGGCACCTGCATTCTGCGCAGGTCCGTGCGGACCCGTGCCGCGAGCTTCTTGGTGTCCCGGCGGTTCATGACCGCGCCCACGGCGGCGCCCACCATGAAGGGCATCAGGTTCGGCAGGTTCCGCACCATCCGCTTCATGATCTGTTGACGCAGCTCCCGCTTCATCTGCCCGCCGAGCGCGGCGTTGATCGTCGCCGGCTTCATCGGGTCGATGCCGCGTTCCTCGGTCCACGCGGCCAGATACGCGGCACTGCGCTCGCGCAGATTGCCGGGCGGGCGCAGGCCGTACACCTCGTGCAGTTCGGCGATCAGCTTCATCTCGATCGCCGCCACACCGGTGATCTCGGCGGCCAGTTCGGTCGGCATCGCGGGCGGCACCGGCAGCATCGCCGCCGCGCCGACTCCGGCACCGACCGTGGAACTCGCGTTCGCCGCGCCCGCGATCAGCTTGTCCGCGATTTGCTCGGGCCCGAGGCCCGGGAACTGCCTGCGAAGCGTCGCGAGGTCCCGTACGGGGATCCTCGGCGCGTTCTCGATGATCCGGTCCGCGAGGTACCCGAGGCCGGCCCTGGCGGCGCTGCCGCCCTTGCGGACGCCGTCCCTGGCCCGCTCCCGGATCACCGCGGCCCTGCGCCTCGTGACGGGTGCGGGAGCCCCGACCGGCGCCGGGAGGTCAGCCCCGGACATCGGTTCGAGCGAGGCCCCCTCGGTGGATGAGCCCCGCTCGTCGTCACGCGCGCCGAACGAGCCGTCGGACGGCCCTTGGTCCGCTTCCCGCTTGCGAAAGCGGCGCTTCCGAGGAGGGGTCGAGCCAGTCATGCCCGACCCGCCCTCAGTCGCAGTCGCGGCAGATCGGCTGACCGTTCTTCTCGCGGGCCAGCTGGCTGCGGTGATGCACCAGGAAGCAGCTCATGCATGTGAACTCGTCCTGCTGCTTCGGCAGCACCCGGACGGCCAGCTCCTCATTGGAGAGGTCCGCGCCGGGCAGTTCCAGGCCCTCTGCGGCCTCGAACTCGTCGACGTCCACTGCGGAGGTCGACTTGTCGTTCCGCCTGGCCTTCAGCTCTTCAAGGCTGTCCGAGTCGACGTCGTCGTCGGTCTTGCGTGGGGTGTCGTAATCCGTTGCCATGTCGCTCTCCCCCTCTGGGTGTCTGCGGTGTCTCCAGCGCACGTAACGCGTGAGAGGCCGGACTTGTGCCCGACCCGAGGCGGAGATTTTGCCTCACATCAAGGTCTGTTACTCAATCGACACCCAACCGGACTCCTCAAGAGTGATCGGCTTGGATGGCGAACGGGACCGTACACGGTCCTAATGCCGCAGTTCAAAGGCGTCTCACCGTGTACTTCCCGTGATCAAGACCCCCGAAAACCCGGATTTTCCCGGCTTTCCGGCAGGTCACATGATCACGGAGAGTAGATGGCCGGAAATTCGCCCTTGTGATCGATCACACACGTGATCGCTCGGTCGGTGCCCAGAAAATTCCGCGCAAAGCGAACATCCTCCGAACTGTGGCAGTTGTCGGCGCACATGGTCTCAGACGGGAAGGGTTACTCGCATCACGAGCCCGCCGCCCTCACGGGGCTGTGCCGCGATGTGCCCGCCGTGCGCGCGCACCACGGACCGCACGATGGACAGCCCCAGGCCGACACCCTTGTCGCTGCCCGTGCGCTCCGTACGCAGGCGTCTGAAGGGCTCGAAGAGGTTGTCGATCTCGTACGCGGGCACCACCGGCCCGGTGTTCGAGACGACCAGGACCGCCTGCCCGTGCTGGACGTCGGTGGTGACCTCGACCCAGCCGCTGTCCGGGACGTTGTACCGGACGGCGTTCTGCACCAGGTTCAGGGCGATGCGCTCCAGCAGGACGCCGTTGCCCTGGACCACGGCGGGCTTCTGCTCGCCGCGGATCACCACGCCCTTCGCCTCCGCCTCGGCGTGTACCTGGTCGACGGCCTGCCCGGCGACCTCGGCGAGGTCGACCGGCTTTCGCTCGACGATCTGGTTGTCGCTGCGGGCGAGCAGCAGCAGGCCCTCCACCAGCTGCTCACTGCGCTCGTTGGTGGCCAGCAGCGTCTTGCCGAGCTGCTGGAGCTCCACCGGGGCGTTCGGGTCGGACAGGTGCACCTCGAGCAGCGTGCGGTTGATCGCCAGCGGTGTCCGCAGCTCGTGCGAGGCGTTGCCGACGAAGCGCTGCTGGGCGGTGAAGGCCCGCTGGAGCCGCTCCAGCATCTCGTCGAAGGTGTCGGCCAGCTCCTTCAGCTCGTCGTCCGGGCCGTCCAGCTCGATACGGCGGGACAGGTCCGAGCCCGCCACCGCGCGGGCGGTGCGGGTGATCCGGCCGAGCGGCGACAGCACCCGGCCGGCCATCGCGTAGCCGAAGGCGAAGGCGATGATCGCGAGGCCCAGCAGGGCCAGCAGGGAGCGGCTGAGGAGGTCGTCCAGAGCCACCCGGCGCTGGCTGTCGATACAGGCGCTGATCGCGTCGTTGAACTGGGAGATCGTGAGGCCGGCCTTGATCGCCGGGCAGTTGTCGCTGGTGACCTGGAGCTCCCTGCCGTCCACGATCTTGAACAGGGGCTCGTTGCCCGTGTTGATCGCCTGCGCGGCCAGCAGATAGATGATCGACAGCAGCAGGATGCCCGCGATCAGGAACATGCCGCCGTACAGCAGCGTGAGCCTTATCCGGATGGTCGGGCGCAGCCACGGGAACTGCGGCTCCGACCTGCGGGGGTCCCAGGTGGGCTTCGGGGGCGCCTGGGGCGGCGCGGGGGTGGTGGCCATGGCGGATCAGATCCGGTAACCGGAACCGGGCACGGTGACGATGACCGGCGGCTCGCCCAGCTTGCGGCGCAGGGTCATGACGGTCACGCGCACGACGTTCGTGAACGGGTCGGTGTTCTCGTCCCAGGCCTTCTCCAGGAGCTGCTCGGCCGAGACGACCGCGCCCTCGCTGCGCATCAGCACCTCCAGGACGGCGAACTCCTTGGGCGCGAGCTGTACCTCCTTGCCGTCGCGGAAGACCTCGCGGCGGTTGGGGTCCAGCTTGATGCCGGCGCGCTCCAGGACGGGCGGCAGCGGCACGCTGGTACGGCGGCCGAGGGCCCGCACCCGGGCGGTGAGCTCGCTGAAGGCGAAGGGCTTGGGGAGGTAGTCGTCGGCTCCGATCTCCAGTCCCTCGACCCGGTCGCTGACGTCGCCGGAGGCCGTGAGCATCAGCACGCGGGTGGGCATGCCGAGTTCGACGATCTTGCGGCAGACGTCGTCGCCGTGCACCAGCGGGAGGTCGCGGTCGAGGACGACCACGTCGTAGTCGTTGACGCCGATGCGCTCCAGGGCGGCCGCGCCGTCGTACACGACGTCGACGGCCATGGCCTCCCGGCGCAGTCCGGTGGCCACCGCATCGGCGAGCAGTTGCTCGTCCTCGACGACGAGTACGCGCACGTCGCTTGTCCTTCCTGTGTCCACCCGCGTAGCGCATGGGCGGCGCGCGGGCAGGGTTCTTCGTCGGGTGTGTAGGCCTCCATCCTGCCCTTTTCGGCCATAAGTCGGCGGTAAGACGGGTGAGCGGCCCTTCCAGGAAGGGTGTGAAGCCCGGGAATGCGAGATTTTCTCGAGCGGTTGAGGTTTCCGTGGAAGAGAGCGGGGGGAGGACGGCATGTACACCCCGCGATCACGCTCTGCATGTACCGCAGCACCATGCGGTACAGCGCAATCCGCTTTCCGCAGAGCGGGTGGGGTGTCCGGCACCGAGGCCGCCCGGCAGGGCAGCGCCGGGCACCTACCGGAGACGTGATCGTCCCTTCCGATCGGCACACCCCCGTGCCACCGACCCACGACCCAGGACGAGGGGGCGCAGCATGGACGCATTCACCGCAGGACTTCTGCAGCGCATAAAGACGACCGAGTCCGACCTGACGCGGGCGCGCGACGAGGGCGACGAGTTCCTCGTCGAGGTGGAGCAGGGCGAGCTCGACGACCTGCGCCGCCTCGCCGCCGAGCATGGTGTGGAAGTCGGCATGTCCGGCGTCTGACCGGCTTGTGAGCACAACAGCGGGCCCCCGGCGAATCCAGCGCCGGGGGCCCGCTGTTGTCGTGGCTGGGGCCCTGGTGAGGCGGGCTCCCGTCCCGTCAGTCGTGCCAGGCGCCGAAGTCCTCCAGCAGCCGCTGGAGCGGCTCGAAGACCCCTGGCGTCGCGGCGACCGCGAGATCACGCGACGGCCGCTCTCCCGGCCGCCCGCCGGTCAGCGCGCCCGCCTCACGGGCGATCAGGTCCCCCGCGGCGAGGTCCCAGGCGTTCAGGCCGCGCTCGTAGTAGCCGTCCAGGCGGCCGGCCGCGAGGTCGCACAGGTCGATCGCGGCCGATCCGCCGCGGCGGATGTCCCGCAGCAGCGGGATCAGTCGCTGGGCCACGTCGGCCTGGTGGGTGCGGACCTCGGTGACGTAGTTGAAGCCCGTGGACACTAGGGCCTGGTCCAGGGGGGCGGCGGGGCGGCAGCGCAGTTCGCGCTCGCCCTCCCAGGGGCCGGTGGCCCAGGCGCCGGTGCCGCGGACCGCGTGGTAGGTCTCGCCGCGCATCGGGGCCGCGACCACTCCGACCACCGCCTCGCCGTCCTGTTCGGCGGCGATGGAGACGGACCAGGTCGGCAGGCCGTAGAGGTAGTTGACCGTGCCGTCGAGGGGGTCGATGACCCAGCGGATGCCGCTCGTGCCCGCGGTGGCTGCGCCCTCCTCGCCGAGGAAACCGTCGTCGGGACGCCGCTCGGAGATCAACTGCGTGATCAGCTTCTCCGCCGCGATGTCCATCTCGGTCACCACGTCGATGGGGCTCGACTTGGTCGCCGCGACGGCCAGGTCGGCCGGGCGGCCGTCGCGCAGGAGTTCACCGGCGCGGCGGGCGGCCTCCTGGGCCAGGGCGAGCAGGTCCGTGTGCAGGGCGTCGGTCACGGGGCTCCTCATGCGTAGGGGCTGTCGGCGCCCGCGGCGGCGGGCCTGGGGGCGCGGGACGGGCAGCAGCCGACCGGGCAGAGGTTGTGGCTCGCGCCGAGCGCGCCCAGGGCGCACGGCGTGACCTCCTGCGCGCGCTCCACGGCGGCGCGCTCCAGGACGAGGTCGCGGATCGCGGCGGCGAAGCGCGGGTCGTCGCCCACGGTGGCCGAGCGGCGCATCGGCAGGCCCAGCTCCTCGGCCTTGGCCTTGGCCTCCGTGTCGAGGTCGTAGAGGACCTCCATGTGGTCGGAGACGAAGCCGATGGGGGCGATGACCACCGCGGGGGCGCCTGCCGCGTGCAGCTCCTCCAGGTGGTCGCAGATGTCGGGCTCCAACCAGGGGATGTGCGGGGCGCCGGAGCGGGACTGGTAGACGAGCTGCCAGGGGTGGTCGACGCCGGTGCGCTCGCGGACCGCGTCCGCGATCAGCTCGGCGACGTCCAGGTGCTGCTCGACGTACGCGCCGCCCTCGCCGTGGTCCTCGACCGGGCCGGAGGTGTCGGCGGCCGCGGTGGGGATCGAGTGGGTCGAGAAGGCGATGTGGGCGCCCGCGCGGACGTCCTCCGGGAGGTCGGCGAGGGACTGGACCACGCCCTCGATCATCGGCTCCAGGAAGCCCGGGTGGTTGAAGTAGTGCCGGAGCTTGTCGATCCTCGGCAGCGCCAGGCCCTCGGCCTCCAGGGCCGCGAGCGAGTCGGCGAGGTTCTCGCGGTACTGCCGGCAGCCCGAGTAGGAGGCGTAGGCGCTGGTGGTCAGGACGAGGATGCGGCGGTGGCCCTCGGCGACCATCTCGCGCAGCGTGTCCGTCAGGTACGGCGCCCAGTTGCGGTTGCCCCAGTGGATCGGCAGGTCCAGTCCGTGCTCGGCGAAGTCCTTGCGCAGGGCGTCCAGCAGGGCGCGGTTCTGGTCGTTGATGGGGCTGACGCCGCCGAAGCGGAAGTAGTGCTCGCCGACTTCCTTGAGGCGTTCCTTCGGGATGCCCCGCCCGCGGGTGACGTTCTCCAGGAAGGGGATCACGTCGTCCGGGCCCTCGGGGCCGCCGAAGGAGAGCAGCAGCAGGGCGTCGTAGGGGCTGGCATCGCGCGCGTCTGGCATGGGTCGATCCTGTCATCCGGTACTGACAGCCGGGAAACGGCGGGGTGACCACCCCGGGTTCCCGGTACGTCCGGACAGGTGCGTTAGGGTCACCTAACTCGTAAGCTGTCTCGGCCATCCACACGCCTTACGGCAGCGCTCCACGCCCTTTTGTGGGCACGCTGCTCCCGCCCGACCGGAGACCCCCGTGCCCAGCCCCTACCGCGCCCTGTTCGCCGCCCCCGGCAGCAAGGCCTTCTCCGCCGCGGGTCTCCTCGGCCGGATGCCGCTGTCGATGATGGGCATCGGCGTGGTGACCATGATTTCGCAGCTGACCGGCAGGTACGGCCTCGCCGGCGCCCTGTCGGCCACCATCGCGCTCGCCGCTGCGGTGGCGGGACCGCAGGTGTCGCGGCTGGTCGATCAGCACGGACAGCGGCGGGTGCTGCGTCCGGCGACGCTGATCTCGCTCGTCGCGGGGGCCCTGCTGCTGTTCGCCGCGCACTACGGGTGGCCGGACTGGGTGCTGTTCGTGGCCTGCGCCGGCATCGGCTGCGTGCCGAGCGTGGGGGCGATGATCCGCGCGCGCTGGGCCGCGCTGTACCGGGGCACGCCCCAACTGCACACCGCGTACTCCTTCGAGTCCGTGATCGACGAGGTGTGCTTCATCTTCGGGCCGATCATCTCCATCGGGCTGTCCACGGCGTGGTTCCCGGAGGCCGGGCCGTTGCTCGCCGGCTGCTTCCTGGCGGTCGGTGTCTTCTGGCTGACCACGCAGCACGCCACCGAGCCCGCCCCGCATCCGCGCGAGAAGCAGGGCGGCAGTTCGGCCCTGCGCGCCCCCGGACTCCAGGTGCTGGTGGCCACGTTCGTGGCGACCGGCGCGATCTTCGGGGCCGTCGACGTGGTCACCGTGGCCTTCGCCGACGAGCGGGGGCACAAGGGCGCCGCGAGCGTGGTCCTCGCGCTGTACGCCGCGGGTTCCTGCGCGGCGGGCCTGGTCTTCGGGCTGTTGCGCTTCAAGGGGGCGCCGGAACGTCGTTGGCTGCTGGGCATATGCGCGATGGCCGTGAGTATGATCCCCCTCCTACTGGTCGGAAACTTGCCGTTTCTGGCCGTGGCGCTGTTCGTTGCGGGCATGGCCGTCGCTCCCACGATGATCACCACCATGTCCATGATCGAAGAGCACGTACCACGCGCGCAACTGACCGAGGGCATGACCTGGGTGAGCACCGGGCTCGCGGTCGGGGTCGCGCTCGGCTCCGCCATGGCCGGCTGGGTGATCGACTCGGCCGGTGCGGGGGCCGGGTACGGGGTGCCGGCGGTGTCCGGGGCCGTCGCGGTCGCGGTCGGTTTCCTGGGGTACCGCCGGCTCAGCAAGCCGGCTCCGCGTCGGGGAGGCACCGTTGAGCAGCACAGCGAGCGGCAAGAACGGCACGTGGCGTAACTGGGGCGGCACTGTCGCCGCCCGCCCCGCGCGCGAGGTCACTCCGGCCTCCGTGGAGGAGCTGGCCGGGGCGATACGCCGGGCCGCCGAGGACGGCCTGAAGGTGAAGCCGGTCGGCAGCGGGCACTCCTTCACGTCGATAGCCGCCACCGACGGCGTGATGATCCGCCCGCACCTGCTGACCGGCATCCGCTCCGTCGACCGGGAGGCCATGACGGTCACGGTCGAGGCCGGTACCCCGCTGAAGCGGCTCAACGTGGCTCTCGCGCGCGAGGGCCTGTCGCTCACCAACATGGGCGACATCATGGAGCAGACGGTCTCCGGTGCCACCGGCACCGGTACCCATGGCACGGGGCGCGACTCGGCCTCGATCGCCGCCCAGATCAAGGGGCTTGAGCTGGTCACCGCCGACGGCTCGGTGCTCACCTGCTCCGAGAAGGAGAACCCGGAGGTCTTCGCCGCCGCCCGGATCGGCCTCGGCGCGCTCGGCGTGGTCACCGCGATCACCTTCGCCGTGGAGCCGGTCTTCCTGCTCACCGCGCGCGAGGAGCCGATGCCCCTCGGGCGGGTCCTGGCGGAGTTCGACGAACTGTGGGCCGAGAACGAGCACTTCGAGTTCTACTGGTTCCCGCACACCGGCAGCACCAACACCAAGCGCAACAACCGCAGCGCGGGTCCGGAGCAGCCGGTGGGCCGGCTCGCGGGCTGGTTCGAGGACGAGTTCCTCTCCAACGGCGTCTTCCAGGCCGTCCAGTGGGCCGGCCGCGCCGTGCCCGCCGCGATCCCCGGCATAGCCCGGATCTCCAGCACAGCACTGTCCGCGCGGACCTACACCGACATCCCCTACAAGGTCTTCACATCACCGCGCCGGGTGCGCTTCGTGGAGATGGAGTACGCCGTCCCGCGCGAGGCCCTCGTCGAGACGCTGCGCGAACTCAAGGCCATGATCGAGGGCTCCGGGCTGCGGGTCAGTTTCCCGGTCGAGGTGCGCACCGCCCCGGCCGACGACATCACGCTGTCGACCGCTTCGGGCCGCGACAGCGCGTACATCGCCGTCCACATGGCCAAAGGCACCGCGTACCAGCGGTACTTCACCGCCGCCGAGCGCATCTTCACGGCGCACGAGGGGCGCCCGCACTGGGGCAAGGTGCACACGCGGGACGCCGAGTACTTCGCCGAGGTCTACCCGCGCTTCGGCGAGTTCACCGCGCTGCGGGACCGGCTCGACCCCGACCGGCTGTTCCAGAACGACTATCTGCGCCGGGTGTTGGGGGCGTAACGCCCGGCCGGCTCGGCCCCCGCGATCGGCCAACTGCGCGGCAGGGGGACGCACGGTCGAAATCATTGGCTCCGTTTCGGACATTTACGTGAAGTACGCCACGTTCAAGGTCGAAAAACCGCCCAACCCTCGGCCGAGTCACGCCTCTTGCCGGAAGTTCGGCGGCGTGCCAATCCACGCACGTGGCCCAAATGGAGTACTGTGGCGAGCCCTGGGTCCGGTCTCCCGCCTGGGCATCCGTGGCCTTCAAGGACCGCCGGGAGGGGGCCAGTTGCACAGGGTGACGGAGTTGGTCACTTAGCGTTGCGAATAGGTAACCGTGCCATAACGGCGATCCAGGGCCCCGGCCCGACACGCCGGGCAACTCGGCAAGGTTGTGGCAGGCTGCACCCGGGCAGGCCACACTCGACTAGCGGAAGCAGCGACGCACGTGACGTCGGCAGGCACCACCCGGGAGGTCCCCATGCCCGAACTGCGTGTCGTGGCCGTCTCTAACGACGGCACACGGCTGGTGCTGAAGGCTGCCGACGCAACGGAGTACACCCTTCCGATCGACGAACGCCTGCGCGCCGCCGTGCGCGGCGATCGTCCGCGCCTCGGCCAGATCGAGATCGAGGTGGAGAGCCATCTCCGCCCCCGCGACATCCAGGCGCGTATACGCGCCGGTGCGACCGCGGAAGAGGTCGCCCAACTCGCCGGCATTCCCGTCGACCGCGTACGGCGCTTCGAGGGCCCCGTGCTCGCCGAGCGCGCCTTCATGGCCGAGCGGGCCCGCAAGACTCCCGTCCGCCGGCCCGGCGAGAACGCCGCCGGGCCGCAGCTCGGCGAGGCCGTCCAGGAGCGGCTGCTGCTGCGCGGCGCCGACAAGGACACCGTCCAGTGGGACTCGTGGCGCCGGGACGACGGCACCTGGGAGGTGCTGCTGGTCTACCGGGTGGCGAGCGAACCGCACTCGGCGAGCTGGACGTACGACCCGCCCCGGCGGCTCGTCCAGGCCGTCGACGAAGAGGCGCGCTCGCTCATCGGCGAGTCCGACGATCTCGCCGCGCCGGAGCCCAGCTTCCCCTTCGTACCGCGGATCGCCCGGCTGCCGCGCGAGCGCTCCATGGACCGCGCCCTCGACCGGCCGAGCCTGCCCGCGCAGGCCTCCGAGCCGGCCGAGGAGGTCACGGAGGAGCGGGACTCGCTGACCAGCCTGCTGGAGGCCGTGCCGAGCTTCCGCGGCGACCTGGTGGTGCCGGAGCGCCCGGCGGAGCCCGAGCCGGAGGAGCCGCCCGCCGAACCTGCCGCGGAGGAACCTCCCGCGCCCGCTGCTTCGGCCGGTGCCGGTTCCGCCTACGCGGACGTGCTCATGCCCCGCTCCGTCGGCAGCCACCGTGACCGCCTCATCGGCGCCACGGACCGCCAGGCCGAAGCGGACGGCGTCCGCCCCGGCCGCCGCGCCGCCGTCCCGAGCTGGGACGAGATCGTGTTCGGCACCCGGCGGAAGAAGCAGGAGTAGTCGGTCGTACGGCCCCGGAGGCGGTCGTACGGGGATGAGGGCCGCGCTGGTCGCAGCGCGGCCCTTGTGCTGTGCGGGGGCGCCCAGGGAGCGATCCGGAGGCGGACCGGTCCCGGCGCGCTCCCCTCGCGCCCGCTACTGCGGTTCCGCCCCCACGGCCACCGGCCGGGACGGGTCCGACGACCACTCCGACCAGGAGCCGACATACAGGTCCGCCGCGATGCCCGCCACCGCCAGGGCCAGCACCTCGTGGGCGCCGGAGACGCCCGAACCGCAGTACGCGCCGACCCGGGTGTCCTCGGCGGCACCGAGGGACTTGAAGCGGGAGGCGAGTTCCTCGGCGGGGAGGAAGCGGCCGTCCGGGGCCACGTTCTCGTTGGTGGGCGCGGACAGCGCGCCCGGGATGTGACCGCCGACCGGATCGATCGGCTCGACCTCGCCGCGGTACCGCTCCCCCGCACGCGCGTCCAGCAGTACGCCGGAGCGGGCCAGGGCCGCCGCCCCGTCGGCGTCGAGGAGGCCCGTCGCCCCGGGCGCCGGCTCGAAGTCGCCCTGCGCCGGAGTGGGTACCGCCGTCTCCAGCGGGCTCTCCCAGGCCGGCAGCCCGCCGTCGAGGACCCGTACGTCCGAGTGACCCGTCCAGCGCAGCAGCCACCAAGCGCGGGCGGCCGCCCAGCCCTGTCCGCCGTCGTACACGACCACCGGCGTTCCGGACGACACCCCCGCCCGTCGCATCGCCGTACCGAATTCGGCCAAGTCCGGCAGCGGATGACGGCCGCGCGAACCGGGCGCGGAGGCCAGTTCCCGGTCCAGGTCGACGTAGACCGCGCCGGGGATGTGCCCGGCCTCGTACGCGGCCCGGCCGTCGAACGGCGGCTCTCCCGACGCCTTCGACATGGTCAGTTGCCAGCGGACGTCGAGCAGCGCCGGCGGGTTCTCGCCCGTCAGCGCGCTCGCGAGTTCAGGTGCGGAGATGATGGCGTTCATGGCCACCATCCTTGCGCACGGGGTGGCCGCATCGCCCGGCTCCGGATACTCTGCCCGCCGGACAGGCCCGATCACCGGGCGTACGGGATCGGGCACATGCTGTACAGCCGATCGACATCCTTCGGCAATCGCACGGAAACGGGCGGTAAATCGCACACCGGGCATCCTCCGGTCACCGGCCGTCGTGCGCGGCGCGCCCGCAGCGCGCCTGGCCACGGGGGGTGCGAGCATCGGCACGGGGTCGGGACAGCGGAAGCGACACGGCCACCGCGAGGGGCCGAGGAGAGAGTGACGATGACCGAGGCACGGGGGTCGGCCGGCCCGAACGGCGCGACGCACGCCCGGCACGCGCCCGGCACGCCCTGCTGGGTGAGTCTGATGGTGCACGGGCTGGCCGCGACCCAGGAGTTCTACGGAGCGCTGTTCGGCTGGGAGTTCCGCCCCGGCCCCCAGCAGCTCGGCCCCTACGTCCGCGCCCTGCTCGACGGCCGTGAGGTGGCCGGCATCGGCCAGCTGCCGCCGGACCGTCACCTCCCGATCGCCTGGACGCCGTACCTCGCCTCGTACGACGTGGACCTGACCGCCGACACGGTACGGCTGTGCGGTGGCACCGTCGGGGTCGGTCCGCTGGACGCCGGCGAGGCCGGCCGGATGGCCATCTGCTCCGACCCCTCCGGCGCCGTCTTCGGCCTGTGGCAGCCCACGGCCCACCTCGGCACGGCCATCACGGGCCTGCCCGGCACCCCGGCCTGGAACGAGCTGGTGACCTTCGAGTCCGTGAACGTCGCCAAGTTCTACGCGTCGGTGTTCGCCTACGAGGAGGAGCCGGTCGTCTCCGGCGACTTTGACTACGTGACGCTGAACGTCGACGGCCGCCCGGTCGCCGGAATCCACGGCGTCGGCAACGCGCTGCCGCGCGACCGGGGGCCGCACTGGATGACGTACTTCGAGGTCGCCGACACGGACGCGGCCCTCGCCGAGGTCGTCGACCTCGGCGGGCATGTGCTGCGGCCGGCCCACGACAGCGCCCACGGCCGGGTGGCCACGGTGGCGGATCCGGAGGGCGCGCGCTTCTCCCTGATCCAGGGCCCGCGCTGACCTCTGCCAGGGCCCCTCGTGCGGGTCGGCACGATCCGAACGACAGGGCCTAGGCCGATTGCACCGGCAGGACGTCCGGGGACAGCGCCGCGGCCCGCGCGCCGGCCGCCGTCATGCGGCGGCGATGGTGGCGGCGGCACAGCACCTCGTAGCCGACGGCGTCCGCCTGGTTCACGTCGCCCACGACCACCTGGGCACCCTCCACGACCATCTGACCGCCCACCGTGCGGGCGTTGTGGGTGGCACGGGCGCCGCACCAGCACAGGGCCTCGACCTGGAGCACCTCGACCCGGTCGGCGAGTTCCACCAGGCGCTGGGAGCCGGGGAACAGCTTGGTGCGGAAGTCGGTCGTGATGCCGAAGGCGTAGACGTCGAGGCCCAGGTCGTCGACCACGCGGGCGAGTTGGTCGATCTGCTGCGGCGCGAGGAACTGGGCCTCGTCGGCGATGATGTAGTCCGCGCGACCGCCCCGGGAGAGGTGGTCGACCATGTAGGCGTAGACGTCCATGCCGTCCTCGACCTCCACCGCGTCGGTGACCAGACCGAGCCGGGAGGACAGCTTGCCCTCGCCCGCGCGGTCGTCGCGGGTGAAGATCATGCCCGCCAGACCACGCGCCGAACGGTTGTGCTCGATCTGGAGAGCCAGCGTCGACTTCCCGCAGTCCATCGTTCCGGAGAAGAACACCAGCTCGGGCATGGGGAGTTGAGCACCTTTCGGGCAGCGATGAGAACGGAGGGACGCTTCAGGAGCGTACTTCGAGCAGCGGGATCAACTGCTCGGCGGGGGTCATCGAGCCGTGGTTGCCGACCATGGCCGACTCCTTCGGCTCCCGCTCGGACGCGATGATCAGGACGTCGTCCCGCGCGGCCGCGACCACGTCGCCGATGCGGTCGTACACCCGCTCGTCGATCTGCGGCCCGAACCAGCCGGCCGCGATCGCCTCGTCCCGTGAGGCGATCCAGAACTGCTCTCCGAGCACCTCGCGCCAGCAGGTCAGGACGTCGTTCGCCGCGCCCGGCACCGCGTACACGTGCCGCGCCCGGCCCTCGCCGCCCAGCAGGGCGACCCCGGCGCGCAGCTCCCAGTCCTCGTCGAAGTCGATGCGGTGCTCCTCGTCGAAGGGCACGTCGATCATGCCGTGGTCGGCGGTGACGTAGAGCGCGCTGCGCGGCGGGAGTTGCTCGGCGAGGCGCTGGACGAGCCGGTCGACGTACATCAGCTGGCCGCGCCAGGTGTCGGAGTCGACGCCGTAGCGGTGGCCGGCGCCGTCGAGTTCGGCGTAGTACGTGTAGACCAACGAGCGGTCGCCCGCCGCCAGTTGCCCGGCCGCGAGGTCCATGCGCTCCTCGCCGGTCAGGCGCCCGAGGAACGTTCCGCCGCTGAGGGCGACCTTGGTGAGCGGGGTGTTCTCGAAGGTGGGCGACGACACCTGCGCCGCGTGCACGCCCGCCCGGTGCGCCAGTTCGAAGACGGTGGGATACGGCTGCCAGGCGCGCGGTGACGTCCACGGCTGCCAGCGCAGCTGGTTCATCAGCTCGCCGGTCTCCGGGTTGCGCGCGGTGTAACCGGGCAGGCCGTGCGCGCCGGGCGGCAGGCCGGTGCCGACCGAGGCGAGGGAGGTGGCGGTGGTCGCCGGGTAGCCGGTGGTGAGCGGGCGTCCGGTGCCGCCGCGCGAGCTGCCCAGCAGCGAGGTCATGAAGGGCGCGTCCTCGGGGTGCGCCCTGAGCTGCTCCCAGCCGAGGCCGTCGATCAGGAACACGCAGTTGCGGTCGGCGGCGGTCAGCTCGGTGATCGTGGCGGTCATGCCCGGTACGGCCATGCCGGCGGCCAGGGTGGGCAACAGGTCGGCGAGCGAGCCGCTGCCGTACTCGGGGGGCGGCGCGGACGTGACGGCGAGGGGTTCCGGATGCGGGTCCCAGGCGGTGGACTGAGCCATCAGCGCGTGATGTCCGCGGTCGCCTCGGAGAGGGACTGCGCGAAGGCGAGCGCCTGGCGCACCGTCTCCGGGCCGTCACCGGCCTCGCTGACCCTGAGGCTCAGGTCGTCCGCCGTGGAGCTGCCCGTGTAGCCGTGGTCGGCCTCGCAGTTGGGGTCGCCGCAGGCGGCGGGCTCCAGGTCGATACGGGAGACGGCGCCCCAGCCGATGGTGAGGACCACCTCGCGGGGCAGCGTGCCCACCGTGTACTGCTCCGGGTTGGCGACGACGCGGCTGAGCACGACCGAGGAGATCCGGCCGATCTTGACCGACTCCGTCGAGGTCGTGGCGTAGGGCGTCGGGGAGGTGCTGTCCGCGGCCTGCTCGTCGGTGTGGCTGACGATGAAGCGGTTGCCGGTGAGGACGAGGACGGTCACATGCCGCCGCACCTCGTTCTGGTCGAACGTCGTCTCCTGGTGGACCAGGTACGACCGGATGGGCTCGCCGCCCACGGCGGCCTCCACCGCCTCGGCCACGAGGGCCGGGTAGTAGCCGCTGCGTTCGATCGCCGCCCGCAGCCCCTGGGTCGTCGTACTGGTCTTGGCCATGACGCCCATCCTACGGGGGACCACTGACTGCGAGGCACCGCTCACGGCGGTCTCAGTACGTGGGGAGGGTCCTCGGTCCGAGGTCGTCGCGGGCGGGCGGCGGTGCGAGGCGTACGGACGCGCCGAGCACGCTCAGGCCGTGGGTGGCGACGACGACCGGCTCCAGGGTGACCGCGACGACCTCCGGATGGTCGTCGACCAGCCGCGACACCCGCAGCAGCAGCGCCTCCAGGGCCGGGGTGTCGACGGGCGCGGAGCCGCGCCAGCCGAAGAGGAGCGGTGCCGTCCGGATCGACCGGACGATCGAGGTGGCGTCGCGGTCGGTGACCGGGATCAGCCGGTGCGCCATGTCGCCGAGCAGCTGGGAGGCGGCTCCGGCGAGCCCGAAGGACAGCACGGCACCGGCGGCCGGGTCGATCACGGCCCGTACGACGGTGTCGACGCCGCGCGGTGCCATCCTCTGCACGACCGGCCGCAGCTCCTCGGCCCTGCCGAACAGCTCGGTCAACTCGGCGTATGCCCGGCGCAGTTGCTCCTCGTCCGCCAGGTCGAGCCGTACGCCCCCGAGGTCGGCGCGGTGCCGCAGGTGGGGGGCGGTGGCCTTGAGGGCGACGGGGTAGCCGAGGGTGCGGGCGGCGTCGGCGGCCGCGTCGGGAGTGGGGGCCTGAAGGGCGCGGTGGACCTGGATGCCGTACTTGCCGAGCAGGTCACCGGTCTCGTCCGTGCCGAGCGTGAGGCCCTGCCCGCGCGCGAGCAGACCGTCGATCAGCCGGGCGGCGCCCTTCTCGTCGATGTCCTCGTACTCGGGCACCTTGCCGGGCTCGGCCGCCTCGCGCCGCCACTGCGCGTACCTGACAGCTTCGCCGAGGGCGCGGACGGCCCGCTCGGCCGCGGGGTAGGCGGTGATGAGGCGGGGGGTGTTCTCGGAGGTCTCCGACAGCTCGGGCAGGGTCTCGGGGCGGAAGTCGAGGGGGCGGATCGGGTGGGCGCGGACCACGGCGCCGGGCGCCTTCGACTCCGGTCGTGGTGCGGTGCTCGCCGCGGCCGACAGGGCTTCCGCGAGTCCGCCCAGCTCCACGTGCACCACCAGCACGGGCTTGCCCGGTACCCGCTCGGCGGCCGTCCGCAGGGCCTCGGCGAGCTCGGCGTCCCCGGTCGACGCGTCGCCGATCGCCGGTATCGCGGTGACGACGACCGCGTCGCAGGTCTCGTCGGCGAGCGCGCGCGAGAGCTCACGGTGGAAGTCGTCCGCCGACGCGGCCGTCGTCAGATCCAGCGGCAGCAGCGGACGCAGGCCCTCTGACAGGCACGCGTCGTAGGTGAGCAGGCCCAGCGACTCGGAGTTGCCCAGGATCGCCACGCGCGGCCCGGCCGGCAGCGGCTGGCGGGCGAGCAGCAGCCCCGCGTCCACCAGTTCGGTGATGGTGTCGACCCGGATCACGCCGGCCTGCCGCAGCAGCGCGGAGACCGTGGCGTGCGGCAGCCGGGTGGCCCGTACGGCGTGCCCCTGCGGTGCCGCGCCGCCGTGCCGCGCGCCCTGGACGACGACCAGCGGCTTCGCGGCCGCCGTGCGCCGGGCGAGGCGGGTGAACTTGCGCGGGTTGCCGATGGACTCCAGGTACATCAGCGCGACGTCGGTGTCCGGGTCGTCGTACCAGTACTGGAGGACGTCGTTGCCGGACACGTCGGCCCGGTTGCCGGACGACACGAAGGTCGACACTCCGGTCACCCCGGTGACGCCGCCGCCGCGCCGGTGCAGCCGGGACAGCAGCGCGATCCCGATGGCGCCGGACTGGGCGAACAGACCGATCCGTCCCGGACGGGGCATCTCGGGGGCGAGTGAGGCGTTCAGACGTACGTCGGCGGCGGTGTTGATGATCCCGAAGGCGTTCGGGCCGATGATGCGCATGCCGTACGCGCGTGCCTGCCGTACGAGTTCGCGCTGCCGTTCGCGCCCGTCGGGCCCGCTCTCGGCGTACCCGGCGGAGAGCACGACGAGGCCCTGCACCCCGTGCTCGCCGCACTCGGCGACGACCTCGGGTACGAGCGGGGCCGGCACGGCGACCACCGCGAGGTCGACCTGCTCCTCGATCTCCCGCACGGAGCGGTGCGCGGGCACCGAGTCGAGCTCCTTGAGGTCCTCGGGGAACGCCCTGTTCACGGCGTACAGCCGCCCGGTGAACCCGGCCTCCCTGATGTTGCCGAGGACGCTGCGGCCCACCCCGCCGGCCGTGCGGCCCGCACCGATGACGGCGACGGACCCGGGCACCAGCAGCCGCCGCACGGACCGGGCCTCGGCGCGCTGCTCGCGCGCGTACTGCACGGCGAGCGAGCGGTCCGTCGGCTCCAGGTCGAACTCCAGGCGTACGACGCCGTCCTCGAAGCTGCGCTTCTGGGTGTACCCGGCGTCCGTGAACACCTTGATCATCTTGGTGTTGGCGGGCAGCACCTCGGCGGCGAACCGGCGGATGCCGCGCTCGCGCGCGACCGCGCCGATGTGTTCGAGCAGGGCGGAGGCGACACCCCGCCCCTGGTGGGCGTCCTGGACCAGGAAGGCGACCTCGGCCTCGTCGGCGGGGGCGGACGCGGGCATTCCGTCGGCACCGATCCGGTCGTAGCGTACGGTGGCGATGAACTCGCCGCCCACCGTGGCCGCGAGTCCCACCCGGTCCACAAAGTCGTGGTGCGTGAAGCGGTGGACGTCCTTGGCGGACAGTCGCGGGTAGGGCGCGAAGAAGCGGTAGTACTTCGACTCGTCCGACACCTGCTCGTAGAAGCTGACCAGGCGCTCGGCGTCATCAATGGTGATGGGGCGGATGCGTGCGGTGCCGCCGTCGCGCAGCACCACGTCGGCTTCCCAGTGGGCGGGGTACTCGTGCCGGTCCGAGGCGCTCTGCATGGGGCCCAGAGTACGGCTCGCGTACGACAACGGCGCGAGGCAGTCTGTGGAGGACGAACGTGGGGTCGAGGCCGCGATCCGACGGGCACCGAGAGACGGGACGTTCGTCTCGTTCCGGCTTGCTTCACGGGTGTGGGAAACTGGTCTAGACAACCCTGAACACCGAAGGGCAGCATCACATGGCTGAGCGCCGCGTCAACGTCGGCTGGGCCGAGGGCCTCCACGCCCGCCCCGCCTCCATCTTCGTCCGAGCCGCCACGGCCACAGGCGTCCCGGTGACGATCGCCAAGGCTGACGGCAACCCCGTCAACGCGGCCTCCATGCTGGCCGTCCTGGGCCTGGGCGCCCAGGGCGGCGAGGAGATCGTCCTCGCCTCCGACGCCGAGGGCGCGGACGCCGCCCTCGACCGACTGGCGAAGCTGGTCGCCGAGGGTCTCGAGGAGCTGCCCGAGACGGTCTGAGGACCTGAGCGGGTGATCCGTAGCGAACGGTGAAGCCGCGTCCGCCTTTTCGGCGGGCGCGGCTTCGCTGTTTCCGGGCAGGCTCGACGCAATTGGCGGCGCGCTGCCGGTGCATTCGAAAAAGGGCAGCAGAAATTCACCGCCACCGAATATGCCCTCTTTGTATACGGCGCCTTTGTTAATGCCGCAGACTCGGCATGTTTACGGGATGTTGCGAATTCCTCACACGCTCCGCGCGCCCGCCTCCGGAGCCGAACCGCAGCCGGTGCGCGGAGAGCGCGCGCTCGGTGTGCAGCGCCGTCATCGCGCGGGCGCGTTCCCCGTCGCCGCGCGCCACCGCGTCCACGATCGCGCCGTGCTCGGTCCAGTACCCCTGCGGGTCGGCCGGTGCCTCCACGGCGTACATCCAGGCGATCTTGTGGCGCAGCTGGGTCAGCACCGAGGTCAGGGCGGGGCTGCCGGACGCCTGGGCCAGCGTCTCGTGGAACCAGCCGCCCAGGGAGCGCAGATCCTCGCTGTTGCCCCGCCTGGCCCGCTCCTGCCCCAGCCTGACCAGGCCGCGCAGGACCTTCAGATGGGCCTCGGTGCGCCGCTGGGCGGCCCGGGCGGCGCCGAGCGGCTCCAGCAGGCCGCGCATCTCCAGCAGGTCCGCGGCCTCCTGCTCGGTCGGTTCGGCGACACAGGCCCCCGCGTGCCGCCGGGTGACCACGAAGCCCTCCGCCTCCAGGGTGCGCAGGGCTTCCCGGACCGGGACGCGGGAGACGCCGTAGCGGCGGGCGAGGACTTCCTCGGTGAGTCGGCCGCCGCGCTCGTGGACACCGGCGACGATGTCGTCCCGGATCGCCGTGCACACCGAGTGCGCCGGAATACGCATGACCCACCTCCGCCTTAATCCCCGTGAAACGTCGACGAATGACGTGTTCGCTGTGACTCTATTGCAACCTGCCTGAATTTCCGACGGCGAGCCGGAATCCATGGATATTTTTTGGTCATCGGTTCGACGCCAAAACGCCGAAAGCCCCGGCTCGGGAGCCGGGGCTTCGGGTGGTGCGGCGGTGGCGTCAGATGTTCACGCCGTGCGCGCGCAGGTAGGCGACGGGGTCGATGTCGGAGCCGTACTCCGGCGAGGTCCGAGCCTCGAAGTGCAGGTGCGGGCCGGTGACGTTGCCGGTGGCGCCGGACAGGCCGATCTGCTGGCCGGGGGTGACCCGCTGGCCCACCGAGACGCCGATGGACGACAGATGGCCGTACTGGGTGTAGGTGCCGTCGTTCATCTTGATCACGACGTTGTTGCCGTAGGCCCCGCCCCAGCCGGCCTCCACGACGGTGCCGGAGGCGACCGCGTGGACGGACGTGCCGCTGGCGGCGTGGAAGTCGATGCCGGTGTGGCTTCCGGAGGACCACACGGCGCCGCCGGCCTTGTAGCCGGTGGAGACGTACGAGCCGGGGATCGGGGACACATAGGACAGCAGGCGCTTGCGCTCTGCCTCGCGGGCGGCGCGCTCCTTGGCCTCGCGCTCCTTCGCGGCCTTCTCGGCCGCCTTCTTGCGCGCGGCCTCCTGGGCGGCCTTCTTCGCGGCGGCGGCCTCCTTGGCCGCGTGCTCCTGGGCCGCGGCCTGGGCGTCGAGCTGGTCCGCGATCGAGTTCTCGACGGCGATGACGGGGATGAGGCCGGTCTGCTCCGCGGCGGGCTCGGCGGCGAGCGCCGGAGCGGCCAGGGTGCCTATGACGCCGGTGGCGGTGAGCGCGGCGACGCCCGCGGCACGGGCGGTGGAGCGCTGCATCCGGCTGGGCCGGCGATGCTTCCCGGTGGGGCGGTTCTTCCCGGTGGCGCAGGTGAACGCCATGTAGTGGCTGGTCCTTTCCTTCCCTCTCGCCTACCGGGTTAGCTGACGGGTTCGGAGCAGGAAGGTCTCCTACGGGCCCCCTCGCACTCGCGCGGGCGCCCGATTCACCCCAGGGACTTCGGTGGGTCCCCGGCTCCCCTGGCTCGCGCCATACGGGGACTCGGCGATGGCTGTCCGGTGCCGCGGGTGCGGCGCGGTGCCTGACGGACAGCCCGGAAGACGCTAAACGGGACATCTTTCAATCCCCAAACCGAGCAGGGCTTTTGTAGCGCATCCCACAGGCCAGACAGGCAACCTCTCCTCAATTCGGGCATAAAGGGGCCCTGGTGACTCTTTCGTCACCAGGGCCCCTATGCGCGCGTGGCGCCGTCTTTCGCCTACTCGGCCGCCACGACGGTGACTTCACCGATGCCGAGGGCCTCCACGGGCTCCCGGATCGCGGCCGCGTCGCCGACCAGGATCGTCACCAGGCGGTCCACCGGGAACGCGCTCACGGCCGCGGCGGTGGCCTCGACGGTGCCGGTGGCGGCGAGCTGCTGGTACAGCGTGGCCTGGTAGTCGTCGGGCAGGTGCTGCTCGACCTGGTCGGCCAGGGTGTTCGCCACGGAGGCCGCCGTCTCGTACTTCAGCGGCGCGACCCCGACCAGGTTCTGCACGGCGAAGTCCCGCTCGGCGTCCGTCAGCCCCTCCCCGGCGACACCGCGCAGGACCTTCCAGAGGTCGTCCAGCGCCGGGCCGGTGTTCGGGGTGTCGACGGACCCGCTGATGGCGAGCATCGCCGCGCCGCTGCCGTCCGGGGCGGAGCGCAGGATCTGCCCGAACGCGCGTACGCCGTAGGTGTAGCCCTTCTCCTCGCGCAGGACCTTGTCCAGGCGGGAGGTGAGGGTGCCGCCGAGGCAGTACGTGCCGAGCACCTGCGCGGGCCACACGCGGTCGTGCCGGTCGGGGCCGACCCGGCCGATCAGCAGCTGCGTCTGGACCGCGCCGGGGCGGTCCACGATGACGACGCGCCCGGTGTCGTCCGCGGTCACCGGCGGGACGGGCCGCGGCTCGGCCGAGGAGCCCGTCCAGGCGCCCAGGGTGTCCCCGAGCAGCGCGTCGAGGTCGACGCCGGTGAGGTCGCCGACGACCACGACGGTGGAGGTGGCGGGACGCACATGGCGCTCGTAGAACGCGCGTACGCCCGCGGAGTCGATGCCGGCGACGGTGTCCTCGGTGCCCTGGCGCGGGCGGGACATGCGCGAGGTGGCCGGGAACAGCTCCTTGGCAAGCTCCTTGGCGGCCCGGCGCGAGGGGTTGGCCAGCTCGTGCGGGATCTCGTCGAGGCGGTTGCGCACCAGGCGCTCCACCTCGGCGTCCTCGAACGCGGGTGCCCTGAGAGCGTCGGCCAGCAGACCGAGCGCCTTGGGCAGACGGGAGACCGGCACTTCGAGGCTGACGCGGACGCCGGGGTGGTCGGCGTAGGCGTCCAGCGTGGCGCCGCAGCGCTCCAGCTCGGCGGCGAACTCCTCGGCGGTGTGCTTGTCGGTGCCCTCGGACAGGGCGCGCGCCATGATCGTGGCGATGCCGTCGAGGCCCTTCGGCTCGGCGTCCAGGGGCGTGTCCAGCAGCACCTCGACGGCGATGACCTGCTGGCCGGGGCGGTGGCAGCGCAGGACGGTGAGGCCGTTGTCCAGCTTGCCGCGCTCGGGCGCCGGGAACGCCCAGGGCCGGGCCGGGCCGGCCTGGGGCTGTGGGTGGAACTCCATGCTGGCGAGTTCGGTCACTGGGCCGACTCCTCGTTCTCGTCGGTGCTGGCGGCTTCCAGGTCCTCGTCCTCGCCGGCGACCGGCTCGTACACGAGCACCGCACGGTTGTCGGGCCGCAGCCGCGCCTGGGCGACCGCCTTGACCTCCTCGGCGGTGACGTCGAGCACCCGCTTGACCGCGGTGAACGCGAGCTGCGGGTCGCCGAACAGGACGGCGTACCGGCACAGTTCGTCGGCGCGGCCCGCGACCGTGCCGAGCCGGTCCAGCCACTCGCGCTCGAGCTGGGCCTGGGCGCGCTCCATCTCCTCGGCGGTGGGGCCCTCCTGCGCGAAGCGCGCCAGCTCCTCGTCGACGGCGGACTCGATGACGGGGACCTCGACGTCGCCGGAGGTCTTCACGTCCAGCCAGCCCAGGGAGGGCGCGCCGGCCAGGCGCAGCAGGCCGAAACCGGCTGCGACGGCCGTACGGTCGCGCCGGACGAGCCGGTTGTAGAGGCGGGAGGACTCGCCGCCACCCAGGACGGTCAGCGCCAGGTCGGCGGCGTCGCACTCGCGGGTGCCGTCCGTCGGCAGGCGGTACGCGGCCATCATCGCGCGCGCGGGGACGTTCTCCTCGACGACCTCGCGCAGCTGTTCGCCGATGATCTCGGGCAGCGAGCCGTCGCGCGGGGCGGGCTTGCCGTCGTGGGACGCGATGCTGCCGAAGTACTTCTCGACCCAGGCGAGCGTCTGCTCGGGGTCGATGTCACCGACGATCGACAGGACGGCGTTGTTGGGCGCGTAGTAGGTGCGGAAGAACGCGCGGGCGTCCTCCAGGCTGGCCGCGTCCAGGTCGGCCATCGAGCCGATCGGGGTGTGGTGGTACGGGTGCCCGTCGGGGTACGTCAGCGCCGTCAGCTTCTCGAAGGCCGTGCCGTAAGGGACGTTGTCGTACCGCTGGCGGCGCTCGTTCTTGACGACGTCCCGCTGGTTCTCCAGGCCCTCCTCGTCGAGCGCCACCAGGAGGCTGCCCATGCGGTCGGCCTCCAGCCACAGCGCGAGCTCCAGCTGGTGGGCGGGCATGGTCTCGAAGTAGTTGGTGCGCTCGAAGCTGGTGGTGCCGTTCGGCGAGCCACCGGCGCCCTGGACGAGCTCGAAGTGCCCCGTGCCCTTCACACTGTTCGAACCCTGGAACATCAGGTGCTCGAAGAGGTGGGCGAGTCCGGTACGGCCCTTGACCTCGTGGCGGGAGCCTACGTCGTACCAGAGGCAGACCGCGGCGACCGGCGTGAGGTGATCCTCGGAGAGCACCACGCGCAGGCCGTTGGCCAGGCGGTGCTCCGTCGCGGTGAGGCCGCCGGATTGTGCCTCCGGTGTGGCCGTGTGACCCATGGGCAAGGTGTCCTTCCGGTCGCGTGCACTGCGTCGTGCCGAGCAGTTCGGCACGAGTTCCTGCCACTGTATGCAGCGTCCGAAGGGTCGGCGAAGTTCCCGTTCGGAACGCCTTCGGCGTCGGACGGGACCGGGAGCCGGTGCGGGGCGTCGGCGCGGGGATCTGCGGGCTGTCACCCAGGGGCGGCTGACGCTCGGGGGCGGCTGCCGCTCGCGGTCAGCTCGCGCCCCGCCGCACCCTTCCCCGGCGGCCCTCGTACGGCTGCCCGTCGATCACTCCGGCGAGTGAACGGTTTCGCGGCGTGGGCTTGCCGCCGCCGTGGGCGCACGCCGGGGCACGCGGTCGCGGAGAGAGGGGCGCGCGGTCGCCGGCGAGTGCTCCGCGTGTTGCCCTCCCTCGGGCAAGCACCGTGTCGGCCTGGCCGGTTGATGCCCGAACGCCGCCCTCGGTCGCCGTCGAGGCCGGGCGTCGGCGACACTTCTCACGCGCCGTACCGGAGGCAGACTTCGGGTCCTGGTCGGTGGTTGTCAGTGCCGCGGTCCACAATGGTCCGCGTCATACCCGTCCAACGCTTCAGCAAGGAGCCGGCAGCGATGGCCCGCCGTAGCACGAAGACCCCGCCGCCCGACGACTCGTACGAGGAGAAGATCCTCGACATCGACGTCGTCGACGAGATGCAGGGCTCCTTCCTCGAGTACGCGTACTCGGTCATCTACTCCCGAGCCCTGCCGGATGCTCGCGACGGCCTCAAGCCGGTGCATCGCCGCATCGTGTACCAGATGAACGAGATGGGCCTGCGCCCCGACCGCGGCTATGTGAA
Organism: Streptomyces sp. NPDC098781; assembly: GCF_044759995.1. Taxonomy (NCBI): domain Bacteria; kingdom Bacillati; phylum Actinomycetota; class Actinomycetes; order Kitasatosporales; family Streptomycetaceae; genus Streptomyces; species Streptomyces sp. NPDC098781. The sequence goes on from NZ_JBIWAK010000009.1 coordinate 460,769, forward strand.
GTGCGCCCGCGTGATCGGCGAGGTCATGGGTAAGTTGCACCCGCACGGCGACGCCTCGATCTACGACGCCCTGGTGCGCATGGCCCAGCCCTTCTCGATGCGCGTCCCGCTGGTCGACGGCCACGGGAACTTCGGCTCGCTGGGCAACGACGACCCGCCGGCCGCCATGCGGTACACCGAGTGCCGGCAGGCGCAGGCGACCAGCCTGATGACCGAGTCGATCGAAGAGGACACGGTCGACTTCTCGCCCAACTACGACGGCCAGGAGCGGGAGCCGGTGGCGCTGCCGGCCGCCTTCCCGAACCTCCTGGTCAACGGCGCTTCGGGCATCGCCGTCGGTATGGCCACGAACATGCCGCCGCACAACCTCGGCGAGGTCATCGCGGCCGCCCGCCATCTGATCCGCCACCCCAACGCGGATCTGGAAACGCTGATGAAGCACGTCCCGGGCCCCGACCTGCCCACCGGCGGCAGGATCGTCGGCCTCGCCGGCATCCGGGACGCCTACGAGACGGGCCGCGGCACCTTCAAGATCCGCGCCACGGTCGAGATCGAGACCGTGACCGCCCGCCGCAAGGGCCTGGTCGTCACCGAGCTGCCGTTCACGGTCGGCCCGGAGAAGGTCATCGCCAAGATCAAGGACCTGGTCGGTTCGAAGAAGATCCAGGGCATCGCCGACGTCAAGGACCTCACCGACCGCGAGCACGGCCTGCGCCTGGTCATCGAGATCAAGAACGGCTTCGTGCCCGAGGCCGTCCTGGAGCAGCTCTACAAGCTGACGCCGATGGAGGAGTCCTTCGGCATCAACAACGTCGCGCTGGTCGACGGCCAGCCCCTCACCCTCGGCCTCAAGGAACTCCTGGAGGTCTACCTCGACCACCGCTTCGAGGTCGTACGGCGCCGCAGCGAGTTCCGCCGCACCAAGCGACGCGACCGCCTGCACCTGGTCGAGGGCCTGCTCACCGCGCTGGTGGACATCGACGAGGTCATCCGCCTGATCCGGTCCAGCGAGAACAGCGCGCAGGCGAAGCAACGCCTGATGGAGCGCTTCTCCCTGTCCGAGGTGCAGACCCAGTACATCCTCGACACGCCGCTGCGCCGCCTCACCAAGTACGACCGCATCGAGCTGGAGTCCGAGAAGGAACGGCTCAACCAGGAGATCGCCGAGCTGACCCGGATCCTCGACTCGGACGCCGAGCTGCGCAAGCTGGTCTCCTCGGAACTGGCCGCGGTGGCCAAGAAGTTCGGCACCGAGCGGCGTACGTTGCTGCTGGAGTCGGCGGGCACGCCGGTCACTGCCGTGTCGCTTCAGGTGGCGGACGACCCGTGCCGGGTGCTGCTGTCCTCGACGGGTCTGCTGGCGCGTACGGCGAACGGCGACCCCTTCACGGAGGACGGCGACGCCAAGCGCTCCAAGCACGACGTGATCATCTCGGCGGTGCCGGCCACGGCGCGCGGCGAGGTGGGCGCGGTCACTTCGACCGGCCGCCTGCTGCGGATCAACGTGATCGACCTGCCGAAGCTGCCGGAGACCGCGGCCCGGCCGAATCTCGCGGGCGGGGCGCCGCTGTCGGAGTTCGTGTCGCTGGAGGACGGCGAGACGCTGGTCTGCCTGACGACGCTCGACGAGTCGTCCCCCGGCCTGGCGCTCGGCACCGAGCAGGGCGTCGTGAAGCGTGTGGTTCCCGACTACCCGTCCAATAAGGAGGAGTTGGAGGTCATCACGCTGAAGGAGGGCGACCGGATCGTCGGCGCGATCGAGTTGCGCACCGGCGAGGAGGACCTGGTCTTCATCACGGACGACGCCCAGTTGCTGCGCTACCAGGCCTCGCAGGTCCGCCCGCAGGGCCGCGCAGCCGGCGGCATGGCCGGCATCAAGCTCACCGAGGGCGCGAAGGTCATCTCGTTCACCGCGGTGGACCCCGCGGCCGACGCGGTGGTGTTCACGGTCGCGGGCTCGCGCGGCACCCTGGACGACTCGGTCCAGACGACGGCCAAGCTGACCCCGTTCGACCAGTACCCGCGCAAGGGCCGGGCCACAGGCGGTGTCCGCTGCCAGCGCTTCCTGAAGGGCGAGGACTGTCTCTCCCTGGCCTGGGCGGGCACCACCCCGGCACGCGCGGCCCAGAAGAACGGCACCCCGGTCGAACTGCCCGAGATGGATCCCCGCCGCGACGGTTCGGGAGTGTCCCTGGCGAAGACGGTTTCGGTGGTGGCGGGCCCGGTCTAGGCCGGCAGGTCGTCGAAACCCTGCTCGTCGGCGTGCAGGTCGGCGTCGAGGTCGACGCCAGGCCCTTGCACATAGCGCAGTACGCCCCACATGCCATGCTCGTCGGCGTGTGGGGCGTCGCTCTTGCACGCCTCCAGCTCCTTCGCCAGGGCGGCGGAATCGATGCCCGAGCCGATGAGGACGAGTTGGCTGAGACGTGCGTCGGCGCCGGCGGCGGTCCAGGGCTCCGGGTAGAAGCGGAGGAACGGTCCGACGGCGTGCACGGCGTAGCGGTTCGCGGTGTCGTGGGGTCCGAAGTCGACGTACCCCTTGATCCGGTACAGCCCCTCCGGACGGCTGTCCAGGAACGCCATCAACCGGCGTGGGTCGAGCGGCTTTTCCGAGACGAAGGACAGGCTGTCGTAGGCGGTGTGGAGGTGACCGTGGTGGTCTCCTGCGTGCTCGTGCAGATCGTCGAAGGACAGTTGCCCGACGCGTTCCTCGCTGGGGCGGCAGTCGAAGAGGAACTCGGGGTCGATACGGCCGTAGGTGGCCGGAACGACGGCGGCGCGGTCGGCGAGGTCGCGCACCAGCGCCATGGCTCGTGCTCCGTCCGGCGCCCGGTCGAGCTTGTTGACCACGACGAGGTCGGCGAGGGCGAGGTGCCGGTCGATCTCGGGGTGCTTGGCGCGCGTGACGGCGAACTCCGCGGCGTCGACGACCTCGACGAGCCCGCCGTACACGATTCCCGGATGCTCGCTGGCGAGCACCATGCGCACCAGTTCCTGCGGCTCGGCGAGCCCGCTGGCCTCGATGACGATCACGTCGATACCGGTGCCGGGCCGGGCGAGCCGCTCCAGGTAGACATCCAGTTCCCCGGCGTCGACAGCGCAGCACAGGCAGCCATTGCCGAGGGAGACGGTGGAGTCGCCGAGCGCGCCGGCGACGGCCATGGCGTCGATCTCGATGGCACCGAAGTCGTTCACGATGGCGCCGATGCGGGTGCCTCCGCTGCGATGGAGGAGGTGGTTGAGCAGAGTCGTCTTGCCGGAACCCAGGAATCCGGCGAGGACGACGACCGGGATCTGCTGTGGGCCGGGGCTCTGCTGGCTCAACGTGCGACCTTTCTCACGCCGACGGGTGCACCGGCTCGCGACGCGGCGCACATTCGAGGTTTTGAATGCCGCCCCAGGATACGAGCGGGGAGAATCTCCACGAAGTGAACGATTGTTAGCAGCACTTGCCGGGCAGACGTTGGGCATGGCGCCGGAGCGTGCGACCCTCGCTTCCCTCCGTGCGCCTCCTCTCCGCCTCCCCGCCGATCAGAGCCGCTCGGCACTCTGGGAGACGGCAAGCGCCGCCCACCGCTCGCCGGTCCCCTCCAGTCGACCCGCACCCCGACGACCGGCGGACGGCCGCCTGATCGGGGGTAATTGACATGGCCACACAGAAGAACGCCGCGAGGAGGCTGGGCTCCGCCGCGGCTGGTTTGATGCTCGCCACCGTCGGGATGACGCTGGCTGCGCGCCAGCGACGCCTGGAAGCGGAGAGACTGCAGGTGAGGCGTCTGGAGTTCGAGGAACTCGCCTCCCGTCGCAGGGCCCTGGCACATCAGCAGCGCATGCATTGGGAGTTGCTCTCCAGGGCGATCGACAATCCCTCCCTGGCCGCGGTGATCGACACCTACGACCCGGACATCCCGGCGGAGAAGCGGCGCCAGTACTTCTACGCAAACGCCTGGTACATCAACCTCTACCACCTCTTTCGCGCGGGGCTGCTCGACCAGGAGGAGTTCTACGGGCACGCGCGCGAGTTGTTCCAGAACAGGCTGATGCGTGAGTACTGGGAAGCCTCGAAGGGGCAGCGCGCGACCCTGAAGCACTCGTCCGACGAGGCCCGGATAGGCCGCATGGTCGACAGCCTCATCAAGGATCTCGAAGACGCCGACACGGACGAGTGGTGGGTGGTGGGGAACCCGCCGCCCGCTTGATCAACGCCCGGGGGAACCCCGCGCCCGCTTGATTAACCAGGGGGCGGCGCCGGTCAACGACACGACCCGAGTGACTTTTTGCCTACGCAGTCACTCAGGCCCCGGCAATCTGAGTAACGTGCTGCCGACCAACCACCTGCCAAACCCTCGTAAGGATCGGTAGCCCTTGAAGATCGTGCGCCGCATCGGTGTGCCTCCCCGTGCCCGCGGCAGTGCCTCGGGAGCCAATTGCCCGGACGTGTTCGAGCTGAGTGACGGCAACTTCGCGGTCATCGGGACGGATTTCACTGAAACACTGGAGCGGGAACTGCCTGCCGACGCGTCCCGCGCCGACTACGAACGCATCGTGGTCGTCAGCCGCGAGACCCTCATCCGCGCCAAGGGTGACATTCCCGACGCTTAGCGGAGCAACCCGGACGCGCTCGCGACTCACGGGCATCCGGGGCACGCGGTAGGACCTGTCACCGGCCCCCATCCCCAGGCACGAATGGCAGCTACCCACACGGCCACACGGGCACAGCAACACCAGTCAGGTGACCCGTAGCCGGCGGCAGACGAAGTACGGTGCCGCATCACGGCCCCGCCGCACACGTGGGGAGCCCCCTTTGAATGGCAGCACTCGATGACTTTGGCGAGCGACGAGTGCCACGCAGAGGGCTCCCCGGGCCCGGCCGAACATCTTTCGAAGACCCAGTTCAAGGAGTCCTGTATGTCCAGCCTGACGCCGCCCGACGGTACCGCAGCGCAGCCGACGCGGCAGCCAACGACGAGGCAGATCTTCCACCTGTTGCCTGGAGTCGTTGCCTTGCTGGCGGCGATCGGCATCGTTCTGCTCATCGTCACCGGCGAGACCGAGCACGTCAGCGCCGTGGCGGCGTTCGGCGGTGCCGTCTTTCTCGGGGATGCCGCCGCCAACGTGACCATCAACGTATTCCGCAGGTAGATCCCTTTCACTCAGGTTGACCGCCGCCGAATCATCTTCGGTGGACAGGGGCCCGGCGCTGGCGGGGGTGCCGGGCCCTCGTACTCGTCATGCCTCCGCCTGCGCCACCCTCACCGGCGCCCCCGGCCCGACGCACCGCGCCACCGGCATGACGATGTTGGAGTCCTGTGCCTGTTCGCGAATATTGGCGCTCCAGCCGACGACTCGGGCGGCAGCGAACGTCGGTGTGAACATTCCGGCCTTGCCTGCCATGGCGGGCAAGGCGCTCTGCGCCGTGTCCCGAACGGCGGACTGGATCGCCCACGTCCTGGAGGAGTACGGGGAGCGACCGCTGCGGATGGGACGCGCCCTAGCGCGCACTACCCGGGCCCGAAGCCACCTCAGCCGCTCCCGGAGCAGGCCGCGCCAACGCCCTGGGCAGCCGTCCCGTACCCCCTCGGCAAGTCACCCCCACCCCAGTCAGGTTAGGCTCACCTCTGTGAGTACGTGCTCAACCGTCTCGCAGGACCTCGACGAGCCCATCGCCGGGACCGCGGCGACCGCGACGACCTGGCTGCTGCTGGAGCAGCCCGGCCCGTGGGGTGCCAAGGCGCTCACCCAGAGCCACCTGGATCCCGCCCTCGGGCGTGCGCTGGAGGCGGCCGCGCAGGGCACCGGCGTGCGTGTCGCGCTCATCCGCCGTCCCGGTCGGCACGCGGACTGCGGCGGCGTCGCCGAGCGTCAGGTGTATGTGGCCCACACCCGTCCCGGGAATGTATGGCTGCACGCGGCCACCATCCGTGATCCCCAGCAGCTGCTCGACCTGGACTTCGGCGCCCTCGGTAGGGGCGACCACCACACCTTCGACTCGGTTCTCCAGGGTCGGCCCCACACAGGCGACCCGCTCGCGCTCGTCTGCACCAACGGCAAGCGGGACCGCTGCTGCGCCCTCCTCGGACGCCCGCTCGCGGCCGAGCTCGACGCCTCCGGGGTGGACGGCGTCTGGGAGGTCACCCATCTGGGTGGACATCGGTTCTCCCCGACCCTGCTCGTGCTGCCGTACGGCTACGCCTACGGCCGGGCGCAGGCCCACGCCGTCAAGGAGGTCCTGCACAGCGTCCAGGGCGGCCGGATCGTCATCGAGGGCTGCCGGGGGAACTCGGCCTGGGAGCGGCCCGGCCAGGCGGCCGAGCTGGCCGTGCGCAGGGCCACCGGCGAGGACGCCGCCGAGGCGCTGACCGTCGTACGGACGGACGGTGCCGCTCCGCGCTGGGAGGTGACCGTCGCCCACACGGACGGACGCACCTGGCGGGTCACCGTGTCCCAGGGCGCCTCCCTGCCGCCCCGCCCGGAGAGCTGCGGGTCGGCGCTCGGCTCCCCCGCCCGGATGGACGTGGTGGCGGTACGCGAGCTCAGGATGGCGACCGCACTCACGAGCTGACCTGGTCATCGGCCTGCCCGGGCCGCCCGCGGAACAGCCGCCGCGCGCCCGGCCGGACCCGCGACGATCAGGAGATCCCCGCCACACCCCTCTACGGCCGCTCCCCCGCCCCCACGTACCGTCATGGGTATGAGCCCCACTCCCCCCGCCCGTCGCCTGCGCCTGGGTCTGCCCCGGCGGATGTTCGCGCAGGTGCTGCTGATGCAGGTGGCGATCGCCGCGGGAGTCGCGGTCCTCGCGACCGGTCTCTTCCTCGCCCCGCTCAGCGACCAGCTCGACGACCAGGCGATGCGCCGCGCACTGTCGATCGCGCAGACCACCGCCGCCCAGCCGCAGCTCGCCGAGGACCTGGAGAGCTCGCCCGCGACGGCCGGCGGCCCGGTCCAGCGGGAAGCGGACCGGATCCGTGTGGCCACCAAGGCCGAGTACGTCGTCGTGATGGACCGGCGCGGGGTGCGCTGGTCGCATCCCACGCCGGGCGAGATCGGCAGGCTCGTCTCGACCGACCCGGGCCGGGCGCTCGCCGGTCACGAGGTCATGCAGATCGACAACGGCACGCTCGGCCGCACCGCCCGCGGCAAGGTGCCGTTGCGCGACGGCGACGGGAAGATCGTCGGGGCGGTCTCGGTCGGTATCGCGTACGACAGTGTCCGGGCCCGTCTGCTGCACGCCATCCCGGGGCTGTTCGCCTACGCGGGCGGCGCCCTGGCGGTGGGCGCGCTGGCCGCCTGGCTCATCTCGCGCAGGGTCCAGCGGCAGACCCGTGACCTGGCGTTCTCCGACATCTCGGCGCTGCTCGCGGAGCGCGAGGCGATGCTGCACGGCATCCGGGAGGGCGTCGTCGCCCTGGACCGCGGCGGCCGTATCCGCCTCCTCAACGACGAGGCGCGCCGGTTGCTCGGCATCGGTGACGAGGCCGTCGGCCGGTCCCTCGACGAGGCGCTCGGCACGGGCCGTACCGCCGACGTCCTGGCCGGCCGGGTGACCGGCACCGATCTGCTGACGGTCCGCGGTCAGCGCGTCCTGGTCGCCAACCGCATGCCCACCGACGACGGGGGCGCCGTCGCCACCCTGCGCGACCGCACCGAGCTGGAGCAGCTCGGCCGGGAGCTGGACTCCACACGCGGACTGATCGACGCCCTGCGCGCCCAGGACCATGAGCACGCCAACCGCATGCACACGGTCCTCGGGCTGCTGGAACTGGAGATGTACGACGACGCCGTGGAGTTCGTCGGCGAGGTCGTCGGCGATCACCGTGCCACCGCCGAACAGGTCGCCGAGAAGATCCAGGACCCGCTGCTCGCCGCCCTGCTGGTCGGCAAGGCGACGGTGGCGGCGGAGCGCGGTGTCGCGCTGCGGCTGTCGGATCGCACGGGGCTTCCGGACCGGCTGATCGACCCGCGGGGGCTCGTCACCATCGTGGGCAACCTGGTGGACAACGCCCTCGACGCCGTCGCCGGCACGCCGCACGCGCGCGTGGAGGTCGAACTGCGGGCCGAGGGGCGCACCGCGGTTCTCCGGGTGCGCGACACGGGGCCGGGAATCCCCGAGCAGCAACGCGAGTTGATCTTCACCGAGGGGTGGTCCACCAAGCAGCGCCCCGCCCACCGCGAACGCGGCATCGGCCTTCCCCTGGTGCGCAGGCTCGCGGAACGGCAGGGCGGCGGCGCGACCGTGGACGAGGCGGCCGGCGGCGGCGCGGAGTTCACGGTCGTCCTGCCCGAGGCGCTGGCCGAGCCCGCCCTGGAACCGGCCCAGACCGTGCCGTCGGATCCGCCCACCGTCGCCGAGGAGGAGTCGCGATGATCGAGGTCCTGGTCGTGGACGACGACACGCGCGTCGCGCGGGTCAACGCTGCCTACGTCGAGAAAGTGCCGGGCTTCCGTGTCGCGGGCGAGGCGCACAGCGCGGCCGAGGCGCTGCGCCGGGTGGAGGAGTTGCCCCGGGTGGATCTGGTCCTCATGGACCACTACCTGCCCGACGAGACGGGCCTGGCGGTCGTCCAGGAGATGCGCCGACGCGGCCACCAGACCGACGTGATCATGGTCACGGCGGCGCGGGACGTCACGACCGTACAGGCGGCGATGCGACAGGGGGCGCTCCAGTACCTGGTCAAGCCGTTCGCCTTCGCCGGGCTGCGCGCGAAGCTGGAGGCCTACGCCGAGTTGCGCCGCACCCTCGACGGCGGCGGCGAGGCGGAACAGGCCGAGGTGGACCGCATCTTCGGCGCCCTGTCGGCCCCCTCGGAACCCGACCTGCCCAAGGGCCACTCCCCCACCACCGCGGAACTCGTCCGCCGCTCCCTGATGAACGCCGAAGGCCCGCTGTCGGCCCAGGAGATCGCCGAGCGGACGGGGGTGAGCCGCCAGACCGCCCAGCGCTATCTGAAGCTCCTGGAACGCACGGGACGCGCCCGCCTGACCCTCAAGTACGGCGACGCGGGCCGCCCGGAACACCGTTACGTGTGGGCGACCCGCGCCTGAGGCACGGCCCGTGGGGGCGGGGGAAAGAACCGTGCCTGCCCTTTCATACGGATGCGGGCCGCCCAAACGTCATCCGTACGGCAAATGCCGAGTCGTACGGCGGTCAGGGCGCCCTCGCTCAGACGGCCCCCGCCCCCGTCAGCGACCGCACCTCGGTCTCCGCGTGCTTGGCCTCGTCGGGGACCTCCGCCGAGGTGACGGTGCCGAGCCAGCCCGCGACGAAGCCGAGCGGGATGGAGACCAGGCCGGGGTTCTGGAGCGGGAAGTACTGGAAGTCGACGCCGGGGAACAGGGATTCGGGGCTGCCCGACACCACCGGCGACAGCAGCACGAGCAGCACGGCCGGGATCAGACCGCCGTACACGGCCCAGACGGCCCCGCGTGTGGTGAAGCCCGGCCAGAACAGGGAGTAGAGCAGCACCGGCAGATTGGCGGACGCCGCGACGGCGAAGGCGAGGCCCACGAGGAACGCGACGTTCAGGTCGCGGGCCAGCAGTCCGAGGCCGATCGCCACGACGCCGATACCGACCGCGGCGACGCGTGCCACGGCCACCTCGCTGCGGGGCTTGGCGTGCCGGCGCCGTAGGGAGGCGTACAGGTCGTGGGCGACGGAGGCGGAGGAGGAGAGCGTGATTCCGGCGACCACGGCGAGGATCGTGGCGAAGGCGATGGCGGCGACGACCGCGAACAAAACCGTTCCTCCGGTGGAGTCCGCGCCGCCGCCGAGGTCGAGGGCGAGCAGCGGAACCGCTGTGTTCCCGGCCGCGTTCGACCCGCGTACGGCCTCGGGTCCGACGATCGCTGCCGCGCCGAAGCCGAGGACGATGGTCATCAGGTAGAAGCCGCCGATGAGCCCGATCGCCCAGACCACCGAGCGCCGGGCCGCGCGGGCGGTGGGCACGGTGTAGAAGCGGGACAGGATGTGCGGCAGCCCCGCGGTGCCCAGCACCAGGGCGAGGCCCAGGCTGATGAAGTCGAGGCGGGCGGTCCAGTCACCGCCGTACTTCAGGCCGGGTGCGAGGAACGCGTCTCCGTGACCGCTGCGCTCGGCCGCCGTGAGCAGCAGTTGGTCGAAGTCGCCGTGGAAGCGCAGCAGGACGAGCACGGTCAACGCGACGGTACCGCCGAGCAGCAGGACCGACTTGACGATCTGGATCCAGGTGGTGGCCCGCATCCCTCCCAACGACACATAGATCACCATGAGCGCGCCGACGCCGATGACGGTCCAGGCCTGCGCCGCCTCGTCCCTGCCCCCGAGCAGCAGCGCGACCAGGGTGCCCGCGCCCACCATCTGCGCCACCAGATACAGAACGGACACGGTGACCGAGGAAGTTCCCGCCGCGATCCGCACGGGGCGTTCCCTCATCCGCGAGGCGACGACGTCGGCGAGCGTGAACCGGCCGCAGTTGCGGACCAGTTCGGCGACCAGGAACAGCACCAGCAGCCAGGCCACGAGGAAGCCCACCGAGTACAGCAGCCCGTCGTAGCCGAAGAGGGCGATGAGCCCGGAGATGCCGAGGAAGGACGCGGCCGACATGTAGTCACCGGCGATGGCAAAACCATTCTCCATGGGCGTGAAGAGCCGGCCGCCCGCGTAGAACTCCTCCGCGGAACCATGCCGGTTGCGGCTCACCCAGGTGGTGATCCCCAGTGTGATCGCGACGAACACGCTGAACAGCAGCAGCGAGAGCGTCTGATGGTCGACCGTCACGCGGCACCGCCCTTCGCGACGCGCGTCAACTCCTGGGTGTCCCAGCGCAGTTCCAGCGCGGCCCGGTCCCTTCGCAGCCGCGCGTGACGGGCGTAGGCCCAGGTGAGCAGGAAGGTGGTGAGGAACTGCCCGAGCCCGGCGAGCATCGCGACGTTCACGGCTCCCGCGACGGGTCGGGCCATCAGCCCCGGCGCGGCCGTGGCGGCGACGACGTACGCCACGTACCAGGAGAGGAACACGACGACCGCCGGCACCACGAACCGCCGGTAGCGACTGCGCACTTCACGGAAGGCGGCGCTGCGCTGCACCTCCAGGTACACATCACCGGCGGGAGGTGGGGCGGCCTCGGGGGCGGCCGTACCGTCCGACTCCCCCCACCCGGAGGCGAGGGCGTCGTACCAGGGATCGTCGTACCGCGCACCTGTGGTTTCGCGGGGACGACCATCGCTTGAGTGCATGCCCAAGCATGGACAGAACGGAAAGATCGCCGACTCGGCTTCTTCGCCCGCTTCACCCCATCAGGTGATTCATGCGGGAACTACCAGGCAAAGTCCGCAGATGGCCCCGCAGCCGCCGACGGCGCTCAGCCCCCACGGGGGCCACCCGCACCCGGCGACGAATGCCGCACGGACGGTGCGGGTGGGAACCCAAGAGGACCGAAGGCGAAGCCGAGGCCGAACACCCGGCCCCAGCCCGGCGCAGCGGCTACGCGTCGATGCGCGACCGATCCAACGTCGCCGCCGAGCTCGAGATGAACTCCTTGCGCGGCGCCACGTCGTTGCCCATCAGCAGATCGAAGACCCGCTCGGCCGCCTCCAGATCGGTGAGGCTGATCCGCCGCAGCGTGCGATGGCGCGGATCCATCGTCGTCTCTGCCAGCTGGTCGGCGTCCATCTCACCGAGACCCTTGTACCGCTGGATGGTGTCCTTGTAGCGCACGCCCTTGCTCTGGAACTCCATGAGCTTGTCGCGCAGCTCACGGTCCGAGTACGTGTACACGTACTTGTCCTGCCCCTTCTTGGGCTGGATCAGCTCGACCCGATGCAGCGGAGGCACCGCGGCGAAGACCCGGCCCGCCTCGATCATCGGCCGCATGTAGCGCTGGAACAGCGTCAGCAGGAGCGTGCGGATGTGGGAGCCGTCGACGTCGGCGTCGGTCATCATGATGATCTTGCCGTACCGGGCGGCGTCGATGTCGAAGGTCCGGCCGGATCCCGCTCCTATGACCTGGATGATCGCGCCGCACTCGGCGTTCTTGAGCATGTCGGTCACGGACGACTTCTGGACGTTGAGGATCTTGCCGCGGATCGGCAGCAGCGCCTGGAACTCGGAGTTCCGGGCGAGCTTGGCGGTGCCGAGCGCGGAGTCTCCCTCGACGATGAACAGCTCGCTGCGGTCGACGTCGTCGCTGCGGCAGTCGGCGAGCTTGGCGGGCAGCGACGAGGACTCCAGGGCCGTCTTCCGGCGCTGCGCGTCCTTGTGCTGGCGAGCCGCGATGCGCGTCCGGGCGGCGGCCACGGCCTTCTCGAGCACCACACGCGCCTGCGCGGCCGCATCCCGCTTGGTGGACGTCAGGAACGCCTTGAGCTCCTTGGCGATCACGGTGTTCACGATGCGCCGGGCCGCCGAGGTACCGAGGACCTCCTTGGTCTGCCCCTCGAACTGGGGTTCGGCGAGCCGGACGGTGACGACCGCGGTCAGGCCCTCCAGGGCGTCGTCCTTGACGATGTCGTCCTCGGCGACGCGCAGCATCTTCTTGGTGCGCAGCACCTCGTTCATGGTGCTGGTCACGGCCGTCTCGAAGCCGGCGACGTGAGTGCCGCCCTTCGGGGTGGCGATGATGTTCACGAACGACTTCAGGGTCGTGTCGTAGCCGGTGCCCCAGCGCATCGCGACGTCGACGCCGAGTTCGCGGGTGACCTGGGTGGGCGTCATCTGGCCGTGCTCGTCGAGGACCGGGACGGTCTCCCTGAAGGTGCCCTGGCCGGTGAAGCGGAGGACGTCGCAGACGGGCTTGTCGGTGGCCAGGTACTCGCAGAACTCGCTGATGCCGCCGTCGAAGCGGAAGGACTCCTCGCCCTTGCTGCCGCCGTCACCGAGGCCGAGCTCGTCGCGGACGACGATGGTCAGGCCGGGCACCAGGAACGCGGTCTGGCGGGCGCGCTGGTGCAGCGCCTCCAGGGAGAGCTTGGCGTCCTTGAGGAAGATCTGGCGGTCGGCCCAGTACCGCACGCGCGTGCCGTTGCGGGTCTTGGGGATCTTCTTGGTCTTGCGCAGGCCGCTCTTGGCCTCGAACTTGGCCGTCGGGCCGTCGGCGGCGAAGGCTCCGGGCACACCGCGCCGGAAGCTGATCGCGTGGGTGTGACCACTGCGGTCCACCTCGACGTCCAGCCGCGCGGACAGGGCGTTCACCACGGAGGCGCCCACGCCGTGCAGACCGCCGGAGGCGGCGTACGAGCCGCCGCCGAACTTGCCGCCGGCGTGCAGCTTGGTCATGACGACCTCGACGCCGGACAGGCCCGTCTTGGGCTCGACGTCGACGGGGATGCCCCGGCCGTTGTCCCGGACCTCCACCGACCCGTCGTCGTGGAGGATCACCTCGATGTGGTCGCAATAGCCCCCGAGGGCCTCGTCGACGGAGTTGTCGATGATCTCCCACAGGCAGTGACTGAGACCACGGCTGTCGGTCGATCCGATGTACATGCCCGGGCGCTTGCGTACGGCCTCGAGGCCCTCGAGGACGAGCAGGTGCCGCGCGGTGTAGTTGGAACCGTCCCGGTCTGCTCCTGCCAGCAGCGCTGTGGACGGCACGGACGTCTCGGCGGTCACGCGGTTCGCTCCTCGCTGAATTTCAGGTGGCGCCCTGATGGGTAAGGGCGCGGCTTCGGTCGCCGTCAAGAGGGTACCGAGGCCTGGTAGAGCCGATGTAACGCCACCCTCGTGCGAAACACAGACTAGTCCAGGGTCGCATACTTGTTCGATCCCTCGATGGGGTGAAGTACATATCACGTTCCCTTCCGGGCATGAACCATTTAGGCTCCGGGCACGTCCTCATGAACAAACCGGCAAGCCAGCCGGGAGGACCGACCTTGACCGACAGCGCGAAACCGTAAGCACGACTGAGACGCAATACGGCACATTCGCCGCCACCCGGCAGCAGCCAGCCGCCCCGGAAAAATTTCTCTCTGGGAGAAGCCGCGAGCGGGAACGTTTTGGGGCTGGTTGGATGTTGACCCTGGTACGACAGCTCGTCGAGCTAGAGAAGAGGCGACGTGACTACTGTTCTGACCCCCGCGAGCCAGCTGACGGCCGCTGACCGCTGCGACCGCTGCGGCGCACAGGCGTACGTGCGCGTCGTCCTGCTCAGCGGCGGAGAGCTGCTCTTCTGCGCCCACCATGGCCGCAAGTTCGAGCCGGAACTCAAGAAGATCGCCGCTGAGATACAGGACGAGACGGAGCGGCTCACGACCGTTCCTGCCAGCGCTTCCGAAGAAGAGCGCTGACACCTCGCATCCACGACGAGCCAGCTCCGGCACAGGCCGGTCGACGGGCGGCCAATCCTGACACCAGGGGCGGCCGCCCTCGCTCATGCCCCGAGCGCCTCGGCCCGGGTCAGCCGCCCGCGCGATCCCCGCGCACCGCGGCCCGCCAGCCCATGGCCCTCATGATCTCGGACACCCTCGTGTACACGCCGGGACTGCCCGCGCGACCGCACCCGTTGCCCCACGACACGAGCCCGATCAGCTTCCCCCGTGCGACCAGCGGCCCGCCGCTGTCGCCCTGACAGGCATCTCGGCCTCCGGCCCGCTCTCCCGCGCAGAGCATGCTGTCCGCCAGAAACCTGCCGTCCCCGTCGCCCGGATACGCCTGTCGGCACAGGGCGTCCGGAAGTACATGCACACTGGCGGCCCGCAGGCCCCGCGGATAGTCCCCCGCGCCCGTGACGTCTCCCCATCCGTAGACCAGCGCCGGCGTCCCGGGCCCATAGGCGGGGTCACCGGCGCCCGCCATCCCGATCACGGCGCTCGCGGGAAGCGGCTCGGCGAGACTGACCACGGCGAAGTCGCCGGCGTTGGTGTCCCTGTCGTAGGTGGGGTTCACCCGGGCGGCACGCACCCGGATCTCCTGGCCACGACCGGACAGCAGGTCCGTACGGCCCGCAATGACCGTGAAGTCGCGCACTTGTTCCGGCGGCAGCCCCAGGACGTCCTCGCTCAGGCAGTGGGCCGCGGTGAGCACGGTGGTACGGCCGACCGCCACACCTACACAGAACTGACCGGCCCGCGTACCCCCGAATCGGTCACGGCTGGACAGCGCCACGGTCCAGGGACTGTCCGACACATCGATTGGGAACCCGCCGACGACAACGCTGTCGGCGGCCACGGGGGCGGCGGACAACAACGGTATGGCGGACGCCACGGCCGCCAGAACCAACGGCCGGGCCAGCGCCCGGGCAAAGGGACGACGCATGACGCTCCTCACTCTCGGGTGGTCATGGGAAACCCAGAGTGAGTCAGCCCGCCGCACCCCGCACCCGCGCGCCAACGCGAAGGCCCGGCCCCACTCGGGGACCGGGCCTTCGCGTTGTGGAACGCGTCGTGCGGGTGCGACCTAGTCGAGGTAGTCGCGCAGCACCTGGGACCGCGACGGGTGGCGCAGCTTCGACATGGTCTTGGACTCGATCTGACGGATGCGCTCGCGGGTGACGCCGTACACCTTGCCGATCTCGTCGAGGGTCTTCGGCTGACCGTCGGTGAGACCGAAGCGCATGGAGACGACGCCCGCCTCGCGCTCGGAGAGCGTGTCGAGGACCGAGTGCAGCTGCTCCTGGAGGAGCGTGAAGCTGACCGCGTCGGCCGGGACGACTGCCTCGGAGTCCTCGATGAGGTCACCGAACTCGCTGTCGCCGTCCTCGCCCAGCGGGGTGTGCAGGGAGATGGGCTCGCGGCCGTACTTCTGGACCTCGATGACCTTCTCCGGGGTCATGTCGAGCTCCTTGGCCAGCTCCTCCGGGGTGGGCTCGCGGCCCAGGTCCTGGAGCATCTGGCGCTGCACACGCGCGAGCTTGTTGATGACCTCGACCATGTGCACCGGGATACGGATGGTGCGGGCCTGGTCGGCCATGGCGCGGGTGATCGCCTGACGGATCCACCAGGTGGCGTACGTGGAGAACTTGTAGCCCTTGGTGTAGTCGAACTTCTCGACCGCGCGGATCAGACCGAGGTTGCCCTCCTGGATGAGGTCCAGGAAGAGCATGCCGCGGCCGGTGTAGCGCTTGGCCAGGGAGACCACCAGACGGAGGTTGGCCTCCAGCAGGTGGTTCTTGGCGCGGCGGCCGTCCTCGGCGATGATCTCCAGCTCGCGCTTGAGCTTCGGGGCGAGCTTGTCGGCGTTGGCCAGCTTGTCCTCGGCGAACAGACCGGCCTCGATGCGCTTGGCGAGCTCGACCTCCTGCTCGGCGTTGAGCAGCGGGACCTTACCGATCTGCTTGAGGTAGTCCTTGACCGGGTCGGCGGTGGCGCCGGCGGCGGCGACCTGCTGCGCGGGCGCGTCGTCCTCGTCGTCGTCGGAGAGTACGAAGCCGGCGCTCTCGGTGCCCTCGGGCTCCTCGCCCGGCTTGGCCGCCTCTTCGAGGACCTCTTCCTCGATCAGCTCGGCGTCGTCCTTCTTGCCCGCCGTCGTCTTCTTGGCGGCAGCCGTCGTCTTCTTCGCAGCCGCGGTCGTCTTCTTCGCGGCCGTCTTCTTGGCGGTCGTCTTCTTGGCAGCGGCCTTCTTGGCGGGGGCCTCGTCCTCGACGTCGGCCTCGGCGGCGGGGGCCGCGGGCGTGGCGGTGGCGGTGGCCTTCTTGGCGGTCGCCGTCTTCGCAGCGACCGTCTTGGTGGCGGTGCGCTTGGCCGGACTCTTAGCTGCGACGCTCTTGCGGGTGCGCTTGGGCTCCGCGGCACTGACCATCAGCGTCACACCCTCTTCCTCGAGGATCTGGTTGAGGCTGCGCAGTACGTTCTTCCACTGAGTGGCCGGAATCTGGTCGGCTTCGAAGGCCCGACGCACATCGTCGCCGGCGATCTGCCCCTCAGCCTTTCCCCGCTCGATAAGAGCCATGACAGAGACGGACTCGGCGATCTCCGGCGGGAGCGTACGGGATGTGCTGGCCGACACGAACAACCTCTCGGAACGTTGAAAAACGGCTTCCGGCCCCGTCCACGGCGGACAGGAGCCGACCACCGGCCTTGGGGATTGGGCCGACGGTGCGGGCGGGGGCCGGGAAGATACACAGCGCCGTGAGCGGCGTCCGTATTCCCTTCCTCGGCAGTCACCTCTTAGGTCATCGCGCTGTTTCCCCGAGTGTTACGCCCAATCCGCGTGGCCCGAGTCACATCCCGTAACCGATCAAAAGCAGGCAGACATGGACAGAACTGGTCGCCGGCGGCTTGGGTTACGCATCGTACGGCCATTGCACCACCTCGTCGCACCGTCGGGGCCCCGGGGGGGGGGGGGGGGGGGCCCGGGGGGCCGGGGGGGGGGGGGGGGGGGGGGGGGGGGGGCCCCGGGGGGGGGGGCCCCCCGGCGCCCCCCCCCCCCGGGGGGGGGGGGGGC
>NZ_JBIWAK010000010.1:0-212943 GCF_044759995.1 Streptomyces sp. NPDC098781
GTCCCCCTCATTGCGAGGTGGGGCCCTGTTGTCGTTGCCATTGCCGTTGCCGTCGGGGTTTCCTCGCCCCCGCCGCCCCTACCCGCCCCATCCCCCGGGGGGGGGCCCCCGCGCCCCCCCCGGGGGGGGGGCGCCCGCTTCCGTCAGGAGTCCCGGGTCAGGGCTTGAGCACCAGGGTGTCGCTCGTGCCGTCCTCGACCGCCTTCTCGGTGAAGGACCAGTCGAGCAGTTCGCCGTCGGCCCACTTGTCCGTCTGGTCGGTGTAGTGGGCGCTGTACGCGTGCCCGGAGGCACCGGTGAGGTTTATCCACTTCGACTTGTCCAGGTCGCCGAGGTTGACCACCATCCGCATCGACGGCACCCAGATGACGCCGTAGCCGCCGGCCGCGTTCCAGCCGCTGGCGTTGACGGTCGCCTCGCCGCCGCTGAGCTTCCAGGGGCCGCGGTTGAGGACGTACTGGAGGAACCCCGGCCCCTCGGTGCCGAGCGTCTGGTTCTTCAGGAACAGACGGTGCAGCCGGCCCCAGCTCCAGGTGTCGATGTCCTTGCCGAGCTTGGCGGTCAGCTCCCAGCGGGCGTCGATCATGGCCCGCTCGAACAGCTGGTCGCGGTTCTCGGCGGCGGGGCGGGTTCCCGACCGGGGCGTCTTCCACCAGTCGCTGTCCTCGTCGTCCATGAGGCTGCGCACGACCTCGAACCAGCGGTCCCCGCCGTCCGGCTGGGCCTGATCGGCGTCCCGCTCACCGCATTCGCGCACCTTCGGCGCCTCGTCGGCGGGGCCGGTGGTGTTCACCGGGTCGACCCACAGGCACTGGCCCTTGACCCGCAGCTCCTTGGGCAGCTTGTTGCCGAAGGCGAGCTTGAGGATGTTGCGCCAGACCGAGTTGAAGTAGGCGGCGGCCGCCGAGTCGGCGTCCTGGGTGTAGTCCCAGCCCTCCAGGAGTTCCTGCGCCTCGCGGACGTCCGGGTCCGCGATGTCGATCTTCAGCAGCTTGGGCACCAGCAGCCTGGCGATCTCACTGCTGTTGTCGAGCTGCATCTGGCGCATGTCGTCGGTGGAGATCTTGCCGCCGTCGTCGATCTTCGACTGGATCAGATCGGTGATGCGCTGGCTGCGGGCGCCGTAACCCCAGTCCGTGGTGAGCGTGAAGGGGTACTTGGCCTTGTCGATCACGGCCTGGTTGGCGGTGACGATGTAGCCCCGCGACGGGTTGTACTCGTACGGCAGCGCGTCCTCGTCGATGTAGCCGGTCCAGCGGGACTTGGCGTCCCAGCCCGGCGCCGGGACGGAGCCGTCGTAGCCCGCCGGGCGCGTGGGAATCTTGCCGGGCAGCGTGTAGCCGATGTTGTTCTGGGTGTCGGCGTAGATCAGGTTCTGCGAGGGCACGTCGAACAGGGTCGCGGCGGCGCGGAAGTCGTTCCAGTTCTTCGCCCTGTCCATGGCGAAGACGGCGTCCATGGAGGTGCCCGGCTCGAGCGCGGTCCAGCGCAGCGCGATGCCGTAGCCGTCCCCGCGGTCGGGGGCGGCGGTGTCGACGGTGGCCTTTCTGCCGACCTTCACCAGCTCGTCGCTGCGGTCGGAGAGCAGGGGGCCGTTGTTGGTCTCGCGGACCACGATCTTCTTGGTGGTGCCGCCGGCGACCTTGATGGTCTCCTGGCGCGTGGTGAAGGGCACCGTCTTGCCGTCGTAGAGGTAGCCGTCGCCGGAGAGCTTCTCCAGGTAGAGGTCGGTGACGTCGACGCCGGAGTTGGTCATGCCCCAGGCGATGTTCTGGTTGTGGCCGATGACCACGCCGGGCATGCCCGCGAAGGTGTAGCCGCTGACGTCGAACTGGCACTTGCTGGAGACCGTGCGGCAGTGCAGGCCCATCTGGTACCAGACGGACGGCAGCGAGGCCGACAGGTGGGGGTCGTTGGCCAGCAGCGGCTTGCCGGTGATGGTGTACCGCCCGCCGACGACCCAGGAGTTGGAGCCGATGCCGTTGCCGTTCACACCGACGGCCGTGGGGAGGTCGTCCAGGACGTTCTGGAGGCCCGCCAGCTGGCTCTCCAGGCCTGTGGAGGCCGAGGAGGAGGCCGTGCCCGCGCTGCCGTCGGTGGACGAGCCCGCGGCGGCGGAGGAGCCCGTCGAATCGAAGGTCCCGGTGACGTCGTCGTACTGGCCGGCCTGGACGATCGTCTTGTTCCGGTCGTACGGGTACTCCGGGTACAGGTCGGCGATCTCCTTGGGGCCGAGGCGGCTGGTCATCAGGGCGCGGTCGATCTCGTCCTGCATGTTGCCGCGCAGGTCCCAGGCCATCGCCTTCAGCCAGGCGACCGAGTCGACCGGCGTCCACTGCTGCGGCTTGTAGTCGTTGGTCAGACCGAGCGCCGCGTACTCCAGCGAGATGTCCTTGCCGTCCTTGCCGTCCAGGTAGGCGTTGACGCCCTTGGCGTAGGCCTGGAGGTACTTCTTGGTGGAGGCGGACAGCGTCTTGTCGTACTCCTCCTGCGCGGTCCGCTCCCAGCCGAGGGTGCGCAGGAACTCGTCGTTGTCGACCTGGCTCTTGCCGAACATCTCCGACAGACGGCCGGAGGTCATGTGGCGGCGTACGTCCATCTCCCAGAACCGGTCCTGCGCCTGGACGAAGCCCTGCGCCATGAACAGGTCCTCGTCGGAGGAGGCGTAGATCTGCGGGACGCCGTAGCCGTCGCGCTTCACGTCGACCGGCCCGGACAGGCCGTCGAGCGTGAGCGATCCCTCGGTCTGCGGGAACGAGGCCCGCACGGTGCTGATGGACCAGTACGCCCCGCCTGCGACGCCCGCCACGACGGCCAGCACCAGCACGAGGACGAGCAGGCGGGCTCTGCGCCCCTTCTTCCTGCCGGACTTGCCGGGCTGTTGACCCGTGGGAGCGGTGGTGTTGGGGGGCATCGCTGTCCTTGCTGTCCTAACGCGAGCGGCAGGGCGGGCTGTCCATTTGAATGAGCGCTGGAGCAACCATAGGCGCAGGGCCTTGCAGCCCTTGACGCGGAGTGGGGAACCAGCGCGGACGGACGTTCGATCATGCCTCGCTTTGCGTCAAGAAATCGTCAAGAGTTAGGTAAGGTAACGAAGTAGTTGGGTGCGGAGAACCGCCACTTCGTGTCCTATGTACGTGAGCTCCCGTGCGCGTGCGCGTGAGCCAGGGAAGGGAACGGCCGCTGACTGTCCACGACCTCAACCAGCTCCTGCTCGTCTGCTCGCTCGTCCTGCTCCTCGCCGTCGCAGCGGTCCGGATCTCCTCGCGCAGCGGGCTTCCCAGCCTGCTCGTGTACCTGGGCATCGGCATGCTCATGGGCCAGGACGGGATCGGCGGAATCCAGTTCGACGACGCCGAGCTGACGCAGGTCATCGGGTACGCGGCCCTGGTCGTGATCCTGGCCGAGGGCGGTCTGGGCACGAAGTGGAAAGAGGTCAGGCCGGTCCTTCCGGCCGCGGCCGCGCTGGCGCTGGTCGGGGTCACGGTGAGCGTCGGGGTCACGGCGACGGCGGCGCACTACCTGGTGGGGCTGGACTGGCGGCAGGCGCTCATCATCGGGGCGGTCGTCTCCTCGACGGACGCCGCGGCGGTGTTCTCCGTGCTGCGCCGGATCCCGCTCCCCTCGCGCGTGAAGGGCACCCTGGAGGCCGAGTCCGGCTTCAACGACGCCCCCGTGGTCATCCTGGTGGTCGCCTTCTCCGAGCACGGCCCGATCGAGCACTGGTATGTGCTGGTGGCCGAGATCGCCCTCGAACTGGCCATCGGCATGGCCATCGGCATCGCGGTGGGCTTCCTGGGCTCCTGGGGCCTCAGGCACGTGGCGCTGCCCGCCTCCGGCCTCTACCCGATCGCCGTCATCGCCATCGCCGTCAGCGCCTACGCGGCCGGTGCCATGGCGCACGGCAGCGGCTTCCTCGCCGTCTACCTCGCCTCGATGGTGATGGGCAACGCCAAGCTGCCGCACTGGCCCGCCACGCGCGGGTTCGCCGACGGGGTCGGCTGGATCGCCCAGATCGGCATGTTCGTGCTGCTCGGCCTGCTGGTCACCCCGCACGAGCTGGGCGACGACATCCTGCCCGCGCTCGTCATCGGGCTGGTGCTGACCATGGTGGCGCGCCCGCTGGGCGTCGTGCTGTGCCTGTCCCCCTTCCGGGTCGCCTGGCGGGAGCAGGCGCTGATGTCCTGGGCCGGGCTGCGCGGCGCCGTCCCCATCATCCTGGCGACGATCCCCATGGTGGGCGGGGTCGAGGACAGCGAACGCATCTTCAACGTCGTCTTCGTCCTGGTCGTCGTCTACACGCTGATCCAGGGCCCGACCCTGCCGTGGCTCGCCCGCAAGCTGGACCTCGGCCAGGGGCCGGAGGCGGACGACCTCGGTATCGAGTCCGCGCCGCTGGAGCGGCTGCGCGGGCATCTGCTGTCCGTCGCGATCCCTGACGGGTCGAAGATGCACGGCGTCGAGATCAACGAGCTGCGGCTGCCCGCCGGGGCCGCCGTGACCCTGGTCGTCCGCGAAGGAAAATCGTTCGTCCCGCTGCCTACGACGGTCCTCCGACGCGGGGACGAACTCCTCGTGGTCGCCACCGACCCGGTACGTGACGCCGCCGAGCGCCGGCTGCGCGCGGTGGGCACGGGGGGCAAGCTGGCCGGATGGCTGGGGACAAACGGGGCACGCTAATCACAGGCGGAGCAGTTCTTGGTGCCCGTTTTCACAGGATCAGCAGCCGATTCCCCTGTACAATCCAGGGGTAACCCTAGATCGAACCAACTCTGCCTGACGCAGAGCTGGCGCGACCGTATGGCGGCCGGGACGTCCTTCCTCGAAGTGGGCGCCGGTATCTACCGCAGTTCCGCGCAAGAGGACAGCTCTCGGCGCCGCCCCCCACCCGAAGGGGCCGTGCTACCAGGCGGCAGAAAGGCACGGGCCGTGGCGTCCACGGTCACCCACGAGCCGTCGAAGGAGTCGAAGGACTCGTCGGCCTCCGCCCGCCCCGGATACGGACAGCTGCTGCGCACCCGCGGCGCCTGGACGTTCCTGCTCCCCGGCTTCGCCGCGCGCCAGCCGTTCGCGATGCTGACCATCTCCATCGTGCTGCTGGTGCAGCACACCACCGGGTCCTACGGCGCGGCCGGTGCCGCCGCGGCCGTCACCGGTGTCTCCATGGCGCTGTTCGCGCCCTACAGCGGCCGCCTCGCCGACCGCCACGGCCAGCGTGCCGTGCTGATCCCCGGCATCCTCGTGCACGTCCTGTCCGGGCTGACGCTGACCGCGCTCGCGCTGGCGGACGCACCCCTGTGGGCGCTGTTCGCGGCGGCCGTGCCGACCGGCGCCTCGGTGCCGCAGGTCGGTCCCATGGTGCGGGCCCGCTGGGGCGTGAAGCTCCAGGGCTCCCCCCTGATGACGACGGCGGCGGCCTTCGAGTCGGTCACCGACGAGCTGACCTTCGTCGTCGGCCCGCTGCTGGCCACCGCCCTGTGCACGGCCGTCGACCCGGCCGCGGGCCTGGTGACGGAAGCCGCGCTCACCCTGCTCGGCGGCCTGCTGTTCGCCGCGCAGAAGAGCACCCAGCCTTCCGTCGCCGCCGACGGGCACGCGCGCGTGAAGCACGCTTCCGCGCTGCGCATCCCCGGCGTGCGGGTGCTGATCGTGACCTTCCTCGGCATCGGTTCCGTCTTCGGCGGCATGCAGGTCTCGCTGGCCGCCTTCAGCGAGTCCATCGGCGAACCCGGACTCAACGGCGTCCTGTACGGCACCTTCGCCGCGGGCAACATGCTCTCCGGCATCGCCTGCGGAGCCATCGCCTGGAAGGTGGCCCCGCAGCGCCGCCTCCTCGTCGGCTACGCCGCCCTCGCGCTGACCGCGTCCGGACTGTGGGCCGCGCACTCGGTGCTCGTCCTGGCCGGCCTCGGTCTGCTCGTCGGCATGTGCATCGCGCCCGCGCTGATCACGGGGTACACCCTGGTCGACGGCCTGGTGCCGGCCGGTGCCCGCACCGAGGCGTTCACCTGGCTCACGGGCGCGGTGGCCCTCGGCCAGGCCGCCGCCGTGACGGTCGCCGGACAGCTGGAGGACCGCCTGTGGGGCGGTGCCGGTTTCCTGGTACCGATGGGCGGCACGTTGCTCGCCCTCGCGACCCTGGTGGCGCTGCGTTCGCGGCTGGCCACGCGCAACGGCAGCCGTACGGTCGCACGTGGCGTGGGTCACCGAGTGCCGGTGGCAGTGGACTGATCGGCTGGAATACGTCACTATGGACCGTCGTTAGCACTCATCGAGTGAGAGTGCCAGGAGGAAGACAGTGCCGACCTACCAGTACCAGTGCACCGAGTGCGGCGAGGGCCTCGAGGCGGTGCAGAAGTTCACCGACGACGCCCTGACCGAGTGCCCGAACTGCCAGGGCCGCCTCAAGAAGGTGTTCTCGGCGGTCGGCATCGTCTTCAAGGGCTCCGGCTTCTACCGCAACGACAGCCGCGGCTCCTCGTCGAGCAGCTCGCCGGCGTCGTCGTCGAAGTCGACGTCCGCCTCCTCGTCCGACTCGTCCTCGTCTTCCTCCTCGTCCTCCTCGGACTCGAAGACGTCGAGCACCGGCAGCTCCTCCAGCAGCTCCGCGGCGTAGCGGCGCTTCGCCGGGTTCCTGCGGGGGCCACCACTTCTTACGAGACCCTGTCGTCGTCCGGCGACGGGGTCCTCGGCGTTCGCGGTGCGGTTAGGGTGCGGGCATGGCGAACAAGGCGAACGCGGAACTCGGCGTGATCGGCGGCTCCGGCTTCTACTCCTTCCTCGACGACGTCACCGAGATACAGGTGGACACCCCCTACGGGCCGCCGAGCGACTCCCTCTTCCTCGGCGAGATCACCGGCCGGCGGGTCGCCTTCCTGCCCCGGCACGGCCGCGGCCACCATCTGCCCCCGCACCGGATCAACTACCGGGCCAACCTGTGGGCACTGCGCTCGCTCGGCGTACGCCAGGTCCTCGGCCCGTGCGCGGTGGGGGGCCTGCGCCCCGAGTTCGGTCCGGGCACGCTGCTGGTGCCGGACCAGTTGGTCGACCGTACGAAGTCCCGGGCGGGCACGTACTTCGACGGGCTGCCGCTGCCCGACGGAGCCGTGCCGAACGTGGTGCACGTGTCGCTGGCCGACCCCTACTGCCCCACCGGACGGGCCGCCGCACTGAAGGCGGCGCGCGGACGGGACTGGGAGCCGGTGGACGGCGGCACGCTGGTCGTGATCGAGGGTCCCCGCTTCTCGACCCGCGCCGAATCGCTGTGGTACCGGGCGCAGGGCTGGTCGACGGTGGGCATGACCGGCCACCCCGAGGCGGCGCTCGCCCGTGAACTGGAGCTCTGCTACACGTCCTTGACGCTGGTCACGGACCTGGACGCGGGTGCCGAGACCGGCGAGGGCGTCTCCCACGACGAGGTGCTGCGGGTGTTCGCGGCGAATGTGGACCGGCTGCGCGGGGTGCTCTTCGACGCGGTGGCGGCGCTGCCGGCGAACGAGGAACGGGACTGTCTGTGCACCAGCGCGCTGGGTGGGATGGATCCGGGGTTCGAGCTGCCGTAGGGATTGGGGTGCCGGCCCCCGGGAGGGTGGCGCGGCGGCGGAACTCCCCGTTCCGGTGAGGGACTTGTCCACAACCGGCCGGTGGTCCACGGGCTCCGGCGGGCGGCGCCGCGATGTTCCATCGTGGGATCGCAAGCCGTTCCGTCGTCCGTCGTCGCTGGTGGTGGTCCCGATGTCCGTTGCCCCGTCGTTTCCTTCCTTCGCCTCCCCCCTCCCCTCTTCTCGCGCTCCGCTCCCGCCGGGTCCGGACGCCCCCGCCACCTGCGAGGTGCCGCACTTCGCCCCCGTGCGGGTGCGCGGCGGGCGGTACCGACCGCGCCGGCTCGTACGGCACCGAAGGCGGGCCGTGGCGGCCGGGCTCGCCGTGACCGCGGCGGCGCTCGTCGCGGCGGGGCCGCGGGAGGCCGACCGGGCGCGGGGGCATCCGGTGGCGGAGCCGGTGCGCCAACACCGGGTCGTCGAGCGGGTGTCGGCGCCGGTGCGGATCGCGGACGGGGCGGCCGTACGGCTGTTGCGTCCCGGTGACCGGGTCGATGTGATCGCGGCGGAGGAGACCGCGACGGGCGGGGACGCTCACGTGGTCGCACGCGGGGCTCGGGTGACGAAGGTGCCGGAGCCGCTGGACGTCGCCGCCGACAGCGGGGCGCTGGTGGTGCTGTCGGTGCCGCGCGCCACGGCGACACGGCTCGCGGGCGCGAGTGCCACGGCCCGGTTGGCGGTGACGCTGTGCTGACTCCGATCAAGCGCGACACGCTGTCGAGTCGCCCGGTGGAGGGGCCCGATTGGACAGGATGGACGAGCCCTGACGTAGGTTGCGGAGCGGTCTGTTCCACAACGTGTGTGTGCGAGGGGTGGCTCCGAAGTGAGCGAGAACAAGGACCCGAGCGTCTGGCAGGGCTTCAAGGCCTTCCTGATGCGCGGCAACGTCGTCGATCTGGCTGTCGCGGTGGTGATCGGCGCGGCCTTCACCAACATCGTGAACGCGGTGGTGAAGGGGATCATCAATCCCCTGGTCGGCGCGATCGGCACGAAGAACCTCGATCACTACAGTTCGTGCCTGAGCTCAGCGTGCGAGGGCGAGCAGGGGATCCGGATCCTGTGGGGCTCGGTGCTCGGCGCCGCGCTCAGCTTCGTGATCACCGCTGCCGTCGTCTACTTCCTGATGGTGCTGCCCATGGCGAAGTACCTGGCCCGGGTGGAGGCCCGCCGCAGGGCGAAGGAGGGCACGCGGGAGATCATCGAGGTGACGGAGCTGGAGGTGCTCAAGGAGATCCGCGACGAGCTGGTCGCCCAGCGCGGCGGCTCGGGGCACGACGCGCGGTAGCCGTTCAGAGGTGGTGGGGCGGCTTCTCGTCGAGGAAGCGCTTCAGGTCGGCGGCGCTGTCGCCGGAGCCGCCCGGCCGCTCGCCCCACCCGCGGTCCGTGTCGTCCGAGGACTGCTGGTCCAGCGGGTCGTCGAAGACCAGCGCGGCCTTGGGCTCACGCGGCTCGGAGGCGTCGGGGGCGGGGGTGCTGCTCATGCGTCCAGGGTACGGCCCTCGCCGCGGCACTCCCCCCGCCGGGGGCGCGGACCACGCGCACCCCCCTCGCCGCACCCCCCGCGACGAGGGCCCCCGCCCCTCCCCGACGGGTGATTGTCTGCGGGAGAAAATCCCCGCTCCATCTGCTGTGCTTGACCCCATGACGTCCAGTTCCACTCCCGCGCCGGACTCCCGTCGTCCACCCGGAGGGCGCCCGCTGCGCAGGCTCACCGCCCGTGGACGGGGTGAGGCGCACCGGGTCGCCACTCCGCTGGAGCTCTTCTTCGACCTGTGCTTCGTCGTGGCCATCGCCCAGGCCGGCATCCAGCTGGTGCACGCGGTCGCCGAGGGCCACCCGGGCCAGGGGATCCTCGACTACGCGATGGTCTTCTTCGCCATCTGGTGGGCCTGGATGAACTTCACCTGGTTCGCCTCGGCCTACGACAACGACGACGTCCTCTACCGGGTCGTCACGCTGATCCAGATCGCCGGTGTGCTGGTGCTGGCGGCGGGGGTCTCCGAGGCGTTCGAGGACCATGACTACCTGGCGGTGCTGCTGGGCTATGTGATCATGCGGCTCGCGCTGGTGGCGCAGTGGCTGCGGGTGGCCGGATCGAACGACGGCGCGGAGCGGAGGATGGCCCTGCGGTACGCCGGTGGTGTGCTGCTGTGCCAGATCGGCTGGGTGGGCCTGGTGCTCCTGCCCGAGGACGCCAGAGCCTGGCTGTTCCTGGTGATGGCCGTCCTGGAGATGTGCGTGCCGCCGTACGCGGAGCGGGACCATCCGACGTCGTGGCATCCGCACCACATCGCCGAGCGGTACGGGCTGTTCACGATCATCGTGCTCGGCGAGACCATCGCGGCGGCCACGGTGGCCGTGAAGACCGGCATCGACGAGAACGACGCGCTGGGCGATCTGCTGCCGATCGCCGCGGGCGGGCTGCTGATCATCTTCGCCGCCTGGTGGATCTACTTCGTGGTGCCGATCCACGGCCATCTGCGCTCCAACAAGCAGGCGTTCCTGTGGGGTTACGGCCACTACGTGGTCTTCGCCTCGGCGGCGGCGATCGGCGCCGGGCTGGAGGTGGCGGTCGAGCAGGCCGTCGGCAAGGCGCACATCTCGACGCTGGCCGCGTCGGCCGCGGTGACCCTGCCGACGGCGTTGTATCTGCTGACCGTCTGGGCGCTGCACTCGCGCTACTTCAAGGTCGGGATCGCGCAGCAGCTGGTGCTGCCGACCACAGCCCTGCTGGTGATCTGCTGCACGTTCCTGGGTGACTGGGCGGTGCTCGCGGCGGGCCTGGTCACGGCGCTCGCGGTGGTGACCGGGGAGACGCTGACGGTGCGGACGAGGACGCACGGGCCCGGGACGGCGGCGCGAACCCCGGTGGCCTGATCGGCCGGGTCGGACTACCACTCGGTCGGCGGGGCTGGACGACACTGGCCCCATGACAGTTGACGCTCTGACAGATGTGGCCGGGCTGCGGGTCGGGCACGCGACGCGTACCGGCGACGGTTGGCTCACCGGCACCACGGTCGTCCTCGCGCCCGAGGGCGGTGCCGTGGCCGCCGTGGACGTGCGCGGTGGCGGTCCCGGTACCAAGGAGACGGACGCCCTCGATCCGCGCAACCTCGTGCAGAAGGTCGAGGCGATCGTGCTGACCGGCGGCAGCGCGTACGGGCTGGACGCGGCGTCCGGGGTGATGGCCTGGCTGGAGGAGCGTCGGCGCGGGGTGCGCGTGGGGGTGGATCCGGCGCATGTCGTGCCGGTGGTGCCCGCCGCCTGTGTCTTCGATCTCGGGCGGGGCGGCGACTTCCGGGCGCGGCCGGACGCGGCCACCGGGCGGGAGGCGGTCGAGGCGGCCGCGGCGGGCGAAGCGGGTGCGCCGGTACGGGAGGGCTGCGTGGGCGCCGGCACCGGAGCCACCGTCGGGCCGGTCAAGGGCGGGATCGGCAGCGCGAGCACGGTCCTCGACTCGGGGATCACGGTGGCCGCGCTGGTGGTGGCGAACGCGGCCGGGTCGGCCGTGGATCCGGAGACGGGGGTGTTGTACGGGGAGTTGCTGCGGGGGCGGGTGGAGTACCCGCAGGAGAAGGTGCACCGGGCCGCGGCCCGGCGTCTCGCCGAGGTCGCGGAGAGGAACGCGCCGCCGCCGCTGAATACCACCCTTGCCGTGGTCGCCACCGACGCGGACCTGTCGAAGGCGCAGGCGCAGAAGCTGGCCGGCACCGCGCACGACGGCATCGCGCGTGCCGTGCGGCCGGTGCATCTGCTCAACGACGGGGACACCGTGTTCACGCTCGCCACCGGTGAGCGCCCGCTGGACGCCGGGAATCCGCTCGCGCTGAACGAGATTCTCGCGGCGGGCGCGGACGCGGTGACGCGGGCGATCGTACGGGCCGTGCGGGCGGCGGAGTCGGTGGACGGACCGGGTGGAGTGTGGCCGTCGTACGGGGAGTTGTACGGGGAGCCGCAGGGGAGCACCGGCGCCAGGAGCTGACGGCCCGTCGGCGGCGGCGTTCTCCTCGCCTGCTCACCGGCCCTGCCCGGCCACCGCGTGTAGGCGATTGTCGCGGTTGTGTCACGTGATGGCATTCACCGCGAACGCTGGGAACCCGCTTCGGTGACGGTGGCCTCTTCCTCCGTGCAATGGAACGGATCCCGCAGATCACATGAAGATGGAGCAGATCGTGACAACGCCGGACATAGCAGCGCGGCGGGCACTGGGGGCATGTGCCGCCCTGATGATCGGCGCCCTGACGCTCACCGCCTGCGGTGGGAGCGCCAACGCCGACCACGACGACAAGGGCGGCGGGGACTCGCCCAAGTCGTCCGCCGCGAAGATCGTGATCTCGGCGAAGAACGGCTCGACCGGGGCGTCGATCAACTCGACCGGCGTGCAGGTCAGCGACGGCAAGCTGACCGAGGTGAAGATGACGCTGGCGGACAGCGGGGAGGCCGTGCCGGGGGCCCTGTCCTCCGACGGCGGCAGCTGGAAGCCGAAGGAGCAGCTGGAGCGGGCGACGAAGTACCGGATAGCGGCCACCGCCAAGGACGGGGACGGGCGCAGCACCGCCGCCGACTCCACCTTCACCACGGTGAGTCCGAGCAACAGCTTCATCGGGACGTACACGCCCGACAACGGCACCACGGTCGGCGTCGGCATGCCGGTGTCCTTCAACTTCGACAAGGCGATCAGCGACAAGAAGGCCGTGCAGTCGCACATCACCGTCAGCTCCAGCAGCGGGCAGAAGGTGGTCGGGCACTGGTTCGGCACGCAGCGGCTCGACTTCCGGCCCGAGGAGTACTGGAAGGCCGGCTCCAAGGTCACCATGAAGATCGACCTGGACGGCGTGGAGGGCGCGAACGGCGTCTACGGCGTGCAGAAGAAGTCGGTCACCTTCACCGTCGGCCGCTCGCAGGTCTCCACGGTCGACGTCAACACCCAGACGATGACGGTCGTGCGGGACGGCAAGACGGTCAAGTCGGTGCCGATCTCGGCCGGCAGCGCGGAGTTCACCACGTACAACGGGCAGATGGTGATCTCCGAGAAGTTCACGAAGCTGCGGATGGACAGCAGGACCGTCGGCCTCAAGAACGCCTACGACATCCCGGACGTGCCGCACGCGATGCGGCTGACGCAGTCGGGGACCTTCCTGCACGGCAACTACTGGTACAACCAGGGCAACCCGCCGTTCGGCCGCCAGGGCACCAGCCATGGCTGTGTGGGCCTGAAGGATGTGCGGGGCGGGCAGGGGGACACGCCCGCCAAGTGGTTCTACGACAGCTCGATGCTCGGCGACGTGGTGATCGTGAAGAACTCCCCCGACAAGACCGTGACGCCCGACAACGGCCTCAACGGCTGGAACCTGTCGTGGAACGAGTGGGTCGCGGGCAGCGCCGTGTGATCACCCACGGACCCTGAAGTGCCCTTTGAGCAGGGCCTCTTGACAGCCGGCCGGGCCGCGCGGGAACTTCTCGCGCGGCCCGCGCGTTTTACCGGGCGTACGTTTTCTCGGTTCCCGGACATGATGTCCGACCGAGGGGCTACGGTATGCACCCACAAGGTGACATGCAGCAACGCCGGGAGAAACCTTGAGCGTTCCGTACGAGACGGCAGCGTACGAACCACCCGAGTCGCCGGAGTCTCCGGAGGAGCATCTCGCGCGACTCCTCGGCCGCGCCCTGAACTCCTTCGAGCTGCCCGACGAGGTGATACGGCGGCTCGACAGCGCGCTGGCTCAGGACAGTTCGCTGCACTCCGCGCACCACAGCGCGGGGCTGCATCGCGAGACGTACCGGCACACCTGGCTGCTGGCCGACGGCTCGGCGCTGACGCTGTGGGAGCTCGTCCACAACACCGCGCGGGGCCACGACCCGCAGCACGAGGTGTACGCCGACGAGGAGGAGCTGCGGGCCGCGACCGCGCGGCTGCCGCTGCCGCCGGATGCGCCGGACTTCGAACTTCCGGTGACCGTCCAGCTGTCGCCGATCCCCACGCCCCGGCACGCGTATGTGCCGGACGACTCGGCGGACCACGCGCGCCGGCTGCTGCGCCGGGCGGAGAACGGCGACCGGCCGGGCGCGCAGACGGCCGCGCTGCTGGCCACGGCGTGCGCGCACCAGATCACGCAGGCCTTCGGGCGCCCGGGCCGCGCGGGTCGGGCCGGGCTCTGCTTCTCGCTCTACGAGCACGCCTTCCTGCTGCGCGACGGCGCGGAGGTCTCCCTCTGGGAGGTCGAGCACACGGCGACGCCGGACGGGCGGCACATGTGCGAGGTGTACGTCAGCGAGGACGCGGCGCGGGACGCGATGGAGCGGCGGGCGGCGCAGATGTCGTAGGGCCGCCCCGGTCGGTCAGCGGCTGTCGTCGAGCTGGCGCATCAGACCGGCGAAGGCGTCTCGTTCGGCCGGGGTGAGTTCGACGGCTTCCAGCGCGGGGGCGGTCTGCCGCTGGTACGGGAGGCCGGGGAGCGTCGGGTCCGAGTGCCAGGAGGTCGCCGCGGGGCGGGCCCGGCGCAGCAGACGGACCAGTCCGATCACCCAGAGCGCGGCCGCCAGGGCGAGGACGACAGGGCCCAGCAGCTGGAGGATCGAGACGTTCTCAGGCATGCGCTCCAGTAGACAACACGGTCCGGGCCTTTGGGCCCGGACCGTGACGTATCTCGCAGGTGCCGTGAACAACTCACAGCGCCCCAAAGGGACAAGCCGCAGACCTACGCGGCGACCGGCTCCTTCGCCTCGGCCGGCTCGGCCGCCGGGGCCACGGAGTCCGCTGCCCCCTCCGACGCCGTTGCGCGCAAGCCCTTCAGCAGGATCACCAGGCCCGCCGTGACCGCCGTACCGGCGGCGATCGCCAGCAGGTAGAGGAACGGCTTGCCGATCAGGAAGGTGACCCAGATGCCGCCGTGCGGGGCGCGCAGGGTCGAGCCGAAAGCCATGGTGAGCGCGCCGGTCACGGCGCCGCCCGCCATGGAGGCGGGGATCACCCGCAGCGGGTCGGCCGCGGCGAACGGGATCGCGCCCTCGGAGATGAAGGAGGCGCCGAGCACCCAGGCCGCCTTGCCGTTCTCGCGCTCGGCCGGGGTGAACAGCTTCCGGCGGACGGTGGTCGCGAGGGCCATGCCCAGCGGGGGCACCATGCCGGCCGCCATCACCGCGGCCATGACCTTCATCGCCGAGTCGCTCGGGTCCTGCACGGCGATTCCGGCGGTGGCGAAGGCGTAGGCCACCTTGTTGACCGGTCCGCCCAGGTCGAAGCACATCATCAGGCCGAGCAGGATGCCGAGCAGCACGGCGTTGGTGCCGGAGAGGCCGCCCAGCCAGTCCGTCATCGCCTTCTGCGCCTCGGCGATCGGCTTGCCGATCACGATGAACATCAGGAAGCCGACGACGATCGACGAGACCAGCGGGATCACGACCACCGGCATGATGCCGCGCAGCACCGGCGGGATCTTGATCCGCTGGATCCCGAGGACGACCGCACCGGCCAGCAGACCGGCGACCAGACCGCCGAGGAATCCGGCGGCGATGTTGACGGAGATCATGCCGCCGACGAAGCCGGGCACGAGGCCGGGCCGGTCCGCCATGCCGTAGGCGATGTATCCGGCGAGGACGGGGATCAGGAAGCCGAAGGCGACGCCGCCGATCTGGAACAGCAGCGCGCCCCAGCTGTCGATCTGGCCCCAGTCGAAGTGCTCGGTGACCGACTTGGCCTCGTTGATCTGGTAGCCGCCGATCGCGAAGCCGAGGGCGATGAGCAGACCGCCCGCCGCGACGAAGGGGACCATGTAGCTGACGCCGGTCATGAGCCACTTGCGCAGCTTGGTGCCGTAGCTGTCGCCCGCGTCGCCGGCGCGCTCCACCGGGGTGGCGCCGGGCCGGGCCGCCCCGGTGACCTCGCCGCGCGCGGCCCTCTCGCGCACGTCGGTGATCAGTTCGGCCGGGCGGTTGATGCCCGCCTTCACGCCGACGTCGACGGTCGGCTTGCCGGCGAACCGGTCCTTCTCCCGTACGGGGACGTCGTGCGCGAAGATCACGCCGTCCGCCGCCGCGATCACCGCGGGGTCGAGGCGGGTGAAGCCGGCCGAGCCCTGCGTCTCGACGACGAGCTCGACGCCCGCCTCGCGGCCCGCGTTCTCCAGCGACTCGGCCGCCATGTAGGTGTGGGCGATGCCGGTCGGGCAGGAGGTGACGGCGACGATGCGGAAGGGACGCTCCCCGTCGTCGGCGGCCGGGGTGGTGGTGCCCGTGGCGTCGTCGGCGGAGGCCGCCACCGGCGACGCCACGGAGTCCTGGGAAGACGCCGACGAGTCCGGGGACTCGGCCGCCTCGGCCGCCGCCGGCTCCTCGCCGCGAATCAGCGCCGCCGCCGGCTCCTCGCCGCGAATCAGCGCCGCCGCCGGCTCCTCGCCGCGGATCAGCGCCGCCGCCGACGCCGGGTCCGCCACGGACCGCAGCGCGTCCGTGAACTCGGCGTTCATCAGCTGCCTGGCCAGCGACGACAGGATCGTCAGGTGGGCGTCGTCGGCGCCGGCCGGGGCGGCGATGAGGAAGATCAGGTCGGCGGGGCCGTCCGCCGCGCCGAAGTCGATGCCGGCGGCGCTGCGCCCGAAGGCGAGCGTCGGCTCGGTGACGTGCTCGCTGCGGCAGTGCGGGATGCCGATACCGCCGTCGAGGCCGGTCGGCATCTGTGCCTCGCGGGCGGCCACGTCGGCGAGGAAGGCCTCCAGGTCGGTCACCCGGCCCAGGGCGGCCATGCGCTCGGCGAGGGCGCGCGCCGCCGCTTCCTTGGTGTCGGCGGACAGGTCGAGATCGACCAGGTCCGCGGTGATCATGTCGCTCATCGCGGGCTCCTTCGCACGCGTATCGCCCGGGGAGTCTGGTGGGCGGAGAAGGGGACGGGGGTGCCATGGGGGGTGGCGTTGCTGCGGTGGGGGGTCGTGCGGGTGGCGCAGGAGGCGGGATCGGGGAGGTCCCGCCTCCCGCGGGCGGCAGAGCGGCTCAGGGTGCCCTGCCGTCCGACGGCGGCCGTGAGTAACAGCGAGCTTCGTCGCTCGCGGAACCGATCGGCAAGAAGTGCGACAACTGCGACATCCTTCACGAGACCGGCTCCTTCAGTACGCGGTCCATCGGCACCTGGGCCGTGACCGTCACCGCCGCCAGGTCCAGGTCGGCCGGGGACGGCATCACGCTGCCGGGCAGCCGTACGGCCGCCGCGCCATGGGCGACCGCCGAGGCGAGGGCCTCCGGGCCGCTGCCGCCGGCGATCAGGAAGCCGGCGAGCGAGGAGTCACCGGCGCCGACATTGCTGCGTACGGTGTCCACGCGCGCGCTGCCGAACCAGGCGCCCGCGTCGTCCACGAGCAACTGCCCGTCGGCGCCCAGACTCGCGAGCACGGCGCGCGCGCCCATCCCGCGCAACTCCTCGGCGGCCTTCATCGCGTCGCCCACGGTGGTCAGGGGGCGCCCCACCGCCGCCGCGAGTTCCTCGGCGTTCGGCTTCACCACGTCCGGCTGCGCCCGCAGCGCTTCGAGGAGGGCGCGCCCGGAGGTGTCCAGCGCGATCCGCGCGCCCCCGTCGTGCGCTCGCGCGACGACATCGGCGTACCAGGACGGGGCCAGACCGCGCGGCAGGCTGCCGCAGCAGGCGATCCAGTCCGCGTCGCGCGACTGCTCGCGCACGGTCTCCAGGAGCAGTTCCTGCTCGGCCGCCGAGAGTTCCGGCCCGGGCGCGTTGATCTTCGTGAGTACGCCGTCCGACTCGGCGAGCGCGATGTTGGAGCGGGTCGCGCCGGTGACCGGGACCGGCGCGACCTCGATGCCCTGCGCGTCGAGCAGGTCGGCGACGAGGGCGCCGGGCGCGCCGCCCAGGGGCAGCACCGCGACCGTGCGCTGTCCGGCGGCCGCCACCGCGCGCGAGACGTTCACGCCCTTGCCGCCCGGGTCCATGCGCTCGCCGGTGGCGCGGATGACCTCGCCGCGGTCGAGGGAGGGAACCTCATAGGTGCGGTCCAGGGACGGGTTCGGGGTGACGGTGAGGATCATGCGCACTCGTTTCTAGACACACAGCACTTCGGTGCCGCCGCGCTCGATGGCGGTGGCGTCTTCTCGGCTCAGCCCGCTGTCCGTGATCAGCAGGTCCACGTCGCCCAGGTCGCCGAAGCGGGCGAAGTGCTCCTGGCCGTGCTTGGCGGCGTCGGCGAGGAGGACGACACGGCGGGCGGCGGCGACGGCCGCGCGCTTGACCGCGGCCTCGGCGAGGTCCGGGGTGGTCAGACCGTGCTCGGCGGAGAAGCCGTTCGCCGCGACGAACAGGACGTCGGCGCGGATCTCGCCGTACGCGCGCAGCGCCCAGGCGTCCACGGCGGCGCGGGTACGGTGCCGGACGCGCCCGCCGATCAGATGCAGCTGGATGCCGGGGTGGTCCGCGAGGCGGGCCGCGATGGGGAGGCTGTGGGTGACAACGGTCAGGGACGCCTCCAGCGGCAGGGCGGCGGCCAGGCGGGCCACCGTCGTACCGGCGTCGAGGATCATCGTGCCCTCGGTGGGCAGCTCGGCCAGGGCCGCCTTCGCGATGCGGTCCTTCTCGTCGGCCGCGGTGCCCTCCCGCTCGGCGAGGTCCGGCTCGAAGTCGAGACGCCCGGCCGGGATCGCGCCCCCGTGCACCCGGCGCAGGAGGCCGGCGCGGTCGAGGGCCTTCAGGTCCCGGCGGATCGTCTCCGCCGTGACCTGGAACTCCTCGGCCAGCGACAGGACGTCCACCCGGCCGCCGTCACGGGCGAGCCGGAGGATCTCCTGCTGCCGCTCCGGTGCGTACATGTCCGTTCGCCTCCGAACTGTGCCCGAACTTGTGGTTTCGAGGGGAGGCTACGCCCGGATTTCTGGAAAGTAAACAGGTTCGGGCCCAATCGGGCATGAACGGAAACGACGAGGGCCCGGCACCGAAGTGCCGGGCCTACCCCTCTCCCCTACGGGGCCGTGCTCAGCCGACCGGTGCGGCCTCCTTGTCCGGAGTCCCGGTGGCCGCCTGGGTCCCGGTGGTCGCCTGGGTCCCGGTGGCCGCCTGGGTCCCGGTGGTCGCGGGAGTCTCCGTGGCCGCGCCTTCGACGTGCTGCGCGGGTCTCTTCGACAGCGCGAACATCAGCAGGAAGATCGCGGCCATCACCGCGGCCACCCAGCCCAGCGCGTTCTGGAAGCCGTCCGCGAAGGCGGCGGCCGTCTGCTGGGTCTGCGGAGCCTGCGCGCCCTCGGCCAGCCGGTCGTCGATGACACCGAAGAAGACCACCGAGACCAGGCCGAGGCCCAGCGCGTTGCCCATCTGCTGCACGGTGTTGATCAGGCCCGAAGCCGAACCCGAGTGCTCGCGCGGTACCTCCGACAGGATCGCGTCCGTCAGCGGGGCCACGATCAGGCCCATGCCGACGCCCATCACGACCAGGGGCAGGGCCATCTGCCAGGGGGCGATGGACAGTCCGTAGCGGCCGGCCTCCCAGATGTAGAGCAGGACGCCGATCCCCATCACCAGCGCGCCCGCCTGGAGCACCTTGCGGCCGAAGCGCGGGACCAGCGCCTGCACGGACATGCCGGCCGCCACCGAGACCGCGATCGAGAACGGGATCCCGGTCAGGCCCGCCTTCAACGGGCTCCAGCCCAGGCCGAACTGCATGTACATCGTCCAGACCAGGAAGAAGATGCCGAGCGCCACACCGAAGACGGTCTGCACCGCGATACCGGCCGCGAAGCTCTTCACCTTGAACAGCGACATCTCCACGAGCGGGGAGCCGTCACGGGCGCCCTTGCGGCGCTCGTACGCCACGAGGGCGGCGAGGACGACAAGTGCGCCGGCCATGGACGCGTAACCCCACAGCGGCCAGCCCAGCTCGCGGCCACGGGTCAGCGGGTACAGCAGCATCAGCAGGCCGAGGGTGACGAGGGCGACGCCGACCAGGTCCAGCTTCAGTGCCTTCGGGGCCTTGGACTCCGTGATGAAGCGGCTGCCGAGGATCAGGCCCGCGATGCCGACGGGCAGGTTGATCAGGAAGATCGGGCGCCATTCGAGGCCGAAGAGGTTCCACTCGGTGAGCAGTGCGCCGAGCAGGGGGCCGGTGACCGCGCCGAGGCCCACGACCGCGCCGAACAGGCCGAAGACCTTGCCGCGTTCGTGCGCCGGGAACGTCGCGTGCACGATCGACAGGACCTGCGGGACCATCAGTGCCGCCATCGCACCCTGGAGGATGCGGGAGGCGACCAGCATCTCCGGGTTCGCGGCGAAGCCGCACAGCGCCGAGGCCAGGGTGAAGCCGCCGATGCCGATCAGGAACAGCCGCTTCCGGCCGTGTATGTCGCCGAGGCGGCCGCCGGTGATCAGGCCGGCGGCGAAGGCGAGGGCGTAACCGGCGGTGATCCACTGGATCTGGCTGAAGGACGCGCCGGCGTCCCGCTGGATCGACGGGATGGCGATGTTGACGATCGTGACGTCGACGAGGTCCATGAAGGCCGCGGTCATCACGATCGCCAGGGCGAACCATCGACGGCGGTCGCCTGCGGCGGACTTGGGATCGGCCGAGGGTGCGGTGTCCGCGGCATCCGCGCCGTCCGCGGCCGGTGCGCTGGGGTGGGGCACGAGTGCTGGTTCTGTCCCGGTTGAGGTCATGGCTTGAAGGTAATCCCTGTGTAGGTCAGATCGTGGCCTAGTTCTACGGCATCCTCGGATTCATGACGACGGACACTCCGGCACGGCTTCTGACGCTTCTCTCCCTTCTCCAGACGCCCCGTGAATGGCCCGGCGGCGAACTCGCCGATCGGCTCGGCGTGTCCCGGCGGACCGTGCGGCGGGACATCGACCGGCTGCGGGAGCTGGGGTATCCCGTGCAGGCGACCATGGGCGCGGACGGCGGGTATCGGCTCGTCGCGGGCAAGGCGATGCCGCCGCTGGTCCTGGACGACGAGGAGGCCGTCGCCATCGCGGTCGGACTGCGGGCCGGGGCCGGGCACGCGGTCGAGGGGGTGGAGGAGGCGTCGGTGCGGGCGCTGGCGAAACTGGAGCAGGTGCTGCCGTCCCGGCTGCGGCACCGGGTGACCACGCTTCAGGCCGCGACCACGCCGTTGACCAGCGGGGACGGGGCGAGCATCGCGACCGAGACGCTGACCGTGATGGCGTCGTGCGTGGCGGGGCAGGAGCGGCTGCGGTTCGCCTATCGCGCCGCGGACGGCACCGAGTCGCGGCGCCTGACCGAGCCGTACCGGCTCGTGTCGACCGGGCGTCGGTGGTATCTCGTCGCGTACGACCTCGATCGGGCCGACTGGCGGACGTTCCGGGTGGACCGGGTGAGCGAGCCGTTCGCCACCGGGGCGCGGTTCGCTCCGCGGGAGTTGCCCACGGGGAGCGCGGCGGAGTACCTACGGCGTTCCATGCAGCGGCATCAGGCGTCGTACGACTTCGAGGTGACGTTCGCCGCGTCCGCGGAGGCTGTCGCGGAGCGGGTGCCTCGGTGGTTGGGGGTGCCGGAGGCGGTGGGTCCGCAGAGTTGTCGGCTGCGGGCCACTGTGGGGGACGCGGTGGAGTGGTTGGCGGTGCGGCTGCTGTTGCTGGGGTTCGAGTTCACTGTGCGGGAGCCGGTGGAACTGGTGGAGTGTGTGCGGGAGTTGGGCGGACGGTTGAGTCGGGCGGCGAGTGGGGGTGCGTGATGCCTGCGGCGGCCTGTTGGTGTCCGGTGGGGGTGCGTGACGCCTGCGGCGGCCTGTCGGTGTCCGGTGGGGGTTCGCGTAGCGCCTGCGGGTGCGTTGTGGGTCGGGGCCGCGCCGGGGGGTGTCCGTCCTCGGACCGGCGGCTGGGGTCGGACAGGGTGCTGAACGTTCCTTGACGCCGGCCACTGCGGGCGGACACCCCCCGGCACGTCCCCTTGCCGCCGTACGCGGCTGCGGGAGGGGTCAACTCCCGCCGCCGTACGCGGCTCCCACGCGCGTGCGGTCAGGACGGGGCGATGTCCTCCCAGGGGAAGTTTCTGAGGGCGTCCAAGTTGTGCATCGCCAGGGCTCCGGGGCCGTCGGGGCCCTCTGCGGGGGCGGAGCCTGCGGCCCAGGTCTCCACTGCTACGCGTACGGCCGCCGCGGCCACCGCGGCGGCGAAGTTGAGGGTGGGGACGGCAACGTTGTCCTGGCCTCGGTGGGCCAGGACCTGCGCCAGTTCCTGCTCCGACTCGTGGCAGACCTCGGCCCACACCCTTCGCAGGGCCGGGCTCGATGTGGCCAGGCGGACCAGGGTGCGGACCCAGTCCCAGGACGCCGCCGAGACACCGGCGCCGGGGGTGAGGGTGTGGCGGGCCGCGTGTTCCAGGGCCTTGGGGAGGGGGAGGTGGGCGGGGGCGTTACGGACCGCCTGGGTCCAGCGGGCGGCGCCGGCCGCGTAGAGCGGGGCCACCGCCTCCTCCTTGGTGGCGAAGTAGCGGTAGAAGGTGCGCGGGGCGATGCCGGCCACCTGGGCGATGTCCTCGGCCCGGGTGGCCCGCAGGCCGTGTCGTACGAAGAGGGCGGCCGCGGCGCGGGCGATCTCCATGCGGGTCGCGGCCTTGCGGCGTTCCGTCAGTGAGGGGGAGATGGGGCTGCTCACGTTCGGCAGGCTATGCCCATGTGACACAATCTGCCATCCGGGCGGGCGACCCCGTGGTTCAGGTACGGGGTGGCCCGCCCGTCCAGCGGGTCACGCCGAAAAAAGCCGGGCTCCGGCACCCAGGGGGGATAGGCGCCGAAGCCCGACTCGGGGGAAGTCCCGGCGCCGGGGGGAGTGCGTCGGGACTTGGTTCGGTGTGTGGTGGGTCTCGGGGGTCGAACTCCCTTGCCCGAAGGGCTTTTTCCCGGTCCCTGCGAGTTGAAGCGGCGTTACATCGCCATGTTTGCGCGGTCTTTGGCCACCGGGCGTACGCCCCCGCCCTTGCGGGCGGAGGGTTACGCGGCCGCGTCGAAGCCGGTGCTGCGAGCCATCTTCTTCAGCTCCAGCAGGGCGTGCTTCTCGATCTGGCGGATGCGTTCGCGGGTCAGGCCGTGTTCCTTGCCCACCTCGGTCAGCGTGCGCTCGCGGCCGTCCTCGATGCCGTACCGCATCTTGATGATGGACGCCGTGCGCTGGTCGAGGCGGCCGATCAGGTCGTCCAGTTCCTCGCTGCGCAGGAGGGTGAGGACGGACTGTTCGGGGGAGACCGCCGAGGTGTCCTCCAGGAGGTCGCCGAACTGGGTCTCGCCCTCGTCGTCCACCGACATGTTCAGGGAGACCGGGTCTCGGGCCCAGTCCAGGACGTCCGTCACACGGTCCGCGTTCGAACCGAGCTCCGCGGCGATCTCCGCGGGCTCCGGGTCGCGGCCGTGCTCCCGGTTGAACTCGCGCTGGACACGGCGGATGCGGCCCAGTTCCTCCACGAGGTGGACGGGGAGGCGGATGGTGCGGGACTGGTCGGCTATCGAGCGCGTGATGGCCTGGCGGATCCACCACGTGGCGTAGGTCGAGAACTTGAAGCCCTTGCGGTAGTCGAACTTCTCCACCGCGCGCACCAGGCCGGCGTTGCCCTCCTGGATCAGGTCGAGGAGGGGGAGACCGCTGCGCGGGTAGCGACGGGCCACCGCCACGACCAGGCGGAGGTTGGAGCGGATGAAGATGTCCTTGGCCCGCTCGCCGTCGGCGACGAGGGATTCCAGTTCCTCACGGGTGGCGTCCGCCTTGGCCTCCTCGTATCCGTCGAGGACCTGCCTTGCGAACACACCCGCCTCGATGATCTGCGACAGCTCGACCTCTTTGGCTGCGTCGAGTAGCGGCGTACGCGCGATCTCGTCGAGGTACATGCCGACCAGGTCGCGGTCCGCGATCTCGCCGCCATGGGCGCGAACACTGCGGGCCGCGTCGACTGCCTCGCCGGTGGCGGACTGACGACGGGCGACGGCACGGGTTGCCATGCGTGCTCCCTTGCGAAGTGGGCGGGCGGGTGGTTCTTGAACGCTTGGGACTCTTGTCGAGTGCCCGGCATTCGATGGAAACAACGACTGGAATCAGGACAGAATTCCCAACCCTCCCCCCTATTTTTCTGATCTTGCAGTATCCTGCCGGGCCCACGAGGAGGCCCGATGCCGTCGGAACGAGCAGAGGTGCAGGTCAGGTCAGGAGCCGAGGAAGACCTCGAAGCCCTCACCGACATCTACAACCACTACGTACGTGAGACGGCCATCACCTTCGATACGGCGGTCTTCACGCCGGAAGAGCGCCGCCCCTGGCTGCTCTCCCACCCTGAAGACGGCCCCCACCGGCTGAAGGTTGCCGTGGAGGTGGGGCCCGAAGGGAACTCACAGCGGATTCTGGGCTACGCCACATCCAGCCCCTTTCGCGCCAAGCCCGCCTACGAGACCTCCGTGGAGGTCACCGTCTATCTCGCGCCGGACGCCGGCCGGCGCGGCATCGGCACCCTCCTCTACAAGGCCCTGTTCGAGACACTGGCCGAGGAGGACGTGCACCGCGCCTACGCGGGCATCGCCCAGCCGAACGAGGCGTCCACCCGGCTGCACGAGCGGTTCGGCTTCCGGTACGTCGGCACGTATCGCGAGGTGGGCCGCAAGTTCGGCCGGTACTGGGACGTGGCCTGGTACGAGAAGGAGCTGTAGGCGCGGCGAGGAGCCTCAGCCGAACTGCACCGACCGCTTCGCCAGCCCCATCCAGAACCCGTCGATCACGGACTTCGGGCCCGCCTGCTCACCGGCCGCGTCCGCGGCGCCCATGGTCACGAACAGCGGGGCGAAGTGCTCGGTGCGCGGGTGGGCGTAGCGGCCGGCCGGTGACTTGTGCAGGAAGTCCAGCAGGGCGTCCCGGTCGCCGCTCTCCAGGGCCCGGCGGCCCCAGTCGTCGAACTCCGCGGACCAGGCGGGGATGCCGCCCTGCCGCAGGGCGGCCAGGTTGTGGGTGAAGAAGCCGGAGCCGACGATCAGCACGCCCTCGTCGCGCAGCGGCGCCAGCCTGCGGCCGATCTCCACGAGCCGCACGGGGTCCAGGGTCGGCATGGAGATCTGGAGGACGGGGATGTCGGCCTCGGGGTACATCTCGACGAGCGGGACGTAGGCGCCGTGGTCGAGTCCGCGGTCCGGGATGTCCTGCACGGGCATGCCGGGTGCACGCAGCAGCTTCCGTACGGATTCGGCGAGCTCAGGGGCGCCGGGGGCCGGGTAGGTCACCTGGTAGTAGTGCTCGGGAAATCCCCAGAAGTCGTAGACGAGAGGAACGCGCTCGGTGGCACCGATGGCCAGGGGGGCCTCCTCCCAGTGGGCGGAGACCATGAGGATCGCCTTGGGGCGCGGCAGGTCCGCGGACCAGGCCGCGAGTTCGCCGGGCCAGACCGGGTCGTCCGCGAGCGGCGGGGCGCCGTGGCTGAGGTAGAGGGCGGGCATGCGCTCCTGCGCGGCGGCGGACATGACGGCGGCTCCCTCCGATTGCCTGGAGTTGCTTCAAAACTAAAGCTTTCGGTTCTCGGAAACCGTACGTCCAAGTGATTAAAGTTTCAAGGAGAGCTCTCGTAGAGTGGGATACATGAATACGGCATCGACCTCCGCGCCGCCCGCATCCGACGCGACCGCTCCCCCGCGGGAAACGCGCTGGCTCACCGCCGAGGAGCAGCAGGTCTGGCGCTCCTACATCGAGGCGACCACCCTGCTCTGGGACCACATGGACCGCCAGCTCCAGCGGGACGCGGGCATGCCGCACATCTACTACGGCCTCCTGGTCAAGCTCGCCGAGTCCCCGCACCGGCGGCTGCGGATGACCGAACTGGCGATGCTCGCGAAGATCACGCGTTCCCGGCTCTCGCACGCCATCGCCCGGCTGGAGAAGAGCGGCTGGGTGCGGCGCGAGGACTGTCCCGACGACAAGCGGGGTCAGTTCGCGGTGCTGACGGAGGCGGGCATGGCGATGCTGGGGGAGGCCGCGCCCGGCCATGTGGAGGCCGTGCGCCAGGCGGTCTTCGACCGGCTCACACCGGAACAGCAGAAGGCCCTCGGCGAGATCATGCTGATCGTCGCCAAGGGCCTTCAGCCCAGCGAAGCGGGTGCGGACCTGCCCTGGCTCCGCTGAACCGCTCATTCAGCGAGCCGGGGCAGGTCCTTGAAGGCGGTACGTACGGAGCGTCCCCATCCCCGTACGTACCCGCCCGGTCCCAAGGGGTACGACCTGACGGCCGTCACCGGTCTCAGTGC
Organism: Streptomyces sp. NPDC098781; assembly: GCF_044759995.1. Taxonomy (NCBI): domain Bacteria; kingdom Bacillati; phylum Actinomycetota; class Actinomycetes; order Kitasatosporales; family Streptomycetaceae; genus Streptomyces; species Streptomyces sp. NPDC098781. Next base: position 25,806 of record NZ_JBIWAK010000010.1, read on the forward strand.
GCGACGACCGGCACCGGGACCTCGTCCGCGGCGCCCTCCTCGGAGGAGGCCACCGTCGTGCCGTCCGGACGGCCGGCGTTGATGCAGGTGAACGCGATGCCCGCGGCCACGACCAGGATGCCGACGGCGAACCAGATGGCGTTGGCATAGCCGTGCACCATGCCCTCCAGCTGGACCAGCTGCTGCTGGGACCTGCTGGACGCGCCGGCGATGTGGTCGGCGATGTAGGACGTGGTCGCCGAGGCGGCGATCGTGTTCAGCAGGGCCGTACCGATCGCGCCGCCCACCTGCTGCGAGGTGTTGACCATCGCGGAGGCGACACCGGCGTCCTGCGGCTTGACGCCCATGGTGGCCAGCGACATGGCCGGCATGAACGCCGTACCCATACCGAGGCCGAGCAGCACCATCGCGGGCAGCAGGAGCGCGGCGTACGACGAGCCGATCTCCAGCTGGGTCAGGAGCAGCATGCCGAGCGCGGCGACCAGGAAGCCGGGGCCCATCAGCAGCCGCGGCGCGACCCGGGTCATCAGACGGGTGCCGATCTGGGTGGAACCGACGATCATGCCCGCGATCATCGGCAGGAAGGCGAAGCCGGTCTTCACCGGCGAGTAGCCCTTGACGATCTGGAGGTAGTAGGTCAGGAACAGGAACAGGCCGAACATCGCGATGATCGCGAGGCCGAGCGAGAGGTAGATACCGCCGCGGTTGCGCTCGGTGACCACGCGCAGGGGCAGCAGCGGGGCCTTGACCCTGGCCTCGATGAGGACGAAGGCCAGCAGCAGCACGCCGGAGGCGACGAACATGCCGATGGTCGTGGAGTCGCCCCAGCCGTTGGACTCGGCACGGGTGAAGCCGTAGACCAGCGCGACCAGACCGAGGGTGGAGAGGATCACGCCGGGGATGTCCAGCGAGGAGCGGTTGCGGCCGCCCTCGGGCTCACGGATGACGAACCAGGCACCGGCCGCGGCGATGATGGCGAACGGGATGTTCACGAAGAACGTCCAGCGCCAGTCCAGGTACTCGGTGAGGAACCCGCCGAGGATCAGACCGACGGCGCCGCCACCACCGGCGATGGCGCCGTAGATGCCGAACGCCTTCGCGCGCTCCTTGGCGTCGGTGAACATCACCGCGAGCAGCGAGAGCGCGGCCGGGGCGAGCAGCGCGCCGAACGCACCCTGGAGGGCGCGGGCGCCGAACATCATGGCCTCGTTGGTGGCCGCCCCGCCGAGCGCGGAGGCCGCGGCGAAGCCGCCCAGACCGACGACGAAGGCGCGCTTGCGTCCCCACAGGTCGGCGATACGTCCGCCGAACAGCAGCAGACCACCGAAGGCGAGGGCGTAGGCCGTGACGACCCACTGCCGGTTGCCGTCGGAGATGCCCAGGTCCTGCTGGGCGGAGGGCAGGGCGATGTTCACGATGGTCGCGTCGAGCACGACCATCAGCTGGGCTATCGCGATGAACGCGAGGGCTTTCCAGCGGTTGGGATCGGCGGCGCCGAGGGCGCTGCCGGGAGCCTTTGCGGCCGTTTCAGACATGGGTCTACCCACTTCGGGACTTCGTGACGGAAAAAGGGATTCGTACGCGAAAAACGGAAACGAAAGGGGACGGCTCGTCGGCACTGACGGCCGGTGAGACGAGTGATGACGAGTGATGACGAGTGATGGAGCTACGTGACTGGGTTGCTGTGAGTTGCCTGACTGAGACGCGAGATACGCGATGCGCGATGGCTTGATGGCGTGATGTGCAGTGCTGACCGCTGTCGTGCTCAAGACTGATCGGTCAGGCCTGGCGCAGGTCCTCCATGGTCAGCGCCGTGCCCGGCAGAACCGAACGGGCCGGGGCCCGCAGTCCGTCCAGGAACAGCTGAAGATGACGGTGGACATAGCGGTCGACCACATTGCACCCGGTCCCCGCCGGGGGCCGGCTGAGCTGGGCGGCGGCGATCATGACATCGCCGACGTCCACGTCGGAGCGGAGCTGGCCGGCCGCCTTGGCGCGGTCCATGATCGCGCCGATGAGCTGCTCGGCACGCTCCCGCGAGGACTCCAGGTCCGGGTGGTTCTGGTCGAAAGTGCTCTGGACCATCGGGCACAGCGCGCTGATCCGCTCGTCAGCGGCCGCGTGCACGAAACGCTCCAGGGCCTCGAAGGCGTCCCCGGTCTGCGCGAGGGCCGTTTCGGCCGCCGCCACCGTACGGTCCATGACGGTGCAGACGACCTCGCGGACCAGCGCGTCGCGGTCGGGGAAGTTGCGGTACACCGTGGCGTTGCCGACGCCGGCCCGGCGGGCGATCTCGTCGAGCGGCACATCCGGGCCGAACTCGACGAACATCTCCTGGGCGGCGGTGACGATCCGCTCCCGGTTACGCAGGGCGTCGGCGCGCGGCCGGGGCGCCTTGCGCGGTACGGGGGTCACGGTCTGCACGGCGTACTCCTGATGTTGCTGGTGCTTACTGAGTCTGGTGTTGCTGCGTCCGACTGAATCTGGTGCTGCTGCGTCCGACGATCCGGGGACGACGTCCCCGTTTCGCTCGCACGTAGGGCTAAACGGGGAGACGGTCCCCGGTTATTTCCCGCTTCCGAAGAGATTTCTTGTGACCTGAATCACATAGTCTCGCCGCAAGAACCCACGTTCGGTCTCATCCAGCGCGCGTCCGCGCACCCCTCGACACAGGGTGATCGAGAGGGTGCAGCGCGCAGGCCGGCGGGCTGCCATGGACTGAAGGGCCCATGCATGCAGCCGAGCCGACGGATACGCACCCGCCGTGTGGCCGCCCTCGCCTCCGTCACCGCCCTGACCCTCGCGGTGACCACGTCGGCAGGCACCGGGCACCTCACGGCGGGCTCCTCGACGGTGGCCGGAGCGGGCCCGATCTCGCCGGAACACCCCTCTGCCCTGCGGCCCTGCATGATCAGCGGCCGGCCGACGATCCAGATGTCCGAGGGCGTGCCGACGGTGCGCGGCTACTCCCGCTCCACCGGCAGCGTGCGCGCGCTGACCGTGATGGTCGACTTCCCCGACGCACCCGGTCCGGGCCTCGCCCTCGACCGCTTCTCGGAGTTCTTCCCGCAGACCCAGGACTGGTTCCGCACCAGCTCCTACGGCCGCCTCGACTACCGCGCCGAGACCCCGATCCCCGGCTGGCTGCGGATGCCCAAGTCGTTCCGGGCGTACGGCATAGAGCGCGGCGCCCCCTTCGACCCCGGCTACCGGAAACTGGTCCAGGACATCGTGGTCGCGGCCGATCCCAAGGTGGACTTCCGGTCGTACGACTTCCTGAACGTACTGGTGTCACCGAACGCCGGCCCGTCGGCCCTGGACACGGTCCTGTCGGTGACCTTCGCGGGCAACGCCGAGGCTCCGGTCGCCGACGGCGTCTCGGTGGCCAACGCCTCCTTCGTCTACTCCCGCCAGGACGACGGCTCCGGCACCTACCACCGCACCGGCTACCGGGTCCTCCCCCACGAGAACGGCCATGTCTTCGGCCTGCCCGACCTGTACACCGCCGAGGGCGGCGGCGCGGTCGGCCACTGGGACATCATGAGCGAGGACTGGGGCGCCAACAACGACATGCTCGGCTGGCACAAGTGGAAGCTCGGCTGGCTGGACGCGGCACAGATACGCTGCGCGGCGACCCCGGGGACCACCGAGTACGCCCTGACCCCGCTGGCCCGCGAGGGCGGCCCGAAGCTGGTGTTCATACCCCTGGACCGCCGCACCGGATACGCCCTCGAACTACGCACCCGCGAGGGCAACGACGAGGCCGTGTGCCGCCCCGGCGTGCTGATCTACAAGGTCGACGCGGACGTGGACACCGGGATGGGACCGGTGAAGGTCCACGACTCCCACGAGAACAGCGGGGGGTGCACGCGCAGCCCGAACGTCCATGCCGAGTTGTCGGACGCGACGTTCGTGGCCGGGGAGGAATTCCGGGACGAGAAGCGGGGGGTGCGGGTGGCGGTGGTGGGGGTGGATCTGACCGGGGGGTATCGGGTGCGGGTCAGTCGGGGGTAGGGGCGGGTGACTTCTGCGGGGCGGGGCTTTGGTTCGGCATGGATGGGCGGGGGGTGTGGCTGGGCCGGCGTGCCGTACGCGCGTGGGGCGCCCGAGGTCGGCGTACGCGCGCGGGTGTCGGATCACGGGATTACGGTTAGGGCTGCCGCGAACGCCGTACGGAGAGCAGATGCCCGCGAAGACGACCCTGGACGACGACCGTGCCCTACCGGTGGAGGCGGTCACTCCGCTGATCCGGGGTGTCGCGGTGCTACGGCGGCTGACGGAGGCCGGCGGGACGCTCAGCGCAAGCGGGCTGGAACGGAGCACCGGCCTGGCCCGCTCCACGGTCGACCGGATCACATCCACGCTCGCGCGCATGGGATACGTCCGCCTCGACGGCCGCGACATCGCGCTGGCGCCCCGCGTGATGGAACTGGGCAACGCCTATCTGGCCGCCCTCGGCCTGCCCGCACTGCTCTCCTCGCACGCGGACGCGCTCGCCGACGAGTTGGACGAGTCGGTGTCGCTCGCGGTCGCCGACCGTGACGGCATCCGCTTCATCCACCAGGCGACCCGCCGCCGCGCGATGTCCCTCAGCTTCCGCATCGGCGACCTGCTGCCGGCCGAACGCACCGCGCCGGGCCCGCTGTTCGCGACGGAATGGACCGAGCCGGAGTGGCGGGCGTGGCGCGAGCGCCGGGCGAAGGACCCCGAGGACCGGGGCTTTCCGGCGGCACCGTGGCAGGTGCACTCCTCCTCCGACGAGGACTTCGAACGCCGGGCGGCGCGGGCGCGGCGGGACGGCTGGGCGCTGGACGACCAGTTGATCGAGCCGGGGCTGGTCGCGATGGCCGTACCGGTGAAGGACCCGCGGGCGGGCGGCCGTATCGCCTGCGTGGTGAGCGTGGTGAGTCACACGAGCCGGCACACGGCCGCGGACCTGCGCGAGACGCTCCTCCCCCGCCTGCGGACGGCGGTCACCGAGATGGAACGCACCCTGCGCGAGGCCCCGCAACCGCGCCCCGCCCACACTCCGGCGGGCCTCGCGACCTGGACGGGCGCCTCCAAGCAGGAGCTCGGCAGGGAGTTCGTGGAGTCGCTGGCGCGCGGACTGACCGTACTGACCGCCTTCGGCGAGGACCGGGCGGAACTGACGCTCACGGACGTGGCGAACGCGACCGGCCTGGCCCGCGCGACGGCCCGACGCGCGCTCATCACCTACGAACACCTGGGCCTGGTACGCCAGTCGGGAACCCGGACCTTCACTCTCACCCCCCGGGTACTGTCCCTCGGCTACCCACCCCTCTCCCGCACGACCCTGTCCCAGATCGCGACCCCCCACCTGGCCGAACTCGCCGACCGTGTCCACGAGTCGGCGTCCCTCGCCGTGCTGACGCCGTCGGCCGAGGAGGTCCAGTACATCGCCCGGGCCGCCACGAGCCGCGTGATGAGCGTCAACATCACGGTCGGCACGCGGTTGCCGGCGTACGCGACGTCGCTGGGCCGGGTGCTGCTGGCCGACCGCCCGTCCGACGACCTCCGGCTGCCGCCGGGCGTACCAGGCGCTCTCCGCCCCCTCACACCCCACACCATCACGGACCCCACAGCCCTGACCGCCGTCCTGGCGGAAGCCCGAACCCGTGGGTACGCCCTGGTCGACGAGGAGTTGGAGGCGGGCCTGCGCTCGGTGGCGGTACCGGTACGGGACCGCACGGGCCAGGTGGTCGCCGCGCTGAACGTGGCGATGCATGCGGCACGGCGGTCGGTGGAGGAGTGCGTACGGGATGTCCTGCCGGAGCTGGTGGAGACGGCTGGGCGGGTGGAGGGGGAGTTGGCGGTGGCTGGGCGGTTTGGTGGGGTGGCGGTGGCTTGAGGGGGTGAGGGATGAGGGGGGCCTTCCCCGGTAGGCCGCTCAACCGTCGTATGGCCGGGCGGCCCGGCCCTCGCGCAGAGTCAGCCCCCACCACGCGAGCTGGTCGAGCAGGACGTCGGCGGCCTTGGTGGTGCCGTCCTGGTCATGCGGGCGGCCCTCGTCGTCGAACTGCTCCCAGGCCATGTGAAAGCTGACGGTGTCGCGCAGGGTGACGGCGTGCAGCTCGGCGAAGACCTGACGCAACTGCTCGACGGCGCGCTGGCCGCCGGCCATACCGCCGTAGGAGACGAAGCCGACCGGCTTGGCCCGCCACTCCCCGTAGACGTAGTCGATGGCCAGCTTCAGGGCGGCGGGGTATCCGTGGTTGTACTCGGGAGTGACGACGACGAATCCATCGAGCCCACCGATGCGCTGCGCCAGCGTCGGCGCGTCGGTGGGCTCCAGGGTGAGCTTGAGCTCGCCGGCGAGGGCGGGCTCGGACAGATCGATGACATGCGTCTCCATGTCCTCCCGCCGCCCGATCTCACCGACGAACCACTGAGCCACCTTGTCGGCGAACCGCCCGGGACGAACGCTGCCGATGACGACGCCGATCTTGAGGGGGGTCGGGGAGGGGGTGGTGGGGGCGGCCTGGGCAGCGTGGGGCATCGGGGTCTCGGGGGCGCGGGACATGGGTGTACCTCGATTTCCGGGATCGGTGGGAGTGATGGGGAGTGATCGCGGGGCGGTGGTGGAGTGGCCCCGTGGAAGCAACGTAAAATCTCAAGTTAAGTTGAGGTCAAGCGTGGCGAGACGGCCCACGTCGGATCACCGAGCCGCGCTGTCGATCACCCACAACCAGGGCGAACCCCGAGGGACGGATCCGCTACGCTGTCAGGGCACCTTCCGCCTTCGTAGCTCAGGGGATAGAGCACCGCTCTCCTAAAGCGGGTGTCGCAGGTTCGAATCCTGCCGGGGGCACAGAGAAACACCTGGTCAGAGGCCCTTCCGTCCATCGGACGGGAGGGCCTTCGTACTCGCAGCACACATATGGCACACATGCGGCTGCGGGCAGAGGTGGGGAGCTGTGCGACTGCCTGCGAAGGACGAGCTGGCCCGGCGCCGGTACGAGAGGCTGGTCGCCCGGCTTGAGTCGTTGATGCGGGCCGCGCTGAAGCCGGAGTACGAGGGTTACTACGGGCAGTTCATCCTTGGCGCTGACGATCTTGCGGAGATGGGCGAGCTCAAGGACGTCCGGCGTGCCGCCAGGGAAGCGGGACGGCGTATCGGCTGGAAGGCGACCACCCGTCTCGTCGGTGACAGGCTCTTCGTCCTCGACGAGCGAAAGGCTCCTGAGGAGATCGAGCGGCTGGCCGGAGATGCAGCCGCTGCCGCGATCGACCGGGCCCGGCAGGAAAGCCACCGGCCGCGCGGCTGACCTGATCCGGCGGAAACGCAAGGCGCCGCCCCACCGCATCAGCGCGGTGGGGCAGCGCCCTCGGTTACAGCTCCCCGGCACGGATCAGGCACACATCACGCAGCATCGTCCTCTAGGGCGGCTATGGTCTCGGCGGCCTCACGGGCCTTCCGCTGCGCCTTCTCCAGCTTGGCCTTCGCCTTGGCCAGTTGCTTGGAGCGGCGCTTGTGCATCTTCTTCGAGACCTCGTCCAGGCGGTCGGGGAAGAGGTGCCCGTACGTGTCCAGGGTCAGCGTCGCGGACTTGTGGCCCAGCATCGTCTGTACGACGTTGACGTCCGCGCCGCTGGCGATGGCGAGCGAGGCGGCTGTGTGCCATAGCTTGTGCGGGGTGATCTTGAGATGCCCAAGCCCAACCTTCACGACCGCCGGCGCGAAGAACCGCTAACGGAAGTTGCGGGCCCGCAGCGGTCCGCCCTGCGGGGCGGTGAAGAGCAACTCCTCATCTCCCCGCCCCTGGACGTGGGGGTTCAGCTCCTCTGCCAGGAACCGCGGGATCGGTACGGATCGGCGCTCGTGATTCTTGGGGGTGTCGAGGTAGAGCTTGCCGTTGTCCTCGGCGTACGCCTCGACGATGTGGGCCCGGCACGCGTCCAGGTCTCCGCGGCCCACCTTCAGCGCGGACGCCTCGCCCCAGCGCAGGCCGGTGTAGGCCAACAGCAGGATGAACACCCGGTAGGCTCCTGACGCGTTGGCCAGCGCGTCGACCTGAAAGTCGTCGAGGTACACGTGGTCAGCCGGCATCGCCTTCGGCAGGGGCACGCCGACAGCCGGGTTGACTGCCAGGCGGCGGGCCTTGACCGCATAGCCGAGGACGCGGCTGAGGACGACGTACGCCTTGCGGACCGACCGGGGGCTGAGGTTCCTGCCGCCGGTCGCCTCGCCGGACGGCAGGTCCGCGAGCCACTCGGCGATGTCCTCGAAGTGGATGCGGTCCAGTGGGGTGGTGCCCCACTTCGGGATGACGTGGACGTCGAGAACACCGCGGTAGCGAGCCCGCGTTGAACGCTTGAGGTGGAGCTGCGCGGCCAGCCAGGACTCCGCCACCTCTGCGAACTTCACGCGCGCGGCTGCGGGATCACGATAGGAGCCGTCGCTGAGACGCGACTCCACCCTCGTCCGCTCCGCCTCGGCGTCGCCCTTGCGGGCGAAGGTCTTCATCTTCGGCTTGCCGTCGGGGCCGTACCAGCGCACGCGGTAGCGCCCCGACGGCGTACGCCCGGCCCGCTTGGCTCCCGCCACGGCCTCTACGTACGCCGCGTGCCCTATGCGGTCCTCAATCCAGACCCGCGCCAACTAGCACCCCCTCCGGTCATCACGGGACACCGACGGGAGCGGCAGGAGCAGGGTCGTGGGAGCAACACCGGGCGCCGCGGCGATGGCGACGAGGTCGTCGATGTCGCAGCGGCGGCGGGCGCGCTCGGTGCGGCTGAGGGCGGTGTTGGTCATCGGGCGGCCCAGTGCGGTGCAGCGGGCGGCGAGCTGGTGCTGGGTCAGGCCGCGCACGAGGCGTAGTTGCTCGATGGCGCGGGCGGTGTGGAGGCCGGCGGGGCCTATTTCGACAGGTCGGTTTGGCATGACAGATAGCTTTAGCTTGCAATCGGCCGCCGTGGCAATAGTTTGCTCAACTACCCGAGAAAAGTGATCGCGACTGCCTCTATTCCATTTTTCTTGAGTAAGCGGGGCCGGGGTGAAGGTGTCCCCTCACGCTGGGTCCGTCGGGCCAGCGGATGCCCTGAGCAGCTATGTTTCCCCCGCCAGGGCAGGGGGACGGAAATCAGGGGTCCGGTTGACAGCGATTTCGGCAACCGGGGATCCGCCCTTACTGTTTTGTCATCGGGCCATGCCGAGAAGTTGTACGGAGTTTCAAAGTAAACACTGGGCTTCTTCGCCGACGCTGTGGCTTTGTTGTCCAGGCCCGATTGACCGATACCGAAAAGGAGCCCTGTGCCGAACCCTTCCGCCCGCCACACCCGCACCCCCGCCGCCGCCACCGCCGATGCGACCAGGCGCGGCCCGCTGGCCACCCCCGCGGAGGTCGCCGCGTACCTCGGGGTGCCGGTGAAGACGCTCTACCAGTGGAAGTACCGGGGCATCGGCCCCAACGTGCACAAGGTCGGCCGTCACCTGCGCTACCACTGGCACGAGGTGGACGCCTGGCTGAACGCCCAGGCCACGTACGACCTCGCGGTCTGAAACCCGTCTCGGGACAGCGAAGCGGCTCCCGGCGAGCCACCGCCGGGAGCCGGGGGAGTCGCTGCCTCATCGCCCTTGCCCGAACGATCGAACCGGTGCGGCCGAACCTTGCCCGTCCAGCCGCACCAGAGAGGAACGCCTGTGGACGAACCTACGTCCTCCACCGCCCCCACCTCGACGCCCGACGTGCCGCCCGGCGTCGCCATTCCCGGCCAGTCGGCCATTCCCGCCACACCTCCCGCAGACCAGGACCGCGACGGCGCGGCCTCAGCAGGGCCACTGCCCGAGGGCGCGCAGATCCTGGCTGCCCTGCGGGCGCAGCTCCGGCGGTACGTGGCGATGCCGAGCGAGGAGGCCGTCACGGCCGTGGCGCTGTGGATCGCTGCGACGCATCTGCAGCGTGCGTGGCAGCACGCACCTCGCCTGGCGATCGTCGCTCCGGAGAAGCGGTGCGGTAAGTCCCGCCTGCTGGACATCGTGACGGAGACCGTGCACAACCGCCTGATCACGGTCAACGCCAGCGCGGCGGCAATCTTCCGGTCGATCGACGGGGACGACCCGCCCACCCTCCTGGTCGACGAGGCCGACACGCTCTTCAGCAGCCCCAGGGCCGCGGAGAAGAACGAGGAGGTACGCGGGCTGATCAATGCCGGTCACCAGCGCGGCTGGCCCACCCTGCGGGTATCCGGGCCCGAGCACCAGGTGCAGGAGTTCCCCACCTTCGCCATGGCCGCACTCGCCGGGATCGGCGACCTGCCCGACACGATCCAGGACCGGGCGGTGGTCATCCGCATGCGCCGCCGCGCGGCGGGCGAGAAGGTTGCATCCTTCCGCACCGGCCGGGACACCCCCGCCCTGAACGCGATCCGCGACCGCCTCCACGCCTGGCTCCAGCCGCTGTATGCCCAGGCCATGGAGATGGAGCCGCCCATGCCGGTCGAGGACCGCGCGGCGGACACCTGGGAACCGCTGGTCATCATCGCCGACCTCGCCGGGGGCGACTGGCCCGCGCTCGCACGCACCGCCTGCCGCACCATGACCGACTACGAGGCCGGCCAAGACGAGGAGGCCGGGCTGCGCACCCGCCTCCTCGTCGGCATCCGCCGCGCCTTCGCCACTGTGGGCGATCCGACCGTGCTCAGCACGAAACACCTGCTGGAGTCCCTGAGCGCGGACAGGGAAGCACCGTGGGCGGAATACGGCGCCAACGGGCTGACCCCGCGCGGACTGCATCTGCTCCTGAAGCCCTACGGCATCGGCTCGGCCAACCGCCGCTTCCCCGACGGCACCCAGGCCAAGGGCTTCGCGCGCAACCAATTCCTCGACACCTGGGCGCGCTACTGCCCCGAACCGAAGGCGGCGGACGCGCCCGCCTCGTCAGCCGACGGGCCGCTGCCTGGCACCGCAGCCTGACTCGACACCACTCGCATCACTCGTCCCCGCGCAGGTCAGCGCGGGGACGAGTGAACAGCCCGCAACGAGTCGTCTCGACATCACCACGCCACTCGAACCTGTGCTGACCAGGCACGCGACGAGTGGTACGAGTCCCAGCACCTCGCAGCCACAGCGCCCTGCCCCACTGCCGGCCTGCTCGCAGGTGCCCCCACCCACCGGAGGTCTCCCCTACCCCCGCACGAACCCACCACACCCGAGCCCGCCGTACCCAAGACCGGCGCCATCCGCTTCGGCATCGCCCTGCTCGGCACGATCGGCTTCGTCCTGTCCTACGACGCCCTGCGGCAGATGGCCGTCGCCGCCCACATCCGCCCGCTCTTCGCCATCGGCTTCCCCCTCGTCATCGACGGGTTCATCGCCATCGGCATCGCCGCCCTGCTCCTGGTACGCGCCGCGTCGACGGCCGCCCGCCTGTACGTGTGGCTCCTCGTCAGCCTTGCGACCGCGCTGAGCATCTGGGCCAACGCGCTCCACGCCGTACGTCTCAACCAGCAGGCCCCGGGCGGCGGTCTGCAGCTCAACGACTGGACCGTAGCCGTGCTCTCCGCGCTCCCGCCGCTCGCGCTGGCCGGCGCGGTGCACTTCTACCAGATCATCCAGAGTGACCTCGCGCTGGCCGCCGACCAGGAAGACACCGACCCGGTAGCCAGCGGCGCCACCTCGGACATTCAGCTGCCCACACACCTCAAGGTGGCGGGCACCCCGCCAGACGTGGCGGAAGACGCTTCCCATGTGGCGGACTTCTCCGCCGCTTCCCCCGCGCCCGACACAGAGGAGCCGGACACCGTCGATACCGAGCTGCTCGCCCTCGCCCGCCGTGCGCCGCGTGGACGCGGAGGCAAAGCCTCACGCCGCCACATCGAGGACGCGGTCCGCAGCACCGGCCGCACGATCGGCAAGGACGAGGCGGAACGCGTCAAGGACGCGCTCCAGGCCGAACTCGACGAAGCCGCAGCAGCCAAACCGAGCGAGACCGCGCCAGCGGCGATCGCCTCCTGACCACCGGCCGCTGCCAACCTCGTCCCGCACCTCTCGTCCCCGCGCACGTCAGCGCGAGGACGAGTCTCCCTTCGGTGACGAGTCGACCCGACATCACCGCACTCCCCGATCCACACCCCACCGAGTAGGCCCCCATGCCAGCACCACAGCACGAACTGCCCACCACACAACAGGAGATGACCACGACCACAGCAACCACCACCGCGTCAGCAAGGTATCCCGCTGGACCGCCCACAGGCCGGTCCCACGGGGAAGCCTCCGCCCCTGGGGTGGCGGAGGCACTCGGGCACCAGGGGGTGCCCGAGAAGGAGGAGCAGCCCGCCGACGCCGACCCCGCCGACCCCGCCGTGTCGCTGCCGCGCGCCGCCGAAGCAGCTGCCCTGCACCGACTCGCCCAACGTCGTAAGCCCGACCCAGGCGGCCGTCGCAAGAAGCGCGTCGATGCCCGTTACAGCGTTGAGGAGAGGGACGCAATCCGTGCCAAGGCCACGTCGCTGAACCTCAGCGGCGCTCACTACGTCGCCGCCGTCACCCTGGCCCACGTTGAAGGTGACCTCACTGTGCCCGGCCTACGCACCCAGCTGGACGACTACATCGACGAGCTGACCGCCCTGCGTCGCGAGGTCGCCGCCATCGGCCACAACATCAACCAGATCGCCAAGAAGCTCAACTCCGGCGGCCATCCACACCCTGGGGACACCGCCGCCCTGGCCCAGGCCGAGCACACGCTGACCGCCGTCGGCGCCACGGTCCGCGACGCGGCGGCGGCCGCGAACCAGGCCGTCGCCAAGAAGGCGGCCCGATGATCGCGAAGATCGGCGGCGGCAAGGACACCGTCGGCCTGATCCGCTACCTCTACGACACCAAGAAAGCCAGGGACCACACCGACCCGCACCTGGTGGCCTCCTGGGACGGCTTCGCCCCCGACCCCGGCCGCGCCGACGACTTCGACACCACGAAGAGACTCCTGGTGGCCGACCTCGACCTGCACCGCAAGCGACGTGCACGAGACCGGCATGACCGCATCCGACTCCGAAGCGCACACGACAGGGTCGGAAATCCTCATCGGGCTCGCAAACGAGTTGCTCGCCGTATGGGACGGGAAACCGGCACGGGGGTACGGCGGCACGGCGGACGTCGTGGCGTACGCCGAGCGGAACCACGTCCCCGTCCGGGTGCTGTGGCCGGAGGGCGCCTCACGCTGACGGGCACTCAGTACCCACCGCATGACTCGCGGCGCGACGCCGGGTCGGTGTCAGTGCGCCAGGGCAGCAGCAGACGACCCAACAGACTTGCGATGTCCGCGGGAAGCGGGTGACGGAGTACGCGCGTGGTGTGGGTCAGTTCGTCAGAAGAAGGGTGGTGGGGGCGGCCACATGCACCAGCCGAGGCTCGCTGCAAGCTTTGCATCGGTTTCCGGCAGGGACCGGGGTCGAGAAAAGAGGGAAGCTGGGGAACGCGCCCCGTGTGGACGGGGAGGGCGCGGCGTCGAGGTCGGGGCAGACGTGCTGGAAGGGCACGCCCGGGGCGATCTCCGCCCATTCGTCGGAGGTGGGGTTCGCTGCGGCGAGACGGCAGGCGCGGGCGACGGGGTCGCGGACCGTGGCACTGAGCTGCGCCATGTTCCAGCGGATGACAGAGCCCGGGTAGTTGTACGTGGTCAGGGTGGTGCCGTCGGAGGACACTGCGAGTTCCGACGCCCGTTCGTCCAGCGTGAGCGACGTGACATGGTGCGGAGCAGCGGGATCCCACACATCCCAGACACCTACCTGGGTGCCGGAGCTGCCGCCCGTCAGCAGTCTGCCGTCCTCGCTGAACGAGTAGGGCCCGTAGTCACTGCCGTTCGGGAGCCGGCTCAGGAACCGGGGCCGACCAGGGTCGGACACATCGAAGAGGAGACCTGCCTCCAGGCCGATGTCCGTCGCCACGAGAGTCTTGCCGTCGGGGGCGAATGCGCGCGGCTTGGGGTACAGAGGGCCGGAGTCTTCATCGGGAGCGGGCAGATCCGACAGCCGGTCGGGCCTGCGCGGGTCGGTGACGTCGTACAGCATCGCGTCGATCGCCAGGAGACGGCTCTTCGGAGCAAACAGGACGTCTGGGGAGCTCTCCCTCTTCACCTTGACGACGCTCAGCCGCCGGGGGTGACCGGTCCGGGAGAGGTCCCACAAGGTGGCTTCGCCCTCCGTGCCGATCGCCATCAGGTCACCTTGGATGGAGAAGGTCAGGTCGTAAATGCTGCTGGACGGGCCGACTTTGAGTCGGAACTCCCGCATCGAGCGAGCGGGGTCCTTCACGTTCCACATCGTCAGGACGCCCTCGGGGCCTTCGACTGCCAGGCGGTCGCCGTCCGCCGAGAACCACTGCGAGCCGTTCGTGAAGCTCCCCGGCGCGTCCATCCGGACAACGCCCGCCGCCCTGCCCGCGGAGCGCCCCGTCAACGGGATCAGGCTAAACTCGCGCTCGGCGGTGGCGAGGGCCAGCAGACGGCCATCGGGGGCGAGGGCATGCGGGACGCCTGGCTCGAGCCACCGGAGGTAGTCCGGGGTGGACAGTGTGACGGGCCTTTCGGCGATGGTGGGGGCCAATCGGCCCGTCAGCGACCAGAACAACACGAACCTGTCGTGGTCACCGCTGGCCAGGGTGCGCCCGTCGGGTGAGAAGGCAAGCGCCGAGATCGTGGTGGCGTGGCCGCTCAGGACGGCGGAACGAACAGGCCGGGCCCCGGAGATGTCCCACACGGTCGCCGTATGATCGGTGCCTCCGGCCGCGAGAAGGCGGCCGTTCCTGCTGAGCGCGACCGCTTCCACCGGGCCGCCGTGGCCGCTGATCATGGCGGTGAGACGGGCGTCGGAGGGCCGGGCGATGTCCCACAGGCGGACCTGGGAGTCACTGGAAGCGGCCGCGAGGGTGTGCCCGTCCCGGCTGATGGCCATGGCGCGCACCGGGCCGCCGGTGCCGTCGAGGGTGCCGAGGCTGCGCGCGCGGTCGGGGTCCCCGACGTCCCACAGCTCCACCGTGCCGTCCTGCCGGCCCAGTGCCAGGACAGTGCCGTCCGGTCCGAAGGCGGCGGCCTGGACGTTGCTCCTCCCCTGCGGGAGCGACGCACGGGCGCGAGCGGCGCCACGCCCCGGCTCCACCGACCACAGCCTGGGCTGCCCGGCGGTCGAGGTGACCAGCATCTGGCCGTCGGGACTGAACGCCGACTCCTCCATGAGCCGCAACCGCAGCGGCATGCTGCCCTGGGGCCGTGGGCGACTGCGGTCCGCGAGGGAGAACCTGCCCAGGGAGGCGTCCGGGTCCGCGCCGGTGAGGAGCAGGGACCTGCCGTCGCCGATCCAGACCGCGGTATCTCCGCTGACACCCTCTTTCTTCGCCACGACCTCGGCGAGGTCCCGTGGCTTGCCAGGACGGGACGTGTCCCACAGCCCCACAGCACCGTCGCCTTCACCGACCGCCAGCGTCCGACCGTCGTCGCTGTAGGTCAGCGAGTCGACCGTGCCCGATGCCTCGAGGGAGCCCGCGTACTGCGTTCCGCCCAGCACATCCATGAGCGTCGCCCGGCTCTGAGGCGAAGGGTCCTCGCGATACGCGGCGACTGCGAGCAGCAGCGCCGCTTTTGGGTCGGTGCCGACGCTCGCGCGGGCTGCAGCCTGGAGTTGGCGGTTCTGTGCCCGCTCGCCGCTGGCCCGGGCGTTCGACCGCTGCTGGAGCGCGATACCCGCGGCCACAAGCGCCACGCACAGCACTACGCCGATCGCCCCGAGCTGTTGCCTCAGCCTGCGCGTCTGGCGCTGTTCCCGACCGAGCGTGTCCTTGAGCTCGCGTGCCTGGCGCTGTTCCCGACCGAGCGTGTCCTTGAGCTCGCGTGCCTGGCGCTGCAGCCGATCGTGCGCGTCCTGAAGTTCGCGCGCACGGCGTTTCTCCTCCTCCTGTTTGGCACGCTCGAGCTCTCTGCTCGCGTCCACGAACTCCTTGTCGAGGGGGCGAACGAGCCGCGCATGCCGTTTCTCGCCCAGCCATTCGACGGCCGCCGCCAGCCGAGTACCGCCGTAGCAGTACTCGCGGTCCTTCCCGGCCCTGTGCCAGGCGTCGGCGGCGTCGGCCAGTTGCTGGCGTGTCACCAACCCGGCCCGGTCCTTCTCGATCCACAGGCGTAGCCTCGGCCAGGCGCGCAACAGCGCTTCGTGGGAAATCTGGGCCGTTGCCTGGTCTACGGTGATCAGCCTGGCCTCGGCGAGCCGGTCGCGTACCCCGACGATCCTGAGCCGCCATTGCTCCGACCGGTCCTCCAGGAGTTCGTCGAGGCCGATTCTGCGGCGCACGGCTTCGTCACTGCTGCTGGCGAGCGTGACCATGCTCAGGAGCAGTTCGCGAAGGGCCTCGCGGCCCGGCCCGTCGAGCTTCTTGTAGATGTCATCGGCCGTACGGGCCACGGATTCCCAGATCCCGCCAGTGGCGGCATATCCGGCATGGGTGAGCAGCGCCCCGCTGCGGTGCACCCAGGTCTCGCGGAGTGCGTGGGCCAGGAATGGCAGCGCGGAGCCGTGGTCGGGGCCGCCGCCTTCCCGGGTGTCCCGCAGCAGTACGTCGACCAGCCTGGGCTCCAGCTGCAATCCGGCGTCGTGGGCGGGGCGTTCGATCGCGGCGCGCAGGCCGTCCTCGTCCATGGGGCCAACGATCAACTGCTCTGTGTGGAGGGCACGGACGAGTTCCGGGTGCTCCAGACAGCTGCCGTAGTGGTCGGCGCGGAGCCCCAGTACGACACGGGTACCGCCGTCGGCGCCCCCGCACAGCGCGCGGATGAAACGGGTGCGCTCATCGCTGTCCCGGCAGCTGGTGAAGATCTCCTCGAACTGGTCCACGACCAGCACCTGGCAGTCACCGTCAGGCAGTCTCCCCTCGTCCAGTTGCCGCTCGATCTCCGGCTGCGGTCTGCCGGAGGCCCTGGCCCACAGTTCGGCGAGGGCGCGCAGCGGCTGAGGTCCGGGGGACGGGAGCAGCAGCGCGGGCCAGGGCGTGGCCGGGTCGGACTCGTAGCGGCGTTCGAGGCCGGCCAGAAGTCCCGCCCGCAGGATCGAGGACTTGCCGACGCCGGAGGCGCCGACGAGGACGAACGGGGCGCGCCCCGTGCCGTTCGCCGAGGTCGTGGGCCGTGTGACCGCGGCGAGCAGGTCGTTGACGAGCGCCTCGCGGCCGAAAAACCGCTCGTGGTCCTCAGCCCGGAACGGCTCCATGCCGGGATACGGGCTGGACGTGCCGTCGGCCGGGTGCGCGGGTGGGTCCCGTGGCGCGGGGGCGGCGCGGTAGGCGCGGTTGGCGGCGAGGACGATGTCGCCAGCCCGGTCCTCGCTCTGCTGGTGGGGGCGTACCGGGCTGTCCTGGAACTGGCGGTCCAGGTGGGCGTACACACCGTCCAGGGTCAGGAAGGCAGGTGCGGAGGAGTCGCCCTCGTGAAGCAGGGTGAGCAGCTTCCCGGTAAAGAGAGTGTGGCGCTCGCCCTCCGGTGCGAAGGAGACCGCGTAGTGCGACGCGGATGTCAGCAGAAAGCTGCCGTTGGGCCGTGCGGAGACGTAGGGGTCACGGATGGATCCTCGTGAGGCGGCGTCGGCGATGCCTGAGAAGCAGCAGTCGAGGAGGACAGCGGTGCGGACATGGCTGCTGCTGAGCGTGTCCCTGATATCCCGGTACGGGATCGAGCGCGCGATGCCGGCCGTGGAGCTGGCTGAGGTGGCGAGGTACAACTGGTCCTGCGGGCCCAGGAGGCCATGCCCGATGAAGGCGAAGAGCACCAGGCCACGGGCCTCGGCCACGGCCCGCTCGACGGACTCGATGACGATGCCCCCGTCGGCGGGGTCGAGGAGGAGCTCGACCTGCGACGTATCCATGCCGCAGACCTTGTGGAGGGCTACGGCCAGGTCGCGGGCCGTAGCCTCGACGCTTAGCAGTTCGTCGAGCCCGGAGCCGCTGGGGTGGCGGCCTGTACCGACGACCACGGCGCGTGTGCCGGGCCCCGCGAGGTCACCGGTGCGCCGCGGCTCAGTCATGGATGGCGGCCGTCAGCCTCGGAATCGGGATCCCCAGCATCCGGCCGGGGCTCCGTTCCGGAGGCATCGGCCGACCCGTCGGCCTCGGTGTTCTGTGGCGTGTGCCGGGCCTGTGCGGCCTGTTGACCCTGCTCGGTCGGCTCCTGCTGGCTCTGCGGCTCGAGGTATCCCGCGATCTGCTGGGCGAGTTCACCCGTCGCTTGGGCGGTAAGTCCCCTGACCCGGTCCGAGGTCACGGTGACCTCGGTGCCGTCGGGGCAGGTAATGGTGACGGTCTGACTGCCGCTGCGGTTCTGCACCCAGGCGACGACCGCCGCCGCCAGCACGGTGGCCACTCCTCCCGGGGCCAGAAACACGGTGATGAGCTCGGTGGCCGTGCCCATGGTGCCCCGGTCCGGCGTCCCCGCGGAGCCTCGTTTCACGCATCCGCGTAGTTCCCGCTGGCGGCCCAACCAACCCCTGAGGTCGTCGGTGCCGATCCGGCCACCGTCGTCCCGCGCCGCGATGGCAATCTGCATTGTTCTCCTGCCGTGGGTCACTGAAGGGCGAACTGCCCGCCATTTTACTGGCGTTCACATCGTCAGTGCGGACGCGCCGACGATCCTCCACCACCAGCTCGGGCTGGAAGATGCGGATCTCCTTCAGCAGGGCGCCGACCGCCATCGCGATCCGCGTCCCGCGAGGCCGTCAGCGGGCACATCCAGGGCACAGTGCAACAGAACACCACGGACCAGTGAAAACTGCCGATCGCAGTTTCCCCTGGTCCGCAGTGCTTTCCCGACGAACCTGCAGGTCCTCCCCACCCCCGTCATTTGATCCTCAAGTGGCATCCGCAGCATCGCGCGACCTCACCACTTCGGCCCTGCCTCCACGGCACGAGGCAGGGGCCTGGCGACCCGCGGGCAAGGCTGCACGAGGAGCTGATGACGTATCAGGTGATCACGCAGAACGGATTCAGCACACATGAGGCCGGGAAACTCCGTGAACACGCGAGAACCACGGAGGGGTGTTTTCCCAGGCCAAACGCCCTACAGCCGATGTTTCCGCAGGTCATAGCCTTGATCAGAGAAAACTCCTAAAGCGGGTGTCGCAGGTTCGAATCCTGCCGGGGGCACAGAACAAAGGGCCAGCTCAGGAGGGTTTTCCTCCCAGGCTGGCCCTTCGCCTGTTCGAGGGCGTGCCACACGCGTGCCGCTGATGCCACGCGGATGCCAAATCACCTAGCCGGAGGCCCCTCCCCCGCCATCACGGATCATGACCCCGAGTCGGTCGGCGATGTCCCCGTCCCTGCCGCTGGTCATGTGTTGATAGATCACAGCATCCCGCGAACTGCCGTGCCCCATGCGCGTCAGTGATTGCCCGCCCTGCGGCCCGACGAAGACGTGAGCGTCACGTCCGGGAGCGGAGAACTGCTCCAGGTGGCGCCTGACGTCGACGAGCAGCTCGGCCGGAAAGGAAATTGGCACGCACCCCGGCCGCAGACTTCGGCGCCTTGTCGAAGGGCCGCCCGGCCACGTGAGAGCTGCGTGTCTTTGCCAGGGATAGTAAATAGCTGGATCTCAAGGTGTTGACGACCTGAGCATCAGCCTGCTCGTTCTCAGCGCTGAGGTCTGTACCTCGGGGGGTACATCTTTCGAGCCTCCCGACTGCCACTGTCACAGTGCCTCCCTCGGAGGACAATGTCAGCCTGCTGGGACAGGCCTTGCATGATCTTGTGGGACAGATGAGAAGGAGAGACAGATGAGTCGCCGCAGGGGGACCCGGAAGGTCCTCGCAGCCGTTACTGCGACTGTGCGTGAGTGGAGCGACGAGGAGGGGTGGGGGGTGCTCGACTCGCCTGAGACTCCCGGAGGGTGCTTCGGTCACTACGCCGACATTCAGGCACCCGGCTTCCGGACGCTGTCACCGGGGCAACAGGTCGATCTCGTCTGGGAAGCACCCGGCTTCAAGCAGGACGGGTACAACTACCGCGCGGTCAGCATCACCCCAAGGCCCGTCTGACATCCACACCTGACATCAACGGCCGCGAACGCCGCCATGCCGACGCGACCACGGCCGGATCGACGACAAGCCGTTCGACGCCGTTTCACGTGCTGACGGGCAAGCCACGGCCAGACCGATGCCTCCGGCGGTGAATCGGCCGACACAGGGATGGAGGGGGACGCTGCTTCCCGACCGTGGGCTCGTCGGGAACTTCGAAGGCGGACAGGCGGCGGATTGGGCTCGTTGGGCCGTTGCCACGTCTGCTGTGGTCCTCTTTAATTCCCACGGGCAGACGCCGTGCCACAAAGGGGGGACACGTGCTGAAGAAGATCGCCGCCATAGGTGCGGCCGCTGCGCTGTGTTGGGGCCTGGGTGTCACGCCCGCGCAGGCGGGGATGGATTACCAGCACGTGTACAGCGCGGCCTATGACGGGGACGAGTGCCTCGATTACCGGTCCGACTACGGGCCCTACACGACAGGCTGCAACGGCGGCGCCTATCAGACCTGGCTGATGACCACTTCACTGGAAACGCTGACCGAACTTCGGCAGAACGTCGGTGACAGGCTGTGTTTGGTCGCCCGCAACGGTAAGCCGACGATGAGGCAGTGCTTGGCCGACGATCCGGCAGCGCTGTGGACCGTGCACAACATCGGTGCCCGTGCGGGCTTCCAGATCATCAACAATGCAACCAAAACCTGTCTTGTCGCGGGATCAGGGACGATCCATCGCGTAACCCTGAACACGTGCGACGGCGGTCTCTCCCGGTTGTGGTTCAGCGCCTGAACGCCACCTGGCGCCCTCGGTGTCCGCCGGGCACCACCGAAGGCAGGGAACCCGGACGAGCCAAGAGGTTGCTCGATGAGTCCATTGGCCCCCCTCGATGTGTTGCCTGCCGGCCGACGGCCGCAGAGCCGGTCAGCGGTACAAGGCGACCAGGGATGCGAGCAGGAGTGCGGCTGCGGCGGAGAGTCCCAGGATTCTGTAGCGGTTCCATGCGGTCACAGCCAGGGAGGCCGCCCACGCTCCGCCCGTGATGGTGGCAGCCCACAGGCCGAACGTCGTCTGCGCGGCGGCGAGAGGGATCGGCGCCAGCAGGATCGTCGGCGGGATGACCGCGAGCCGCGGCCTGATGCCCAACTGCTTGTAGACGACGATCAACGTCATCAGTGCCGTCGCGAACGTCACTGGGATGGCGGTCAGATCCCACCAGGTGAAGCAGATGCCGTCTGTCGTCTCGCATGCCTGGTCGCTGTGGTGCCCGACCCAGGAGAGGAAGAGGGAGGCACCATGGGCCAGCACCGCGCCGGTGGCGGCTGCTCCGGATACGGGTAGCGCAATGGATCTGGGCGTAATGGATCTGGGCGCAATGGATCCGGGTTCTGCGGGGGGCGTGTTCATACCTACAGACTTCCTCGAACGGTGGCCGGGGGCCTGAGTAGGAATACTCAGGCCCCCGGCCAGTTGTCTGTTCGTCGTCACTTCCCCTGAAGCGTGTGCTCCAGGGCGTCCGCGTAGAGGCGAGCTCCCGCGGGCTTCGGGTGGAACGACTGCATGGAAGGCACCGGACTCTCGTTGTCCGCCTGCTCCCGCCCGGTCTCCACGATGCCGTGGATGCCCTCGGGACTACCGCAGATGGCCTTGCCGTCGAACTCGTCCCGCGGATCGGAGAAGGCCGCCCATGATCCGGCGTCCTCGGTGGCCCCCTTCATCTCGGTCGCGAGGTTGTCGGCGAGAGTGCGGACCCAGGTGTTCTCGACGTCCTCGTAAGCACCGGGGAGACAGCTGTGGTCCTTCTCCACCAAGCGCGGGTAGCCCATGAGGACGACCTTCGCCTGGGGTGCCTTGGCATGGATGGCGTTGAGGGTCTTCACGATCTGCGGCCGGACCCCGTCGTGCAGCCACTTCGGCGCCCAGTCCTTCAGGTCCCCCGTCTTACCGCTCGTCTTGTCGCCGGTAGCGGGATCGATGTTGTCCAGCTCGGCGTACGGGCACGTGGTCAGAGCCGGAATCGGGATGTCGATGCACTTCGTCATGATGTCGGAGAAGCGGGCGTCGTTGCCCCCGATGGACAGCGTCACCAGGGTGGTGTTGTCGTCCAGGTAGCCCGACTGGATCTGGGGTACCTCGTTGGAGTCCTGCGATTTGTTCAGGATGTTGTAGGTGCGGGCACCGGAGCAGGCCACGAAGTGGTAGTCCATGTTCGGATCAAGGCTGTCGGCCATGGATCCGATCGACTTGCCGGCGCCGGGCAGGGTCGCTTGCCGGGACCAAGCCAGCTTGGAACGGTGGCACTTGTTGGTCTGGCTGCTGTTGAGCTTGTCGTAGTGGTCCGTCTCCGGGTACAGGTTGGCGCCGCCGGGCGCGGTGGCTCCTTCGCCCGACGCGTACGAGTCACCCATGGCCACGACGAAGTTGGCCGGCTTGGCCGCAAGGGGCTGGAAGGCGACGGAGCCCCAGGCGATGTCCTCGTCGGCCGTTCCGTCCGCCGTGTTGTTCGACAGCTCGACCCGAGGGGTACCGGTGAAGCGGAACACCCCCAGGCTGACCCAGCCGCCCGCACGCTGCTGCACGACCCGCTTGGCGCTCTTGCTGTCCGAGCCGTGCACCACATAGGCGGCCTGCCGGGTGTGGGCGCCGGTGTCGGGCAGGTGCACCAGCACTCGTGCCCAGCCCAGTTGACGCCCGAGCGTCCACTGGCCCTTCATCGTCATCCGGTTGCCCTCGCCGCCGAGGTTGTCCTCGTTACGGGTGTGGGAGTACCAGAAGTGACCGCCGTGGCCGCCTCCGATCGAATACAGATCGGCCTTCGCCTCGTAATGCTTGTCCCAGTCGGGATGGAAGGTGAACTGGAACGTGCCCGCCGACGACGCCTTCCCGCAGCTCGACCAGGTCTCGGTTCCGTTGGGAATGGAGGTGACGACCTCGGCGCCCTTCGGCGCGGTGTCGCACACGGGCTCGCCGCGCTTGAGCCGGTAGCCGCGTCCGGGCTCGGCCCTCAGGGTCTGGTACTTGATGTTCTCGTGCCCGCACGTCTGGTCACAGGCCTGCTTCCATGTCGCGTTCTCCTGGTTCCACCAGAATTGGCGGTAGCAGGCCTCGTCCGGGCAGTCGACCGGGTTGGCCGGGTTGCAGTTGTTCTTCTGGTTGCAGAAGGTGTCCAGCGGCGGGCTGACGCTGGACCGGTTGACGACGCTCGTCCACCAGGCGGGTTGGAAGCCCGCCGAGGAGAACCCGTCCTCGCCCGGCCAGTCCTGGCGGCCGTCGGTGGAGTAGGAGAAGCCGGTGTCGATGGACCACGCCGCCCAGCCCATCACCTTCTCCTCGTAGGGCCAGTCCTGCGGGTGCGCCGCGTCACGGATGTTGTCCTTGTCGAGGCTGACATCCATGAACGGGTGGTCCCAGGCACCCTTCTTGTACATGGGGTTCGCGGGGTTGTTGTACCAGCCCAGGCCCCACTTGCCGCCGTTCTGCCCGGCGGCCGACTTGGTGTTGAACCCGAGGTTGTAGTTCCAGGCTGCGGTGAACCAGTTCTCCACGCGGGACGGGTCGTCGTTGTTGACCGTGACCTTCTGCCCGTCGGTGTGCACCTCGTTCCACTTGTCGGCGAGGATCTTCATGGAGGCCGCGATGTTGGCTGCGTAGTCGATCGCGATGATCTTCTGGAGCTTCGGGTCGAGGCTGGTCTCGTTGTCCTTCTCATGCCCCTTCAGTCGCATGCCGTCGGTGACCTGTCCGACGCCGTAACCGCAGTCGGACTTCTCCCAGTTGATGCGCCAGTAGCCGAGGAGGGTGTCGTTCACCTTGTGGCCGTAGTAGCCGTCCACGGCGGCCAGCGGGTTGCCCATCTGGCCGGGAATCGCGCCGGATTCGGCCTGCCACAGGTTGGATTCCTGCGCCAGGATGCCGAGCAGGACGTTGGCGGGGATCCGGCCGCCTCCCTTCAGCTTCGGGAGGGGGAAGAGCCCCTGTGGGTCGATCGAGCCGAGCCCCGCCTGGCTGCGGTAGCCGCCCTGGCGGATCCAATTGGAGCGCAGCTCGCCGCGTACGGCCATGTCCACCGCCCACTCGACCTGGTTCGGCGTCGGTTGCAGCGCCTGAGCACTCATGTCGTTGCGGGAGATGGAACACCAGCGGTCGGTGTCGCGGGGATCATGAGAGTCGGGCGCGTCCGCCGTGCGGACCCGTGCGCGTGGCTTCGTCTCGCCGGTCAGAGCGGGGGACAGAGCATGGCCGGAGCTCAGCTGTGCCGAACCGAGGCTCTGCTCGACCTCCTTGCCCGTCGTCGTGGCGGTCGACTTGACGGTGATGGTGGAGTCGTCGTCCGCAGTACCAGGGGCCGTCCCGGAGCGGGAACGCGCGCCCGCCTGCGGCTCGTCGGCCTTGTCGAAGCCCTTTCCGGCGCCCTTGATGCGGGTCAGTCCGGCGCGGACGCCGGGGGTGAGGACCGGGTCGACGGCGAGACGGCCGTGAGAGGAGACGTCGGTGTCGGCCGGCGCGTCGATCTGGGTGACGCCGCTCCCCCGCACCTTCACGTTCTTCGGCCGGCCGGTGAGGAAGACGCGGCCCTGCGCGCCGGACTCGAGAGCGAGTTCGCCGAGGGGTCCGGTGGCAACGGTGCTCGGCTTGCCCTGGCCGTCGTACACCTTCGCCTGCGCCGTCTTCGTGCCCTTGCGGTCCATGAAGCCGATTCGGCCGTCCGCCGTGGGGCGGATGTCGAAGGGGATGCTGTCGCCCTCGGCGAGTCGGCGGATCTTCCCCTTGCCGCCGATGTGGACGAGCTCGCTGCCGAGACCGGCGACTACGCCGTCCTTCACCGGGGCCGCCGACGAGACCTGCCCACGCAGCTCACCTGTGATCGCGACCGTCCGGCCGTCCGTGTCCACCGTGATCACCCGCGTCTTCACCTGCGCCATGTCGTTCATGTCGCGGTACTGGGTGAAGGCGGCCGTGTGCGTGGTGGTGTTACAGGTCGGGTCGAAGTAGGCGAGCGTGGCGGTGAACGGCAACTTCGTCACCTCGCCGGTCCTGGTGTTCACGATCGCCGTGAACGCCCCACCCTGCATCAGGTCGGGCTTGTTCGTGAAGGTGCGTGGTGCGTACACGGCGGCGACATGGGAGTCGTCCATGACGCATTGATTGCCGATCCATGAGTCGGCGGGCATCCCTGGCTCCGCCAGAGTCGCGGCGGTCTTCCACTCGTACGCCTTGTCGCTGTCGGCGACGAGGATCCTGAACCCGTCGCTGTCGGCCGCGCCGGTCACAGCGCGGTCCTTCGACGTGTTCCATCCCTTGCCCAGCTCCTTGCCGGGATCCTCCACCGCGGCGGGAAGGTCCGACGGCGACGGCTTGCCGCGGCCGGGATCGGGCTGCGGCGCGGCGGCGGCCGGAACAGTCTGGAGGAGTCCTCCCGTCAATGCTGCGCACACTGCTATGGCAGCCAGAGACGGGCATGTTCGTTTGCTCTGTCTCACAACAGAGGTTCCCCGTTTTCTATTTGGCACATCCGCCCCATCCATCACAACGAAGGACGACGGGATGGATGCGAAGGTGGTCGTACACGGGGAACCGCGACCAGCCGTGGCCCCCCGCTGGTCGCAAGGGAACTTACCAGTAACTTAAGTCGCATTGCACACAGGTAAGTTGCAGGCTGCACACACGATCTGCGCACCGGGAGCGTGGCCGCGGCGAGGACGCCGGCTACAGCAGAGAGCGAAATCCTTGTTGCCACCCGACTCTCACCTGTGGCTAAGGTGGTTGCCGCGTGCCGACGGGGCTTGACCCGCTTCGTCGCGACGAGGCCTGACCCGCTTCGTCGCCGTGCACACCAGTCAACAGGCGACCGGGGGAACTGTGTCGCCACGGGGGAGATACGTCGTCATGAAGCGATGCCGTCTATGCGTGCCCACGTACCTGCGCGGTCTTAGCTCTGTCACACGCCATGCCCGGCCGGCCAAGGCGGCGGGCAAGATCTGATCCCGGGGCCGCTGCCCCGCCTACCGCGAGTTCGGCGGAGACCCCGACGTTTGCGGGCTCAAGCATGCAAAGAACCGCGACGGCGTGCTCGGGCTGACGCTGTGGACCAACAGACAGTCAGGCTACGGGGCCGGCTTCGACGACTTGTTCAAAACATTGACGTCCTTCCTCACCAGTCAGGGCGTCAGCCTCGCTCGGGGCTACGTGCTGAACGTGTACGGCCCCGACGGGACCGGATCGCACCACTACGACACCACCACGGAGACACTCTCTTGATACGCAGACCCCTGGCCTCCGCCCTCATAGCCACAGCCACCGCGGGAACCATCCTGCTGGGCACGAACGCGCAGGCACTCGCGGGGGAACCCACCGCGGAGCCATCGGCCACCACCACCCAGGAACCAACCGCGGACCCGACAGCCGACCCGGTCAACCCGGTGATCGCCGACTACGACGGGAAGGAAATCAACCTCGCCGAGTCCTGGGAAGGCGCCAACATCTGCACCGAACTTCCCAGCGGAGAAGTCCACTGCTACGACACGAACGAGGAATCCCTGGCAGACCCGGACCTCCCTGCTCAGGTCCGTCAGAACTCACTCGCCGCCGCCAAGTTCCGGGCTTCCGACCCACGCGACAACTGCGCCGCTGACTACTGGTGCCTGTATCAGGACGCCAATTACAAGGGCAGGCGCCTTCAGTTCTCCAGCAGCGGCAAGAAGAACCTCGGCGACTACGGATTCCGCGACAAGCTCAGCTCGGTCTACTACTGGGTCGGCCGCTGGCCACTCAACTACGGAACCGCGACGATCTGGGACTCCCGCTCCTGGCCCCTGAACGATCGGCAGCGTGATCTCATCCCCCCACACGGCTGGTCGAACTTCAAGAACATGGACTACCCCGGCGGCGGTAACTGGGACAACAAGGTGGACGTCTTCCAAGTCAAGCGGGCTTAGGAAGCCTGCTCGCAGCCCCGGACCGTTGCGGGAAGAGGAAGATCGGTCTGGCACCGCAAAGCTTCCCACCAAGGAGACAGGATGGCTCTGGTGGAAGACCCGGACATGATCCAGATCCGACGGGGCGCACGCCCAGGCGTGCTTCTCCTAGGAGCCCTGCTGTCGGCTGCCCTCGTCGCTGGATGCACGACTGGCTCGGAAGACGAGAGCACGCCTTCGAAAGCTCCCAAGCCCACCGCTTCATCTCCCAACTCGGAGGACGAGGAGCAGGCTAACGAGGAGTTGGTTGAAAGGGCCCTCAGAACGGGAGAGATGTCCGATTTGGGCGACCTGTTCGTCGAGGCTGG
The DNA here is from genome assembly GCF_044759995.1 of Streptomyces sp. NPDC098781. Taxonomy (NCBI): domain Bacteria; kingdom Bacillati; phylum Actinomycetota; class Actinomycetes; order Kitasatosporales; family Streptomycetaceae; genus Streptomyces; species Streptomyces sp. NPDC098781. The sequence continues at coordinate 53,082 of NZ_JBIWAK010000010.1, forward strand.
ATTGGAGCGTGTGAGCGACGGAATCCACGCCTACTCGACTGCGGCGAACGGAAAGGCTTTCACCCTGTCCGTTGCTTGTTCGGGATCTGGGAAGGTCCGCCTCACAGTGGCTCTGAAGCGACCGCTGAAGCAGACCATGGCATGCGATGGAGTACCTGTTCATCAGCGCGTTCATAATCCCCCGGATCGCGTCAAGATAGACGTTGACGGCCTTCCCGAATCTTCTGGGATGGTGGGCTGGAGGATTGACGAACTAGCCGAATAGGCGGTTCCAGCCCGAAGATTCGTTGTGCCCCGCATCTGGTAGTTGATGTGGGGCACAATTTCGTTCGGCCACGCAACCGCCCGCCGAGAAGTTGTCGAGGGGCGCCGTCAGGCGGGGATGACGAGGGGCAGGTCGGCGGTGATGGTGGCGCCCTGCGGGGTGGTGCGGATGGTGAGGGTGCCGCCGATCTCCTCGACTCGTTCGTACATGGACCGGATGCCCACGCCGGGTGTCCACGGCTCGGTGCAGTGGCCGCTGTCGGCGACGGTCACGCGCAGGAGTGCGGGGTCCGTGAGCTCCAGGGTGAGTGCGGCGGTGGTGCCGTCGGAGTGCCGGGCGATGTTGGCCACGGCCTCCACCGCCACCCGGTACGCGGCCACCTCTACGGCCGCGGGAAGCTGCGGAAGCCGTTGCGGAGCGTCGATCGTGAAGGTCAGGGGTCGGCCGTCCGCGGCGCACAGCGGGGCGATCCGTTGGCGTACGGCGTCGACGAGGCCGAGTTCGTCGAGTGCCCGGGGCCGCAGGCCGTAGACGATCCGGCGGATCTCGGTGATCGCGTCGCCGATGTCGGCGCGCAGCCCGCGCAGCGTCTCCACGGCGCGTTCCGGGTCGGTGGCGATGAGGTTGGCGGCCGCGTCGGTGGTGTAGGCGATGCCGGTCAGGGCCGGGCCGAGCCCGTCGTGCAGATCCCGGCGCATCCGGCGGCGCTCGTCCTCCAACGCGCTCACCACCCGCCCGCGGGAGACGCGCAGTTGCTCGCTGAGCCGGGCGGCGTGCAGGGCCTGGGCGAGCGGTGCCGCCACCAGTTCGAGGACCGCCGTCGCGGCCCGGGGCAGCCGCAGGTGCCCGGGCGGAAGGCACACCACCAGGTCGCCCACGTGCTCGGCGCCTGCGCGCAGGGCGACGGGTGTGGTGTGGCCGTCGTCCATGACGCCCGCTGTGGCCACCGCGGTCCCGTCCTGGCGAAGCGCGATGCCCGGTACGCCGAGGGTGGAGCGCAGGGTGTGCAGCCACAGGGGCGGCGGGGCGCCGGCGGTGAGGTCCGTGCCGAGCCGGGTCAGCGTCTCGACCGCGTCGGCCGACCTGCCGAACAGCATCTCGTCCATGCTCGCCTCGACCCGGTGCCGTACCGGCTGGTACCCGGCGGCGATCACGGCCGCCAGCAGCGCCGGCACCCCCTTGCCGGGCCGGGATCCCACCACCATCTCCCACACCGCCGCGACCCCCTCGTAGACCGCCGCGCTCAACGCGAGCATGACGATCAGGACGGAGGTACCACGGATCACCACCCGTACGTCGGCCCGGCGCGGCGCGAACAGCGCGACAGTGACCGCGAGGGGCAGCGGCAACGACAGGGCGCTCATCGCAACGACTGTGTCCAACGGCCCCATGGGCAAGGAGTTCTCGGCGGCGAACAGCACCATGCCGCCCAGCGTCGTGGCGGCGGCGCCCAGCACCAGCCACAGCACGCGGCGCCGGTCGTCCCCGGCGGTGACCTCGAAGAGCACCCACGTGCCCGCGAGCATCACGGTCCCGGCGACGATCACCGCCGCCACCTGAGTGGCCGCCGTACCGACCACCGCCGCGGCCGCGCAGCCGGCACCGACGCCGACGACGGTCACGTCCACGTACGCCGGCAGCCGGGACGGCGGCCGCTTCGGCACCACACGCAGGGCCGCCAGCGGTAGGGCCACCGTCGACGCGAGAACCGCCAGCACCACGGCCAGGGCACGGGCCCCCGCGGCGAGCGCGAGCGGCGCGGACAGCAGGGCGGCGGCGGAAGCGCAGAGGAACGGTTCCGCCGCCGAACCCGGGCGGCGGGCGGTGACCGCCCCGCAGCACAGCGCCAGGAACGTGCCGACGATCACCGCCCAGATCGCCCACTGCTCGGAGCGGGAGGGCGGGGCGAACGCGAGGGAGGCGAGGGCCTCGGTGGCGAGAAGCACGAGCAGGGCCCACGTGCGCAGGCGTCGTACCGTCACGGCGCGGCCTCCGGCGCGCCATCGCCCAAGCCGTGTTCCCGGGCCAGGATGACCGCCTCGGTCCGCCCGCTCACACCCAGCTTCAGGAAGATCGCCGACAGACGGTTCGCCACGGTCTTCTCGGCGAGCGCCAGGTCGGCCGCGACCCGGGCGTTCGTGTATCCCCGGGCCACGCGGTCGAGCACCTCCCGTTCGCGGGCGGTCAGTTCGGGGAAGGGGGCGGCCGGCGCGGCCGCCGGGGAGAGACGGCTGAGGAGGCGTGCCGCGACACCGGGTGCGATCACGTACTGCCCGGCCGCGACCGAGCGCAGGGTGGTCAGGATCTCCTCCTGCTGGGCGCCCTTGAGAAGGTAGCCGCGGGCACCGGCGCGCATCGCGGAGACCACCGTCTCGTCGTCCTCGAACATCGTGACCACGAGCACCGCCACGTCCGGCAGCAGCGCAGCCAGTCGTCGGGTCGCCTCCACGCCGTCCATCGCGGGCATTTGGATGTCCATCACGACGACGTCGGGCCGGCTCAACTGGGCCTCCCGGAGCGCCTCTTCGCCTGTCGCCGCCTCCGCCACCACCTCCACGCCGTCCAGCGAGGCCAGCAACGCGCTCAAACCGCGCCGTACGACGGGATGGTCGTCGGCGATGAGCACCCGGATCGGACCGGCGGGGGAAGTCATGTCCCGATGATGGCCGACGGGCCTCCCCGCAGGGAGAGTTCGTCCTTCCCTCCGATACGGGAATTCCTCCCGGACGGCAGGGAGGATCTGACGATGCGCGCCGAGGGCTCCGGGCGCCATGCTCGGTGCACCGGGTCGCCGCACCGGCGGCCTCAACACCCTTACGGGGGAACCGACATGAGCGCGACACAAGCGGTGGCTCCCACGCTCAGCCGCAAGAACAAGGTGGGCCTCGGGCTCGCCGCAGCACTCGGGCTGATCGACATGACCAACGCGGCCGGCATCCCGGCGTCGGACAGCGACACACCCGGACCGCCGACCGGCGTCCTCGTCGCCGACGTCGTCCTCGGACTGATCACGGTCGTCGCCGTCGTCTACACCTGGCGCACCGCCAACCGCACCGGCTCGCGCGTCGTCGCCGGATCCCGGATCCTGTCGGCGATCACCGCGCTCCCGGCGCTGTTCGTCACCGGCGTCCCGGCCTGGGTCGTGCCCGTCGTCTCGGTCCTCATCGTGGTCACCGTCGTCGTGATCGCCCTGGTCCTGTCCCGCCCGACCCCGGAATCGGCCACCACGTGACGTGAGCCGAGGGGCGCCGCCGACGCGTCCGGCACCGCGAGGGGAGTGCCGGACGCGTCCGGCCGCGGTCGGCGTACGCCGGGGCGGAAACCACCCCGAGAACCGCTCTTTCAATGCTCGAGAACCGCTCTCTCAATGAAGGAGAACCATGAATGACAAACGGGGGATCACCAGGATCGCGGTCCTGCTCACCGTCGTCCTGAGCATCGTCGTACCGACCGTCACCGGCTGCGGGATGGTCGCCAAGGTCGCCGTCAAGGCGGTCGCCCGCGGGGCCCCGGCCGCCGCGCCCTTCTTCGTGGAGGCCCTCGGAATCGCCGCCGACCACGCGATCGGCGACGGACTCGCTCTCGGCGGCGGGGTGCAGAAGGGCAACCAGCCCGGCCTCTACGGCGGGACGCGGAACGGCAAGAGCTGCGACAAGGCGAAGCTCGCCGGGTTCCTCAAGAATCCCGCCAACCGGAACAAGGCCCGGCAGTGGGCCGAGGCGCAGGGCATCGACGTCGACGAGATCGGCGGCTTCATCGAGAAACTGACGCCCGTTCTGCTGCGCAACGACACTCTGGTGAAGAACCACGACTACAAGAAGGGCAAGGCGGTCGCCTTCGACGCGCTGCTGGAGGCCGGCATCGCGGTCCTGGTCGATGTGTACGGCAAGCCCGTGGTGCAGTGCAGTTGCGGCAATCCGCTGGGGGCGTTCGAGCACGATGTCGACAAGGCCGACGTCGAGTTCAAGGGAACGAACAAGAAGTGGACGTCGTACGACCACGACAAGGTCGTCAAGGTCGAGCCCCCGGATGACGGGAACGAGGTCGAGGCGTACCGGCTGGTCGATGTCCAGGAGCCGGACAGTGGGCTGGAACGGCCGGTGGGCTCGGACGGCGGGCAGGACACCTCTCTGCCCGAGGATCCGGGCGAAGCCGGTGCCGAGGACAACGGCGAAGGCAACGACGGATACGTTGAGGTGCCCGACGTGACGCAGTCCTCCGTCGAGGAGGCTTCAAGGATCCTGGAGGATCAGGGCCTGGCCGTCGAAACGGTTCAGGAGCCCTCCGAGACGGCCGAACCCGGCACCGTCCTCGGCCAGAGCCTCGCCGCGGGCGAGGAGGTCCCGGCCTCGAGCACGGTGACGCTCATGGTGGCCACCGCTCCGGTCCCGACCGACCCGCAAGTGACCCCCACGTCCGACGAGTTCGCCACCCCCACACCGGTGGAGGTCGCCACACCAGAGGTCACGCCCTCCGCACCGGAACCCCCGCCATCGGACGGCCTGTTCGGCGGCACCTCCTGAAACACCGGCCACCGAACCGCCCCCTGCTTCTGCGTGATCGCGGAGGCAGGGGGTGGTTCTGGTCTCACGGGGATCGCGAAGCGGTGGCGCAGGTTCGGGAGGCTGGGACGAAGGGGCGAGGGGCACTTATTCTGTCGAGCCTGACCCTGCGGCGGCTCTACGCTTGCCCCATGGCCCATGGAAAGACCTCGTACGTCTGCCTGCCCTGCCGGGCCTCGTACAAGCAGCCCTATCCCGGGCACCACGACGGCGACCGGGTCTGTCCACGTTGCGCCGCACCGCTGATCCACGTCGGCTCCGCCTTCGCGCCTCCCAAGAGGCGGGACACCGCTGCCTGGCGCACCCTCTCCGTGCTGCTGCACGCCGGTGTGCGCTTTCACAAGAGCTGTTGCGGTGGCCCCGGCTACCGCCCGCGCAGCCTCCGCGAGGTGCGCGAGCGGATGGCCTACGCCCGGGCAACCGGAGAACCGTTCGCTCGGGCGTTGGTCCGCGGCAACCTGCCCTAGCGGCCCGTGAGCGGGGGCGCTCCGCCGCGAGGAGAGCCAGGCGGCGCGGCAACCACCGTCCCCCTCACCCCAACCCGAACCTCTCGGCATGCACCTGGTGTGCGGGGACCCGAAGGGCCCGCAGGCCGCCCAGTACGGCCGTCGTCATGGCCGGCGGGCCGCAGACGTACACGTCGCGGTCGGTGATGTCGGGGACCAGGTGGTGCAGGCTCTCCGGGCCGAACGGTGGGGGGCCGGCCTCGCCGGTTCTGCCGGTGAGCAGGTGGAGGCGGCCGCCCCGAAGGGCTACCAGGTGCCGCACCTCGTTCAGGAGCACGGCGTCGGCCTCGCTGCGTACCCGGTACAGCACGACGACGTCGCCGGCCGTCTGTTCCTCCAGCATGGCGCGCACCGGTGTGATGCCGACGCCGCCGGCGATCAGCAGGGCGCCGGGGCGGGTCCGGTGCAGGGAGGTGAACGCTCCGTACGGGCCCTCGACGAAGGCGCGGGAACCGACCTGGACGTTTCGCAGGCCGGCGCTGGTCGTGCCGACCGCCTTCGCGGTGAGGCGCAGTCCCCGGCCGTCGGGCGCCGCCGACAGGGAGAAGGGGTTGGCCAGCCACCAGTGGTGGTGTCCGGGGAACCGCCAGATGCAGAACTGGCCCGCCCGCGCGGGGAGTTTGTCGAGGTGCCGGCCGGTCACGTACACCGAGACCACGTTGTGCGACTCCGGCACCACGGCCGCGACGCGGAAGCGGTGGTACGCGTTGCGCCACAGCGGCGTGACGACCCGTCCGGTCAGCAGTGCGCCGAAGGCCAGCAGCCAGAGCGCCCACCAGTAGGCCTCGGCGAACGCGGACGACGTGAAGGTCGTCGTCTCCTGCAACTGGTGGACGAACGCCAACCCCAGGGCGACGTACAGGAGCAGGTGCAGGCCGTGCCACACCTCGTACCGGAGCCGTCGCCGCAGGGGGCGGGTGGAGACCACGCCGATCGCGACGATGACGGCGGCGGCCAGCATGCCCAGCAAGGAGGCCGGCACTCCGCTGAGTGCGACGAACGTCTTCGCCATGGAGGTGTCGTCGAGCGTCGCGTAGCCCAGCACCACCAGCGTCGCGTGGGTGAGGACGGTCCACAGCAGACCGAAGCCGACCCAGCGGTGCCACGCCGTGAGCCGGTCCATTCCGATACGGCGGTCCAGCCAGGGCAGCCGTGCCACCAGCAGGAGTTGGAACAGGATCAGCAGGGCCGCGTGCAGGCCGAAGAACTTGGCGACCGTGAGCACGTCGTTCTTGCCCGAGCCGGCGTCGAGGAACAACGCCTCGACTATCAGGACGTTGACGATGACGAACGTCCACATCGCCCAGCGCGCCGCGTGCAGCGGGAGCACGGTCCCTCTGCGTGCCGTGTTGCTCGTCGCCGTCATGGTTGGCCCCCTTGCCCCCCTGGCCGCCTTGGTCGCGACCGTGTGCACAAACCCCATGAAGAACGGTTAAGAACGGTTAATCCGACCTAATGCGCACCTCGGTCGGGTAAGGATACGGCCGGCGGGGCCTAGCCGTTCATGCCGCGACCATCTCAATTGCCGGCCACTTCAATGGCGATCGGCATCCATCACCGCGGATCGGCTCGCTGGAGAAGCGCTAAGGAGAAGCGCTAAGAGGAATCCTCCGTACCCGCCCGGTCCACCCCCTCCGCCGCCGCATCCGCCCTGCGCCGCGCCTCCCGGAGCCTGCGGTCGGCCGCGCGGGCGTGTTCCCGGGCTGTCTGTTCCGCTGAACGGGCCTGTTGTTGCTGCTCCTTGGCGTGCTGGAGTTCGGTGGTCAGGTCGCTGACGCGCTGTTGAGCCTCGTCCCAGTTCTTCTTGGCGGCGAAGGCCTCGCGGCTGGCGGTCGCCGCCTCCTTCTCCCGGGCCCGGAGTTCCCGTTTGGCCGCGTCGGCCTCCTTGCGGGCCTGGGTGAGCTTTCGGCGGCGTTCGGCGGCGGCGGCCTTGGTGTCGGGGCGGGCCGGGCGGGGCGAGGGGGTGGGGCGGCGTGTGGTCGTGGGGGCCGGTTCGGGTACGGCCGGGAAGCCCGCGTCGGCGGTCAGGGGCTTGACCAGCCGGCCGGTCGCCCATTCCTCGGCCGCCGCCGGATCCGCGAGGACGGCGCGCAGGGTGCCCTCGACCTCGTGGCGGGCGGCTTCCGTGATGGGCCGGCCCGCCTCTGCGGCCAGCCGGCCGGCCTGGCGGGACAGCGTGTCGATCAGGACCCGCTGCTGCCGGCTGAGCTCTCGCAGCTGGGCTCCGTCCAGGTCGCGGTGGGCCTGCCGCAGGCCCTCGCCGAGGCGGAGCAGCGGTTCGACTTCGCTTCCGCGTTCGTGCACGAGGAGGTTGCTGGCCCAGGCCGACAGGCTCGGGCGCCGCAGTCGGCCGATCCGGTCGGCCAGGGCGCGGTCGCCCGCCGTGCGGGCCGCGGCCATGCGGGCGGCGCGGGTGGCGGTGAACTCCTCCGGCCGCAGCCTGTACAGCTCGTCGGCGACCGTGTCCAGGTCCAGGTCCATCGGTGGTCCCTCTCCGCGCCGGCGCGGGGCGTGGGGCCCCGCGCCTCAGAGGTGCGTATCGATTTTCCCATCCCTGGTGCGCGGTGCGCAGGCCCTGCTACTGCTTCCAGGCGCGGTCGAGGAAGTCGGCGATCAGCGGGGCGATCTCCGGCAGATGGGTGTCGAGGGCGAAGTGGCCGGTGTCCAGGAGGTGGAGTTCGGCGTCCGGCAGGTCGCGCAGGTAGGCGCGGGCGCCGGGCTCGGTGAAGAACGGGTCGTTGCGGCCCCAGGTGATCAGGGTGGGCGGGGTGTGGCGGCGCAGCCACGCCTGCCAGTCGGCGTAGCGCTCGAAGTTGGAACGGTAGTCGAGGATCAGTGAGCGCTGGGCGTCCTTGCGGCCCGGCTGGTCCAGGAAGTGCTGGTCGAGGGTCCAGCCGTCCGGGGCGATCAGGCCGGGGTCGGCCACGCCGGTCTCGTACTGGCTGCGGGTGCCGGCGAGGGTGAGCACGCCGGCGATGGTGTCCTCGGCGCCGGGGGTCTCGGGGGTGAGGCCGATGAGGCCGAGGGCCATCTCGGAGAGGCCCTCCTCGTAGGCGTTGCCGTTCTGGACGACCAGGCCCGCGATCCACTCCGGGTGGCGCTCGGCGACGCGCAGGCCGATGGGGGCGCCGAAGTCGAAGACGTACATCACGAACCGGTCGAGACCGAGGCCCCGGACGAAGCCCTCGGTGATGTCGGCGAGCCGGTCGAACGTGTACGTGAAGCCCTCCGGGGCCTCGGTGTGGCCGAAGCCGGCGTGGTCGGGGGCGATCAGCCGGTACTGCGAGCCGAGCGCGTCGATCAGGCCGCGGAACTGGTGGGAGCCGGACGGGAAGCCGTGCAGGAGCAGCAGTACGGGGGCGTCGGCTCGGTCGGGGACGGACTCCCGGTAGAAGACGCGGACGCCGTCGACGTCGAGGTGGCGGTGGACCGTGGGGGCGGGCGGGGTGATCATGACCTACCTCTTTCTAATGCCTTTTTCGGTCAGTGATGCATTAGCTACCTGCATAACGAGGATGCTCCGGCGTGACTAACGTGTCAAGCCATGCCGGTACCATTAGCCGCATGACTGACCCCGCGCCCCTGACCGGCGAGCCCCTGGCCCTGGACCTGGTCAACACGCACCCGACCACCGGTGACCTGCTCACCACGCCGGACGGCCTGCGGGACTGGTGGGTGCTCCAGGCCGAGCGGATCCCGGAGGAGGTGCCCCGCGAGGTCATCGCCGCGGATCTGGACGCGGTGCTGGCCGTACGGGAGCACACCGCCCGTGCCCTCGCGCACGTACGCCGGGGTGAGCGGCCCCCGGCCGAGGACATCGAGGCGCTCAACGAGGCGCAGCGTGCCGCGCCCGCGATCAGCGAGCTGGGGTGGGACGGGACGGCGGTGGTCGTCGCACGGCGGCGGCCCTCGGGCTCACCCGGTCTTCGGCTCGCCGCCTGGCTCGCGGAGTCCGCCGCCGGGCTGCTGGCGGATCCGGCGGTCGAGCAGATCCGTAAGTGCGAGGCCGACGACTGCGTGATGCTCTTCGTGCCCACCAACCCGCGCCGCCGCTGGTGCTCGGCCGCCCGCTGCGGCAACCGGATGCGGGTGGCCCGGCACTACCAGCGCCGCAAGGCCGGGTAGTTCGGGAGAGACGGCCGCCGGAGACACCGTGGTGGAGGCGCCCCGTCAGGAGCGTGGGTGACCGGGCGGGACGGGTCCCATCGGCCCGCGGTTTCCGTTCGTCTAACCCCCCGGAGTTAGCATCCGCCTCATGACCCCTGTAGACAGCAATGGAACCTCTCCCCTCGACGTCGACATCGACACCCTCACCGGCGGCCCCGCCGACCTCGCCCAGTACGCCGGCCGGGCGGTCCTCATCGTCAACGTGGCCTCCAAGTGCGGCCTGACCCCGCAGTACACCGGCCTGGAGAAGCTCCAGGAGCAGTACGCCGAGCGCGGCTTCACGGTGCTCGGTGTGCCGTGCAACCAGTTCATGGGCCAGGAGCCCGGCAGCGGCGAGGAGATCGCGGAGTTCTGCTCGGCGACCTACGGCGTGACCTTCCCGATGACTGAGAAGGTCGAGGTCAACGGGGAGGGCCGGCACGAGCTGTACGACCGCCTGGTCGGCTTCGCCGACGCCGAGGGGCACAGCGGCGACATCCGCTGGAACTTCGAGAAGTTCCTGATCGGCCGGGACGGTCAGGTCGTCGCCCGCTTCTCGCCGCAGACCGAGCCGGAGGCCGCGGAGCTCGTGACGGCCGTCGAGGCCCAGCTGGCCTGACCGGGCCTTGACCTTGTCCCTGGGGCAGGGCTGAGCGTCCTTGTCACCGGGCGGAAGCCTCCGCCCGGTGACGGAGGATGAGGCCGTGGACGACGAACTGCTCACCATCGGCGCGTTCGCCGCGCGGGCCCGGCTCTCGGCGAAGGCACTGCGGTTGTACGACCGCCTGGGGCTGCTGGCCCCCGCGCGGGTCGACGAGACCAGCGGCTACCGCTACTACCGCGCCGACCAGGCCGAGCGCGCCCGCACGGTGGCGCTGCTGCGCCGGCTGGACATGCCGCTCGCCCGGATCGCGGAGGTCGTCGAGGCCCCGGACGGGGCGACGGCCGCCGCACGGCTCGGCGCGTACTGGGCGGACGTCGAGGCCCGGATGGCGGGGCAGCGGACACTCGCCGAGTACCTCCGTGGACGACTGTCGGGGAGGAGCTCCGAGATGTACGGGAAGTTCGAGATCGAGACGGTGGACGTGCCCGAGCAGGTGGTGATCAGCGAGGCCCGGCATGTGCTGGCGGGCGAGCTGCCGGCGTGGATCGGGGCGTCGCTGGGCCGGCTGGAGTCGGCGGCCCGCGAGTGCGGCGGTGTCACGGCGCCGCCGTTCGTCGTCTACCACGCGGAGGTGTCGATGGAGAGCGACGGGCCGGCCGAGTCCTGTGTGCCGGTCGGCGACGAGACGGCGGCGCGGGCCTGGGCCGAGCGGCACGGCCGTACCTGGGAGACGAAGGTGCGCGTCGAGCCGGCCCAGCGGTTCGCCTTCACCCGGATCACCAAGGCGCAGGTCGCCCACCCGCAGATCCTGGCCGCCTTCGAGGCGGTCGAGGAGTGGATCGCCCACGAGGGTCTTCGGCAGACGGGTCCGTGCCGGGAGATCTACTTCGCGGACTGGGACGCGGCGGGGGCCCAGGACCCGGTGTGCGACGTGGCGTTCCCGGTGCGCTGACGTGAGGTGGGCGGGCGGGCCGCGCCGGGGGTCACCCCTGGCTCAGCTCCTCCGGGCAGGGTGTCCCCCGCTGTAGGCCGTACGGCGCCGCCAGCCGGTACGTCCCCGCCTTCGGGGCCACCAGCATCGTCCACTTGTCGCCGAGGGTGTCCTCCTCCGTCTCCGTCAGGCAGCCGTTGACGTTGTCGTACGACTTCGGCTCGCCGTCGGGGCGGTCCTCGGACTCCTGTGTCTCCTGGGGCGGGTCGAGCTTCTTGCCGTCGGCGTCGACCAGGCTCAGCCAGGGCGAGTAGGGGATGCGGACGAGGACGCGGCCCGGCTTGCTCACCCGCATCGTCATCTCGCCCTGCTCGGCCCGCTCGACGACGGCGTTCGGCTCGGCGAGCGGCGCCGGGTCGGTGACCTTGAACAGCTGCCAGTTGGCGTCGCCCCACACCTGCGTCAGATAGGGCATCCCGCGCTGCACCAGCTCCCGCTCGCGCTCCGCCCCCGTGCCGTCCGGCTCGTCCTTGGGCAGCACCACGAAGTGCACGGCCCAGCGCTGGAGCCACTCGTGGTAGTTCGCGGAGTTGAGGGTGTCGTCGTAGAAGAGCGGGTTGCGCTGCATGTCGGCCTGCCGGTTCCAGCCCCGGGCCAGGTTCACGTACGGGGCCAGAGCCGACGCCTCGCGGTGGGAGCGGGCCGGCACGACCTCGACCCGGCCCTTCTCGGCGCCGACTTCCTGGAGCTCGTTGATCAGCGGCGCCAGCTCGCGCGCCCAGGACGCGGCCGGGGCGGCGTGGATGATGTCGTCGATCGTCTTGTAGCCGATCCAGCCGGCGAAGGTGAGCAGCGCCAGCACGCCCGCGTACCACTTGCGCGAGCGCGGCACCGTGTAGGGCAGCGCGGCCACCAGGGCCGTCCCGCCGAACAGCATCGCGAGGCGGGTGATGTTGGAGCCGATCTGCGAGCTGATCACCCAGACCAGGACGACCGCGAGTCCGTAGACCGCGGACACCAGCCGGACCGTCTTCCAGTCCTCGGGCACGACCAGGTAGGTGGCGACGGCGAGCAGCAGCGGCAGCAGCACCGAACCGATCACCATCGGCTGGGTGCCGGAGAAGGGGAACAGCCACGCCGACACCGCGACCACGACCGTCGGCGCGAGCCCCAGCGCCCAGGCGCCCGGCCGCCGTTTCTGGAGGAACAGCGCCACCGCCACGAGGCCCACGAACAGACCGGCGACCGGCGAGGCCATGGTGGCGAGCGCGGCCAGCGGGGCCGCGCACAGCGCCTTCGCCCAGCGCTTGTAGCGCCAGCGGTGCGGCCAGCAGAACACGACGGCGACCGCGCCCAGCGCGAACATCGTGCCGAGCCCGAACGTCACCCGCCCGGAGATGGCGTTGGCGATCAGCCCGAACACCCCGGCGAACGCGGCCCACAGCGGGTTGCGCACGGCACGGCTGCGCAGCAGGACCAGGGTCAGCAGGCCCGCGGAGATGGTCCCCGCGATCATCATCGTCGTACGGACACCGAGGACCGACATCAGATACGGCGACACCACGCTGTACGACACCGGGTGCATTCCGCCGTACCAGGCGAGGTTGTACGCCGAGTCCGGGTGCCGGCCGACGAACTCGGCCCAGGCGTCCTGGGCCGCGAGGTCGCCGCCGCTGCTTGCGAACGTGAAGAACCAGATGACGTGAAGGAGCCCGGCCAGGGTCGTGATCGACAGCACCGGGTGACGCAGCAGACGCTCACGCAGGGTGCCGAGGGCGGCGCTCAGACGGGTCGGCGGTCTGTCCTCCGTACCGCTTCGGCCCTCTGCCGTGCGTGGCGCGGGTACGCGTATTCGCGGACCGGCTCCCCGTCCCGGATCGGCGTCGTCGGCGCGTGTCGGCTCCGCTGTGGCCACGTCTGAGGCACTCCCCGTGCTGTCCCGTCTTCTGTTCTGGCCGCGTCCCGTTTCCCGCGTGTTGTCGGCCCAGACCCTGAAGGTTCTCCGGTCGCGCCTTGTGAGCGACGACCTGCCCGTTTCGTGACGCTAGCACGCAGCCCGCCGGCGGGCGCCGTCGGCGGGCTGCGAGAGGGGCCCTTCAGGTGCCTCGGAGTCAGGCGATACGGGTCAGCTTGTCCGTGAAGCCCGGCTCGGTCAGATCCGTCTTGAGGGCGACCGGGATCTTGACCGCCCCGCTGCTGCCGTCACCCACGGTGAGCGTGCCCACCTGGGTGCCGGCCTTCGCGGTGTGCGGCACGTCCTGCGGGGCGAAGGTCAGCTTCACCTTCAGGCCGGCCCAGCCCACCGCCGTGACGTCCTTGCCGGCGACGACGGCCGTACGACCGCCGAGACCGTCGTCGACGTACCCGACGACGTCGCCCTTCTTCAGGATGGTCGCCGCCTCCAGCGCGCCCTGCGCCGCCCGGATCAGCCGGTCGCCGGAGTCGAGGGCGGCGGCGAGGATGCCGCTGCCCGCGTCCGGCTGGCGCACCACGGCGCCGATGACGGTCCGGGTCTCGCCGCCGATCTCCTTCTTCGCCGCGAAGACGAGGTTGCCGAGGGCGGAGGTGGTGGTGCCGGTCTTGATGCCGACGACGCCGTTGCTGCCGACCAACTGGTTCCAGTTGCCGTGGTTCTCGCTCTTGTAGTCGTCGTACGACATCATCGCGGCGACCTCGCGGAAGCCGGGGAACTTCATCGCGGCCTTGGCGAGCTTCACCTGGTCCACGGCCGTGCTCACGGTGGTGTTGTTGAGCCCGGACGGGTCGGTGTACGTCGTGTTCGTCATGCCGAGGTCCTCGGCGGCGGCGTTCATCTTCGACACGAACGCCTTCTCCGAGCCCGCGTCCCAACGGGCCAGCAGGCGGGCCACGTTGTTCGCGGATGCGATCAGGATGCTCTCCAGCGCCTCGCGCTGGGTGATCTTGTCGCCGGCGGTCACGTTGACCGTCGACTCCTGCCCGGCGTCCGACTGGTCCTCGGCGGCCTGGTCGATCTTGATCTTCGGGCCCTCGTCGCCGCTGTCGAGCGGGTGCTCGCGCAGGATCAGGTACGCCGTCATGACCTTGGCGACGCTGGCGATCGGGACGGGCTTCTGGTCGCCGGAGGAACCGAAGCTGCCGATGCCGTCGACGTCCAGCGCGGCCTGGCCGTCGGCCGGCCACGGGATGTCGACCTTGCCGCCCTCGAAGGTGTAGCTGTCCTTCGCGGTGAGGTCGAGGGTGGGGGCCGGGAGCGGGCGCACGGACTGTACGACCGCGAAGACGATCGCGAGCAGCACGACCAGGGGCGTCCAGATCTTGACCCGCCGGATCGCCGTACGGACCGGAGTGTCCGGGGGCGGGGGCGTGTTGGTCAGCTCGGCGAGCAGGTCGAGCGGCGGCTTGGGCGGCAGGGGCTGCTGGGTGGTGCGCTCGGGGCCGATCTGCGGGACGGCCGCGGTTACGTCCGGAGCGGGGCCCTTCGGGGTCTCCGGCGCCTTCGGGGGGGCCTGGTGGATGTCCGGCTTGAGGGCGACGAACTTGCTGGTGCGTTCGGCGGGGGTCTCTTCGGGCGCGGGCGTGGCCGCGGGCGCTTCGGGCTTGGGGGCCTTCAGCATGGTGGTCGGCTGGTCGACGTGCGGCTTCGTGGGGCGTACGGCCTTGAAGACGGCGGTCGGCTGATCGACGGCCTTGCCTTCACCTCCGGCCTCGGTACCGCTCTCGTCGTCGGGCGCGGGTGTCCCCTGTGGGGTGTCCTCGTCCTCGTCGGCTGACGGGGCGTCGGCGTCCGCGGTGGCTTCGCCGGAGGCGGCGGGCTCGACGTCCTCGTCGGTGCTCCCGCCCTCGGCGGTGTCGGCGGCCGGGGTCTCGTCGTCCGTGTCGGGGACGGAGGTCTCGGCGTCCGCGGCCGTCTCGGCCTTCGCGTCGGTGTCAGCGCGCTCGGCGGGCTCGTCCGCGTCGGCGCCCGCGGGCTCCACGTCGTCGTCGGTCTCGGCGTCGGTCTCGGCGTCGGCGGTCTCGGCGTCGTCGCTCGCGTCGGCGTCGGAAGTCGCCGCGGCGTCCTTGCCGTCGGCGTCCGCGGTGGCCACCCAGGCCGCTACGGCCGCCTTCAGGCGATCGTCACCCGAGGCGTCCTCGCCGCTGACCTTGCCGCTGTCCTCGCCGCCGGCGTCCCCGTCCGACGGCTTGGCGCCCTCGGTGTCCGCCGCCTCGGGCTCGTCCCTCGCCTCGGGCTCGTCCTGCGACTCGCCGTCTCCGGAAGCCTTCGCGCCGTCGGAACTCCCGGCGCCCGCCTCGCCCTCGCCCTCGAGCTCGCGCTCGTCCGCGCGCTCGTCAGCGACCGCACCGGAACCCTCGGCGCCCTCGGCGCCCTCGGCGGGCTCCTCCGACGGCTCCGCGTCCTCAGGCGCCGGCTCCGCGCCCCCGGCACCCTCCAGTTCCGCCCTCACGGCCTCCAGCTCGCGCCGGGACAGGACCTTCGTCGCCGTGTCCACGCCGCCGGAGCGGGTCGTGGACGGCGTCGAGGTCTCTCGGGCGACCGCCAGGCGAGGGTCGCGCCTCTCGCTGTCGGATCCGGGAACCGGACTCGCGCTCCCCGGCGTCGGTTCTGCCGACGACTCGCGCTGCTTCGACCTGTCGGGGGACTCGCCCGCCACCGATGCCTCCTCCATGTACCGCCGCACGCCCACCGTGCGTCTGCCGAACCGTGAGTCGCCGCCCGGACACCGTGCCCGTACGCCCCCCGTGCCGCTGTCCGAACATGTACCAGTGTCCTGTGCGCGGGCCTCAACCGATGCGGTAGACGAGAACGACATACCTACCGGTTCCCTTACGAACCGGTCACGCACCCTCGACAGATGAATGTGAGAGGGGTCACCCTGTCTTTCATCCACGCGGGGAGGCATGGATGGGCAGGAGCCGCAGAACAATTCCGGAGGAGCTTCTGCTGCTGGCGCTGGACCCGACCACGGGTACCACCGCACAGCCGCAGTCGCTCGACCTCGGTCTGGCCGGAGCACAGCTAGTGGAGCTGGCGCTGGCCGGACGGATAGCCCCAGACGGGGATCGTATCGCCGTGGTAGCCCCACGGCCGACAGGAGATCCAACACTGGACTGTGCGTTGGAGTTGCTGCGAAGGCGTGGCGCTCCCGTACGTGCCGTCCACTGGATCGGCGGGCCCCGGCTGGGGCTGCGCCAGACCTATCTCTCGCATCTGGAGCGGTGCGGCATGGTGCATGCCGTGGCCGGTCAGATGTGCGGGGTGTTGCCGACGACTCGCTATCAGGCGACGGACAACGCCATCAGCCGGGAGATCAGGGCCCGGCTGGATTCCGCGATCCGTACCGGCGTACCGCCGGACCCACGGACCGCGGCGCTTGCCGCCCTGGCGCACGCGGTCGGCCTCGGCAAGCACCTGTATCCGGGCAACGAGGGCAGGTCCTCGCGGTCCCGGCTGCGGGATCTGATCAGGCACGACCCCATGGGCGGTCTCGTGGCGCACGCCGTGATGGACGTCCAGAACGGCGCGGCGGCACAGCCCCGTCGCAGTCCGGCCCCGGCCGGCCGTCAGGCCGCCCCCGGAGGCAGGGCCGCGCCGGAACCCGCCCGTGGCGTTCCGGCGCAGCCGCGCCGCGGATCCATGGCACGCGTCGTGGCCCACTGAGCCGCAGTCCCACGACGCACCGCCGCACAACACGCTCCATACGTTTCACCGCTCGACCGCACGCATTGTGCAGCGCCGCACCGCAGTGTCCCCATGACCCGGTACGGGAGCCGCTGGTACGCGCGGGGTGACGGGACCGTACGTCCGTACTGCCGGACGGGGACACCGGTTCCGCCGCCCCGCGCGGCCGCATGTGTGGGAGGGCCGCCGAACTGGCGTGTATCCAGCGCATATCCACCGTTTCCCAGCGGTAGTAAGCACCTTGGTGGCAGTCTGCTCAACAGCAGATACGCAAAGTGGCAATCAAGGCACGCAGCCGGAGGTGCACGTCCCGTGGCGTCCAATGTCAATCCCACCGTCAGGCGACGCCGGCTGGGCCAGGAGCTGCGCCGGCTCCGCGAGCTCAAGGGCATGACGGCCGAAGAGGTGGCCGAGCGGCTGCTGGTGTCGCAGTCGAAGATCAGCCGGCTGGAGAACGGCCGGCGCAGCATCAGCCAGCGGGACGTCCGTGATCTGTGCGGCGTCTACGAGGTGGAGGACCACCGGATCGTGGATTCGCTGATGCAGATGGCCAAGGACTCACGGCAGCAGGGATGGTGGCACTCCTTCGGTGACATCCCGTACAGCGTCTACATCGGGTTGGAGACGGACGCCGCGAGCCTGCGGGTGTACGACCCCCAGGTCGTCCCGGGGCTGTTGCAGACCAAGCAGTACGCGGAGGCGCTGATCGCCGGGGCGCTGCCCGAGACGGCGTCGGCCGAGGTGGAGAAACGGGTCCAGGTGCGGATGCGCCGACAGGAACGAATCTCCACCGAGGAGAACCCGCTGCGCCTGTGGACCGTGCTGGACGAGGCCGCCCTGCGCCGGGTGGTCGGCAACCGCTCCCTCATGCGCGACCAGCTGGAGCAGCTCGTCGAGCAGTCCCAGCTGCCGCATGTCACCGTGCAGGTGATCCCCTTCGACATGGGCGCGCATCCGGGCCTCAACGGCCAGTACGCGATCCTGGAGTTCCCGGACGCGGCCGACTCCAGCGTGGTCTACATCGAGGGCGTCACGAGCGACCTGTACCTGGAGAAGGCCAACGACGTCCAGAAGTACAGCGTGATGTACGAGCACCTGCGGGCGCAGGCCCTGAACGTGGAGCAGTCACGCCAGTTCATCGCGGACATCGCCAAGGAGTACGCGCGCTGAAGCGCCCCTCGCCACCGGGCAGGCGCCGTAAGGTACACCGTCGCCCGGCCGGGAGGAAGACTCCATTGGAATATGCCACCCACCCGAGTGAATAGTCGCTTCGTCAGCCGATGTTGGCGAGTAGCGTCGATCACGCCACCCAGCAACACGGGTTGGCGTGAATCGTCCCGCGGGATCCGGTCCGGACGCGCAGGGCGGTGACAGCAACTCAACATCTGGCAATTCGGAGCAAACATGGCAATTCGTCAGGGTTCCACGGACTCGTGGACCAAGTCCTCGTACTCCACAGGAAACGGCGCGTGCGTCGAGGTCAAGTCACCGGTTACGGCGGCCATGGCAGTGCGGGACTCCAAGGTTCCCGAGGGCCCGGTCCTGGCGTTCCCCGCGCAGGCGTGGAACACCTTCGTGGCGTCGGTGAAGGCGTAAGGGGCGGGTCTGTCTGATCCTCACCCGCAAACCGACCCCGAGATCAACAACTGCACACGCACCACAGAGAGCCCTCTCGACCAGCCCGCCGTCCTTGCCGAGGGGGCTCGGCTGTGCCCGCGTTCAGCGCAGCGCGTCGACGTACCGGTCCGTCCCGGGCACCGTCGGGACGAACGGCGCGACCAGTTCCACCCGCCCCAGCCCCGAGTCGCCGACCGCCGTGTCCAGGTCGGCGAAGTGCGCCTCCCAGCACTCCCGCGGATCCGCCTCCAGGAACCACAGCAGGGTCAGCCGGGTGTCGACGCCCTCGACCTGCTTGACGTACGACATGCGGTCGAGCGGGAGGGGTGTGGGCCTGAAGAGCGTCACGAGCGCGGCCGGGGACCCGGCCAGCCGCTTGGGGAGGTGGCGCGAGCGCAGCCATTCGAGCAGCTCGGGTCGCCGCTGCGGTGACACGGCGTCGACGACCTGGACCACCAGACCCGCGTAGGGGTGGTCCAGGGCGTGGAAGTCGCGCGGGCCGGCCGCGCCGTCGCGGTACACCGTGGCCTCGTGGTCCTGGAACGCCGTGAAGACGTGGGTGCGGTCCTGGTAGACGCGGGCGTCGCGGTTGAGGCGCTTGTTGATGGCGACGGTCCAGCGCATGTGGTCGGCGTAGCGGCCGGCGGTGATCCAGTACGTGGAGATGTAGCACCCGGCGGTGACCGGCTGGGCTATCGCCGACTTCTGTGGGTAGCGCAGGAGTTGGAGGTCCCGGGTGGCCACCCAGCGCCTGCCCGCGTACATCCAGGGCATCGCCATCGCGCCGGCGTAGTAGTGGTCGTCCTCGTACCAGCGGTTGTAGGCGTACTCATGGCCCGGGTGCGGCTCGACCATGGTGATCAGGGCATGCCCCGGGCTCACTCCGTACGGGCCGACGGCCGCCAGTTCGGCGTACACCTCGCTGCGGGTGTCCTCGCTCATGCGGTTCCCCTTTCCTCGGCTCGCCCATACTCTGACGCTCCGTCAGATATAGCGCCAGAGTCGGGAGGCAGCGGAATGTCACTGCTCGCGGGCAAGACGGTCGTGGTGTCGGGGGTCGGCGCCGGGCTCGGTCATCAGGTCGCCGCCACGGTGGTGCGCGACGGCGGGAACGCGGTGCTCGGGGCCCGTACGGAGGCCAACCTCGCCAAGAGCGCGGCCGAGATCGATCCGGACGGGGCGCGCACGGCGTACCGGGCGACGGACATCACCGACGAGGGACAGTGCGAGGCGCTGGCGGCACTCGCGCGGGAGCGGTTCGGGCGGATCGACGCGGTGGTCCATGTGGCCGCCTGGGACAGTCACTTCGGCGGCCTGGAGGACGCCGACTTCACCACCTGGCAGTCCGTGATCGACGTGAACCTGCTGGGGTCGCTGCGGATGACACGGGCGTGTCTGCCGGCGCTCAAGGAGGGCGGCGGCTCGGTCGTCTTCATCGGGACACAGTCCTCCATCGCCGCCCCCTCGCAGGTGCGGCAGGCGGCGTACGCGGCCTCCAAGGGGGCACTGACGAGCGCGATGTACTCGCTGGCCCGGGAGCTCGGGCCGCACCGGATCCGGGTCAACACCGTGCTGCCGGGCTGGATGTGGGGGCCGCCGGTGCAGGCGTACGTCCAGTTCGCGGCGCAGACCGAGGGGGTGCCCGAGACGGACGTACTGAGGCGGCTGACGGAGCGGATGGCACTGCCCGAGCTGGCGACCGACGGGGATGTGGCGGACGCGGTGGCGTTCCTGACGTCGGACAGGGCCCGGTCGCTCACCGGACAGTCGTTGCTGGTCAACGCGGGGGAGCTGATGCGATGAGTTCATGTAGGTGAACTCGAACCCTCATGTCGAACACTTTTACCTCCCCTTGACCTTACGCTCACTTGTCGTGCTCACGCGACAGCGCCCACGATGAGCGCCGGGCTGAACCCTGGGAGGGCGCACATGAACGGTCTCGACTGGGCCGTGCTCATCGGCTATTTCGGCGTGATGGTGGCGATCGGCGTCTGGTCGCACAAGCGGGTGGACAACGTCAGCGACTTCTTCACCGCGGGCGGCAAGATGCCGTGGTGGCTGTCCGGGATCTCGCACCACATGTCCGGATACAGCGCGGTGATGTTCACCGGGTACGCGGGCATCGCCTACACCTACGGCGTCACGTCGTTCGTCACGTGGTCCTTCCCCATCGCACTGGGCATCGCCATCGGGTCGAAGCTGTTCGCGCCGCGCATCAACCGGCTGCGCTCACGGCTCCATGTGGCCTCCCCGCTGGAGTATCTGAAGAACCGCTACGACCTGAAGACCCAGCAGGCGCTGGCCTGGTCCGGCATGCTGCTGAAGATCGTGGACGTGGGCGCGAAGTGGGCCGCGATCGCGACGCTGCTGTCGGTCTTCACGGGTGTGTCGCTGAACCAGGGCATCCTCATCACCGGCGCCATCACCGCCATCTACTGCACCATCGGCGGCCTGTGGGCCGACGCGCTCACCGAACTCGGTCAGTTCGTCATCCAGTTGCTGGCCGGTGTCGCGATGTTCGTGGCCGTCGTCATGGAGCTGAACGACAAGAACATCGGCTTCCTCGGCGCCTGGGACGAGCCGGAGCTGCAAGGGCACGGTGAGCCGCTGGTCGGGCCGTACGGGACCGTCTTCCTGCTCGCGTTCCTCTTCATCAAGCTCTTCGAGTACAACGGCGGCATGCTCAACCAGGCCCAGCGGTACATGGCCACCGCCACCCCGCGGGAGGCGGAGCGCTCGGCGCGGCTGTCGGCGATCCTCTGGCTGGTCTGGCCGCTGGTGCTGTTCTTCCCGATGTGGATGTCGCCACTGCTGGTGACGTCGGAGAAGGGCGACGGCTCCGACTCCTACGCCCTGATGACCGAACAGCTGCTGCCGCACGGCCTGTTGGGCCTGGTCATCGTCGGCTTCTTCTCGCACACGATGGCCATGTGCTCCTCCGACGCCAACGCCATCGCCGCCGTGTTCACCCGGGATGTGGCGCCGGTGCTGTCCAAGCAGGCGCGGGCGTGGGGCGAGCGGGCCGGTCTGATCGCGGCGCGGGTGACCACGGTCGTCTTCCTCGGCCTGTCGATGGCGGTGGCGACCCAGGTCAACTCCCCCACCTTCAAGGACATCATCACCGTCGTGATCAAGTGGGTCGCCGGTCTCATGGGCCCGATCGCCATCCCGATGATGCTGGGCCTGCTGCGCCCGTTCCGCCGCTCCGGCCCGACGGCCGCGCTGGTCAGCTGGTCGATGGGCCTGCTCGCCTTCTGGCTGGTCAACTACCCGATCAGCTGGGCCATCGAGGGCGGGGTGCCGCTCCAGTACCAGGTCTCCATCCCGCTGGCGGTCTCGCTGGTCCTGTACATCCTCATCGGCTACGCGAAGCCCGAGGACACACCGGAGCGGCTCGCGATCATCGAGCGCATCAACACGGACGACGGGGACGGGGCCGCTGCGGCCGCGGTGCCGGAGCAGGGGCAGGAGCCCGCGGTGGGGACGCGGGTCAAGGAGTGAGCCCGCCGGGCTGAGCCCGTGGTCGTCCCACGGGCTCGGCCCGGCGTTGGTGCCGGGGTCAGTTCCTCGGCACCTCACCGATCCGGTCGGCGATCCCGACCCCGAGGAGCGCCTCGTCGTCCGTGCCGAGGAACCGGAGGGTCTTCTTGTCGAAGACCCAGGTGTCCTGGTCGTCACCGTCCTCGAAGGTGAGGCCGACGCCCTTGCGCCCGGCGAGGTCCTCGGCGTTCTCGACCACGGACACTCCGGGAATCTTCGCGGCGGCACGGTAGAGGGCGGCGTTCAACTCGGGCAGCAGCGTCGCCGACGGCAGCATCGCGGCGATCTCCTCCAGCGCGGCGGCCTCCTGGGTGGGTCCCTCTCCCTCGGTGCCGTCCCAGATCACGCGGTACAGCCGCTCCGGGTCGGTGGGCAGGGCTTCGAGTTCCCGGTAGTACGTGACGTTCGGGTCGCGGCCCAGCTTCATGTCGCCGCTGTGGATGTACGGGTTCTCCGAACCGGGGAGGACCTTGATGCGGGCGAGTCCGGACCGCCTGCCGTCGACGGGCTGCCAGTCGGCCCTGCGCAGGGAGATGGCGCCGTACTCGTCCCCGTTCTCGGTGTACTGGGCGGCGACGTAGACGTACTGGTCGTCGCGGACCGGCGCGGGGGTCTGCGCGGCGGCGACCTTGGCGATGCGGTTCAGCAGGTCGACGGCCTGCTGGTCGGGGGCGGAGTTGCCGGAGCCGCCGAGGAGGACGGTGGCGGTGACCGCGGCGGCGGTGACCAGGGGGACGGCTATGGCGGCGAAGCGGCGCCGGGTACGGGCCTTGCCGGCCTTGGCGGTCTGGTCGCTGGGATCAGTGGTGAGTTCGCGCATCAGATGCTCCTGAAGGAGAGTCCGGCGGTCGCTCGACAGGACCGGCTCACCCGGGCTCGGCAGCAGCCTGGCCAGTTCGTCGCGCTCTACGCGCTCGTCGCGCTGTGCGGGATTCATCGGTGGGGGTTCTCCTGTGTCGACCGGGCCGCGATGGTGCGGCTGTCCGGTACCTGTCCGCTGCGGGAGGATCGTCCCGGTATTCCGGCATTCCTGTCTTTCGCGCCTTTCACGAGTTCCTCCTCGGCCAGCCGGCGCAGCTTCTGGCGGGCGCGGGCGAGGCGGGACCGCACGGACGCGGGGGTGACGCCGAGAGCCTCGGCGGCGGCGGCGTAGCTCAGATCGGACCAGACGCAGAGAGCGAACACCTCACGCTCGGGTCTGCGCAGCCGTTCGAGCGCGACGCGGGCGGCGGCGAGCCGTTCGGCGTCCGCCATACGGCCGACCAGTTCGTCGGCGAAGTCGGGCACCGTCTCGCGGTCCGCGCGGCGGTCGGGGAGCCGGGCGAGGGCGGCGCTGTGGCGGCGGGCGGTGCGGCGGGTGTTGCGCAGGACGTTGGTGGCGATGCCGTAGAGCCAGGGGCGCAGGCCGTCGTCGTCGGGGGCGCCGGCAGGGTCACCCCGGTCATCGGGTTCGCCGGGTTCATCGGGTCTCAGCCGCTCCCGTAGCCGCCACGCCTCCAGGAAGGTCAGCGACACCACGTCCTCGGCGATGCCCCGGTCTCCGGTCAGGCGGGCGGCGTGGCCGTAGATGGCCTGGGCCTGGGCGGCGAAGAGCGCGGTGAAGGCCTCTGGGTCGCCGGCCCGTATCCGGTCGCGCAGGGAAAGTTCCACACCCACCCCTGTCCGACCGTCCGGAGGCGTCTCTGTGACGCCGAACACATTCCAGTCAGGCCCGTGGGTAGCGGGCCAGCCACCCCGGCGACGCTCCGGCGGGTCCGTGCAGGGCCGGGCCCTGGGTCATCTCCATGGCGAAGTCGTCGGCGAGTTCGAGGATGGTGGGGCGGCCCTCCAGTTCGGCCAGCCAGGCCGGCGGCAGGGCCGTCTCGCCGTGCAGGGCGCCCAGCAGACCGCCGGTGAGGGCGGCCGCGGCGGCGGAGGGGCCGTCGTGGTTCACGGCGAGGCAGAGCCCGTGCCGGACGTCCTCGCCGACCAGGGCGCAGTACACGGAGGCCGCGAGCAGCCCGTCCGCCGAGCCGTCGGCCGCGAGCTCCTCCACCCGCGCCGGGGTCGGCATGCCCTGCCGTACGGCGCCCAGCGCGTGCTGCAACGCGTCCGACACGGGCTCGTGCCCGGGCCGCAGGGCGAGCAGCGCGAGCGCCCGCTGCACGGCGCCGTCGAGGCTCTCCCCGCAGGCCAGACCGTGCACGATCACGGCGTAGGCGCCCGCCGACAGATGGGCGATGGGGTGGCCGTGGGTCTGGGTCGCGCACTCCACGGCGAGCTGGACGACGAGTTGGGGCTCCCAGCCGACGAGCAGTCCGAAGGGCGCGGACCGGGCGACGGCCTCGGGGCCGAGCTCGGTGGGGTTCTTGGGCGCCTCCAGGGTGCCCATGGTCTCGTCGCCGAGGCCGACCAGAAGCGCGCGGGTCGCGTCCCGGCGGGCGTACAGCCACTCCTCGCGGGCCAGCCACCCGTCGTCCTTGCGGCGCTCGTCGGGACCCCAGTCCCGCTGGGTGGCGGCCCAGCGCAGATACGCCCGGTGCACATCGGTGGGCGGATGCCAGGCGCCGGTGTCTCTTCGCACCTGGGCTCTGATCAGCCCGTCCACGGAGAAGAGGGTCAGCTGCGTGAGGTGGCTCACGGCACCGCGCCGCCCGTACCCGAACCCCAGGTCGGCGATGCCCTCGGCGCCGTACTGCTCCCGGATCTCGTCAAGGCCGAGCGCGTCGACGGGAGCGCCGAGGGCGTCCCCGACGGCCACGCCGAGCAGCGTCCCGCGCACCCGGCTCCGGAAGTCCTGCTGCTCGGTACGGCCCCAGACAGCGCCGGCTGTCGCACCCACCAAGACCTCCCGTGACACCGTCCGCTTGTACGACGATTCGCCACTGTAATCGAACGGGGACGGTCGGTTCAGGGGGCGGACCCGTACCGGCCGGCATCGTCGACGGGGCGGCGTACGCCGACGCGGGGTCGGAGTGCGCCGCCCCGGCACGGGACGAGCGGTTTCGCCTACTTCGGGTCGCGGGCGAAGGACGCCTTCGACCAGAGGTAGCCCAGCATGGTCAGCGCCAGGCACCAGCCGACGGCGAGCCACCCGTTGTGGCCGATCTCGCTGCCGAGGAGCAGTCCGCGCAGGGTCTCGATGGCCGGGGTGAACGGCTGGTACTCGGCGATCGGCTGGAACCAGCCCGGCATCGCGTCCACCGGCACGAAGGCGCTGGAGATGAACGGCAGGACCATCAGCGGCAGCGCGTTGTTGCTGGCCGCCTCGACGTTGGGGCTGACCATGCCCATCCCGACGGCGATCCAGGTGAGCGCCAGGGCGACCAGCGCCAGCAGCCCGAACGCGGCGAGCCACTCCAGCGCGGTGGCGTCGGTGGACCGGAACCCGATGGCCACCCCGACGGCACCCACCAGGACGAGGGCGGCCAGCGACTGGAGCACACTGCCGATGACATGGCCGACGAGCACCGAGCCCCGGTGGATCGCCATGGTGCGGAAGCGGGCGATGATCCCCTCGGTCATGTCCATCGAGACGGAGACGGCGGTCCCGACGGTGGTGCCGCCGATGGTCATCAGCAGGATGCCGGGCAGGACGTAGGCGATGTACTCGGACCGGTCGGCCGTACCGTCGCCGATGCCCGCGCTCATCACGTCGCCGAAGATGTAGACGAAGAGCAGCAGCAGGACGACCGGCGTCAGCAGCAGGTTCAGGGTGAGCGACGGATAGCGGCGCACATGCAGCAGGTTGCGGCGCAGCATCGTGGACGAGTCGCGCACGGCGAGGGAGAGCCCGGCCGGGCGGGCGGTGGCGAGGGGGGTGCTCATCGCACGGCCTCCTTGGTCTGGGCGGAGGACCGGTCGGCGCCGGTCAGGGCGAAGAAGACGTCGTCGAGGTCGGGGGTGTGCACGGTCAGCTCGTCGGCCTCGATGCCGGCCGCGTCGAGCCAGTCGAGGATGGAGCGCAGCTCGCGCTGGCTGCCGTCGCTGGGGAGTTGGAGGGCGAGCGCCTCGTCGTCGCGGGCCACGTCGGTCAGCGCGGCGGCGGCCCGTCGGTACGCGGACGGGTCGGAGAACCGCAGCCGTACGTGCCCGCCGGGGATGAGCCGCTTCAGTTCGTCGGCGGTGCCCTCGGCGGCGATCCTGCCGTCGTTCAGCACCGCGATGCGGTCGGCGAGTTCGTCGGCCTCCTCCAGGTACTGGGTGGTGAGGAAGACGGTGACTCCGTCGGAGACCAGTTCGCGGATGATGCCCCACATGTTGTGCCGGGAGCGCGGGTCGAGGCCGGTGGTCGGCTCGTCCAGGAAGATGATCCGCGGGCTGCCGACCAGAGTCATGGCGAGGTCGAGGCGGCGCTTCATACCGCCGGAGTAGGTGGACGCGGGCTTCTTCGCGGCCTCGGTGAGGTCGAACCGCTCCAGCAGTTCGGCCGCGACCCGCCGCCCCTCACGCTTCGGCAGATGGTGCAGGTCCGCCATCAGCAGCATGTTCTCCTCGCCGGTGATCAGCCCGTCGACGGCGGAGAACTGCCCGGTGACACCGATCGCGGCCCGCACCCCGTGCGGTGCCGTGGCGATGTCGTGGCCGGCGACCTGGGCCTGCCCGCCGTCGGCGGTGATGAGCGTCGACAGGATCTGCACGGTGGTGGTCTTGCCGGCGCCGTTCGGGCCGAGCAGCGCGAAGATCGAGCCGGCCGGGATGTGCAGGTCGATGCCGTCGAGGACGGTCTTGTCGCCGTAGGACTTGCGCAGTGCGGTGACGGAGATGGCGGCGGGTGACGGCTGACCGCCACTCCGACTGGACGTGGGCATGACAGAAGTAGGCATGGAGCCCTCCCGTTCGGGGGCTGAAGTGGTGGGGTGATTTGAGGGCTTGAGGACTAGAGGGGCGGTGCAGGCCGGTCAGGCCTTGGCACGGCGGATGTCGATGTTGCCCCAGTTGGTGCGTGCCCGGACCTTGACGGTGTCCTCGGCCTGTTCCGGGGCCTCGGACGCGGTGAGGGTGTTGCGTACCTGGCCGCGGCTGGAGTGGACGTCGAGCCAGGCGGCGGTGCCCTGGCGGATGCCGACCTCGATGGTGCCGTTGGACGTCTCCAACTGGACTTCGCCGCGGGCGACTTCGGCGACCCGGAGGGAACCGTGGGTCGTGGTGCCGGTGACCGAGGCCTCGGCACGGTCGACGTCGATGGCGCCGTGGGCGCCGCTCATCCGCAGTTCGCCGGTCACGGCACCGACGGTCGTGGCGCCGTGCGAGTTCTTCAGAACCGCGGGGCCGTCGACGAGGCCGACGCGCACATTGCCGGTATTGCTGGTGATCTCGGCCTTGCCCTCGACGCGGTCCACGGTGACGGGGCCGTGGGCCACGGCCAGTTGGAGCGGGCCGGTCTCGTCGAAGCGGGCGTCGCCGGCCGAGATCTTCACGCGGACCTCGCCGAGCCGGCCCTCGCCGAGCACCTGGGCCCAGGCCCCGGTCAGGTCGATGTGCGATCCCGAGGGCAGTGCCACCGTCACGTCGACGGCGCCGGTCCGGCCGAGGCCGAACAGTGCCGCCTTGGGCGTCGTGACGGTCAGTACGCCGCTCGCGTACGTGACTTCGGTCTGCTCGGCCGCCCGCACGTCCAGGTCCCGCTTCGGGTCACGGGGGCGTGTCTCGACGACGGTGTCACGGCGGTCGCCGGCGGTGAACTGGATGGAACCGGCCTCCACCTTGGCGGTGACCGAGATCGGTTCGGGAGTGTCGAAAGTAGGCATGGCTGTCCCGTCCTCTTGGCTCTTCGGGCCGTCCCCGCTGGTGGGACGCGGTGTGGGTGAAGTGGTGCGGGTGAAGTGGTGCGGGCGCGGGTGCGGCTAGCGCACCCAGCCGGTGAAGCTGTTTCCGGTGGTGCGGGACCGCTCCGTCGGCTGCGGCCGGCCGCCGCCGTCGACCGCGGCCGACACGGCACGCACCAGCCACGCGTTGACCGACAGGCCCTCGCGGCCGGCGGCGTCTTCGGCGCGCGCCTTGAGGTGGGCCGGCAGCCGCAGATTGACGCGGGCGGTGCCGCTCTCGTCGCCCTCGGCCGGAGCCTTGAGCGGTTCGACGGGGGTGGCCGGTTCCGCGGGGGCATCGCCGTAGGTGGGCGGCAGTGTCACCACGAAGTCCGGGTCCAGCCCGCGCAGCCGTACGTCGACCGAGCCGGGGGCGAGCTCACGGGTGATCTCGTCCATCGCGGCGGAGAGCACGTTGAGCATGGTCAGCCGGGTGGCCGACTCCAGCGGAGCGATGAGCCGCTCGGCCAGCTCGCGGGCTTCGTCACCGCCGGCTTCGGCGGCCACCGCGAGGTCGCGGCGGAGGGTGTCGACATAGGGCGTGAGGTCCATGACGCCATCATGGCACCACGATGGCACCACCCGCAAGCCCGAATGGCACCTCATGGCGGACTTCACCGCCACCAGCCCGTCCGACCTGCGAAAACACAACGAAATCAACCCGGGCCATCGTGGCATCACGCACGCTCAGACACCCTAACGGCCGCCCGTAGGCACCGACTGGCACCACATGGCGCCACCTGGCGCCACCTGGCGCCACGTGATGCCACGTGATGCCACGTGATCCCCCTGATGCCGCCGGCGGACTTCACGACGCGTCGGCGCCGGCCGCGCGGGCCTCGTCCTCCGCGGCCGCCTCGTGAGCGCCGAGATGCCGGCGCACCGCCGCCCGCTGCACCAGCGCCCAGGTGTACGACGGCCTGCGCTCCAGCACCTGGTCCAGCTCGGCCAGCGCCTCCGCGTGCCGGCCCAGGTTGGCCAGCGCGGCGCCGCGGCTCGCGCGGGCGGAGTCGTAGCCGGGCTCCCGGGCGAGCGCGTGGTCGTAGTCGGCGAGGGCCTCCTCGTCGCGTCCGGCGCCGCGCAGGGCGTCACCGCGCTCGCAGCGGAACCAGGCCCAGTCGGGGTCCACCGCCACGGCCAGGTCGAGGTCGGCGAGTTGGCGCACGGAGTCGCCGAGCGCGCGGTGCACACGAGCCCGGCGGGCCAGCGCCCAGGGGTAGTCCGGCTTGAGCCGCACGGCCTCGTCGAGGTCCGTGAGCGCGTCGTCGAGCTCGCCGCGGCTGAGGCGGATGGCTCCGCGGGAGGCCAGGGCGAAGGCGTCGGCGGGGTTCAGACCGAGCGCACGGTCCAGGTCACGGATGGCCTCGTCGTAACGCTCCAGGGCCCGGTGGTACTCGCCGCGCAGGCTGAGGCTGCGGGGGTCGTCGGGGGTCAGTTCGAGGGCACGGTCCAGATCGGCGACGGCGGACTGCTGGTCACCGGCGAGGTCATGGGCCATGGCGCGGGCGCGGTAGGCGCGGGCGGCGGCCTCGGGGTCCAGTACGACGGTGGGGTCGGCCTGTTGCCACGGGTTCGCCCAAGTCGGGGCGATCCGCTGCTGCGAGGTCGGCCACGCGGGCTCCGGCAGCCGGCCCGGAGTCACACCGGTCCGTGCGTCTTCGGCGTCCGGGGACACCTCACCGTCCCGCGTTTCGGCGACGTCCTGGTCGCCCGGGTCCTCGTCTCCCGAGTCGACCCGCTGCCAAGCCCCCGGCGCACCCTGGGAGTCGATCTCACCGCTCGCCCGCCCGCCCACCACACCGTGCGAAGCGACTGCCCCAGCCCCGTACCAGCCCCCGGCCGGTACACCCACCACCGGATCCGCGGCCCCGTACCCCCCACTGACCGGCCCGCGCTCCGACGTACCCGCAGCCGCGGTCCGTTCGAACCCCGTCCGCCGCAGCACCAGTTCGAGTGCCGCGACCGTGCCCCCGTCGTTCAGCGCGTCCGCCAGCCGGCGCCCCCACTCGGCCACCGGCCACGCCTCGGCGTCCCATCCCGCCTCCGTCAGGACCCACGCCCAGCGGCCCGCGACGGACTCGCCCTGTTCGCAGGCGGTGACGACGTCCCGCAGGACGTTCGACAGGACCGAGAGCTCGCCCGCGCACAGGCGGTGGTAGAGCTCCGCGAGCCGCAGCTCCCGCCATCCCTCGTCGGTCCACAGTTCCTCGCCGTCGCGGCCCGCCTCGGCCTCGGTGCGCCACCGGCCGAAGACCGACGCCAGCTCCCGGTGCCGGGCCGTCCAGGTCCGGGGCGACTCCTGGCGTTGCAGGCGGAGCATGGGCGCGCGTACGACGTCGTGGTAGCGGACCCGGCCGGCGCGCTCGCCGACGAAGGGAAGGCCCCGCAACCAGGCGTACAGGTCGTCGAGTTCGCCGTCCGGCCGGTCCACCACCGCCCGGAACACGTCCGCGTCCAGCCGGCGCGGCAGCGCGCACGCCAGCGCCACCGAGCGGCGTACCGGATCCGCCTCCCACCTCAGGAACCGCTCCACGGCCGTGGCGCTGGGGTCCCCCACGTCGGACGGGTCGGCGGGCCGGCTCTCCGCGAGCGTCGACACCAGCACCGGCAGTCCGCCGGTCAGCCGCAGCACCTCCGTGACGACCGGTTCGGCCACCACTCCCCGGCCCGCGAGCAGGTCCCGCGCCTCCGGCTCGGTGAACGGCGACAGCGGCAGGTCGGCCATGAAGTCGCCGAAGCCGCCCCAGCGGACGCTGTCGGAGGGGAGCTGGCCGGCCGTCACCACGACGACCGTGGCCGGCAGCGAGCCGTAGCGCTCGGTGGTCATCACACTGTGCAGCCAGCCGTCGAGGAAGCGGCCGGTGCGCTCGTAGGTGTCGAGGAACAGGACGATCCAGGGGACGGCGGACGCGGCCTGGGCCAGCTCGTTCAACAGCACCGGGGTGAGCACGCTCTCGGGGGCGAGGACGAGCCGGGCGTCCTCGTGGCTGCGGAAGCGGCTGCCGAGCCCCGACCTCAACCGGTCGGCGCCCTCCGCGAGTTGGGCCGGGTCGAGGGCGCCCGCGAAAGCTCCGACCCCCGGCACCATGCCCAGCCCCACCAGGCCGGCCCGCGCCACCGCCATGCTGCCGGCCGACGGCGCGCGCGGCTCCTCCGCCGGGGCGGCGACCGCGGCCAGCTCCGCCTCGTACCGCCGCTCCCGGTGGTCGGTCAGCAGCCGGTCCAGATCCTTGAACCGGGTCCCCTGCGCGGCGAACTGCCGGCTGATCGTTTCCAACGCGTCCGGCACGCCTGCCGCGCTCTCGTCGACGTACGCCGTCAACGCCCCGTGCTCCCGGGCGACTTGCTCCAGCTCGCGGAGCAGGAAGGTCTTGCCGACACCCGCGTTGCCGTGCACGTGGAAGCGGAACCGGTGGCGCTCGTCCTCCGGTGGGATGTCGAAGTTGGCCCGGAACGCGGCGCGTTCGGCGCTCCGGCCGACGAATCCGGCCCGACGCCGTCGCGCGATCAGCTCCTGCACCGACTGCCGCGTCCGCGCCACCCGTGGATCCTCTCCGCTCGGCTCCCCCGCGCTCTCATTCTGGCTCAATGCCTTTTGGGCACAGTGCCTTCACAGGGAAGATGACCATCATGCCTACGACACCCCCACGAAGCGCACTCCACCTCGCCGCCACCCTCCTCACCGCGACCGTCGCCCTCTACATAGCCCTGGTCGCCTTCGGGAACATCACGGACTTCGGTACGAACCAGCAGTTCGTACGGCATGTCCTGGCGA
Source organism: Streptomyces sp. NPDC098781 (assembly GCF_044759995.1). NCBI lineage: Bacteria > Bacillati > Actinomycetota > Actinomycetes > Kitasatosporales > Streptomycetaceae > Streptomyces > Streptomyces sp. NPDC098781. The sequence continues at coordinate 84,476 of NZ_JBIWAK010000010.1, forward strand.
TGGACACCACGTTCAAGGACGACGACCTGATGTGGAGAGCCATCACCAGTAAGGGACTTCAGGACGCGGCGTACGTCGCGATCATCGTCTGGGAGACCGTCGCCGCCCTGGTGCTCGGCTACGGCACATGGCTCTGGTTCCGCCGCGACGACGCCCGCGCCCGCCGTTTCTCCACCTACGGTCTGCTGATGCTGATGCTGCTGTTCGGCGCCGGGTTCATCGCGATCGGCGGTGAGTGGTTCGCCATGTGGCAGTCGGGCGACTGGAACGGCCTGGAGGCGGCGACCCGGGTGTTCCTGTTCAGCGGGGTGGTGCTGCTCGTCAACCACCTGCCGCAGCAGTCCTCGACCTGACCCGCGTCAGTGGCGCAGGGCCCATTTCTGGACGGTTTCCAGGGGCCCTGCCGAGAACCGCCTCAGCCACAGCGTCGAGCCCACCATGAGCACCGCGCAGACCCCGGCCCACAGGCCCACGACCCACCACGGTCCCGAGTCCCCCAGCCGTTCCGCGAGGCCCAGCCCGATGCCGTAGGAGACCAGGACGCACAGGATGTTCTGGAGGACGTAGCCGGACAGGGCGGTCCGGCCGACGGAGGTCAGGCCCGTCATCAGCGGGCCCGGCCGCCGTACCCGGTCCACCACCGCGCCGATCAGGCCGATGTAGCCGAGGGCCAGCAGCGGGGCGGTGCCGTACCTGGCCGCCAGGGTCAGGTCGGGGCCGCCCATGGCCGCCGCCACGTTGAGGGGCAGCCCGACGCCCAGTCCCCACACCAGCAGCCGGGAACGCAGCCGGCGTCCCGTCTCGTCCGCGCCGAACGCCCCCGCCCGGAACAGCCGTACGCCGAGCAGGAACAGGAAGACCAGGAGGAAGAAGGTGAGCACGGGCTCCATGCGCAGGGCGACCGCGTTCTCCAGGCGGAAGGCGATCTGGTCCAGGTAGCCGCCGTGCGCGTACAGGTCGACGACGTCGCGGGAGACGGTGCCGCCGGTGTCGTCGTCCGCCAGGGTCAGGGCCGCCGTCAGCAGACCGATCAGCGTCAGATGGATGCCCGCAGCCCACCACATCACCCGCCGCTGCGTCCGCTCCGAGCGGGTGAGCAGCCGGGCGACGAGCAGCGCGGTGACCGCGTACCCCATCAGGACGTCCCAGGCGAAGACCAGCACGAAGTGCACCGTGCCCTCGCCGAACAGGAACAGCGCCCGCCACCGGTAGCGCCCCGGCCACGGCTGCCCGCGCCGCTCGGCCGAGGCGTACTGGATGGCCAGCCCGACGCCGAACAGGATCGTCAGCAGCGACAGGAACTTGCCGTTCGCCAGCACGCTGAACGCGCCCTCGACGACTTCCGGGACCGACCCGAAGGACAGCTCTCCGGTGCCGGACTCCAGGACCCCCCACTCCGCGCCCGGCGCGGTGAAGATCCATACGTTCGTCATCAGCGTGCCGAGGATCGCAGCGCCGCGCAGCACGTCGAGGAGCGGGAGCCGTCGTCCGGCGGGCGGCGCGGGCTGGGCTGCCCGGGGGACCGTCGCGTCCATGTGTGTCATGCACTCATCGTCCCGACGGTATCGGGCCCGATCGTCATGACCGCAGTCGAACCCGCCCTACATCGAAGGATGTAGAGGCCCCCTACTGGACCACGACCACGGTCGTACCCGTTTCGCCGAACGCCCACAGGGCGGCCCCGTCGGCCGCGCGCATCCGGACCCCGCCGGTCTGCTTGCCCTCGGCGGGCGGGGGCGAGGAGCCGTCCACGGCGTTGGAGAAGGCGATGGAGATACCGGACTTCGCGGCGAAGTAGACGATGTTCTCGATCTGCACGCCGTCCGAGCCGGTGGTGGCCGTGGTCCGTGACGACACGGCGTAGCTGCCGATGTCCGGGCTCACCGTGCCCGGCCAGACGGCGAACGTACGGCGGGCCGCGTCGCTCGCGTCGACCAGCCAGACCCGCTTCTGGCCGAGGGCGTAGACGATCCGGCGCCCCGTGCCCGAGTCCTTGGGCACCACGGCGGGCGCGGCGGACTTCGTCGGCGCGGGGCTCGCCCCGTCCGACGGCGACGCGCTCGGCCGGGCCGACGCGGCCGTCGGGTGCGGCCCCTTGTCGGCCTGCACGGCGAGGACGGTGACGGCGGCTATCGCTCCCACCGTCAGACCGGTCACCCAGACCTTGGGAGCAGGCACGGCACGCATCTCCTCAGGACTCCAGCCCTCGGTTCCCGAGGGTCGGATCATCGTACTGTGGATGCCCTGTCCCTCGGCTTCGCGGCCCCCGCCGTCACTCCTCGTCCGGGATGGCCCACGCGCCGTCCCGACCCCGCGTCCTGGCGAACGCCAGGTTGGCGGCGACCCCGGACTCCACCCCATCCGCCTCGGCGGTCGCGCCCCCCGCGCGCAAAGCGCGAATCAAGTCGTGCAGGACGATTGCCTCGTTCCACTCATAGGCACCGCCCTGGTAGATGGCCAGCGCCGCTTCCAGGTCCGCGCGGGCCTCCTCGGGCCGGCCCAGCTCACGGTGTGCGACGCCGCGCAGGTGCCGGGCCATGGCCTCGGCGTAGGCGTCTCCGGCACGGCGGGTCACTTCGACGGCCTCAGTGAGCGGTTCGACCGCCTCAGCAGGGCGCCCCTGTCGCAGATGCAGCCAGCCGATGTCGCGCTGGGTGTGGGCGTGCCACTGATCGTGCCTGAGCTGTCGGAACACGTCCAGTGAGGCCCAGGCAGCAGCCCAGGCGTCGTCATACCTCTCCAGGCCGGCGAACACGCGGATACGGGCATTGTCGATACGACCGACCCACATCCGCTCACCCATGGGACCGAAGATGTCCTCGGCCTTGTCGTACCTCTCCAGGGACTCCTCGCGGCGGCCGAGCAGCCGGTAGATCTTGCCCAGCGCGTACAAGGTCGCGCCCTCCCACACTCGGTCGCCGAGGGTCCGGAAGTCGTGTACCGCCTGCTCCAGGAATGGCGCTGCCTCCTCAGGCCGACGCAGGTAACCGAGCGTCTCGGCGAGGGTGCGGCGCAGGCGCGCCTGGGCCCGCAAATCACCGAATTCCTCGGCCAGCCGCAACGCCTCCCGCTGGCTCTCCTCCGCCTTCTCCGGCTGACCGCGCCACCGCTGGAACTCGCCCAGCTTCTCCAACGAGGTCAGCACGTGCCAACGATCGCCATCGGCGCGCAGCTCGCGCACCGCCGTGGTCATGTGCTCCAGGGCTGCCGGGTAGTCACCCTTCGCGGCGAAGGCGCGGGCCACGATCGTCCAGTCCCGAGCGGTCAGCGGGGCCGCCGGGTCGGCGGCGCCACCCGGGAGCAGCACCTCCAGAGCCGTCTCAGGCATGCCGCTGTCCAGGGCCGTGGCTGCGCGGCCGCGCCGCAGGCTGCCCACCACACGCGAACGCTGCTCCGTACCTGCGTCGAACAGCCAGCCCGCGGAGTCGGCGGGCAGTCGCACGGCATCGAGGAAGTACGTGAACGCCTCGGCGAGTTCCACGCCCTCCTCGGCCAGGCCGACGCGCCGGGCGCGGCCGATCGCCCACTGGATCCGCTCGCTCTCCTGAGTCACCCAAGCGCCGCCGGTGGCCGGGTCGAGGTTCCCGGAGCGCGGGCGACGGGACGCCTCCGCGCCGAGCTCTGGAGCCCGGCCCGCGGCCAGGAACACGACAGCATCGCGGTAGGCCCGTACCAGGCGCTCCTCTGCGTCACGACGCTCCTGTGGGGGCAGGGCCTCGTACTGCTGATGGGCGAATACCCGAACCAGGTCATGGAATCGGTAGCCGGACTCCTCGCCTTCGCTGCCGTGTACCTCCATCAGCCCGACTGCGACAAGTTCGTCGGCGATCGCTCCGGGCGCCACCGAGGCGGGCAGGGCCGCCCGGATGTGCCAATCGGCGAGACGGCCGATCGGCAGAAATGCCAACAGCCCGACTACCACCCGGGCGGGCTCGGGCAGGTCCCGGTACATAAGGGAGAGACAGGCCTGCAGGCTCCAGGACTGGAAGGACAACTCGCGCACCCGCTCGCGCTCGTCCCTCAGCCGCGCACACATCTGCCGCAGCGTCAGGTCCTCGCGGGACCTCAGCTTTCCGCCCACGATGCGCAGCGCCAGCGGCAACCGGCCGCAGAACTGAACGATCTCCAGGGCCGCGACGGGGTCCGCGTCCACCCGCTCCCGATCGGCCCAGGCGCTCAGCACTTCCAAGGCAAGGTCCTCGTCGGGGAGTTGGACCGCGAACGACTTCCGCCGCGGGGTGCTTCCGGCGGAGAGATTCCTTCGGCTGGTCACCAGCACCGAACAGCCGGGCCCGACCGGCAGGAGCGGCTGGATCTGTTCTGTGCTGTAGGCGTTGTCCAGGAAGACCAACAGACGCAGGTTGTTGGTCAGGCTGCGGAAGTGCGCAGCCCGGCCGTCCCTCCCCAGCGGAATCTCCTCGGCGGCAGCCCCCAACGCGCGCAGAAAGTCCCCCAGCACCACCGTGCTGTCGCACGGACTGTCAGCGTCGCCCCGGAGATCGACGTACAACTGCCCGTCCGGGTAGTGCTCCTTGACCCGGTGGGCCGCGTACAGCGCGAGCGCCGTCTTGCCGGTGCCAGCCGCGCCGTGAACTACGGTCACGGCGGCCTGCCCGGCTGACGGTTCACCGGGCAGGGAGCCGCCCGTCGGGGTCGGCACATCGCGCAGCCGCTCGATCAGGGCGGCGCTCAGCGTCTCCCGCCCCACCAACAGGTCGTCGGAGAGGAGTTGGTGAGGCACATGCGCCTGCGGGGCAGCCGGGTGGACCTGTTCGGCATCCATGCGGCGCTGTAAGAACGCGGTCAGTCCGGCCACGACCGCGACCGCGCCCCCGAAGGCTCCGACCCGCCATCGCGCATCCAACTCCGAGAAGATGTAGTCGGGTGACATCCCGGCCGCAGCCAGAACCACCATCGCACCCGTGCTCACCATCAGCCGCCTGCGGCGGGCCTGCACGTCGATCGACACCCTGCGTCCCCCTGGAGTCAATGTGGACGGGATGATCGCACGGATCAGCCCACCCGGGACACGCGTGTGCGCGGAATCGAGACAGATTCAGTCCAGCACCGGCAACAACTCCGGCAGATGCCCGTCCGACGCGGTCGCCGCCCGCTGTCGTTCCTCCGGCACCTCGCCGTACAGCGTCGTGCGGGGCTTGGCCGGGCGCCCGGCGGCCTCGGCGACGGCCACCAGGTCACGTACCGACTTGTAGGAGCCGTACGACGAACCCGCCATGCGCGAGATCGTCTCCTCCATCAGGGTGCCGCCGACGTCGTTCGCTCCGGAGCGGAGCATCTCCGCCGCGCCCTGAGTGCCCAGTTTGACCCAGCTGGTCTGGATGTTCGGGATCCAGGGGTGGAGGAGCAGGCGGGCCATCGCCGTCACCGCGCGGTTGTCGCGGGTCGTCGGGCCGGGGCGGGCGATGCCGGCCAGGTACACCGGGGCGTTGGTGTGGATGAACGGCAGGGTCACGAACTCCGTGAAGCCGCCGGTGCGTTGCTGGATGCCGGCCAGGGTGCGCAGGTGGCCGAGCCAGTGGCGGGGCTGGTCGACATGGCCGTACATCATGGTGGACGACGACCGGATGCCGAGCTCGTGCGCGGTCGTGACCACCTCGATCCAGGTCGCCGTCGGCAACTTGCCCTTGGTCAGGACCCAGCGGACCTCGTCGTCGAGGATCTCGGCGGCCGTGCCGGGGATCGAGTCCAGGCCGGCCTCCTTGGCCGCCGTCAGCCACTCCCGGATGGACATGCCGGTGCGGGTCGCGCCGTTGACGACCTCCATCGGCGAGAAGGCGTGCACATGCATGCCGGGCACGCGGGACTTCACGGCTCGGGCGATGTCGAAGTACGCCGTCCCGGGCATGTCCGGATGGATGCCGCCCTGCATGCAGACCTCCACCGCGCCCACATCCCAGGCCTGCTGGGCGCGGTCGGCGACCTGGTCCAGGGACAGGGTGTAGGCGTCGGCGTCGGTCCGGCGCTGGGCGAACGCGCAGAAGCGGCAGCCCGTGTAGCAGACGTTGGTGAAGTTGATGTTCCGGGTGACGATGTACGTCACGTCGTCGCCGACCGCCGACTTGCGGACGTCGTCGGCGACCCGGGTCAGCGCGTCCAGCGCCGGCCCGTCCGCGTGCAGCAGGGCGAGGGCCTCGGCGTCGGTGAGCCCGGTCGGGTCGTCGGCCGCGACGCGCAGCGCCTGGCGGACGTCGGTGTCGATGCGCTCCGGCGCCATGCCGGGGGCGGCCGCCTCGCGCAGGGCGCCCCAGTCGCCGTACACCTCGTCGAAGTCGTCGCGGCGGTCGGACGTGCGGCCCTCGGTGTCGATGGTGGTGTGCAGGTCCGTACGGCCGGAGGAGACGAAGGCCTCCTCGGGCTCCTGCCACGGGCGGCCCTCGACCACGGCGTCGGGGCGGGCGAGGCCCGTCTCCGGGTCGGCCAGCGCCCGTACGTGCGGACGCAGCCGCGGGTCCAGCCAGGGCTCGCCGCGCTGCACGAACTCCGGGTAGACGCAGAGCCGTTCACGCAGCTCGAAGCCGGCCGTCGCCGAGCGCTCGGCGAGTTCCTCGATCTGCGGCCAGGGGCGCTCGGGGTTGACGTGGTCGATGGTGAGGGGTGACACCCCGCCCCAGTCGTCGATGCCGGCCCGGATCAGCCGCTCGTACTCGGAGTCCACGAGGTTGGGCGGGGCCTGGATGTTGCCGGCGGGCCCGAGGATGAGCCGGGCGACGGCCACCGTGGCGACCAGTTCGTCGAGTTCCGCGTCCGGCATGCCGCGCATCGCGGTGTCCGGCTTGGCGCGGAAGTTCTGGATGATCAGTTCCTGGATGCCGTGGTACGCCCGCGAGACCTTCCGCAGCGCGAAGAGAGACTCGGCGCGCTCCTCGTACGTCTCGCCGATGCCGATGAGGATGCCGCTGGTGAAGGGGACCGACGAACGGCCCGCGTCCTCCAGCACGCGCAGGCGGACCGCCGGTTCCTTGTCGGGGGAGCCGTGGTGGGGGCCACCGGGCTCGGACCACAGGCGGGTGGCCGTCGTCTCCAGCATCATGCCCATCGACGGGGCGACCGGCTTCAGACGCTGGAAGTCGGTCCAGGTCAAGACGCCCGGGTTGAGGTGCGGGAGGAGTCCCGTCTCCTCCAGGATGCGGATGGAGATGGCGCGGACGTAGGCGATGGTGTCGTCGTAGCCGTGCGCGTCGAGCCACTCCCGCGCCTCGGGCCAGCGGTCCTCGGGCTTGTCGCCGAGGGTGATGAGGGCTTCCTTGCAGCCGAGGGCCGCGCCCTTGCGGGCGATGTCGAGGACCTCGTCCGGGGACATGAACATCCCGTGCCCGGCGCGGCGCAGCTTGCCGGGGACGGTGACGAAGGTGCAGTAGTGGCACTTGTCCCGGCACAGCCGGGTGAGGGGGATGAAGACGCTCTTCGAGTACGTGATGACGCCGGGCCGGCCGGCGGCTTCGAGGCCCGCGTCCCGCACCCGCCCGGCCGACGCGGCGAGGTCGTCGAGGGCCTCGCCGCGGGCCTGGAGCAGTACGGCCGCCTCGGTGACGTCGAGGGCGACGCCGTCCCGGGCGCGTTTGAGGGCGCGACGCAGGGAGTTCTCGGTCGGGCCGGTGCCGCCGGGGCGGTCGGTGGGGCCGGTTCCGGAGGTCGCGGTGGTCGTCATCCTTCGAGCATACGGTCGGGCTGCGCCGGTTCAGCGGGGCCGGGGGTGACCGTGGGGAACGCGGTGCATGGCCGGGCGTTGGCTCGTTGTGGCTGGTCTGGCTGGTGGCGCCATGCGGCGGAGCCGCATATCCGCACAGCCCCGCGCCCCCGGGTCGGCCGCCGGCCTGCCCGACTACACGTACGCACCGTACGCGTCCAACGCCCGCAACACCTCCGCCTCCCCCGCCGGAGGCAGCTGCACCACGACCTCCTCGATCCCGAGCTCCGCGTAGTGCGCGAGCTTGCCCGGGTTGGGGAAGACGGCGTACGGCACGACCTGGAGCGCGCCCGGGTCGCGCCCGGCGTCGGCCCAGACGGTGCGCAGCAGGGGGAGAGTTTCGGACAGTCCGCGGCCGCCGATCGGCAGCCATCCGTCGGCGTACTCGCTGATGTGCGTGAAGAGCTTCGGCCCCGCGGCACCGCCGATGAGCGTGCGGGGGCCGTTGACCCTGGGCCCGCGCGGCTTCTGGACGGGCTTGGGGTGGGCGAAGCTGGCCCGTACGGAACCGAACTCACCCTCGTAGGCGGTGGGTTCCTCCGTCCACAGGGCCCGCATCAGGGCCATCCGGTCCCGGACGAGTTCCCGTCGGGTCCGCCACTGCACCCCGTGGTCGGCGGCCTCCTCGACGTTCCAGCCGAAGCCGAGCCCGAGGGTGAAACGCCCGCCGGAGAGATGGTCCAGGGTGGCGATCTGCTTGGCCAGGTCGATCGGGTCGTGCTGCGCGACCAGGGTGATGCCGGTGCCGAGCCCGAGCCCTTCGGTGACGGCGGCGGCCTGGCCGAGGGCGACGAAGGGGTCGAGGGTGCGGCCGTACTCGGGCGGCAGGTCACCGCCGGCCGGGTACGGGGTGGCGCGCTCGACCGGGATGTGGGTGTGCTCGGGAAGGTACAGCCCGGCGAACCCGCGCTGCTCCAGCTCACGGGCGAGCCGGATCGGGGTGATGGTCTCGTCGGTGAGGAAGATCGTCACGGAGATGCGCATGACGGCATCTGTACCGCGTGAACGCAACAATGTCCATACCGACCGGTCGGCCTGAATCGATCCCCGGCCGCTCGGCCGCGTCCGACCGGGGGTCGGTCAGCTGACGATCGGCTGGTGATTGGCTGCCGATTCCCTTCCCTTGCCCGTCCGTTCACGGCTGAATACGAGAATTGCACGCACCACCACTGCACCACCACGCCCTGTCACTCACGACGACCTGGGGAGCAGCAGCATGTGCGAGGACGACCACGCCGGCCTGGGCAGACGCGCCCTGTTCGTGACGGGCGCCGCCGCCGCGCTTACGTTGAGCAGCGTGACCTTTGCGAGAGGGGCGGACGACATGCACGACGCCGAGACCCGTACGGTCCGCGGGACGCTTCCGCCCGGCGCGCCGGACTTCGTGTACCTGCCCGTCGAAGTCCCCGAGGGCGTCCGGGAGATCAAGGTCTCCTACACCTACGACCGGCCCTCCGTCCCGGCCGGCACCACGGGCAACGGCCTCGACATCGGCATCTTCGACCAGCGCGGCACCGAGCTCGGCGGCAAGGGCTTCCGGGGCTGGTCGGGTGGTGCGCGCACGGAGTTCTTCATCCGGGCGGAGGACGCGACGCCGGGCTACATCCCCGGTCCGATCCGCGAGGGCACCTGGCAGATCGCCCTCGGCCCCTACACCGTGGCCCCGCAGGGCCTGAGCTACGAGATCACGATCACGCTGACGTACGGCGAACAGGCCGAGCCCGTCGAGCCGGTGTACCCGCCGGAGCGGGCCAAGGGCCGGGGCCGCGCCTGGTACCGGGGCGACTGCCATCTGCACTCCTGGTACTCCGACGGCCGCCGCACCCCCGCCGAGATCGCCGCCCTCGCGCGTGAGGCGGGCCTGGACTTCATCAACAGCTCCGAGCACAACACCCACTCGGCGCACGCGCACTGGGCCGACGTGGCCGGCGACGACCTGCTCGTGATGCTGGGCGAGGAGATCACGACCCGCAACGGCCATGTGGTGGCCCTCGGCGTCGAGCCGGGCACCTTCATCGACTGGCGCTACCGGGCGCGGGACAACCGCTTCGGCAAGTTCGCCCGCCAGATCCGCCGCTCCGGCGGCCTGGTCGTGCCGGCCCACCCGCACGCCACCTGCGTCGGCTGCAACTGGAAGTTCGGCTTCGGCGAGGCGGACGCGATCGAGGTCTGGAACGGCCCGTGGACGCCCGACGACGAGGTGGCTCTCGCGGACTGGGACGGCATGCTGGTGGCGTCGGTGCGCGACGACCGCCGCGACTGGATCCCGGCGATGGGCAACAGCGACGCCCACCGCAGCCCCGACCCCGTCGGCTCCCCGCAGACGGTCGTCCTCGCCGACGACCTGACCCGCGAGGCGATCCAGGAGGGCATCAGGGCGGGCCGGTCGTACATCGCCGAGTCCAAGAACGTCTCCCTCGCCTTCACCGTGTCCGGCGGCCGGGGCCGGCAGGCGGGCATCGGCGGCCGGCTGGAGGTCGACCGGGACACCCCGGTCACGGTCCGCCTGGAGGCCTCGGGCGCCCCCCGCTGCACGGTCCGCTTCGTCACCGACCAGGGCGTCCTGTTCACCAGCCCGCCACTGCCGGTGTCGGGTTCGGGCGTCGTGGAGTGGCGTACGACGCCCTCGTACGCGGCGTACGTCCGCGCCGAACTCCGCCACGAGGCGGCGGTCGGCCCCCTCCCGGGAGCCCTGGCGGCGTTCACGAACCCGATCTTCCTGGGGCGCTCGTAGTCCGGGGGCATGCCGACGCCGGGGCCGGCCTGCCGCTCGATCAGTTCCGGCCTCCGGCCGGCCTGCGGCGCCGTACCGCGTACACCGCCCCGCCACCGACCGCTACGGCAGCACCACCCGCGAGGGTGAGCAGCGGGAGCGCGGAGGAGGAGCCGGTCTCGGCGAGGTCGCCGGAAGGAGCGGTGCCCGCACCGGTCCCCGTGCCCGGGGAAGAAGGGGCGGTCGAAGAGGGCCCGTCTTCCTGGCCCGGGTCGGACTCGTAGATGCCGAAGCCCTCCCAGGCTCGCGACCATCTGCACTCGTCGTTCGCGTCCAACCACCGGAGACGGGCCATGACATCGCCCTCCCCCTTGCCCTCGTCCTTCGGGAGCCCCGAGTTGCCGAGGGGTATGCCCTCGTTGACGCGCAGGCGCAGCCGGAACGTCAGCGTCTCGTGCGGGGCGACGTCGGTCGTGGTGAGAACGCCCTCGAAGTCGTCCGGGAAGGGAATGTCGACCCAGGCCCGGGACGTCGGATCCTGACGCTGCATGTCCACATACTCCGGGCTTTCCGTGGGCATATCAGGCATCTTGTCGTAAGCCACCTTGGTGAGACCGACCTCGACGTCCTCCAAGGCCTTGTCCGTGTCGTTCAGGACCTTGAGTGTGAGGTCGTGCCAACCACTGCCGACGGCAATCCTTCCGGGCAGTCCGTCGAGCGTCGGCCGCATGCTCGGGTCCTCTTGATCGCTGTAGCAGTCCCACGGGTCGTTCGACGCCGCGGACGGGGACGGGAACACCGATGGAGTCGGTGACTCGGCGGCGTGGGCCGTGGCTCCGGTCAGCAACGCTGTCGGGAGCAACACGGCGGCAGTCAGCAGGGCCTGGCGGTGTCTCATGCGAATCAACCTCGGGTACGGGGACCGGACGACACCCGTGTGACCACGGTGACCCGCCGCCGGTTGTGGCGCCTCACCGGCTCTTCACCGACTGTTTCACCGACCGTCGCTGTCGAACTCATCATGTGAGCCCGCCCTCAGATCGGCGACCACCGCCGCGTGGTCGGACGGCCAGACCCCGTCGAGCGGGCCGTCACAGGCGCGCCGGACGGACCGGACGTGGCCCAGCCCACCCGGGCCGGGCGGGCTGACGTGGATGTAGTCGATCCGCGCGCCCGGCTCCCGACCCACCGCGACATACGGGTTCGCTGGGTCCCAGGTGACGGACGGGGCGGCCGGGTCGGCGTACTGCCAGGCGTCGAAGAAGACCTGGCCGGGCACGACCGGGGCGGTGCGGTAGCCGCCGAAGAGGCGGATCTCGTCGGAGTCGGGCCAGGCGTTGAAGTCGCCGGTGACGATGGCCGGAAAGGGCGTGTCGCCCCGGTTCTCGGCGACGAACTCGGCGAGCGCGCTGACCTGGCGGCAGCGGACGGCCGAGGCGTGCAGGGCGGAGCTCAGGTGGGTGGTGAAGAAGGGGATGTCGTAGGAGGGCGTGGTCAGGCGGGTGAACAGGGCGAGGCGGCCGTCGTCCACGTCGGAGGGCGCCGGGAGACGCAGGGTGCGCCGGTCGGTGACCGGCCAGCGGCTCAGTACCGCGTTGCCGATGTCGACCGTGGGGTCGCCGATCCGGCGGCGCCAGCGCTCGGGGGCGGGTGAGGGGGCCCAGGCCCAGTGCATACCGAGATCGTCGGCCAGCCACTCGGCCTGGTTCTCGCCGCCGGCGGCCCACACCTCCTGAAGTCCGACGATGTCGGGGCGCAGTTCGCGCAACCCGGCGAGGATGGCCTTCTGCCGGGTTTCCCAGGGGCCGAAACGCCACCACAGGTTCCAGGTCACCACCCGCATGGGTCACCGTCTCTCCTAGGGGAACCGTTCGAGGTTCCGCTTCCCGTTCGATCCCCCATGAGAGACATTGAAGAGCATCGGCCTCACCACGTGACAGGAGAACCGCGAATCATGACCAGCAGCGCGGACAGCAAGTACCGGACCGTCAGGGTCTTCCAGCGGCGGCTCAACGCCGTGATGCGCCGGCTGCCCACCCAGACGCTGCTGGAGACCACGGGCCGCACCTCCGGCCTGCCCCGCCGTACGCCACTCGGCGGGCGGCGGGTCGGGGACTCCTTCTGGCTGGTGTCGGAGTTCGGCGAGCGGTCCCAGTACGTGCGCAACATCAAGGCCGATCCGCGGGTACGGGTACGGATCAAGGGCCGCTGGCACCACGGCACGGCCCATCTGCTGCCCGACGACGACCCGATCGCCCGGCTGCGCGGGCTTCCCCGGTTCAACAGCGCCGGTGTGCGGACGTTCGGGGCGGACCTGCTGACGGTCCGGGTGGATCTGACCGACTGACGTGTACGGCGCCGGTCAGCCGGCCGGCGCCCGCTCGCACAGCTCCGTCACCAGCCCCGCGACGTCCCGCGGCGCCCGCAGCGTCGGGAAGTGGTCGCAGTCCGGGTGCCGGACCAGCCGGCAGCCGGGGATGCGGGCGGCCATCGCCTCGTTGCAGCGGATCACCTCGGGCTGGTCCTTCTCGCCGAGCAGCAGGGTGCAGGGCATGGCGAGCTCGCCCAGACGGTCGAAGGCCGGTTCGCCCGCCCTCTGGTGGCCGTACGTGGTGAACCAGGCCGGGATCGCCGCCCGCAGCTTTGTCTCGGCCTCGGTGTCGGGGTCGGGGCCCGCGGCGCCCCAGATCCGCAGGGCGAACGCGACCAGGCCGTCCAGGTCTTGGGCCGTGGCCAGCCGGACGATCTCGTCGTTCACCTCCGCCGACTCCAGGCCCTCGTAGCCGTTGACGCCGGGGACGAGCAGGCCGAGGGCCGCCACCCGGCCGGGGTCGCCCAGCGCCAGGTCGATGGCGGTCCTGCCGCCCAGGCTGGAGCCGACCAGGACGACCCGGGGCAGCTCGAAGTGGTCCAGGACGGCCCGCAGGTCGTCGAGTTGGGCGTAGCCGGCCGTGGGCGCGGGCGAGCGCCCGAAGCCGCGCGCGTCGTACCGGATCACACGATGGCCCGCGGCGGCCAGTCCGGGCAGTACGGGGTCCCACACCCGGGAGTCGCCGACCCCCGGGTGCAGCAGCACGACCGGCGGCCCGGACCCGTCCGCGCCCGTGTCGTCCGCCCAGACCTCGCCGCCCTCGACCCGCACCATGTCTCCCATACCGGAGACTGTGACCGGTCGCGCCGGCCCGACGACAGCCGCCGTCCGGTCAATCCCGGCGTCTCACCCCGGCCACACGATCGACTGCACCTCGCTGTAGGCGTGCAGGGCGTACGACCCGACGTCCCGTCCCACCCCGCTCCTCTTGAACCCGCCGAACGGCGCCTCCATGTTGCGCCCGACGGTGTTGACCCCGACCCCGCCGGCCCGCAGCCGCCGCGCGACCCGGAACGCGCGGGCGATGTCACCGGACCAGACGTAGTCGATCAGGCCGTAGTCGGTGTCGTTGGCCAGGGCGATGCCCGCTTCGTCCTCGTCGAAGGGGATGACGGACACGACCGGCCCGAAGATCTCCTCCCGGGCGACCCGCATGTCGTTGGTGCAGTCGGCGAGGAGAGTCGGCGCGACATAGAAGCCCCGCTCCAACGGCGGCCGTTCCCCGCCGGTCACCACCACCGCGCCCTCTTTCCGGCCCGTCTCCACGTACGACTCCACCCGGTCCCGGTGCTCGGCCGAGATCACCGGCCCGACCACCGTGGCCGCCTCGCGCGGGTCGCCGACCGGCAACCGGCGTGCGTAGGCCGCCAGTTGCTCGACCAGCCGGTCGTACACGCCCCGCTGGGCCAGCACCCGCGTCGGCGCCGTGCAGATCTGGCCGCTGTAGAAGGAGAACGTCGTCCCGATCCCGGCCACCGCCGACCCGAGGTCCGCGTCGTCGAAGACGAGCGCCGCGCCCTTCCCGCCGAGTTCCATCAACTGCCGTTTCATGTCCCGCCCGCACACCTCGGCGATGCGCTGCCCGACCGCCGTGGACCCGGTGAAGCTCACCATGTCGACGTCCGGGGACGACACGGCCGCCTCCCCGATGGCGGCGGACCGTCCGGAGACCACGTTCACCACGCCCGCCGGCGCCCCCGCCGCCTCCAGCGCCTCCGCCATCCGGTAGACCGACAGCGGATCCTGCGGGGCCGGCTTCACGACCACCGTGTTGCCCATGGCCAGCGCGGGAGCGATCTTGCCGGCCGGGTTGGCCCAGGGGTTGTTGTACGAGGTGATGCAGGTGACGACACCCACGGGCTGGCGCACGGCCAGTGCGCCCATCACCCCCGCCTTCCCCGCCCCCACTGCCTTAAGGGCGTGGGAGGTACCCCCACCGGCCTCGTTGATCTGCGGCGGGATCGCCCACTCGGCGGGCTCCACGCGCGCGTAGCGCCGGAACCGGGCCGCCCCGACGCCGACCTGCATGCCCCGGGCCGTCCCGGTGGTCGCGCCGGTCTCGGCCTGGGCGAGTTCGGCGTACGGCACGAGGTGGGCGTGGATGATGTCCGCGGCCCGCGCCAGCACGGCCGCCCGCTCCTCCGGCGCCGTACGCGACCAGGGCCCGAAGGCCTCGCGGGCCGCGGCACAGGCCGCGAGCACCTGATCCCGCGAGGCCTCGGGGGCCCTGCCGACCGTCTCCTCGGTCGCCGGATCGACCACGGCGTAGTCGCCGCCGTCCGGCTCGACCCAGGAACCTCCCACGAACAACCGCTGCCGGTCGGTGCCCTGACCGCTCACCTCGTGGCCACCGTCCTGGTGTCCCGCCCCGAGCGCAGCACACGCCCCGGCACGGCCCCGCTCACCACGTCGTCCCGGATCGCCTCGACCCCGTTGACCCACACGGCCCGCACCCCGATCGCCTTGGAGTCCAGCCGCGGGCTGTCACCCGGCAGGTCGTGCACCAGGGTGGCCGTGCCCGCGTCGATCCGCTCCGGGTCGAAGAGCACCAGGTCCGCGTGGAAGCCCTCCTCGATCCGGCCGCGTTCCCGCAGGCCGAAGAGCTGTGCGGGGTCGTCGGTAAGCATCTTCACGGCCTGCTCCAGGCTCGCCAGTCGGCGCCCGCGCAGACAGTCCCCGAGGAACCGGGTCGTGTACGGCGCCCCGCACATCCGGTCCAGGTGCGCCCCGGCGTCCGAGCCGCCCAGCATGACGTCCTCGTGCTGCCATGCTTCGGCGCGCAGCGCCCAGGAGGCGGGGTCGTTGTCGGTGGGCATGGGCCACAGGACCGTCCGCAGATCGTCGGCGGCGCAGATCTCCACCAGGCACTGGAAGGGTTCCTGGCCGCGCTCGCGGGCGATGTCCTCCACGACCCGGCCGCTCAGCCCGCGGTTGGCCTCGCTGTAGGTGTCTCCGATGACGTACCGCCCGAAGTTGGTCAGCCGCCGGAAGACGCCGGCCTCCTTGGAACCGGCGTGGCGGAGCATCTCCTTGCGCACGTCCGGGTCCCGCAACCGGGCGATGCGCTCCGGCACGGGCAGGCTCAGGACCGGTCCCCAGCCGGGGATCAGGTTCAGCGCGCAGAAGGTGCCCAGCGACATGTTCATCGGCGTGAGGATCGGCATGGTCAGGGCGACCACCCGGCCGCCCGCCTTGCGTGCCCGCTCGCTCGCCAGCAGCTGCCTGGGCACGCGCTCGGGCACGGCGGCGTCGATGGTCAGCACGTTCCAGTTCAGGGGCCGCCCGGCGGCGGCACTCATCTCCACGAGCAGGTCGATCTCGGCGTCGCTGAACTGGTCCAGGCATCCCGCGACGATCGCCTCGATCTGCGTCCCCTCGTGCTCCCCGACGGCCTTGGAGAGGGCGAGCAGCTCGGCGGGCCCGGCGTGCCGGGACGCCACGGGCTCGCCGTCGCCGTCGGAGTGCGTGGACGACTGGGTGGTGGAGAACCCCCAGGCGCCGGCGTCCATGGCGTCGTGCAACAGCCGTACGATCTCGGCGAGTTGCTCCCGGCTGGGCTGCCCGCCGATGGCATCGGGGCCCATGACGTACCGCCGCAGCGCGCAGTGCCCCACCATGAAGCCCGCGTTGACGGCGATCCGCCCTTCGAGCGCGTCCAGATACTCGCCGAACGAACTCCAGCTCCAGGGCGCCCCTTCTTCGAGGGAGACCAGCGACATGCCCTCGACCTTGGACATCATGCGGCGGGTGTAGTCCGCGTCGTCGGGCCGGGACGGGTTGAGCGGCGCGAGGGTGAACCCGCAGTTCCCGCCCGCGACGGTGGTGACTCCGTGGTTCAGGGAGGGCGTCGCGTAGGGATCCCAGAACAGCTGGGCGTCGTAGTGCGTGTGCGGATCGACGAACCCGGGAGCAAGGACCAGCCCGGTGGCGTCCTCACTGGTGCGGGCCTCTTCGGTGACACTGCCGATGACGGCGATACGACCGTCGCGTATGCCGACGTCGGCGGTGTGGGCGGGCGCGCCGGTTCCGTCGACAACGGACGCGCCCTTGATGACGTGATCGAGCATGAGCCTTGCCTCCTCAGCAGGCGACGCGGTGACCGACCTGTCTTTCAGGGGCGCGGGGAACTGCGCGACCGGCCGCCACGCACCCGCACCCCGCGACGGCGATTACGCGGCACCCCGGAACCGCGACGTCCGATGAACCGGATCCGTGTCGATCTTCGGAATCACGTGCTCCCCGATCAGCCGGATCGTCCGCAGCGTCTCCTCCTTCGGCACCCCCACCGGAAGCCCGAACGACAACTGATCCGCCCCGGCCTGCTCCCACCGCTTGCACTGCGTGAGCACCTCGTCCGGATCCCCGCAGATCAGTAGCTCCTCCTCGATGAGCAGCTCCACGAACTCCGGGGTGTACTCGGGCAACGTCTCGGGCCACACCGGGAAGCCCTCGGGCCGGGGGAAGGTGTCGTGGTACCGGAAGACCAGCGAGGGCAGATAGTGCAGCCCGCCGTTCACGGCGACCTCGATCGCCTCGGCATGCGTCGGCGCGCAGATCGCCGTCGTCGTCACCATCACGTTGTCGTTGACGAAGTCACCGATCGGTTCGGCGTTCACGACGGCCGTCTTGTACTGCTCCAGCACCCACTCCATGTCGGCGACCTTCTGCACGCTGAAGCCCAGCACCCCGAGCCCCTTCCGCGCCGCCATGGCGTACGACGGCGGCGAGCCGGCCGCGTACCACATCGCCGGGTGGGACTTCCCGTACGGCTTCGGCAGGACCTTGCGCGGTGGCAGCGACCAGTGCTTGCCCTGGAAGCCGACGTACTCGTCCTGGAGCCACATCTTGGGGAACTCGGCGATGGTCTCTTCCCAGATCTCCTTGGTGTAGTTCATATCGGTCACGCCCGGTATGAACCCGAGGATCTCGTGCGACCCGGCGCCGCGTCCGCTGCCGAACTCGAAGCGGTTGCCGGAGAGATGGTCGAGCATGGCGACCTTCTCGGCGACCTTGACCGGGTGGTTGACCTGGGCCAGCGGGTTGAAGATCCCGGAGCCGAGGTGGATCCGCTCGGTCGCGTGGGCCAGGTAGCCGAGGAACACGTCGTTCGCGGAGAGGTGCGAGTACTCCTCCAGGAAGTGGTGCTCGGACGCCCACGCGTACTTGAAGCCCGACTTGTCCGCCTGGATGACGTACTCGGTCTCCTCCATCAGCGCCTTGTGCTCGGCGAGCGGATCGGTCTCGGCGCGTTTGCCCACGTATCCCTGTACAAAGAGCCCGAATTCCAAGGAGGTTCACCGTCCCCACGTCTATTTCTGACGTTCCGTCAGATTCAGCTTGCCGCCGACTGTGGCACCGCACACGTGGACCGTCAATAGCTGACGGTACGTCAGATCACACTCACCCCGGCCAGCCAGCCCCCGTCGACCACGAACGGCTGGCCGGTGATGTAGGAGGAGTCGTCCGAGGTCAGGAACAGCGCCAGCCGGGCCACCTCGGCCGGCTTGCCGATCCGGCCGAGCGGCACGAGCTTGCGGTACAGCTCGTCCAGGGCCCGGCTCATCCCCTCCACATCCGCGCCCGGGTCGAGCTGCGCCGGGTTGGACATGGCGGTGTCGATCGCGCCGGGGCACATCGCGTTGACCCGGATGCCCCGGGGAGCCAGCTCCAGCGCGGCGACGCGGGTCAGGCCGAGGATGGCGTGCTTGGTGGCGGCGTAGGCGCCGACGGCCGCCATGCCCGTCACGGCCGTGTAGGAGGCGGTGTTCACGATCGTGCCGCCGTCCTCCATCTCGGGCGCCACGGTCTTGATGCCGAGGAAGCAGCCGACCTGGTTGACCCGCACCACCTGCATGAACTCGTCGAGGGGCGTGTCGACGAGGGAGTTGAAGCGCAGGATGCCGGCGTTGCTCACGAGGCCGTCTATGCGGCCGTACTCCTCCTTGGCGGCCGTGACCGCCGCGCGCCAGTCGTCCTCGCGGCCGACGTCCAGGTGGACGTAGAGCGCGCCCAGCTCCTTCGCCAGCGCCTCGCCCTGCTCGTCGAGCACGTCGGCCACGACCACCCGTGCCCCTTCGGCCACGAACAGCCGCGCCTCCTGCTCACCCTGCCCGCGCGCGGCACCCGTGACGATGACCGTCCGTCCGTCCAGCCTGCCCATGGTTCTCCCTCCGCCTCACTGGTCGAGAAGGGGCGCTACCTCGGCCCCGAACGCGGTGATCTGGTCGGTGAGTTCCGTGCGGCCGCGGCTGCGGAACCGCACCTGGATCTGGTCCACGCCCATCGCCCGGTACGCCCGCAGGGACTCGGCGAGGGCGTCCGGCGTCCCGGCGATCGTCCGACGCCCCACGTCCCAGGCGGGCGCACCGACGTACAGCGGCTCGACGATGGCGCCCATGACGTACGGCCCGTCGATGCCCGCCTCCCGCCGGAGCCGCCGTATCCGGGCGATCTGCTCGGGCAGCCGGTCCCGCGGGTCGCCCTGCGGCAGCCATCCGTCACCCTTCAGCGCGGCCCGGCGCACGGCGGCCGGTGACGACCCGCCGACCCAGACGGGGACCCGCTCCTGGGCGGGACGGGGCAGCTGGCCGAGTCCCTCGAAGTCGTAGAGCTTGCCGTGGTGCTCGGGGAACTCCTCCGGGCCGAGGGCGGCGCGCAGCGCGTCGACCGACTCGTCCAGCACGGCGCCGCGCCGCTCGAAGTCGACGCCGAGCACCTCGAACTCCTCGCGCACATGCCCGGCACCCACCCCGAGGATCAGCCGCCCGCCCGACAGGTGGTCGAGGGTGGCGTACTGCTTGGCGGTCAGCAGGGGGTGCCGCAGCCCGACCACCGCCACATGGCTCAGCAGGCGGACGCGCTCGGTGGCGGCCGCGAGGAAGGCGAGGGTGGCGACCGGGTCGTACCAGACCGTGCTCATCGCGGAGGCCAGACGGCGCGGGATGGCGACGTGGTCACAGCTCGCGAGGTAGTCGAAGCCGGCGACGTCCGCGGCGCGCGCGATGGCCACGAGGTCCGCCGGGCCGGCGGCGGCCTCCCAGGGCTCGGCGTAGATCGTGCTCTGCGACTGGACGGGAAGCTGGATACCCACCAGCGTCCGCCCGCCCGACGTGACTTGGATGGACACACACCCTCCTCGATCTGACGGGCCGTCATATATGTGCTTCGGGCGTCATCGTGGGGGTTGGGGTCGTCGGAGGCAAGGGGTGGGGGCGATTCGGGGACGTGGGGGGGGTGCCGCCCCGGGACAGTCGGCAGCAGGTCGGTGGCTCGTTTCGTGTCGAAGTCACCCCGAGTTTCACGGCCTTCGTCCGATTGATCGCAGGCCGTCCCGTTCGTGTCTCAGGCGTGTCACCGGGTGAGGGCGGCCCGGGACGGGCTCGTACTGGGTGGCGGCGGCTCGGGGAGGCCGGGTCGCGCCGAGACAACGGGGAGACCGACATGATCCGCAACCGCATCGCCGCCTTCGCCGCCGCGGCAGCCGCCGCGTCCCTGCTGCTGACCGCCTGCAACGGGACCGGCGGTGACACCTCCGCCGCGGGGTCCGTCCTGGCGAACCTGAGCTTCGGCAGCGGTACCGCGGAGAAGAACGACGCCGCTCCCGGCACCGGCGACTGGGCCACCCGTCCGGGCAAGCCCGCGAGCGAGCCGGTCGCCAAGAAGTGGGTGCAGCTGAGCGCGTCGCGGGCCGGCGACCTGAACCCGGTCGTCGTCAACGGCGCCGGCTTCACCCTCTACCGCTTCGACAAGGACACCGCGGACCCGTCGAAGTCGAACTGCGCCGGCGAGTGCGCCACCACCTGGCCGCCCGTCCTCGTCGCCCCCGGCGGCAAGATCTTCATCGACGGCGTGAACAAGTCCGACGTCGGCGTCGTCAAGCGCGACGACGGCAACCTCCAGGTGACGATCGGCGGCTGGCCGGTCTACCGCTTCAGCAAGGACCTCGAGCCCGGCGACACCAACGGACAGGGTGTGGGCGGTACGTGGTTCGGGGTGACGCCGGACGGACAGAAGGCCGGCGCGGCCGACGACGAGCAGGAGCAGGGCGAGGGTGGGTCGGGCTCGCCCGCCACCAGCGTCACCCTCTCCGACGAGACCGACTTCGGCGACCCCTCCGAGGGGCTGGCCGGCTCCGGCTGCCAGAACGTCGGCCGTGACGACTCCGCCTCCTCCCTCCAGGCCTCCGGCACCCTGAAGATCTGGTCCGAGAAGGACTGCGAGGGCGAGTCCAAGGTGGTCCAGGGCAACATCGCCGACCTGTCCACGATCGGCTTCGACGACACCATCTCGTCGGTGTTCCTCGGCTGACGCCACCGCCGTTCGCGCGAGCCGCGGTCCCTTCCCGGGACCGCGGCCTTCTCATGCGCCCGGCCACAGCCCGTCGTCCGTGAGCCCCAGCAGCTCGATCGCGTTGCGCCGTACGATCCGGTCCACCACGTCGGCCTCCAGGTGCCCCATCTGTGTCTCGCCGACCTGACGGGACTCCGGCCAGGTGGAGTCGGAGTGCGGGTAGTCGGTCTCGTAGAGGACGTTTCCGACGCCGATCGCGTCGAGGTTCCTCAGCCCGAAGGCGTCGTCGAAGAAGCAGCCGTAGACATGGTCGGCGAAGAGTTCGGACGGCGGCCGGTGCACCTTGTCCGCCACTCCGCCCCAGCCCCGGTTCTCCTCCCACACCACGTCCGCGCGCTCCAGGATGTACGGGATCCAGCCGATCTGGCCTTCCGCGTACATGACCTTGAGATTCGGGAAGCGCTCGAACTTGCCGCTCATCAGCCAGTCGACCATCGAGAAGCAGCAGTTGGCGAAGGTGATGGTCGAGCCCACGGCGGGCGGCGCGTCGGCCGAGGTGGAGGGCATCCGGCTGGACGAGCCGATGTGCATGGCGACGACCGTGCCGGTCTCGTCGCAGGCGGCGAGGAAGGGGTCCCAGTCGTCGGTGTGGACGGAGGGCAGCCCGAGGTGCGGGGGTATCTCGGAGAAGGCGACGGCGCGTACGCCCCGCGCCGCGTTGCGGCGGACCTCGGCGGCGGCCAGCTCGGCGTCCCAGAGCGGGATGAGGGTGAGCGGGATCAGCCGGCCCCGCGCGTCCGGGCCGCACCACTGCTCCACCATCCAGTCGTTGTAGGCCTGGACGCACAGCAGGCCCAGCTCGTGGTCCCGCGCCTCGGTGAAGGTCTGGCCGCAGAAGCGGGGGAAGGTCGGGAAGCAGAGCGCGGACTGGACGTGGTTGACGTCCATGTCGGCGAGACGGGCGGGGACGTCGTAGGAGCCCTGGCGCATCTGCTCGTAGGTGATGACCTCCAGTTTTATCTCGTCCCTGCTGTAGCCGACGGCGGTGTCGAGGCGGGTGAGGGGCCGGTGCAGGTCCTCGTACACCCACCAGTCGCCGATCGGTCCGTCGTCGCCCGGCCGGCCCATGACGGGCTTGAACCGGCCGCCCAGGAACGTCATCTCCTTCAGCGGCGCCCGGACTATGCGAGGACCGGTGTCGAGGTACTTCTTCGGCAGTCGGTCCTGCCACACCGTCGGCGGCTCCACCGTGTGGTCGTCGACGGAGATGATCAGGGGAAACGTCGTCTCGGTGTCCATGGCGCCCACGGTAGCGCTGATCTGACGGTCCGTCAGCTACGCCGGAGTGGCCGCGGCCGTGCGAAGAGCGCGTGAGGACCTTGTGATATCCCGCGCGCCTGGCTGTGATCACCCTCTCCACAGCTGACGCATCTGCCATGAACAAGGCAAACTGGCGGAGATGTAAACGGGTCCTAGGGGGACTGCGATGGACGGGGTACCGCGAGTGCCGGAGCAGAGGCGTCCCGTCTCCTCGGCAGCTGCGGCAAAGGCGGCAGACGCGGAGAAGGCGGCGACCGCCCTGCGTTTCGGTGTGCTCGGTCCGGTGCGCGCCTGGCGCGGCGAGGAGCAGCTGGCCACCGGCTCCCCCCAGCAACGTGCCCTGCTCGCGGCACTGTTGCTGCGCGAGGGCCGTACGGCGACCGCCGCGGAGCTGATCGACGCCCTGTGGGGCGAGGAGCCGCCCTCGCAGGCGCTGGCGGCGGTACGGACGTACGCCTCCCGGCTGCGGAAGGTGCTGGACGCCGGGGTCCTGGTGAGCGAGTCCGGCGGCTACGCCGTGCGGGGCCTGCCCGAGGGCGCGCTGGACCTGGCCGTCGCGCAGGAACTGGCGACCGAGGCGGAGAAGGCCCGGGGCGCCGGGGATCTGTGCCAGGCGCGGGAGGTGCTGGGCCGGGCGCTGGCGCTGTGGGACGGCGAGGTGCTGGCGGGGGTGCCGGGGCCGTACGCGGAGGCCCAGCGGGTCCGGCTGGAGGAGTGGCGGCTGCAACTCCTGGAATCCCGGCTCGACATGGACCTGGAGCAGGGCTGCCACGCGGAGGCCGTCTCGGAGCTGACGGCGCTGACGGCGGAGCACCCGCTGCGTGAGCGGCTGCGCGAGCTGCTGATGCTCGCGCTGTACCGCAGCGGCCGGCAGGCGGAGGCGCTCGCGGTGTACGCGGACACCCGGCGGCTGCTCGCGGACGAGCTGGGTGTCGACCCGCGGCCGGGCCTGCGGGAGCTCCAGCAGCGGATCCTTCAGGCCGACCCGGGCCTCGCGGAGCCGTCGGCGCCGGTCGCCGAGCCGGTGGCGACCCTGGTGCGTCCTGCGCAACTGCCCGCCACGGTGCCGGACTTCACCGGACGCTCGGCCTTCGTGCGCGAGCTGAGCGAGGTGCTGGCGTCGGCCTCCGGGACCGAGGGCCGGGTGATGGCCGTGTCGGCGCTGGCCGGCATCGGCGGCGTGGGCAAGACGACGCTCGCGGTGCATGTGGCGCACCAGTCCCGCGCCGCCTTCCCCGACGGGCAGCTCTACGTCGACCTCCAGGGCGCGGGCCCGAGGGCGGCGGAGCCGGAGACGGTGCTGGGCTCGTTCCTGCGTGCCCTCGGCACGGCGGACTCGGCGATCCCGGACTCGTTGCAGGAGCGGGCGGCGCTGTACCGCTCGCTGCTGGACGGCCGCCGGGTGCTGGTGCTGCTGGACAACGCCAAGGACGCCGCCCAGGTACGGCCCCTGCTGCCCGGCACCGAGGGCTGCACGGCGCTGGTGACGTCCCGGGTGCGGATGGTGGACCTGGCGGGCGCGCATCTGGTCGACCTGGACGTGATGTCGCCGGACGAGGCGCTCGCCCTGTTCACGAAGATCGTGGGCGAGGAGCGGGTGGCGTCCGAGCGGGAGGCCGCGCTGGACGTGGTCGCGGCATGCGGCTTCCTGCCGCTGGCGATCCGGATCGCCGCCTCCCGGCTCGCGGCACGCCGCACCTGGACGGTGTCGGTGCTGGCGGCCAAGCTCGCGGACGAGCGGCGCCGGCTGGACGAGCTCCAGGCCGGGGACCTCGCGGTGAAGGCGACCTTCGAGCTGGGCTACGGCGCCCTGGAACCCGCGCAGGCACGCGCGTTCCGGCTGCTGGGCCTGGCCGACGGCCCGGACATCTCACTGGCCGCGGCGGCGGCGGTCCTTGACCTTCCGGTGGAGGACACGGAGGACCTGCTGGAGGCCCTGGTCGACACCTCCCTGCTGGAGTCGGCGGCGCCCGGCCGGTACCGGTACCACGACCTGGTACGGCTCTACGCGCGTGCCTGCGCGGAACGGGACGAGTGGCCGCCGAGCGAGCGGGACGCGGCGCTCTCCCGGTTGCTGGACTTCTATCTGGCCACGACCGCGCGGGTGTACGCGATCGAGCACCCCGGCGACCGGCTGACCGACGACCTGGAGCCCACCCGCTACCCGGGCCTGCGGTTCACCGAGGGGACGGCGGCCCTCGACTGGCTGTACACGGAGGCGGGGCAACTGCTGGCCTGCGTCCGCCAGGCGGCGGGTACGGAGCGGCTGCGGCGGGCCGTGGACCTGCTCTGGGCGGCGAAGGACCTCACCGAGTCGGGGGCCAACTCCCACCAGTACGAGATGACGGCACGGGCGACCTGCGAGGCCACCCGGGCCGCCGGCCACGAACGGGCGGAGGGCAGGGCGCGTACGGTGCTCAGCGATGTGCTGCTGGTCTCCGGGCGAATTCAGCCGGCCGAGCGGGAGGCCCGCGTCGCCATGGAGCTCGCGGGGAGCGCGCGGGACGCCACCGCCGTCAGCTGGGTGGCCAACAACCGGGGCCTGATCTGTCTGCACGAGGGCCGGTTCGCCGAGGGCAAGGTCTTCTTCGACCAGGCGCTCGGAGGACTGCGTGCCGCGGGGAACCGGCCCTTCGAGGCGACCGTCCTGGGCAACCTGTCCCGCGCCCACCTGGGCATGGGCAACATCGCGAAGGCCGTGGAGATGGCGCAGCACGGGCTCGCCGTGCACACCGAGATCGGCCGGACCGTGCGCCTCGCCAACGGTCATTTCGCGCTGGGTGTCGCCCTGACCCGCGCGGGCCGCTATTCCGAGGCGCTCAGCCGGTTCTCCGACGCCCTCGGCATCTTCAACGACCATCGGCAGCGGCTCTGGGAGGGCGTCACCCACTTCCGCATCGCCGAGGTGCACGCGGCGGACCGCCGCCCGGCGCAGGCGGCCCAGCACGCCGAACAGGCCCTCGCGCTCGGCTGCATCGGCGGTGACCGGATGCGGGGGAACGTCCTCACGCTGCTGGGGAGTTCACTGGCCGCACTCGGTCAGGCGGACCGGGCACAAGCCTGCTGGCGCGAGGCGCTCAACCTGTACGAGCAGAACGGCGCCGCGGAGGCCGACGAGGTGCGCGCGCTGCTCACCTCCGCGGCCGCCGCCTAGGGCCTGTCGTTTGGATCAGGTCGGCTGAGAGGAACTGCGCCTGTCGGCCGAGCCGAGCGGGGTCTGGTGCGTGCAGCTGCAAGGCGGAGGAGGGAGCCGACGCGGAGCGTCGGCGAGTGACGACAACGCGGCAGATGTGCGTGCCAGACCCCGCGACGCCGACATGATCCAAACGACAGGCCCCAGGCCATGTGTGGAACGTGGACCGTGGCAACAGCCCTCAGACGACGTCGAATTCGTTGCCCTCGGGATCCTGCATGGCGGCGGCGTAGAAGCCCGTCTCCGGCTCGTCCTTGATCATCAGCACGGTGGCACCGGCCTCGACCAGCTGGTCCACCGCGTCCCTGACCCGCTGCGCGCGGACGTCCAGCGGGACGTCACGGCCGCCACCGACCTTCAGGTCGAAGTGCCACCGGTTCTTGGCGGTCTTCGGCTCCGGAACCTGCTGGAACCACACGCGCGGTCCGCGCCCCGCCGGATCGACGATCGACTCCGGGATGTCGCCGGCCCCGGCCGGCAGCTCTTCCGCGGGCACCCCCATCGCCTCCCAGTAGGCGCGCCACGTGGCGTGCCCGTCCGGCGCGGGCTCGGGCACATAGCCCAGGGCCCGGGCCCAGAACGCCACCATTGTCTGCGGATCGGAGCAGTCGATCGTCAGCTGCACTGTCATCTCCATGCCCGGAGCCTGGCAGACAGGTCTGACATCTGATCCGCTCTCACCACAGGCACCGGGCCGGGCTTCCGCCTGCTCGGGGCTCTGAGCAGCGGATCGTGGGCGTTCAGCGTTCGTTTATCTCCGCCTGAGAGTGTCGTTCCCGTCGGACCGTCGCGTCGGGGGGCAGGCGGTCGGACCCGGAGCCCGACCGATTACTGTGCGGCTCCGAACGCCCGTCCGGCAACCCGCGGGGGAGTTTCCGGACGGGCGTTCCTCAGTCATCAACGAAAACAAGAGGACCACGAGCCCATGAGTGACAAGAAGCAGGACCCGACCGTCTCTCCGGACAACAACGCGATGCCGGGCGAGCCCGCCACCGAGGACGAGCAGATCACCACGCTCAACAACGCGATGCCCAGCGGGCCGGCCACCGCCGACGAGAAGATCACCACGCTCAACAACGCCATGCCGTCCGGTCCGGCGGCGCTGGACCTGAACGACAAGTAGCCCCACCCCACGGGGATCGACCGCGGCGGCGCGGAGGGGAGCCGCCGCGGTCGAGGCGCGTCCGGGGGCCGAACGGTGTGTGTCCCTCCGTGAGCCGAGCGCAACGGCCCCCGTCCCCACAGCCTCTGCGCCCCGTTCCCCCTCCCGACACCCGGCCGTCGCACCGGACCACCACGCTCGGGTGCCATGGCATCCGAGCAGAGCACGGCGGCGGGCGCCGGACAGCCGTCGGCGCTCGTCAAGTTCGTTCAGTTCGTCCCGCTGGGTGCGGCGGCCGTCGTGCTGCTCGACTCCGCCACGGACTTCTTCCCCGACGACCCGCTCGCCGGGATCCTGACGCCGACGCGGCTCGCCCTGCTGATCGGGATCCTCTTCCTCGTGGTCCCCGTGCCGGGAAGGCCGCGGGCACGGCTGCGGGACTTCCGGACGCGGCTGGACCTGCCGATCGGGCTGCTGGCCGCCGTGTCGGCCGCGACGACGTATCACGGCGGACACGCCACCGCTCCCCTGCGCGGTCTGCTGACCGTCATCGCCTGCTACTACCTCGTCGTCGGCCTGCGCCGCACCCAGCCCGAGTCATGGCGGGCGATCGGCCTCCTCGCGCTGGCCGGCGTCGCGGCGGCCGCCACCAGCGCCTTCTCCCAGTTCACGAACGACACCCCGACCGGCTTCTGCCGCACCGGACTTCTCACCGACATAGCCTGCGACGCGGGCGGCGACGGCATCCTCATCCGCGCCACCGGGACCTTCTCCAACCCGAACCTGCTGGCCGCGTTCCTGGTGCTGCTCCTGCCGTTCGCACTGCTGGCCGCCATGTGTGTCGACGAGCGCACGGCCCGTACGGCGATCGTCGTGCTGGTGGTGATCGGCTACGGCGCCCTGCTGACCACCTTCTCGCGGGCCGGCTATGTCGCCGCCGCCGCGGGGCTCCTCGTCCTCGGCGTCGCCTACTGGCTGGCACCCCGCATCGCCGACCGCGCGCAACGCCGGCTGTTCGGCGCCCTCGGCACCCTCGCCCTGCTCGGCGCGGCCGGCGCCATCTGGGCGGTGTCCCGGGCCGGGAACTCCCTGGGCGTGCGGGGCCAGGCCTGGGAGGCGGCGCTCTCCCTCGCCCCCGACAACCCGCTGGGCGTCGGACTGGGCCGCTCCGGCGTCGTCATATCCGCCGCCGCGCCCGGCGACCGGACCTTCGTGCACGCCCACAACCTGTGGCTCAACTGGCTGGTGGAGGCCGGCCCGCTCGGGCTGCTCGCCATCACCGCCGTCGCCGTGATCGCCGTGTCCTGCGCGGCCCGCGCCGCCCGCCTGAAGTCGGCGATCGGAACGGTCGGCCTGGCGGCCCTCACCGGGTTCTTCCTGATGAGCATGATGGACCACCCCGCCAACCTGGACCGCATCGACGCCCTGTTCTGGTACGCCCTCGCGGTGGTCATGGCCGAGGCACCGGCGGGCTGGCGCGGCACCGGACAAACCCAGGCCACCGTCGTCCCCACCCAGGTCAAACGCCCACGCCATGGCGGCCCACAGCGCGTCGGTGCACCGATGTGACGAGGGGGACAGGACAGTCAGGCCTGACTCCTCAACCCTTCCCCCGCAACTCCCCCTTGACGACCTTCCCACTCGCGTTCCGCGGCAGCTCCGCCACGAACTCCACCTCCCGCGGCACCTTGTAGTTCGCCATCTCCCGTCGCGCCCAGGCGATCAGGTCGTCCCCGGTCAGCACGGCCCCCGGGCGGCGCACCACGTACGCCTTGCCGGTCTCGCCCAGCCGGGGGTCCGGTACGCCGATCACCGCGACGTCCGCCACATCGGGGTGCAGGCCCAGCAGTTGCTCGATCTCGGCCGGGTACGCGTTGAAGCCGCCGACGATGAACATGTCCTTGATGCGGTCGGTGATCCGCAGGTTCCCGGCGGGGTCCAGCACTCCCACGTCCCCCGTGCGCAGCCAGCCGTCCTCGGTCAGCACCTCCGCCGTCGCCGCCGGGTCCTCGTAGTAGCCCCGCATGACGTTGTAGCCGCGGACCAGGACCTCGCCGGGCTCGCCCGGCGGTGCCTCGACGCGCACGTGAGTGCCCGGTATCGCGCGGCCCGACGTCGAGGCGATGACCGACGGGTCGTCGCCGCGCCGGCACATCGTCACGATGCCGCTGGCCTCCGACAGGCCGTAGGCGGTGAGCACGGTCTCGACGCCCAGCTCGCCCCGCAGCCGCTCCACCAGCCGCAGCGGCACCACCGCGGCGCCCGTCACCACCAGCCGCAGCGCTGAGAGGTCGTAGGTGTTCCGCGCGGGGTGGTCCAGCAGCGACTGGTGCAGCGTCGGCGGGCCCGGCAGGACCGAGACCCGTTCCGCCGCGATGTTCGCCAGCGCCGTGTTCACGTTGAACACCGGCTGGGGGATCATCGTCGCGCCCCGCATGAGACAGGCCAGTACGCCCGCCTTGTAGCCGAAGGTGTGGAAGAACGGGTTCACGATGAGGTAGCGGTCGCCCTGCCGCAGGCCCGCCAGGTCGCTCCACACCTCGTACGCCCGCAGGGTCTGCGCGTGCGTGATCACCGCGCCCTTCGGGCGGCCGGTCGTCCCGGACGTGAAGACGATGTCCGACGGCGACGAACCGGCCACCGCCCCCGCACGCGCCCGCACTTGCGCCGCGCTCACCCCGTCCCCGCCCGCCAGGAAGTCCTTCCAGGTACGGAAGTCCGCCGGGGCGTCGTCCGAGAGCACCACCACCTGCTCCAGCTCGGGCAGGCCCGGCCCCTCCACGACCGCCCGCCGCAGCGACGCCACGTACGAGGTGCCCAGGAAGGTGCCCGTCACGAACAGCAGCCGCGCCCCGCTCCGGCGCAGCACATCGGCCGCCTCCCCGCCCTTGAAGCGGGTGTTGAGCGGCACCAGCACCGCCCCCGCCGACACCGCGCCCAGCGCCGCGACGATCCAGTCCAGCGTGTTCGGGGCCCAGATGGCGACCCGGTCGCCCGGCTCGATCCCGCGCGCCAGACAGGCCGCCGCCGAGCGCTCGACGCGGGTGCCCAGTTCGGCGTACGTGATCCTGGTGCGCCCCTCCACCACGGCCTCGACGTCCGCGTACCGCTCGGCCGCCGACCGGACGAGCTCCGGAACGCTGCCCCACTCCAAGTCACCGCGCACAACAGCCTCCAGACCACTAGCTGACTGTCCGTCAGATTAGCTGTAGCCTGACGCCCTGTCAGCAGCCGCTTCATCATGCGGAGGTGCGCACATGGCCGGACTCAAGGACGCCACCGCCGTCGTCGGCATCGGACAGACCCCCTTCGCCAGGCACCTCCCGGACGACGAGCGAACCCTCGCCTGCCGGGCCGTCCTCGCCGCCCTGGACGACGCCGGGATAGCCCCGAGTGAGGTCGACGCCCTCGCCAGCTACACCATGGAGGAGACCGACGAGGTCGAGCTGGCGAAGGCGGTCGGCTTCGGGGACCTCACCTTCTTCAGCAAAGTCGGGTACGGGGGCGGCGGTTCGTGTGCCACGGTCGCGCATCTCGCCGCCGCCATCGCCACCGGGCAGGCGTCGGTCGGCGTCGCCTGGCGGTCCCGCAAGCGCGGCAGCGGGCCCCGGCCCTGGCGGAACACGAACGTCCAGCTCCCGACCCCCGCGCAGTGGACCCGGCCGTACGGCCTGCTGCGCCCCGTCGACGAGATCGCGATGCTCGCCCGCCGCTACATGCACGAGTACGGCGCGACGCGCGACCACCTCTTCAACGTCGCCCTCGCCTGCCGGAACCGGGCCAACCAGAACCCCGCCGCGATCATGTACGACCGCCCCCTGACCCGCGAGATGTACATGACGTCCCGCTGGATCAGCGAGCCCCTGTGCCTCTTCGACAACTGCCTCGAAACCGACGGTGCGCTGGCCTGCGTGATCGTCAGCCGGGAACGCGCCCGCGACTGCCGCCACACCCCCGTCTACGTCCACTCCGCCGCCCAGGGCCTGCCCGCCCAGCACCACGGCATGGTCAACTACTGGAACGACGACCCGCTCACCGGCCCCGCCTGGACCGCCGCCCGGCATCTGTGGAAGCACGCCGACTTCACTGCCCAGGATGTGGATGTCGCCCAGATCTACGACGCGTTCACGGCCCTGATCCCCCTCTCGCTGGAGGGCTACGGCTTCTGCGGACGCGGCGAGGGAGGGGCCTTCACCGAGGGCGGCGCCCTGGAGATCGGCGGGCGGCTGCCGCTGAACACTGGGGGCGGCGGGCTCAGCGAGGCCTACGTGCACGGCTTCAACCTCATCAACGAGGGCGTCAAGCAGCTCCGCGGCACCAGCACCGCGCAGGTCCCCGGCGCCGCCACCTGCCTCGTCACCGCCGGCGAAGGCGTCCCCACCTCCGCGCTGCTCCTGAGGAGTTGATCGAAGGATGCTCTCCCCCGTCACCGACCCCGACGGCGCCCCCTTCTGGCAGTACGCCGCCCAGGGCGAACTGCGGGTGCAGGCCTGCGCCGACTGCGGCGAGGTGCGCTTCCCGCCCCGCCCCTGCTGCCCGCACTGCCAGTCCTTCGCGAGCGAGTGGCGCCGGGTCGGCGGATCCGGCCGCGTCTGGTCCTACGTCGTCCCCCATCCGCCGCTCCTCCCCGACTACGCGGAGCAGGCGCCGTACAACGTGATCGTGGTCGAACTGACCGACGCGCCCCGCGTCCGCCTGGTCGGCAATCTCGTCACGGGGCCCGACGCGCCGCTCAACTCCGTCCCCCCGGACCGGATCCGCATCGGCGCCAGGGTCCAGGCCGTCTTCAACGGCACCGGGCTGCCCCAGTGGGTCCTGGAGCGCCCATGACCCTCGACCTCGCGGCCGACAAGGACACCGGCGTCGCCGTCGTCACCCTCGACCGCCCCGACCGGCTCAACGCCATCGACCTGACGATGCGGGACGAACTCGTATCGGTCTGGCGGCAGTTGCGGTTCGACGACACCGTACGGGCCGTCGTCCTCACCGGCGCCGGGGAGCGGGCCTTCTGCACGGGGCTCGACCGGGACGCCGTCGTCCCGCAGCCCGACTCCCCGTACATGACGGACGATCCGCTGCTCCGGGTCGGACCGAAGTCCAACGACCTCTGGAAACCCGTCCTCGCCGCCGTGCGGGGCATGGCCTGCGGAGGCGCCTTCTACCTGCTCGGCGAGACGGACTTCGTCATCGCCGACCCGACCGCCGCCTTCTTCGACCCGCACACCACCTACGGCATGGTCAGCGCCTACGAGTCGATGCTCATGGCGCTGCGCATGCCCTACGGGGAGGCCGCGCGGATGGCCCTCATGGGGAGCGCGGAACGGCTGTCGGCGCGACGGGCGTACGAGATCGGACTGGTCTCGGAAGTCACCGAGCCGGGCGGGGCGTTGGCCGCCGCGGTCGACCGCGCGACGGTGATCGCCGACTGCCCGGCGGCCGGCGTGCAGGGGACGGTACGGGCGCTGTGGGCGGCCAGGGAGGCCGCCCTCACCCAGGCGTTCGCCCAGGCACCCCACCTGATCGCGCTGGGCAACCTGCCGAACGCACGCCAGACGGAGCTGTTCCGGGCGCGGCAGCGCGAGTTCAGGACACGGTGACCTAGTAGCCGTCCGCCGTGCGCGTCGGGTCGCTCAGTTCACAGGTTCCGCCGGAGGCACTCTTGCGGGCCACGACGTCCGTGGTCTCGGTGGCGCCGGCGTCGACGGCCGGGATCCTGGAGGTGGCGGTGTCCAGCGTGCCGCCGGCCGCGTCCTTGAAGGTGACGGTGAAGGTGTAGGAGTACACCGTGCTCGCGCTGCTGTTGGTGGCACGGACCCGCGCCACGAGCCCCTTGACCGCGTCGTACGCGCACTCCTCGATCTTCACGTCCCGGGTGATCTCGAAGGACGGCCCGGAGCTCGTCTGCGCACCGCCGCCGGAGGACGACCCCGTGTCGTAGTCGTAGTCGTCGTCATCGTCGTAGTGCGTGCTGCCGCCCGAACTGCTCGACGAGCTGCTGGAGTTCGAGTTGCTGTCGCAGCCGCCGCCGCTGGAGTGCCGCGCGCCCGTCAGGGCGACGACGACTCCGACGAACACAGCCACAGCGCGGACATGGCGAAGCTTCACGGCGTTTCAACCCCCGTTGTCGTGATCGTGAGCACGTCACGCTAGCAGCGGTCGCATGGCGGCAAGCGCTCACCCGGCGTAGCTTCGCGTGTAAGAGCGGTGAAGACCGCTCCCCTGGGACGGCCGCCGTCCGGTTCCCTTCCGTGCGCCGGCACGACGGCCGTCCCACAGTGGCCGTCGCGGCTACGCGGTACGTGCCGTGCCCGTGCCCTTCTCCGCGTCCAGCGCGTACACGCACCGGTCCTTGCTGCACGCGTACACGACCCCGTCCCGCACCACCGGGGAGCCGGTGATCTCCCCGCCGGTGGCGAGTTTCCATCTGAGTCTGCCGTCGTCGGCCTTCAGGGTGTACAGCAGGTGGTCCGTGGAGCCGAAGTGGATCCGGCCCTCCGCGACCGCCGGAGCACCCACGAGGTCGCCGCCCGCCTGGAACCGCCACTTCGGCGTCCCGGTGACCGCGTCCAGCGTGTACAGGCCCTTGCCGCTGCCCACGTGCACATGGCCCCCGGCCACCAGCACCGGCTCGATCGAGGACCGGGACTCGGTGGCGATGCGCCAGCGGTCGCGGCCGTCGGTGGCGTCCAGGGCGTACACCGTGCCGAGGTAGTCGGCCAGGTACACGCCGCCGCCCGTCACGGCCGGTCCCGGCACGAAGGCGGGCGGGCACAGGAACACCGCGGGGGCCTCGAAGTGCCAGCGCAGATGCCCGCTCATCACGTCGAACGCGAGCACCCGCGTCCCGGCGGAGACGTACACATGCCCGTCGGGCGCCTGCGCCACCCGCACCGGCACCCCGCCGCAGGAGGCCGCGTCGCCGATCGGGTACGACCAGCGCTCGTCACCGGTCCGGGCGTCCAGCGCCTTGAGCCGGGCGTCCTGCCAGACGTACACCGTCCCGTCGTACAGCGCCGGGCCGGCCTCCGGGGACTCGAAGTCGGTCTGCGCCCCGGTGATCTCCCACAGCTTCTGCCCGTTCGAGGCCTCCCAGGCCTGGACACCGCCGCCGCGGGTGCCGGTGACGACGGTGCCGCGCTCGGCCTTGAGGGAGTACACCCAGGCGTCCGTCTGGAGCCGCCACAGGTCCGCGCCCTCGCGGCACTCCAGGGCGAACAGGGTCGGGCCGTCGGAGGCGTGGATACGGCCGTCCGCGACCGCCATCGACCAGGCCACGTCCCGCGTCTTGAAGCGGCGACGGCCGGTGGCCACGTCGAGCGCGTGCACCTCGAAGGAGGTGACGTAGACCAGGTCGTCGGCGACCGAGGGGGTGCCCCAGACATCGTTCGACATGCGGAAACGCCAGGGCCGCCAGCCGGCCGCGGGCTCCGGGGGCGCCGCCTGGGGTGCCGGTACGGCGGGGTCCGCGCCGTTGACGCCGGGGCGGGGCTTGGCCCAGGAGGCGACCAGGCCGGCCTCCGGCGGGGGCGCCTGCATGGCGGCGACTCGGGCGTCGGCGACACGGGGGCCGGGGCCGATCGGGACCGCGGCGCCGGCCAGCCGGACGGGGCCGGTGTCGGGGGCGCCGACCGGGACCGGCGCGGGCTGCGGGATCACCGGGTCGCGCGAGGGCGGGGGCGGCACGGGCGCGGGGGCGATACGGCCGCCGCTGCGACCGGAGGACGGCGAGGGCTTGGTCTTCGGGCGGCCGCCTCTGCGGGACTCGATCAGGCTCACCGCCCGCTCGGGCAGCCACGCCGACGCCGTACCGCTGTCGTCGGAGCCGGAGCCGAAGAGGTGGGGTGCCAGCTGGGCCTGGAGGTCGGCCGGGTTGGGGCGGCCCGTGGCCTCCATCTGCATCAGGGACTCGATCAGGGGGCGCAGCTCGTCCGGAAGTCCTTCGAGGTCGGGGCCCTCGCGCAGCAGCATGAAGACCGTCTCGACCGGGTTGGCGCCGTGGAACGGGGGGTGCCCGGTGGCGGCGAACACCAGCATCGAGCCGAGCGAGAAGACATCGCTCGCGCCGGTCACACTCCGGGAGTCCTTCGCCTGCTCCGGCGACATGTAGGCGGGCGTACCGACGGCGACGTTGGTCATCGTCAAACGCGTGTTCGATACACCGGAGGCGATACCGAAGTCGATGACGCGGGGGCCGTCCTCGACCACGAGCACATTGGACGGCTTGAGGTCGCGGTGGACGAGACCGGCGCCGTGGATGGACTGGAGGGCCTCCGCCACACCCGCGGCCAGCCAGCGCACAGCCTGGGCCGGCAGCGGCCCGCACTCGTTCACTATCTCCTCGAGGGAGGGCGCGGGGACGTACGCGGTGGCCAGCCAGGGCACGGCGGCGCGCGGGTCGGCGTCGACGACCGCGGCCGTGTAGAAGCCGGAGACCGCCCGGGCCGCCTCCACCTCACGCGTGAAGCGGACGCGGAACAGCTGGTCCTCGGCGAGCTCCGTACGCACGGTCTTGATCGCCACGCGCCGGCCCGAAGCCGAGCGCGCGAGATAGACCAGCCCCATGCCGCCGGCACCCAGCCGTCCGAGCACCTCGAACGGCCCGATCCTGCGCGGATCGTGCTGCGTCAGCTGATCCACCACTCTGCCTGCCACCTCCCCGTACGGGCCCCGTCACCCAGATATGTACGCGACCCCGTGCAGCGTCTCACCACCGCACCGCCTTGGCGGCACGCACCCCGATTCTTCCTGTCCGAGGGCGTGGTTGCGAACCCGAGGGCGGAACGGGGTGTCTTGGGACAAAACCACACTCCGGCCGGCGCGGGAAGCGTCGGCTCGCATAGTGGGACGCCGGAGATAAGAGTGCGATCAGTGCTTCCCGGGTTCCGTCCGGCGCTCCAGAACCGCGAAGGACGCCCCCTGATCGTCGGTGACCACGGCGACCTTGCCGTACGACGTTTCGAAGGGCGGCACCTGCACCCGCCCGCCGAGCCGGTTCACCGTGCCGAGGATCTCCTCACAGTCCGCCACCCGGAAGTGGACGACGAAATGGGGCGGCATCATCTCCGAGAACACCTCGGAGACGGCCGAGCGGCCGAAGTCGGGCTTGGCGTGCGCCCCGAACAGGGCGTCCTGGAACAGTTCGCCGTAGAAGTCGTTGGCGCCCTCGGTGTCCCGGGCGTACAGCTGCACCCAGGCGAAGGTGCCCGGCTCGTGCCGCCGGCCGAAGCCCTCGTGGCCGCCCGCCTGCCAGAGCGCGAAGACGGCGCCCTCGGGGTCGGTGACCAGCGCGGCGGTGCCCAGGTCCGCGCCGATCCGCACGGGCGGCACGACCACCTGACCGCCCGCCCCGAGGATCCGCCGCCCCAGCGCCCAGGCGTCCGGAGTGGCGAAGTACACCGTCCACACCGAGGGCAGCCGCCCGTCCGGCTTGCGGGCGAGCGCGGCGACGCGATCGCCGTCCAGGCGGGCCCAGACCGTGGAGTCGTAGGCGTCCTCGAAGTCCCATCCGAAGAGCTCACCGTAGAACCGCTTGCCCGCCGCCACGTCGGAGAGCTGTGCGTCCACCCAGCACGGAACGCCCTCCGTGTATCCCGTTCCGTTCCTGGATGCCCTGTTTTCGGCCATGCGGCAAAAGTAACGGCGTCCCGCGCACCCCGCAGACCAGGCACACCAGCCTCGCGATCCCCGTGCACCCCATTTGCAGTCGGCCGAATCGCGCCCCGATCACGCCTCGGTAAGCTGACGGCATGACAGGACAAGTGCGTACCGTCGACGGCCGTGTGGCCGGCCGACGTGGGCAGGCGACCCGGCAGAAGCTGCTCGACTGCCTCAGCGAGATGCTCAGCTCCTCCCCGTACCGGGACGTCAAAGTCATCGATGTCGCCCGGAAGGCGGGCACTTCGCCCGCGACCTTCTATCAGTACTTCCCGGACGTCGAGGGCGCCGTCCTGGAGATCGCCGAGCAAATGGCCGCCGAGGGCGCGGGGTTGACCGAACTCGTCGAGGGCCGCAGCTGGGTCGGCAAGGCCGGCTGGCAGACGTCACAGGAACTCGTCGACGGTTTCCTGGAGTTCTGGCGGAAGAACGACGCGATCCTCAGGGTCGTCGACCTCGGTGCGTCCGAGGGCGACAAGCGGTTCTACAAGATCCGCATGAAGATCCTGAACTCCGTCAACAACTCCCTGGCGGACGCCGTCGCTCAGCTCCAGGCCAAGGGCAAGGTCGACAAGGACGTCAGCCCGGCCGCGATGGCGGGTTCGCTCGTCGCCATGCTCGCGGCGGTGGCCTCGCACCAGCGGGGCTTCCAGACCTGGGGCGTCAAACAGGCCGAACTGAAGCCGAACCTCGCGCTGTTGGTGCACCTGGGTGTGACCGGCAAGAAGCCGACGAAGTAGATCCCCGGTTCAGCACGTCCTGTCTGGCAGGCGGCGGCTCACCCGACGTGGGCCGCCGCCTGCCGTGCTATGCGGGCAGCGGGCGGTCCCGTACGACGTGCTTCATCACCAGCGTCGAGGTGAGCCGCTGCACTCCGGGGAGCGTCGCCAGCCGCTCGTCGTACAGCCGCTGGAAGGCCGCGAGGTCGGCAGTGGCCACCCGCAGCAGGTAGTCCGGCTCGCCGAACAGCCGCTGTGCGTCCAGGACATGGGGAATGTCCGCGATCGCCCGCTCGAAGCCGGCGACGGTGTCCCGGTCCTCCTGTCGCATGGAGACGAAGACCAGCGCCTCGAAGTTCAGCCCGACGGCACCCGGCTCCACCACGGCCCGGTACCCGCTGATCGCTCCGGCCCGCTCCAGTTCCCGCAGCCGGCGGTGGCACGGCGAGACGCTGAGCCGCACCCGCGCGGCCAGCTCGGTCACGGTCAGCCGCCCGTCCTGCTGGAGCTCGGCAAGAATCTTTCTGTCCACGTCGTCCATGAGGCAGATCTTCCCTCACAAGACGCGATCATCGGCAAACTTCGACAACACTTTCGGGCCAATCGCGCCTAATGTCGCCATCATGGACTCCGGGCTGCTCATCTCCTTCCTCGCCATCGACCTGCTGCTCGTCTGCGTGCCGGGCGCCGACTGGGCGTACGCGATCTCCGCCGGCCTGCGTGACCGGTCGCCGGTGACGGCGGTGGCGGGTCTGGTCACCGGGTACGCGCTGCACACGGTCCTCGCGGTGGCCGGGCTCGCGATGCTGGTGGCGAGCGAGCCGGGCCTGCTGACCGCGCTGACCGCCGCCGGTGCCGCGTATCTGGTCTGGCTGGGCTGGAGCGTGCTGCGCCGACCGGGCACCCCGGGCGCGGCCGAGGAGACGGTGGCCGCCGGCCCGGCCCGTACCTTCCTGCGGGGGGCCACGATCAGCGGCCTGAACCCCAAGGGCCTGCTGCTCTATCTGTCGGTGCTGCCGCAGTTCCTGCTGACGAAGGGCGACCACCTTCCGGTCCCCGCCCAGACCGCCGTACTCGGCCTGCTCCACATGGCGTGCTGCGCGGCCGTCTATCTCACGGTGGGCCTCGGAGCCCGCGCCGTGCTCGGCGCCCGCCCGGCCGCGGCCCGGGCGGTCACCCGCACGTCGGGGGCGGCGATGCTGGGGATCGGCGCGTTCCTGCTGGTGCAGCGCCTGGCGACGCTGTAGCGGCGGTCATCCGCCGACCGGGCGGTAACGGACGTTGATCTCCGCCCGGCGGTCCTCGCCGTTGAGCAGCTCCAGCCGGACGGGGGCGCCACCGGGGTTGTCGTACAGCCGGATCCCGTCACCGAGCAGCACCGGCGCGATGTGCAGCTCGATCTCGTCGATCAGGCCGCGCTCCATGAGCTGGCGGCCGATCGTGGGCGAGAAGACCTCCAGGTTCTTGCCGGCGGCGGCCTCCAGGCCGATGCGGACCGCTTCGGCGACGTCGCAGTTCAGGAAGGTCACGCCGGGGACGGGTTGCGCGTCCTCGGGATGGTGGGTGAGGACGAACAGCGGCCCCTGCCATGCGCCGCCGTAGACGGCACCGGGATCGGGGAAGGCGTCCCACCCCTTCCGGCCGCCCAGCACGGCTCCGGTCGTCTCGGCGTACTCCTCGATCAGACCGGGCCGGTTCGTGGCGTCCTCCGGCAGCCAGTCCATCGCGTGCTCCGGGCCCGCGACGAA
This sequence comes from Streptomyces sp. NPDC098781, assembly GCF_044759995.1. Lineage (NCBI taxonomy): Bacteria > Bacillati > Actinomycetota > Actinomycetes > Kitasatosporales > Streptomycetaceae > Streptomyces > Streptomyces sp. NPDC098781. The sequence goes on from NZ_JBIWAK010000010.1 coordinate 123,293, forward strand.
CCCGTCCAGCGACATCGAGAAGTGCCAGAGCACCTTTCCCGCGGCGGTCTGCCGGTCTGTGTCCGCGAGCATGATCGCTCCTCTCCTCAGCGGTCCTCGCAGCCGTAGACCCGGCTCGCCGCCGGAAGTCATCGCCGCCGCACGATCCGGAACAGCCGAATCTCCCGCTCCACCCGCGCCTGGTACGTCGCGTACGGCGGCCAGAACGCCAGCGCCGTCCGCCACACCGCGGCCCGCTCCTCCCCCTCCAGCAGCCGGGCCGTGACCGGGATGTCCTGCCCCTTCCAGCTGACCTCGGCGTCGGGACGGGCGAGGAGGTTGTGGGTCCAGGCGGGGTGGCCCGCGCGGCCGAAGTTGGAGCCGACCAGGATCCAGGAGCGGCCGTCCTCCTCCGGCATACAGGCCAGCGGCGTACGGCGGGGCAGTCCGCTGCGGGCGCCGGTGGAGGTCAGGATCACGCCGGGCAGCATCTGGGCGCTGAGCAGCACCCTGCCGCGGGTGAGCCGGTGCACGGCACGGTCGAGCGCGGGGATGACATGCGGGGCGACCTTGGCGAAGCCCCGGGTCGAGGACACCTTCTGCACCGCTCGGACGACCACCGGAACGCCGATCACACCGCCACCTCCTGGGCGTCGAAGAGCCGGGCGGTGTCGGCGGCGTGGGCCCGGAGCCGGTGGACCGGCCCGAAGAGCAGCTCGTCGCCGGCGGCCCGCTTGAAGTACAGGTGAGCCTCGTGCTCCCAGGTGAAACCGATGCCGCCGTGCAGCTGGATCCCCTCGGCGGACGCGATGCGCAGTGCCTCCAGGGCCTGCGCGAGGGCGAGCCCCCCGACCCGCTCCCCGTGCGGGCCGGCCCAGGCCGCGTAGTACGCCGCCGACCGTGCCGCCTGCACGGCCACGTACACGTCCGCCAGCCGGTGCTTCACCGCCTGGAAGGACCCGATCGGCCGGCCGAACTGCTCCCGCTGCCGGACGTACTCCACCGTCCGCTCCAGCGCCCGGTCGGCGGCCCCCACGGCCTCGCACGCCAGGGCGGCGGCAGCGGTGCCGCCGGCCGAGGCGAGGGCGGCGAGGACATCCCGGCCGTCCTCCGCACCCAGCAACCGTCCCTCCACGTCCCGGAGTTGGATCCGCCCCTGCGACCGGGTCGCGTCCAGCGCGGTCTGCCGTACGCGGACGACCCCGGCGGCGTCCCCCGCCACCAGGAACAACAGCGTCCGCGACCGAGCGAACCCGCCGGTGTGCGCGGCGACCACCAGCAGCCCCGCGCTGTGCCCGTCCAGCACCTGGTCGACCTGCCCGTACAGCCGCCAGTCCCCGCCCGCCCCGCGCGCCTGCACGCCCCCGGCCCGTCCGCCCCCGGCCCACTCGCCGCGGCCCGTGCCGGTGAGGGCGAGTGCGGTGGTGAGCGCGGCCCCGGGGACGGCGAGGGTGGCGGTGAGCGTGCCGGCGGCGAGGCGTGGCAGGACCTCGGCGCGCTGGGCCTCGGTGCCGAGCGCGGCGATCAGCGGCGCCGCGAGGACGGCGGTGGGCAGCAGCGGCGAGGGTGCCAGCACCCGGCCCATCTCCTCGCAGGCGAGGGCGAGTTCGGTCGCCGAGCAACCGACACCGCCGTAGGACTCGGGAAGGGCGAGTCCGGGCAGGCCCAGCTGCTCGGCGAGGGCGGTCCACAGGGCCGGGTCGTGTCCGGTGGGGGTGTCGACGGCCGCGCGCAGCTCGCGCGGGCCGCAGCGGCTGTGCAGCAGCTCGCGGAGGGTACGGCGGATCTCGTCCTGCTCGGGGGTGAGGCTGGCGTCCATGGGCTCTTCCTCCGGCTCTTCCCTCCAGATCCGGCTCTTCCTCCAGATCTGACGGGCCGTCATATTAGGAGGGCCGCAACGAGATGCACAGGGGTCGGACACAGGGACACACAGGAGTTGGAGGCCTCGCATGACTGCCGGGAGCCGGAAAGTCGCCGTCGTCGGAGTCGCTCTCTCCGACTGCGGCCGGGTGGACGACACGACGCCGTACGCCCTGCACGCCCAGGCGGCCCGCCGCGCGCTGGCCGACGCGGGACTGGGCCGGGAGGTGGTCGACGGCTTCGCCTCCGCCGGGCTCGGCACGCTGGCCCCGGTGGAGGTGGCCGAGTATCTGGGCCTGCGCCCCACCTGGGTCGACTCCACCTCGGTCGGCGGCGCCACCTGGGAGGTGATGGCGGCGCACGCGGCGGACGCGATAGCCGCCGGTCACGCGAGGGCCGTACTCCTGGTCTACGGCTCGACCGCCCGCGCCGACATCAAGGCGGGCCGGCGCACGGGGAACCTGTCCTTCGGCGCGCGCGGCCCGCTCCAGTTCGAGGTGCCCTACGGCCACACGCTGATCGCCAAGTACGCCATGGCGGCCCGCCGGCACATGATCGAGTACGGCACGACGATCGAGCAGCTGGCCGAGGTGGCGGTCCAGGCACGGGCGAACGCGGCCCTGAACCCGGAGGCGATGTTCCAGGACCCGATCACGGTGGACGACGTCCTGTCCGGCCCGATGATCGCGGACCCCTTCACCAAGCTGCACTGCTGCATCCGCTCCGACGGCGGCGCGGCGGTGCTGCTGGCCGCCGAGGAACTCGTCCGGGACTGCCGTACGTCCCCCGTATGGATCCTGGGCGCCGGGGAGCATGTCTCGCACGCCACGATGTCCGAGTGGCCCGACTTCACGACCGGACCGGCGGCGGTCAGCGGGCGGCTGGCGTTCGAACGGGCCGGGGTGCGCCCGCAGGAGATCGACTTCGCGGAGCTCTACGACGCCTTCACCTACATGACGTTGGTGACGCTGGAGGACCTCGGCTTCTGCCGGAAGGGCGAGGGCGGGGCGTTCGTGGAGAAGGGGCGGCTGCTGGTGCGGGGAGGTGAGCTGCCGGTCAACACGGACGGGGGCGGGCTGTCGGCCCAGCATCCCGGGATGCGGGGACTGTTTCTGCTGGTGGAGGCGGTTCGTCAGCTGCGCGGGGAGGGCGGGGAGCGCCAGGTGTGGGGGCGCGGCGGGCCGGGGGAGCCGCCTCGGCTGGGGGTGGCTTCGGCGACCGGGGGATGGTTCTGTTCGTCGGGGACGTTGGTACTGGGGAGGGAATGAGACGATCGCCCAGCCTTTCGAGAGGACACAGGCAATGGCCCTGACCCGCGAAGAGCGCGAACAGTTCCTGGCCGAACCCCATGTCGCCGCGCTGGCGGTGAACGCGGGCACGGGGCGCGCCCCTCTGACCGTGCCGATCTGGTACCAGTACGAGCCCGGCGGCGAGGTCTGGATCATGACCGGTGCGGATTCCCGCAAGAACGAGCTGATCCAGCCCGCGGGCCGCTTCTCCCTGATGGTCGACCGGCTGGATCCGACGATCCGCTACGTGTCGGTCGAGGGCCCGGTCGTCAGGACCGCCCCCGCCACGATCGAGCTGCTCCGGGAGCTCGCGGCCCGCTATCTCCCGGCCGAGAAGGTCGACGGCTATGTCGACTTCGCCTGGAAGAACCACGGCGAGCAGGTGGTCGTCCACATGCGGCCCGAGCGCTGGGTCTCCTCGGACCTCGGTCAGGTGTGAACCGGCGCGGCACGCGACAATCGGCGCATGGGAACGGAACTTCATGAGCTGCTGAGGTCGTTGCGGGTGTGGGACGTGGAGCTGCCCTCCTTCGACCCGGCGGACGCCCCCGCCGACCCGCTCGCCCTGTTCACGACGTGGTTCGCGGAGGCGGTCGCGGCCGGACAGGTCGAACCGCACACGATGTCCCTCGCCACCTGCGACGCGGAGGGCCGGCCGGACGTACGGACCGTGATGCTGCACGGCGCCGACACCTCCGGCTGGTCCTTCGCGACCCACTCCGGCAGCCGCAAGGGCCGCCAGCTGGCGGCCCGTCCGCACGCGGCCCTCGGCTTCTACTGGCCGGCCCAGGGCCGCCAGGTGCGCCTGCGAGGCCAGGTGAAGGCGGCGCCCTCCGCCGAGTCCCAGGCCGATCTGCACGCGCGCTCGACCGGTGCCCTGGCGGCGGCCCTGACCGGCCGTCAGAGCGAGACCCTGTCGTCGCTGGAGGAGTTGGCACAGGAGTCCCGGACCGCCTGGGAACGGGCCCAGCAGGAACCGGACGCCCCGGTGCCGTCCTGGACCCTGTACCACCTGCGCCCCGACGAGGTGGAGTTCTTCCAGGGCGACGCGGCGCGACGGCATGTACGGCTGGTGTATCGCCGTACCGAGGACGAGGGGTGGGTCAGGGAACTGCTCTGGCCCTAGCCGACGGCCCCGGGCGACGCCGGCATGGTCCGAGTGCCCGTGCTCAGCGGCGGGCGCCGAAATCCTGGGTCCACCAGGGGCCGCCGTCGCCGGGGTGCACGCCGACGCCGATCTCCTTGTAGGAGCAGTTGAGGATGTTGGCCTTGTGGCCCGGACTGTCCATCCAGCCCTTCATGACGGCGGCCGCGTCCGGGTGCCCGACGGCTATGTTCTCGCCGAGCGTGGACCAGCCCGTGTAGCCGGCGGCCTCGGCGCGGGTCACCATCGTCGACCCGTCCGGGCCGGTGTGCGACAGCTTGCCGCTGTCCGCCATGACGTCGCTGTAGTCGTCGGCGGCCTTGGTGAGGCTCGCGTTCTCGGTCACCGGCGCGCAACCGGCCGCCGCGCGCTCCTTGTTGACCAGGTCGATGACCTGGGCCTCGACGCTGTCGCCGGTCGAGCCAGTGGTGGCGGTCGGCTTCGGCTCGACCGGCTTCGGCTCGGTGGTCTGCGGTGCCTCGGTCGCGCTCGGCTTCGGCTCGGCTGCCGCCGGCTTCGTCGGCCGGGGCTTCCGGGTGGGCCCGGTCCCGGCCGGCTTGGAGGCCTTCGGTACGGAGGTCGCCTTGGGCGGCACCGTGGGGACGCGCTTGCGGGCCTCGTCCGCGGCCTTGGCGGCGACCGCCTCGGCCTTCTCCTTCACATGGTCCGGAGTGCCGTCCGGGAACAGACCGGACGGCAGTACACCGGCCGACGCGGCGCCCACACCGAGGGCGGCCGTCACGGCGGCGGCGCCGAGCGTGACGGCGGCCTTGCGCATACGCGCCTTCGGGCGTGCGTGCGGGCTGCGGGGGGTTCGGCGGGGACTCATGACGTACGACACCTCGACATCGGATGGGGGGAACCTGCGACATGGACGGTCCCGGCGTGCGCGAAGGGCGCTGCCGCCGGGACCTCTGGAGGTGCCGTGATCGTATGGCTGTTCGCACGTCTCGAACGCGTGATCCGGTCTCCTTCACAGAGCCTTAAGACACGCATGAGACTGGCATCAGGTTGAGCACTCGGGGAGTCCGGTCAAACCGTGCCACAGCCGACTGACATCACGTCATATCGCTTATACCGATGAGAAGTTGACGTCAGCCGACGAGCCCCGGAATACCGGGAGGCGTCGGCAGCGGCAGCGGGTTCTCGGCGCCGCGCTCGCGGGCCGCCGGGGCGGCCTTGCAGGTCACGTCCTTGGTCGGCAGCTTTCCGGTCGTGAGGTACGCCGTGGCCGGCTTGTCCGCGCAGGACTTGGAGCCGTAGATGCCGTGGCCGACGCCGCCGAGGACCGTGACCATCTTCGCGCCCTTCATGAGCCGGCGCATGCCCTGGCCACTGGCCAGCGGGGTCTGGGAGTCCCACTCGTTCTGGAGGATCAGCGCGCCGACCTTGTTGTCGATCGTGGTGGCGGGCTCGCTGCCGCTCTTCTTCCAGAAGGCGCACGGCTTGATGTTGGACGCGAAGTCGCCGTACAGCGGGTACCGGGCCTTGTCGCGGATCGCGTCGGCGCGGTACCGCTCGGGGTCACGCGGCCAGTTGCGGGTGTCGGCGCAGACGACGGACCAGAAGCCGGCGTCGCCGTTGTCCTCGGGCACGGCGCGGGCGAACGACGGCGGAACCGGCGAGGGCTTCCTGCTCTCGCGCCCACCGGACGCGGGCCTTCCCTCGGCGGCCTTCTTCAGCTCGACGACGGACTCGGCGGCCTCGCGCACACTGAAGAACGTGGCACGGCTGCCGGTGCGGATGTCGTCACCGTTCAGCTTGGTGCCGTCGAGGTCGATCGGCTTGCGGTCGGCCCGGGCGACCAGGTCGTAGAAGGTCTTGCGGACCGCCTCGGGCGTCTTCCCCAGCTTGTACGTGGAGTTGCGCTCGGCGGTCCACTCGGTCCAGCGGGTGAACGCGGGCTCGGTGCCCTCGGCCCAGATCTGGATCATGCCGCGCCAGATCCTGGCCGGGTCGACGGCACTGTCGAGCACGAAACGGTCGGAGCGCCCCGGGAACATCTGCGTGTAGACCGCGCCGAGGTAGGTGCCGTACGAGTAGCCCAGGTAGGAGATCTTCTTCTCGCCGAGCACGGCCCGGATGACGTCCATGTCCCGGGCGGTGTTGCGGGTGGTGATGTGGCGCAGCTTGTCGCCCTGCTTGGCGTCGCACTTCTCGGCGAAGGCACGGGCCCACTTGACGTCCTTGGCGAACGTGGCGGCCTTGTACGGCCGTTCCCAGTTCGCCTCCTCGGGCTCCAGGCCGCAGCTGACCGGGGAGCTCTGGCCGATGCCTCTCGGGTCGAATCCCACGAGGTCGTACTTGGCCTTCACGCTCTTCGGCAGCTCGCTCGCCATCTGCTCGGGCATGTCGACGCCCGGACCGCCGGGGCCGCCTGGGTTGAGCAGCAGCACCCCCCGGCGCTCGGCCGCGGTGCTCGTCTTGAGCCTCGATATCGCGAGGTCGAGCTTCTTGCCGCCGGGGCGGCTGTAGTCGAGCGGCACCTTGATGGTGGCGCACTGGAAGGTGGCCGGCATCTCCCGGTCACAGCGGTGCCAGGCCGGCTTCTGCTGGAGGTACTGGCTCATGGGGTGCGCCGCCGCGGCGGCGGACGCCGTGGCGGGCGTGAGCGCGGGTACCAGCGTGGCGACGGTACCGGCCGCCAGGAGACAGGCTGTTCGACTGCTTCGCACGTGGGGGGTCCCTCGAATCGGTGCTGATGAGACGCACCAACCCTGTCGTGCGGGACAGTTGGGCGAATCCATCGAGAAGACACGGTTGGTCCCACTTCGGTCGGACGGCCGGGCGGAACAGATGGTCCCGCAGTCGGACAACCGCGACGGGCTCCACGCCGTCTTGGTGGAGAGGTCCGCGCCGACCGGCCTCGGACGGGCGCCGGGCGCCGCGCCAGGCCACTTCCTTCGGATGATCCGATCGCCGGAGGACTGGAACTCACCGCTGACACCACCGGCGGGCCCTTCGAACCCGTCGACGACCGAGGTCCCACACTCGGGGGATGAGAGAACTCAGGGACGTTGATGCCGGGACGCCACATGCGCAGTTTCTGGCAACAGAGCACTGGAGTCTGCTGGCGACGCGGAGCATGACGTGGCAGGAGATCTTCAGCCGGACCGGGACGTATCTCACGGTGCTGTCGGCCGCGGTCGTGGCGCTCTCGCTGGTGGCCAACGCGGCGGGCTTTGGATCCGAGTTCACGACATTCGCGCTGCTGGTGCTGCCGGTCGTCCTGCTCGTCGGGTTCGGGACGTACTTCCGGCTGATCGAGGCGGACATCGAGGACGCCTGGCTGATCATCGGCATGAACCGGCTACGGCACGCGTACGTCGAGCTCGCACCGGAGCTGGAGCCGTACCTCATCGCGAGCCACCACGACGACCCACCGGGGATCTGGACGACCTACAGCTTCCGCCGCCGAATCGGGGTGACGCACTGGCTGTCCGGCTCACCCGTTGTCGTCGGCATCATCAACTCCGTCGTCACCGCCGTCCTGGCCGCGGTGGTCTGTGAGGCTGCCGGCTCGGGGGAAACCCTGCGGATCCTGGTCGCCTGCGCCACGGCCGTCGTGACCGCGGCCGTCCTGGGCTTCCTCGGCCTCCGCAAGGTGCACGAGGTGTCCCGCGGCTATCAGCCGCGCTTCCCCAGTGAGGAATCACGACGGTCCGCGGGTTGAGGCCGCCGGAGCCCCGGCCGGCACGTCGGGAGGACCCGACCGGCATCTGCCTAGAGACGCCGGGCCCCCCGGAAGTCGTACGCCGCGAAGTCGGCCACCGCCCGGTAACCGATGCGCTGGTAGAGGCTGTTGCTCGTCTGGTTGGCCAGGTCGGTGAAGAGCAGCAGTTCACGGATCCCGGCGGCGAGTACGGCCCGGCTGGCGGCCGCGGTCGCCGCGCCGGCGTATCCGCGCCCGCGCAGATGGGCCGGGGTGTAGACGGGGGCGATCCGTACCTGGCCGGCGACCACCGGGGTCACTCCGGCCATGGCGAGGGGAGTACCGTCCTCGCCCTCCCAGAAGGTGACGCCTCCGTAGGCGATGCGCGAGTCGACCCACGCGCCGGCGTCGCGGGCGGCGTGATCGCCGACGGCCTCGACGAACTCGCCGTACCAGCGGATCAGTCGCTCACGGTCCCCCTGGCCGGCGATCCGGGCACGGCCCGCCGGAAGGGGCTGCGGCACGGTCAAATTGCCCAGCCGGTAGAGGCGTTGACCCTGGCTGACCGTGCCCCGGGCGCCCGTGTGCCGACGCCATGCCGCGGTGAAGGCCTCCGCGGTCTCACGGGCCGCTATGACGCCGGGGACCGGGTGCCGCAGGGCGACCAGATGGGCGGCGAGGGCCTCGGCCTCGTCGGGGGTGAGGGGGGTGACGTTCAGCCGGTAGGGCGGGGTGCGGAAGTACGCGGCCCGGACCTGCCCGTCCAGTTCCAACGCGCCGAAGAGCGGCGGCTCGTCACCGTACGCCCGCAGCCCGCCCGTACGCAGCGTCTCGGTCACCGTCAGGGGGACGGTGTGCAGATCCGGGCGTGAGCGCAGGAAGCCGCCGGCGTGCGAGAGGAAAGCGGTGAGGTCCTGAGTGCTGTACCAGTCGTCCGGGCGCATAGCTCATGATCCCGCGCCCACGCCGGGGATGTGCACGAATTTCCGCCGCAGACACGAAGCCACCACAAGCGCCCACTCTGTGGTGGGGGTTGGGGGGCGTGGGGTTCACGGGTGGGTGGGGTTGGGGGTTGACGTCCCGGCTTACGGCCTGTGGGCCTCCCGCCCCCCGGCCCGCACCCTAGGGGGTGACGTCCGGGTCGGTAGCGAGTCGCGCGTGCAGGTGCACGTCCCGGAACGCGTCCTGGCGCTCCGCCTCCCACATCGCGCCGCGCAGCGTCCCCTCGTAGCGGAATCCGCAGCGCTCGGCGATGTGGCAGGAGGCGTCGTGGCCGATGGCGTGGCCGAGTTCGAGGCGGTGCAGGCCGAGGCCGTCCGGCTCGGCGAGGGCCCAGCGGGCGGCGATGGTCAGCGCGTGGGTCGCGACGCGGCGACCGCGGGCTTCGGGCAGCACCCAGTAGCCGACACGGGCGCAGCTCATGAGCCGGTCGATGACATTGACGCCGACGTGGCCGAGGGGTGCGCCGGTGGCGGCGTCCGTGATGCAGTACGCCGCCGAGTTGCCGCTCGCCACGTTCTCGGCCGACGCGCGCAGGGAGTCACGGGCGCTGTCGAGGTCGGAGGTGATCTTCAACGGGGTGTTCCAGCGCTGGAATTCCGGATCTGTGCGCCCCCGGAACCAGATCTCGGCGTCGGCCTCGGAGTCCCCGTCCCAGGGGCGCAGACGCAGGCCGTGACCGTGCAGGTCGGGAAGCAGGTGGGGGCGTGGGTGGTGGCGTCCGCCGGCGATGGTCATGGACTCATTGAAACCACCCGGCGATCAACGCGACACCCCTTTTCGCCGGAACACCGGCACCCCGTCCCGGAAGACGACCTCCAGCTCCGCCCCGGCCCGCAGCCGCCCGGCGTCCGCGCACTCCACGACCTCGGTCATCATGCGCGGCCCTTCGGCGAGTTCGACGACGGCGGCGACGTACGGCGTCCGCTGCCCGAAGGGCGGTAGGTCGTTGCGGTGGACGACGGACCAGGTGTAGAGGGTGGCGAGGCCGACGGCCGTCTCCCATTCGACGTCCTCGCTCCAGCAATGGGGGCAGAACTCGCGGGGGTAGTGGTGGGCGCGCCCGCAGCCACCGCACCGGCGGATGAGCAGCCGCCCGCTCGCCGCCGCGTCCCAGTAGGTACGGGTGAAGGCGTCGGCCTCCGGAGCGTCGTACCGCTGTGGCCCCGCCTCAGGAACACCTTCCCGCCGGGCCCCCACCTCCGGAACACCGTCCCCCCGCGCCCCCACCTCCGGAACACCGTCCCGCCGTCCGCCCATCAGAACAGCCCCAACGCGCTGTCCACCGACCACGACTGCCACGACATCCCGAACAGCGCGACGACCGAGATCAGCGCCATCATCGAGTTCTGGCCCTGCTCGGCCCAGTCGTGGATCATCAGGACGAAGTAGAGGACGTTCAGCAGCAGTCCGCCGACGAGGGCGATCGGGGTGAGGAACCCGAGCACGAGCCCGAGGCCCAGTGCCAGCTCCGCGTACAGGACGACGTACGCCATGGTCCGTGGGCGGGGCGTGACGACGACCTCGAAGCCGGACCGCACGGCGTTCCAGCGGTGCTTGCCCGCCACCTCGGCCGCCCACGCGATCCCGGACCCCTCGAACCAGCTCTTCTTGTCCTTGTGCCGCCAGCTCTCCAGCCACCACAGCCCGAGGCCTATCCGGAGCACGGCCAGCCATTCCGCACCTGTGAGCCAGATCGCGTCCATGGATCTGACGGTACGTCAGATAAAGAGGTCCTGACAATCGCCTGTGCGTCCGCGATGAATCCGGCCAGACCCGACAGAATTGTTGGCAATTTCGTCGGCACCGGATTACGTTCGCTGACGCAAGGACCGAGGAAGCCCGGGATGTCGTAGCAACCGAGGAGAGTCACGTCGTGAAGCACAGGGCAGTCAGGCGCAGGAGCGTGGTCATCGGAATCGGGGCGACCGCCGGGGTCGCGGCGGCGGGGGGCATCGCGCTGACGGCCCAGGCGTCGGGCGGTACGGCCGCCGCGGGCTCCTCGTCCGGGTCCGGGTCCGGGTCGGACGCCCTGGTCTTCGACAAGGACGCGTACTCGACCCTGACGACGACCATCACGGACGCCGACGGCGCCGACCACGAGGTGGAGTACCGCTTCTACAAGGCGATCACGTACGTCGCCAAGCCGGTCGACGAGAAGTACCAGAGCCTGAACGTCAGCGTTCCGGTGAAGATCGACGGCAGTGCGGTGGACGCGACGAACGCCCCGATCCTCTTCGCGAACTCGGTGGGCGGTTACATGCCGTCCTCGGTCGCGGACGCGACGGGTGTGGGCGGGGGTGGCATGACGGGGATGCCGGGCGGCGGCACGTCGGCGTCGCCCGGCACATCGGCATCGGCCTCGACCTCCCCTTCTCCTTCGGCTTCGGCATCGGGTGAGGTGGCGTCCGGCGGAAACGGCATGGTGACCGCCCAGGGCGGGATGGTGAGCCTCCCGAAGCTGGCGCTGGCGGCGGGATACGTGGTCGTCGAACCCGGCGCCCGCGGCCGCACCCTGGTGGACTCCGACGGCACGTACTACGGCGTGGCCCCCGCCGCGATCGTCGACCTGAAGGCCGCGGTCCGTTACGTACGGTCCAACAAGGGCCGCATACCCGGCAACGTGGACCGCATCGTCTCGTCCGGCACGAGCGCCGGCGGCGCGCTGTCCTCCCTGCTCGGCGCGTCCGGCGACAGCCCGCTCTACGACAAGCTGCTGCGGGCGATCGGCGCGGCCGACGCCAGCGACGCGATCTTCGCCACGGGCGCCTGGTGCCCGATCACGGATCTGGAGCACGCGGACGGCGCGTATGAGTGGAACTGGGGCGCGAACCCGACGAGTTCCGGTTCCTCGGTCGACCAGACGGTGTCGAAGGAACTCCAGTCGCAGTTCGCCGAGTACCAGGCGTCCCTGAGGCTGAAGGGCCTCGGCGGCTTCGGCACCCTCACCGCCCGCAACTACGACGAGTACTTGCTCAAGCAGTACATGGAGCCGTCGGCGACGAGGTACCTGGCGGCCCTGTCGGACGCGGACCGGACGTCGTACCTGGCCGCCAACCCCTTCATCACCTGGTCCGGCGGCAGGGCGGCCTTCTCCTGGGCGGACTTCCTCACCCACGTCGGCGCCCGCAAGAAGTCGACGCCGGCCTTCGACGCGTTCGACCTGTCGGCGGGCGAGAACAACCTCTTCGGCAAGGGCACCACGCAGGCCCGCCACTTCACCCTCTACAGCCTCCGCCACGCATCCGGCAGCAGCGCCCGCCTCGACAGCGACCTCCCCGAGACACTGCGCCTGATGAACCCGATGCACTTCCTGGTGGAGAAGGCCAACCCGAAGCGCACGAAGCACTGGTGGATCCGCCTCGGTACGAAGGACTCCGACACGTCCCACACGGTGTCGGCCAACCTCGCCGCCGCCGCGAACGCCCTCGGCGACGAGGTCGACCACCTCTACTACTGGGACGAGGGCCACGGCGCGAACTCCGACCCGGGCGACTTCATCAAGTGGATCGCCCGCATCAGCGGCCACGGGGCGGCGAACAAGCGGTAGCCCCCGCCCGCCCCTTGCGGCCCACGAACGCGGTACCGGTTTCCCGTCATGACACCGGCCACCGCCCACATGACGCCGAGTTCCCGCGAAGGCGGGGGCTCGGCGTCGTACCGTCGGCCCCGCCTTCTGACGTTGACCCAGTACAAGCGGCATGCGCATAATCCGCCGGCTGGCGGAGGCCGCTGGTGGACAAGGGGGCAGCATGTGCGGACATTGCGATCGCGACGAGACCATTGCTGCGATCGCGCGCAATGCCGCGGCGCCGGCCGATGTATTGATCAGGCTTCTGTGTGAGGAAGCCAACGGGGCCTGGAGCACATTCGCTTGGCGCGCTCTGCCGGACGAGGTGGTCGATGCCATCGTTGTGCACCCAGACCGCAGGCTGCGGGGCGCGTTGGCTGACAACTTCGCCGTGACGGCGGAACAGCGCGCCCGACTCGTGGACGATCTCGATCCGTGGGTCCGCAATGCTCTGGCCATCGGACCCGAACCGTTCCGCATCCCCGTGCAGCCACTGCCCCTGCCCACTCAGCAACGCCTGCTTGCCGACCCGAAGCCGTCGATCCGTCGCAGCGCGGCCTTCAGCCGCCACGCGACGCCGAGCCTGGTCGCCGGGCTTGCCGACAACCCCGACGCGGGCCTTAGGCAGGCAGCCTGCCGGCAGTGGAGTCTGCTCACCGAGGACACCCGAAGCCGATTGCTCAGGGACGACGACGGCGACGTACGCCGGGCCGCCATGCTGAAGGCCTGTTCGGACGACCCCAACTACACGGACCGTCTTCTCGGCGCGGAAGTCGGCGACCTCGACAGGTACGACGTGATCAGGCGCGGCGCCATGAGCTTGGCGACCGCCCAACGGCTTGCGGCAAGCACCGAGGAGCGAGACCGGCAGGAGCTGGCGTCCAACCTCAACGTCCCCATTGACATCGTCAGGACGCTGGCGAACGACGAGGCGCACAGCGTACGACTGGCGGTTTCGGTACGGCCCGAGCTGACGGAGCACGAACGTGCCGCCATCGACGTCACCATCCGACCGTCCGACCGGTCGTACCCCGTCGAGTGGGTTCGGCTCTGCACCGATCCCGACGTCCTGCGCCAGTGCGCCAGGTCGGCCAGCACCCTGCTACGGCGCAGCGCCGCCTGCTGCCGGCACCTGCCCGCCGACGCCATCGCCCTGCTGTCGAAGGACGACGATCACGCCGTGCGTCTCCTGCTGTGTGAGAACCAACCGACCGTCGACGGCGAGGTCGTGCTGCACACCTACCTCGAGTGCCGGGTCATCACCAGGGGGGCGCTACAGGCCCACCCGAACTTCCCGAGAGCGGGCAACGGACACCGCTTCGCCAACGATCCGGATCCGGAGAAACGGCGGCTGGTGGGGCTCGACTCCGAAGCGCCCGTCGACGTTGTGGTCCGATTGCTCGCCGACCCCGACCCCCTTGTACGCACCATGGCAGCCGCGCACCCCGCGCTGCCGGTCGACCTCGTACTCAGGAGCTGTGCGATTCCAGAGCTCTCTTCCCGGGCACTCAGCAACCCAAGCCTTCCGGCAGAGGCCATGCACGAGTACCTGGACGCTGCGGGCATCCCTCGCTGATGCGGCCGGCCCCCGCCCCGTCAGCTCGTCTGTTGTCCCGGGCTACGTCGCCAGGCCGGTGCGACTGCCTCCAGGGTCCAGCCGTCCTCGGTGGTGGTGTGCAGCCCTCCGCCGAAAAGGCCCGCGATGCGTACGCGGCTCCCGGCGATGGCTCCGAGTCCGGGCCAGGACGGGTCGGCAACTGCGTCGGGGGTGCTGTCCTCCGGATCGGGGTCGCGATCCCTCCCGCCCGCCCGTAGTCCGCCCTGTCCCGACCCGCCCCAAGTCCACCCCACCCCCACAACCAAGAGACCTACGCCACAGTCCCCACCCACCCCTCCTACAGCCGTGATCGATCCGCAACCAATTCCGGGCTTGACCGAGACCCATCAAGCGGCTGTGTGATTACGCTCCGACCATGGTCGATTCCCCCCAGCACACGGACCGCCCCGTCACGGACCAGCCCGCCGCGGACCGCCCCGTCTATGTCATAGGCGGCGGCCCCGGTGGTCTCTCCGTCGCGTACGCCCTGCGTGCCCGGGGGCTGCGTGCCGTTGTGCTGGAGAAGTCGGACCGGATAGGCGCCTCATGGCGACGGCACTACGACCGGCTGCATCTGCACACCACCCGGCGGCTGTCGGGCCTGCCCGGACTGCCGATGCCGCGGCGCTTCGGGCGCTGGGTGTCGCGGGACGACGTGGTGCGGTACCTGGAGAAGTACGCCGAGGTCCACGAGTTGGAGATCGTCACCGGCGTCGAGGTCTCCCGCGTCGAGCCCTCGCCCGACGGCTCCGGCTGGCTGCTGCGCGCCACCGGGGGCCGCGAACTGACCGGCGCCGCCGTCGTCGTGGCCACCGGGCACAACCACACCCCGCGCATCCCGGACTGGCCGGGGCGGGACAAGTACACCGGCGAGTTCCTGCACGCCGGCGAGTACCGCACCCCCGCGCCCTACGCCGGCCGCGACGTCCTCGTCGTCGGCGTGGGCAACACCGGTGCCGAGATCGCCGTGGACCTCGTGGAGGGCGGCGCGTCGCGCGTGCGGCTTGCCGTGCGCACCACCCCGCACATCGTGCGCCGCTCCACCGCCGGGTGGGCCGCCCAGTTCACCAGCATTCTCGTACGGCGGCTGCCGGTCCGGCTCGTCGACCGGCTGGCCAGACCCATGGCCAGGATCAGCGTGCCGGATCTCGCGGACCGGGGGCTGCCGCGTCCCGAAACCGGCCTGTACAGCCGGGTCAAGGACGGAGCGATCCCGGTTCTCGACGTCGGTCTCGTCGACGCCGTGCGCAACGGGCGGATCGAGATCGTGGCCGCCGTCGACGGGTTCGAGGACGGGAAGGTCCACCTCACCGACGGCAGTCTCGTCTCGCCGGACGTCGTCATCGCCGCCACCGGATACGTCCGCGCGCTGGAGGACCTCGTCGGCCACCTCGACGTTCTCGACGAGCGGGGCAAGCCCGTCGTCCAGGGCGCCCGGACCCCGTCCGACGCGCCCGGCATGTACTTCACCGGCTTCACCAACCCCATCAGCGGCAATCTCCGCGAGATGGCGATCGACGCGCAGCGGATAGCCAAGGCCATCGCCGGCGACCGCCGCCGCCAGGTCTCCCGCTTGCCGGTCTGAGCCCACCTCACCCCTCAACCCGCCCTCCTCAATCCTCAATCCTCTTACCAGGCACTCCCGTTACTTGTGAGTCAGAAGTAGCGGGAGAGCTGTACGGCGCCCTCGTGCGGAGCCAGAATGTGAGCCCTGTTCAGCTTTCCGGCTGCACTCCCTCACGCTCCCGCTCTTCGCAACGACGGAGGACGCACGTGGCACGCGAAGGACAACTCCCCCAGCACTCCTCACCCGTTGGACCCGATGAACCCGCTGGACCCGACCTGCCCGCTGGACCCGACCTATCCGTTGGACCCGACGAACCCGTTGGACCCGCTGAGCCCGTTGAGGCCGTTGAGGCCTCCCGACCGGACAGGATCTCCCGGCGCTCCCTCCTCGGCGGCGCCGCAGCCACCATCGGCGCCGCCACCCTCACCGCCACCGCCGCCGGCCCCGCCTCGGCCGCCACCACCCGCGACGTCGACGTCGCCATCGTCGGCGCCGGTCTCGCCGGACTCACCGCGGCCCGCGATCTCGTGGCCGGCGGCAAGTCGGTCGTCGTGCTGGAGGCCCGTGACCGGGTCGGCGGGCGGGTGGTGGGGCTCGGCCTCGCGGGCGGGGGTGTCACCGAAGGCGGTGGGGAGTTCATCGGCCCTACCCAGGACCGCGTCAAGGCCCTCGCCGACTCCCTCGGCGTGACGACCTTCACCACCTACAACTCCGGCAACAACCTCCTGTACAAGGACGGCAGAAAGACCCCTTACGCCACCGACGGCATCCTCGGCTCGGTCCCGCCCATCGACGCCGCCGGACTCGCCAACGCCGCGATCGTGCAGGCCAAGCTCAACGACCTGGCTAAGGCGATCCCCGCCGACGCCCCCTGGACCGCCGCCAAGGCCGACGAATGGGACCGGCAGACCTTCGAGAGCTGGCTGCGCGCCAACGCCGTCATCCCCTCCGCCAAGTTCCTCTTCGACGTGGCCTGTACGTCGATCTTCTCGGCCGAGCCCCGTGAACTCTCCTTCCTCTTCGTCCTCTTCTACATCGCCGCCGCCGGCGACGCGGCCAACCCCGGCACCCTGGAACGCCTCACCGAGACCGCGAACGGCGCCCAGGAACTGCGCTTCGTCGGCGGCTCCCAGCTGCTGCCGGTGAAACTCGCCGCCTCGCTCGGCGACCGGGTGGTGCTGAGCGCCCCGGTGCGCACGATCACCAAGTCCGGCACCAGGTACGTCGTGACGGCCGATGGCATCACCGTCAACGCCCGGAAGGTCGTCGTCGCCGTACCTCCGCCCCTCGCCGCCCGCATCACCTACGACCCCCTCCTGCCGGCCGCCCGCGACCAGCTCACCCAGCGCCTGCCGATGGCCTCGGTCGCCAAGGCGATCGCCGTCTACGACACCCCCTTCTGGCGGGCCGACGGGTTCAACGGCCAGGTCGTCAGCGACACCGGGGTCATCAGCTCCACCTTCGACAACTCCCCGCCCGACGCCTCCTACGGCGCGCTGATGGGCTTCATCGAGGCCGACGAGGCCCGCAAACTGGACGCGGCGAGCGAGGCGGAGGTCCGGGCCGCCGTGCTGAAGGACTACACGACGTACTTCGGCGAGAAAGCCTCCTCCCCTTCCTCCTTCGTCCTGCAACGTTGGAACAACGAGGCCTACACCCGCGGCGGCCCCGTCTCCATCGCCGCACCCGGTGTCCTGACCCAGTACGGCCCCGCCCTGCGCGAACCGGTCGGCGGCATCCACTGGGCCGGGACGGAGACCTCCACGTACTGGATGGGCTTCATGGACGGAGCGGTGCGGTCGGGTGAGCGGGTGGCGAAGGAGGTGCTGGCGGTGCTGTGAAGGGCAGGGGGCAGGCGCCCCGCGCGAACAGACCCTGACAATGAGAGCCGCCGAACAGTCCGACCAGGTCCGACCAGGTCCGACCGAGCAGCCGGAGCAACCCCGGACAACGCCGAACCGCACATCCCGTTCAACTTTGCGTGCACAGCCGTTCCTGACACAGCGTCAGTTCCTTTAATCTGACACTGCGTCAGTTAATCGCTGTCACACAGGAGCGGGCGGACCGATGCTTGGATCAACCCACGGCACCCTCACCACCGACTCCCGCCGGGCCCGGGTCATCGCCTGTGGCGAGCAGCCCGGGCCCGCCGTCCACGGCCGGCCCGCCGAGGTCGACGATCTCGATGTCAGCGGCCGCCCCCTGTACTCCGACGTGCCCGATCTGGACCGCCTCTTCCGGCCCGAGGCGGTCGCCGTGATCGGCGCCTCGGACGCCGAGGGCCGGCCGAACACCGGAGTCACCCGCCAACTGATCGCCTGGTCCGAGCGGGTCGGCGCCCGGCTCCACCCCGTACATCCGAGCCGCGCTTCCGTCTTCGGCATCCCTTGCTCCCCTTCCGTCGCCGACCTGCCCGAACAGGTCGATCTCGCCGTACTGCTGGTCGCCGACCCCCTTCCGGTCATCGAGCAACTGGCCGAGACCAAGGTGAAGTTCGCCGTGGTCTTCGCCTCCGGGTTCGCGGAGACCGGCGAGGAGGGCGCCGCCGCGCAGGACCGGCTCACCGCCGCCGTCGAGCGGTCCGGGATGCGGCTGCTGGGCCCCAACACCAACCTCAACGCCTTCGAGCGGTTCCGGGACGACCTCGACGGCCCGGCCATCGCCCTCATCACCCAGTCCGGCCACCAGGGGCGCCCCGTCTTCGCCCTCCAGGAACTCGGCATCCGTCTCTCCCACTGGGCACCCACCGGCAACGAGGCCGACCTGGAGACCGCCGACTTCATCTCCTACTTCGCCGAGCGGCCCGAGGTCGGCGCCATCGCCGCCTACGTCGAAGGGCTCAAGGACGGCCGCGCCTTCCTGCTCGCCGCCGACCGCGCCGCCCGCCGCAAGGTGCCGGTCGTCGCCGTCAAGGTCGGCCGCACCGAGACCGGCGCCCGTACGGCCGCCTCACACACGGGCAAGCTGACCGGCGCGGACGCGGTGGTGGACGCGGCGATGCGGCAGTACGGAGTGATCCGGGTCGACGGTCTCGACGAACTCCAGGACACCGCGACCCTGTTGGCCCGCGCCCGCCCGCCCCGTGCCGAGGGCGTCGTCGTCTATTCGATCTCGGGCGGCACGGGCGCGCACTTCGCGGACCTGGCGACCGAGGCGGGGCTCAGGCTGCCGGCCCTGTCCGCCGCCAAGCAGACCGAGCTGCACCAGTGGATACCCGACTACCTGAGCGTGGCCAACCCGGTCGACAACGGCGGCCATCCGGTCGGCGACCACCGCGGCCGGAAGATCATCGACGCCCTCCTCGACGACCCCGAGGTGGGGGTGCTGATCTGCCCGATCACCGGGCCCTTCCCGCCCCTGAGCGACCGGCTCGTGCGGGACCTGGTGGACGCCGCCGAGCAGACCGACAAGCTGGTCTGCGTGGTGTGGGGGTCGCCGGTCGGCACCGAGCCGGCCTACCGCGAGGTCCTGCTCGGCTCCTCGCGCGTGGCCACCTTCCGCACCGTGGCGAACTGCATCACCGCCGTGCGCGCCTACCTCGACCACCACCGCTTCGTCAGCGGCTACCGCTCCCCCTTCGACGAGGCCCCGCGCACCCCCTCGCCGTCCTACCGCAAGGCGCAGGCACTGATGCGCCCGGGCCAGCAGCTCAGCGAGCACGCGGCGAAGCAGCTGCTGCGGGCGTACGGCATCCGAGTCCCGCGCGAGCAGCTGGTGACCAGCGCGGCGGCGGCCGTACGGGCCGCGGGGCTGGTGGGCTACCCCGTGGTCATGAAGGCGTCCGGCGCCCGGATCGCGCACAAGACCGAGCTCGGCCTGGTCAAGATCGGACTGACCTCGGCGAGCCAGGTCCGCGACGCCTACCGTGAGTTGACGGACATCGCCCGCTACGAGGACGTCTCCCTGGACGGCGTCCTGGTCTGCCAGATGGTCGAGCGGGGCGTCGAGATGGTCGTCGGCGCCGGGCACGACGAACTCTTCGGGCCGACCCTGACGGTCGGGCTGGGCGGGGTACTGGTGGAGGTGCTGAACGACACCGCCGTACGCGTGCCGCCCTTCGGTGAGGAGCAGGCTCGGGACATGTGTGCCGAGCTGCGCGGGCGGGCCCTCCTCGACGGGGTCAGGGGGCGGCCCCCGGCGGACCTCGACGCGCTGGTGGAGGTCGTCCTGCGGGTGCAGCGCATGGTGCTGGAACTCGGGGACGAGCTCGCCGAGCTCGACATCAATCCGCTGATGGTGCTGCCGAGGGGGCAGGGCGCGGTGGCGCTGGACGCGTTGGTGGTGTGCCGCTGACATGACTACCGACCGTGAGATGAGCATGCCCGATTCCCCCCGTGGGTCCGGAAATTCCGTCGATTCATTGGTACAGCACGCCACTGACAGTCAGGTCTGCCGCATCACCCTCAACCGCCCCGAGGCCCTGAACGCCCTCACCCCCGACCAGCGCGAACGCGTCATCGAGCTGCTCGCCGGCGCCTCCACGGACCCGGAGGTGCGGGCGGTGGTGCTGACCGGCACGGGCCGTGGTTTCTGCTCGGGCGCCGACCTGCGCGGGAGCACGGCCGGTACCGAACGCGCCGCCGGTGACGTCGCCCGCACCATCCGCCTCGGCGCCCAGCGGCTGATCGCGTCCGTGCTGGACTGCGAGAAGCCCGTCATCGCCGCCGTCAACGGCACGGCGGCCGGCCTCGGCGCGCATCTGGCGCTCGCCTGCGACCTCGTTCTGGCCGCGGAGTCGGCGCGATTCATCGAGGTGTTCGTCCGTAGGGGCCTCATCCCCGACGGGGGCGGCGCCTATCTCCTGCCCCGCCTCATCGGCCCGCAGCGCGCCAAGGAGCTGATGTTCTTCGGCGACGCGCTCAGCGCGGCGGACGCGGAGCGGCTGGGACTGGTCAACCGGGTCGTACCGGACGGTGAGTTGGACAAGACGGCCCGTGCGTGGGCCGAGCGCCTCTCCGCCGGACCGACCCGCGCGCTCGCCCTCACCAAGCAGCTCGTCAACGCCTCCCTCGACACCGACCGCGCCACCGCCTTCGCGGCGGAGGCGGCGGCACAGGAGATCAACATGACGACGCGGGACGCGCGGGAGGGCGTGGCGAGTTTCGTCGAGCGCAGGAGCGCCGAGTACGAGGGGCGCTGACCCTTCCCATCTGACACTCAGTCAGTTTCAATGAGTGGCGTGATGGGACACGCAGGAATGGCGGCCGCGGCCGTCCGCTACCTCAGGACGGCCGACGCGCCGCCCCTGACAGCCCACCCGCGCCCGGAACTTCGGTGTGTCGGGGAAGACGAGCGGGCGCCGGTCCCGCAGGCCGAATTCCGCCGTGTGCTGGGGAACTTCGCCACAGGCGTGGTCGTTGTCACGGCACCGGCCATCAACGACGACCGGGACACCACCGCCCCCGCCCCCGCCCCCTCCCCCACCCCCGCCGGCTTCGCCTGCCAGTCCTTCTCCTCCCTCTCCCTCGACCCGCCCCTGGTCGCCTTCATGGTGGGCCGTACGTCGACGACATGGCCGCGCATCGCCCGCGCGGGCGTGTTCTGCGTGAACGTCCTGAGCGCCGGCCAGGGCGAGTTGTGCCGCGCCTTCGCGGTGAGCGGGGCGGACAAGTTCGCCGGGGTGACGTACGACGCCGCCCCCGTGTCGGGCTCCCCGCGCCTCGCGGGCACGCTCGCGTGGATCGACTGCACCATCCACGCGGTGCACACGGGCGGCGACCACCTCATCGTCGTAGGCCGTGTGGACGCGCTGGGGACGACGGACGATGAGGCGGACACCGCACCCCTGCTGTTCCACAACGGGCGGTTCCTGTAAGGCGCAACCTCCGAGGAAGGAAAGCCGCCACCGGAGCCGCAACCTCCAAGGAGGAAAACCGCCACCGGAGCCGCAACCTCCGAGGAGGGGAACCGCCACCGGAGCCGCCGAGCGGCCGTCCCCACCGGCGCCGTCAGGCCACCGCCCCCACCGGCACGGTCCGCCGCCGGATCACCAGCGCCATCAGCGCCGCCGCCGCGCACAGCGCCCCGGACGCGTACCAGACCATGTCGTACGTCCCGAAGACGTCCCGCGCGACTCCGCCGAGGAAGGCCACGATCGCCGCGCCCACCTGATGGGAGGCGAGGACCCAGCCGAAGACGATCGCGCTGTCCTCGCCGTACTGCTCACGGCACAGGGCGATGGTCGGTGGGACGGTGGCGACCCAGTCCAGGCCGTAGAAGACGATGAAGAAGAGCATCGGCGGGTGGACCGACGGGGCGAGCAGCATCGGCAGGAACAGCAGGGAGATGCCGCGCAGGGCGTAGTAGACCGCGAGCAGCCTGCGCGGTTCGAACCGGTCAGTGAGCCAGCCCGAGAAGATCGTGCCGACGACGTCGAACACACCGATGACCGCGAGCAGCGAGGCGGCGGCCGGGACGGGCATGCCGTGGTCGTGGGCGGCGGGCACGAAGTGCGTCTGGATGAGGCCGTTGGTGGAGGCGCCGCAGATCGCGAAGGTGCCGGCCAGCAGCCAGAAGGGGCCGGTGCGGGCCGCCGAGAAGAGGACCCGCACCGCCCTGCGCGCGGCGCCCGGCACGGGGACCGGCTTGGGCACGAACTCCTTCGCCCCGTACGGCTTCAGGCCCACGTCGGCCGGGTGGTCGCGCAGCAGCAGCCAGACGAAGGGGACGACCGCGAGGGCCGCCAGGGCCACCGTGACGGCGGCGGGGCGCCAGTGCCCCGCGTCGACCATCAGGGCCAGCACGGGCAGGAAGATCAGCTGGCCGGAGGCCGAGGCGGCGGTGAGGATGCCGGTGACCAGGCCGCGGCGCTCGGTGAACCAGCGGTTGGTGACGGTCGCGGCGAAGGCCAGCGCCATGGAGCCCGTACCCAGGCCCACCAGCAGGCCCCAGCACAGCAGCAGTTGCCAGGCGGCCGTCATCCAGTACGTCAGGCCCGAGCCGAGCGCGATCACGGTCAGGGCGACCGCGACGACCCGCCGGATGCCGAACCGGTCCATCAGGGCGGCGGCGAAGGGGGCGGTGAGGCCGTAGAGGGCGAGGTTGATGGAGACGGCGGCCCCGATCGTGCCGCGCGACCACCCGAACTCCTCGTGCAGCGGGTCGATGAGCAACCCCGGCAGGGAGCGGAAGGCGGCCGCGCCGAGGATCGTCACGAAGGCGACGGCGGCGACGAACCAGGCACGGTGGATACGGGTACGGCGTGGCCCCGGCGAGGACTCCTCGGCGGCGGCGGCTTCGGTTGTCTGCGTCACGACAACGAGCTTCGGGCCTCGTCGCCCACGGATCCATTGGCCCGAAGGACAGCATTCGTTAGGATCGGGCCATGGGCGGTGAAACAGGGCGTGGAGGGGCGCGCGAGCCAGAGCGTGAGACGGACGGCGAGCCGGAGGGTGCGATGTCCAGCGAGCCGGAGCGTGGAATGTCCCGCCCGCCGGAGCCTGGCGTGCCCAGCGCCCCCGAGCCTGCCCTGCCCAGCGCCCCCGAGCCGGAGTTCCGCGCGCACCGCGTGGTCGTCCTCGCCCTCGACGGCCTCCTCCCCTTCGAGCTCGGCATCCCGCACCGCATCTTCGGCCGCCCCAAGGACGCGCTGGGCCGGCATCTGTACGAGGTCGTCACCTGCTCGGTCCGGCCGCCGGGCCCCGTGCGGACCGACGCCGACTTCGCCGTCCAGGTCGAGCACGGCCCGGAGATCCTGGCCACCGCCGACACCGTGATCATCCCGGCGTCGTACGAACTCGGCCCGGTCTTCGAGGAAGGTGTGCTGACCGACGAACTGGCCGCCGCGCTCGCCCACATCCGGCCCGACGCCCGGGTGGCCTCGATCTGCACCGGCGTCTACGTCCTCGCCGCGGCCGGCCGGCTCGACGGGCGCCCGGCGACCACGCACTGGTCCGACGCCGACCGTTTCCAGCGGCTGTTCCCGAAGATCAAGGTCGACGCGGACGTGCTGTTCATCGACGACGGCGACGTCCTGACCTCGGCCGGCGTCGCGGCCGGGATCGACCTGTGCCTGCACATGGTGCGCCGCGACCACGGCACCGTGATCGCCAACGAGGTGGCCCGCCGCACCGTCGTACCGCCGCACCGCGACGGCGGCCAGGCACAGTACATCCAGCGCCCGGTCCCCGACCCGCAGCAGTCGTCCACGACCACGGCCCGCGCCTGGGCACTCGGGCGCCTGCACGAGCCGATCCAACTGCGCGACATGGCCGACCAGGAGGCGATGTCGGTGCGCACCTTCACCCGCCGCTTCCGCGAGGAGGTCGGCATCAGTCCCGGCCAGTGGCTCACCCAGCAACGCGTCGAGCGCGCCCGTCACCTCCTGGAGTCCACCGACCGCTCGGTCGACCAGGTGGCCGGGGACGCGGGCTTCGGCACCGCCCAGTCGATGCGCCAGCACCTACAGGCGGCGCTGGGGGTGACACCGACGGCGTATCGGCGCACCTTCCGCCGGACAACCGGCACACGCCTGTCCTGACCGAGGCCCCCACCACGACGCACCTTCCGCCGGACGGCCGGCACACACCTGCCCTGACCAAGGCCCCCCACCACGACGCACCTTCCGCCGGACGGCCGGCACACACCTGCCCTGACCAAGGCCCCCAACCACGACGCCCGCCCCCTTCCCAGGGGCGCCCTCAGAACGTCAGAACGCCCCGAGCCACCCGCCCCTCCTCCGCATCCGCCCGCGCCTTCTCGAAGTCCTCGACCGGATACGTCTGCGTCACCAACTCGTCCAGCAGCAACCGGCCCGCCCGGTACAGCTCCGCGTACAGCGCGATGTCCCGCTGTGGACGGGACGACCCGTACCGGCACCCCAGGATCGACTTGTCCAGGTACATGGACGACACGAGGAACGACGCCTCGGCCGTCGCGGCCGGCACCCCGAGCAGTACGGCCTGACCGTGGCGGTCGAGGAGGTCGACGGCGGCACGGATCAGCTCGACGCGCCCCACGCACTCGAAGGCGTGGTCGGCCCCCGTCGGCAGCAGCTCGCGCACCCCCTCCACCGACGTCAGGAAATCCGTCGCGCCGAACTGCCGCGCCACCGCCTCCTTCGCCGGATTGGCGTCGACGGCCACGATCCGCAACGCCCCCGCGATCCGGGCCCCCTGGATGACGTTGAGCCCGATCCCGCCGGCGCCGATCACCACCACACGGTCCCCGCGGTCGACGCGCGCCCGGTTGAGCACGGCGCCCACCCCCGTCAGCACCCCGCACCCGATCAACGCGGCGGACGGCAGCGGAATGTCCTTGGGGATCCGGACCGCCTGGACGGCCTTCACCACCGTCCGTTCCGCGAAGGCGGAGTTGGACGCGAACTGGAACACCTCCCGCGCACCACGCCGGAACGGGCGCCCCGGACGCCCTATGGCCTGCCGGCACATGGTCGGCCGCCCCCGGTCGCATTCGGGGCACACACCGCAGTTGGCAAGGGTGGACAGGGCCACATGGTCCCCGGGCTCCACATGGGTGACGCCCACACCCACCGCTTCCACGACCCCGGCGCCCTCATGGCCCAACACCACAGGAACCGGGAAGGGTATGGTCCCGTCCACCACAGACAGGTCGCTGTGACACAACCCGGCCGCCGAGATGGCGACGAGCACTTCACCCGGCCCCGGGTCGCGCACCTCCAGATCGTCCACGACCTCGACCCGCTTGCCGTCGTACATCACTGCGCGCATCAGACGACCCCCTTGGGCTCCCTGGGCAGACCGAGCACCCGCTCGGCGATGATCGTGCGCTGAACCTGGTCCGAGCCGCCGTAGATCGTGTCGGCGCGGGAGAACAAGAACAGATGCTGTGCGGCGTCGAGTTCGTACGGCGCCGAGGGTTCCCACTCCCGCGGGCCCACGCCCGCCGACGCACCGCGCACCCGCAGCGCGAGCTCCCCGAGCCGCTGGTGCCAGCCGCCCCACAGCAGCTTGGCCACGCTCGGTGCCCCGGCGTCGCCCGAACTGCCCAGTGTCCGCAGGGCGTTCCACCGCATCACCCGCAACTCGGCCCACTGCCGCACCAGCCGGTCCCGCAGCACGGGATCCTCCACCGCGCCGGACCGCACCGCCGCGCCCACGACCCGCGCCAGCTCCCCCGCGAACCCGATCTGCTGGGCGAGCGTGGACACGCCCCGCTCGAATCCGAGCAGACTCATCGCGACCCGCCACCCCGCGCCCTCACCGCCGACGACGTGCTCCGCGCGGGCCCCGTCGAAGAAGACCTCGTTGAAGTCGCTGGTGCCGGTCAGCTGCCGGATCGGCCGCACCTCGACGCGCCCCGGCTGGTCCATCGGGACGAGTAGGAAGCTGAGCCCGTGATGGCGCCGGGAGTCCGGCTCGGTGCGGGCCAGCACGAAGCACCAGTCCGCCTCATGGGCGAGGGAGGTCCAGATCTTCTGCCCGGTGACGCGGTACGTCCCGTCCGAGGCCCGCTCGCCCTTGGTGCGCACCCCGGCGAGGTCCGACCCCGCCCCGGGCTCGCTGTAGCCCTGGCACCACAGTTCCTCCCCGAGCGCGACCGGCGGCAGGAACCGCGCCTTCTGCTCCTGGCTGCCGTGCGCGAGCAGCGTCGGGGCCAGCAGCTTCTCCCCGATGTGTCCGGACCGCGCCGGCGCCCCCGAGCGGGCGTACTCCTCGGCCCAGACGACCTGCTGGGTGAGGGTGGCCACCCGGTTGCCGTAGCCGCCCTCTCCCCACCCGAGCCCGATCCACCCGGCTTTCCCGAGGGTCCGTTCCCACGCCTGCCGCTCCGGTCCACCCACGGCATGCTCGGCGAGCCAGGCCCGCGCTTCCGCACGAAAGTCCTCGTCCTCAGCGGTGAATCCAAAGTCCACGGCAACCTCCCAAGCGACGGTCGGATCTCCCACCTCAGCGGCGCGGGGAACGGCGCGACAGGCCACAACGGACCCTCACCCGCCGTCCCGGGGCACCCCCCGGGCTATTGGGCGTTAGGCCGCGCACCATCGCGCGCCGCCCTCTCCATCGCCTCCAGCCGAGCCAGCATCGGCATCGGATCCACTCCCACCGAGCCGGGCAGCACCTCCGCGATCCGCGCGGGCGTCCAGGAACCGTCGGCATACGCCGACCGCAGCTCCCGCGGCTGAGCCCACACCGCGATCTTCGGCCCCGCGACGGTGTACACCTGCCCCGTCACCCCGTGCTCCCGAGCCGCGTCCGACAGCAGATACACCACCAGCGCGGCCACGTCCTCCGGCTCCCCGATCTCGGCCAGCTCCGTGGGAACACCGGCCGACATCCGCGTACGGGCGACCGGCGCCACGGCGTTCGCGGTCACCCCGTACTTGTTCAGGCCCAGCGCGGCGCTGCGCACGAGCGAGATGATCCCGCCCTTCGCCGCGCTGTAGTTGGCCTGCGATACCGAGCCCTGGTGGTTGCCGCTGGTGAACCCGATCAGGGTCCCCGCCCGCTGCTTGCGCATCACGGCGGATGCGGCCCGGAAGACGGTGAACGTCCCCTTCAGATGGGTGGCGACGACCGGGTCCCACTCCTCCTCGGTCATGTTGAACAGCATCCGTTCCCGCAGGATCCCGGCGACGCACACGACGCCGTCGAGCCGCCCGTACGACGCCAGCGCCGTGTCCACGATCCGCTGTCCGCCCGCCATGGTGGAGACGTCGTCGGCCACGGCGACCGCTTCCCCGCCCGCCGCCTCGATCTCCTTGACGACGGCCTGGGCGACCTCGCTCGTCGGCGAGACCCCGTCCACGGACACCCCGTAGTCGTTGACGACGACCCGGGCGCCCTCGGCCGCGGCGGCCAGCGCCACCGCCCGTCCGATGCCACGACCCGCGCCGGTCACGGCGACGACCTTGCCTGCCAAGAAGTTCCCCACGCCCCGGCCCCTTCCCGCAGTTTCTGACGGTCCGTTAGATTCGACTCAGATTCTACGACCCATCAGATACGCGGAGACAAGCCCCCGGGGAGGACCGATGTCACTGCCGGCCGCGTTCCACGAGATCGCCAAGCGCGTGAACAACTGGGGCCGTTGGGGCGCCGACGACGAGATGGGCACCCTGAACCTGATCACCGACGACGTCGTCCGCGAGGCCGCGGCCTGCGTGCGCACGGGCCGCCGCGTCCCGCTCGCCCTGCCGCTCCGACAGGACGGTGTGCAGACCGGGATGATCCCTGGGCGGGTCAACCCGCTGCACGCCATGGTGCAGATCAACCAGGAACTGTTCGGCCCGGGAACCGTCGCGTGCAGCGACGACGCCGTGACGATGGGCCTTCAGGCCGGCACCCACTGGGACGCGCTCACCCATGTCTCGCACTCGGGCCGGCTCTACAACGGCCGCCCCGCCGACACCATCACCCCGCACGGGGGCGCCGAGTTCAGCGGCATCGACAAGGCACGGCACATCGTCTCGCGCGGGGTGCTGCTGGACGTGGCACGCGCGCGTGGCGTCGCCCGGCTCGACGGCGGACACGCGGTCACCCCACAGGACCTGGAGGCGGCCGAGGAACTCGCGGGTACGCGCGTGCGCGCCGGCGACATCGTCGTCGTACGGACCGGTCAGATCCAGGTCTATCTCGCCGGCGACAAGCACGGGTACGGCTATCCGTCGCCGGGTCTGTCGATCCGCACGCCGGAGTGGTTCCACGCGCGCGATGTGGCGGCCGTGGCGAACGACACCCTGACGTTTGAGATATTTCCGCCCGAGACAGAGGATTTGTGGCTGCCTGTGCACGCGCTCCATCTGGTGGAGATGGGGATGCTCCAGGGCCAGAACTGGAATCTCGAAGAGTTGTCCACAGCCTGTGGACAAGAGGGCCGCTATACGTTCCTGCTGTCGGCGATGCCCGAGCCGTTCGTCGGCGGCACGGGGACTCCCGTCGCACCCGTGGCCGTACTCTGACGTCCGGCTCCCCGTCGGGCGGTCACACTCCGTAGACCCGGCGAGGTCGGCTGGCGGCGCGGCTCCCCCAGCTCCCGGCCTCGCTCGACCGGGGCGGCGCCCCATCCGCCCCGAGCACGACACCGCGCGCCGCCATCCGACTCCGGCGTACCCGCCCCGGCCTCTGCCGGCCCGGGGAGGGACCGACGCCGATCACGACCCACGCTCGGCAAGGGCTCCCGTCACCGAAGTCCTCGTCGTCCCCTCACGGCGAATCGCTGACCACAAGCGTGATCAGACGGGCACGCCCCGTCAACACCCACTCGGGGATTTGTTACTTACGCCCGATTTAAAAGAACCGCGCACAGGAGCACGCCCGGGCGCACCGACGCTCACCCGAGCTGAGGAGACAGCGCTTTCTGCAACCCTGCGCCGAACCCCGGCGCACCAGCAGCGCCGTGCGCCCGTCACACGGCCTCGTACGCGAGCCCTTCATAGGCCGACGACCCACTGCCGTAGGCGGCAGCGGCACCCTGCGACTGTGCGCTCCGGTCCAGTTCGCACCAGATCCGCTTGCCGCCGCCCTCGGAGCACCAGCCCCAGCGGTCCGCGAGTCCGTCGACGAGGGCGAGTCCGCGCCCTCCCGTCGCGTCACCGTCGGCGCACCGGGGCACGGGCGCGCGGCCACTGCGGTCGGCCACCTCGAGACGGACGGTGGCGGATTCCTGGGCCGCTCCGGGCAGGGAGAGCCTCAGCACGGCCGGACAGCCGGTGTGGACCACGGCGTTGGTGACGAGTTCGGAGACGAGCAGGATCAGCGTCTCGGCGAGCGGCTCGTCGGCACCTATCCCGGATCCGGCGAGCCGTGAGCGGGCCCACCGCCGGGCTCGCCCCACTTCAGCGGGGTCGGGCCGGATCTCCAGCTGCACTTGAAGCACCTGCACCGCTCACACCATCCGAACCGGCGGACCCATGGCCCCGCGCCTCACGGGGGCCACGATCCTAGCCATTCTCTTCATGGCCAGATCAATGGCCAGAGCCAGGGTCACGCAACGTGAGTCCCTTGGCTGACAGCATGGTTGACGTACAGTCACCCCAACAAGCGCTTCGGGCATATTCCAGCGTGAAGGATTACCCGTGCGGCATACTGTGCGACGCTTGTCGTGGGGAGTCGAACAGGCGGGGACGGACCGCCCTCGCGCCTTGCGAGCACCGGCGGGCACCGCCGGATCCGGCGCCGCCTCAGAGGCAACTCCGGCATGGCTCGTGCTCGGAACCACTCGCATCTCACACAAGGTACCGGAGCGAACGGCCGACTCCAGGCCGTGACGAGTCACACGTAGGACACAACCCGATATCAACGCTCCGTAATTCCGGTATGCCACAATCCGCGACATCCGTACGGACGTCCGCCGCGAGAGCGCAGACCAGGGTGCTTTAGGTCGGGTGTGCGAGAAGTTCGGCGGCCAGACTCTCCTCACTTTCCGTGACCTCTCCGGCACGATGTGTCCGCACCCATGTGCGCTTCAGATGCAGATGGAGCTCGAACTCCCAGGTGAATCCCATGCCGCCGTGCACCTGGAGACAGTCGCGCGCACCGCGCACGGCCGCCTCGTCGGCGAGCAGCCGCGCCGTGTGGATGTCGGCGGGGTCGGCCGTGACGGCCGCCGCGTAGACGGCGGCGCGGGCCGTCTCCGTGCGCACCAGCATCTCCGCGCAGAGGTGCTTCACCGCCTGGAAGGCTCCGATCGGACGCCCGAACTGCTCGCGCGTCCGGGCGTGTTGCGCGGCCATTTCGCACACGCGCCCGGCGCTGCCCAGTTGTTCGGCCGCGGTGAGCAGCACGGTGAGGGGGTCGACTTCGCGGCCGGAGGCGACCCGGTGCAGGGGTGTCAGCGGGTCGACCGATCTCAGCGGTTCGGCCGCCGCCGCGTCGCCGAGTACGACGTCCGCCTGCGCCAGCCACTCCACCAGCCCGTTCCCGGCGGTCGTGACGACCGCTTCCCCCGTGGCCGCTCCGGGCACCGCCCCCGCCGCGAGATGGGTGGCCACCAGCGGTCCGGGCAGCAGCGCCCGTCCCGCCTCCTCGAAGGCCAATACCGCCTCCGGCAGGCCGAGTCCGACCCCTCCGTGAGTTTCGGGCAGCCGCAGTGCGAAGAACCCGGCGGTGCCCAGCTCCCGCCACAGCGCCCGGTCCAGGCGGCCGGGCCGGTCGACGGCCGCCCGCAGCGCCTCCGCCCCGAAGCGCCGCGCCAGCAGCTCGCGCACGCCGTCCCGCAATGCCCGCTGGTCCTCGGTCAGTTGGAACCGCATCCGTCATCGCCCCTTCGGCAGCCCGAGGATCCGCTCCCCGACGATGTTGCGCTGGATCTGCGAGGTGCCGGCGGCGATGGTGTACGACAGCGACGACAGCCGGTCGAGCGTCCACGGGCGGTCCAGATCCAGCGAGGCCGGCCCGAGCACGTCGGCCGCGGTGTCGTAGAGCTCCTGACGGGCGTGCGAGTACCTCAGTTTGAAAACCGAACCCCCGACACCGGGCACGCCCCCGACGGCCTCCGCCTCGCTCACGTTCCACTGCGTCAGCCGCCACAGCGCCCGGAACTCGGCGTTCAGCCGGCCCAGCCTGCGGCGCAGCGCCGGATCGTCCCAGCGCCCGTTCTCACGCGCCTCGGCGGCGAGTTCGCGCAGGACGCGCCGGCAGGCGACGACCTCGCCCACGAAGGCCGTGCCGCGTTCGAAGGACAGGGTCACCATCGTCACGCGCCAGCCGTCGTTCTCGTCGCCGACCCGGTTGGCGACCGGAACCCGCACGTCGTCGAGGAAGACCTCGGCGAACTCGGCGGACCCGGCCAGCGTCCTGAGCGGCCGTACCGTGATGCCCGGCGCGTCCATCGGCATGGCCAGCCAGCTGATCCCGCGGTGCTTGGGCGCGTCGAGGTCGGTGCGCACCAACAGCTCGCACCAGTCGGCGACTTCGGCGTGGGAGGTCCAGATCTTGGACCCGTTCACCACATAGTCGTCGCCGTCCCTGCGCGCGCGCGTGCGCAGGGCCGCGAGGTCGGATCCGGCGTCCGGTTCGCTGAAGCCCTGGCACCAGACCTCCTCCCCGCTCAGGATCGGCGGCAGCCAGCGCGCCCGCTGCGCGGCGGTGCCCTCGGCGGCGACGGTCGGCCCCGCGTGCAGCAGCCCGACGAAGTTCGCGCCCACATAGGGGGCGCCCGCCTTCTCGGTCTCCTCCAGGAAGATCAGCCGGAGGGTCGGGGAGGCGTCCCAGTGCACGTGCGCGTACCCGGCGTCGTACAGCATGCGCTGCCAGCCGAGGTCGTACGCCCTGCGCGCGGGCCAGTCGTCCGGGCTCGGCTTGGGCGGCAGCGTCGGAAGGATCTTCCCCAGCCACTCGCGCAGTCGCCCCCGGAACTCCTCCTCCTCGGGCGTGTACGTGAGGTCCATCCATCACCTGCCTGATGATCCGTCAGATTCAGCAGCAGGCTAGCCCCGCACCCCTGGACCGACAAGGCACCGGGTCCTACGCTCTCCGCACCGACCTGACGCACCGTCAGACAAAGGGAGTCGTCGTGAACGACACCGCACACGCCCTGAGTTCCTCACGCACCCTCTGGGAACTCCTCGCACGCCGCGCCGAACTGACCCCCGACCGCCCCGTCCTCCTCCAGGACGACCGCACGCTCACCTTCGGCGGGCTGCGCGCGCGTGCCGAGCGTGTCGCGGCCGGGCTGCACGACCTGGGCGTACGCCCCGGCACGGTCGTCGCCTGGCAGCTGCCCACCCGGATCGAGACGGCCGTGCTGTCCTTCGCGCTCGCCCGCCTCGGCGCCGTGCAGTCGCCGGTCATCCCCTTCTACCGGGACCGCGAAGTCGGCTTCGCGCTGCGGGAGTCGAAGGCGGAGTTCTTCGCGGTGCCGGGCGAGTGGCGGGGCTTCGACCACACCGGGATGGCGCGGCGCCTGGGCGCCAAGGGGATCTTCGAGGCGTACGACAGCCTGCCCGACGGCGATCCCTCGGTACTGCCCCCGCCGCCCGCCGAGGGCACCTCCGTGCGCTGGATCTACTGGACCTCGGGCACGACGTCCGACCCCAAGGGCGTCCTGCACACCGACCGTTCGCTGCTCGCGGGCGGTTCCTGTCTGGCCCACGCGCTGCGCCCCAGGTCCACCGACGTCGGCTCGATCGCCTTCCCCTACGCCCACATAGGCGGCCCCGACTACATGGTGATGGTGCTGCTGTACGGCTTCCCCACGGTGCTGTTCGAGCAGTTCGCACTGCCGGAGGCGCTGACCGGGTACCGGAGGCACGGGGTGACGATCGCGGGCGGGTCGACGGCGTTCTACTCGATGTTCCTGGCCGAGCAGCGCCGGCATCCGGGCGGCGGGAAGGTCATCCCTTCGCTGCGGCTGCTGGCGGGCGGCGGGGCACCGAAGCCGCCGGAGGTGTATCACGCGGTGGTGCGCGAGATGGGCGTCCAGTTGACGCACGGATACGGCATGACCGAGGTGCCGATGATCACGATGGGGGCGCCGGACGACACGGCGGAGAACCTGGCGACGACGGAGGGCCGGCCTCCGGAGGGGATGGAGATACGGATCGTGGACGGCGAGGTGCGGCTGCGCGGGGAGGCGGTGTGCCGGGGCTATCTGGATCCGGCACAGACGGCGGCGGCCTTCGACGAGAAGGGGTTCCTGCGCACCGGCGACCTCGGGCACCTCACCGGCAGCGGGCATCTGGTGCTGACCGGCCGGCTCAAGGACGTGATCATCCGCAAGGGCGAGAACATCTCGGCGAAGGAGATCGAGGACCTGCTGCACCGGCATCCCGCGGTCGGCGACGTCGCGGTGATCGGACTGCCGGACCCGGAGCGCGGCGAGCTGGTCTGCGCGGTCGTGGAACAGCCGGCCGGCGCCGAGCCGCCGGATCTGGCGGCGCTGACGTCGTATCTGCGCGGGGAAGGGCTGTCGACGCACAAGCTGCCGGAGCGGCTGGAGGTGGTGGACGCCCTTCCGCGCAACGAGACCCTGCGCAAGGTGCTCAAGTACAAGCTCAGGGAGCGCTTCTCGGGACCGGTGTAGAGGTCACTCGGGGACGGTGAAGTAGCGGGCGAAGGCGGTCACGACCTCGCCCTCGGCCACCTTGCCGTCGCTGTTCGTGTCGAGCGTGGCGGCGGCCGCCTCGGCGATGTCCTGCCGCACACCGAGACAGACCAGCACCCGCGCGGTGTCGGCGACGGTGGCGGCCCCGTCACCGTCGGGGTCGGCCACCGCGAGGGCGGCGTGCAGGAAGGGGCGGGCGATCTCGGCGAACCGGTCGGGGTTGTCGCGCAGCCGCTTGACGGCACCGTTCACGAACTCGTCGCGGGTGATGCGCTGGTCGCCGTCGCGGTCCGCGATCCCGGCCATGCCCTGCCAGAACGCCTCCGCGCCGATGTAGAGCGCCTGGCCCTTGTCGGAGCGGGCGGTGGTGCCGAACTCCGCGAGCAGCGCCTTGGCCGCCGCGTTGAAGTCCTCCCGGTCGATGTAGCCGTTGCCGTCCTGGTCGAAGGTGGCGAACCGGGCGGCGATCTTGCGCTCGTACTCGCTGCTGACCATGTCTTATCGGGCCGCCTTACGTCATGTGGGGTGCATCTGCCACGGAGCGTACGACGCCCGAGGGCGCGCGGGCGCCGGAAAGCGGCGGTTGTGCCAAGACCGGGGGAATTTTGGGACAACGATGTGGCAGAACGGCGTGTCCTCGTGCGCCCCGGGCGGCTCTCATGCCGAGAGCGGGTCGGCCTCGTCCCTGACCGCCGACGCCAGGTCGGGGTGGACGTCGAACAGCCTGCGCACTCCGAGTGCCCCGAGGACCCGGTTGACGTGCGACCCGTCCGCCGCGCCCTGCGCCGGGAGTATCAGCCGCAGGCTGCCCTGGCAGGAGCGGATCAGCCGGCGGGCGGCTATGAGGACGCCGACCCCGCTGGAGTCGCAGAACATCACGTCGGAGAGGTCGAGGACGAGGCTGTGCCGTCCCTCGGCCACCACGTCATGGATGTGCTGACGCAACCCCGGCGAGGTCACCAGATCCAGCTCGCCCGACACCTGGAGCACGGCCCAGTTGCCCCGCTCGCCGCCGGTCACTTTGAACGTCACCACCATGCCCCTCGCTCGCTGAAACGGAAGCGACTCCTACGCTTCCTTGCAGCGCGGCTGCCCAGCGGCTGTGCCCCGAAACACCCGCTAAAAAACGGTCGGCGGTCAGAAAAGGCTTGTTTCAATCGCATTCGATCCTGTTCGATCGTGTCTGATCGCGTGGTGGCCGGGTAGCCAAGCCGATACCAGGCCCCTGTCAGGAGTGCCGCGGGCCCTCTATCACGAGTGCGAGGTGCGTCACCAGCCATGGCTCAACAAGGGGCGCACATTGCGACAAAGGGGCGTGCGCGCTCGGGCGTGCCGACTACATTCGTGGAGACAGCAGACGCACGCTGGACTCCGGGACGGACCGGTGAGGGGGGCCTCATGGCGAAGAAGGACGCACCGCCCCGCTGGGACCGCAAGATGCAGCAGCGGCTCGCGCGCGGCGAGGCGGCCGCCCTCGGCGAGCTCTACGACAGGTTCGCCTCGCTCGTGCACGGCCTCGCGCACACCGTGCTGGGCGACGAGCGGGCCGCCGACCACCTCACGCGCGATGTCTTCGCGCACGTCTGGGAGCACCCGGACAGCTACGACCCCAAGCAGGGCCCGTTGCGCTCCTGGGTCGCCACACTGACCCACCGTCTCGCCGTGCAGCGGCTGCGCGCCACCGAGACAGCCGCCCTCGCGGTGGCCGACCAGAGCTCCACCGAGGAGCTGGAGCGCAAGGTGCGGCACGCCTCGGTCGCCGCCCGCGCCGACTACATCGTCCAGTCCATGCCCGTACCGCTGCGCGCCGCCCTGGAGCTGGCCTACTTCCAGCGCCGCGACTACCGCCAGACCGCCGCCGACCTCGGCGTCACCGAGGACGAGGCCCGCCGCCGTCTGCGCCTGGGCCTCCAGCTGCTGGCCACGGCCCACGACGCCGGCGCCTCCCCGGGGGCACCGCCGGGATACGGAGGTGCGGCGTGAACGGGGCCGGGCGTTTCGAGGCGTACGACGAGCACGAGGGGCAGCCACCGCAGGACGGCTCCTCGTCCGGCGAGGAACACCGACGGAACCAGGAGGAGAACGGCCCCGCGGACACCACCCGCGGCACCGACGGCATGGACAACGGCAACGGCGACGACCTGCACCCCACCACCGAGCCCGACCCGGACCAGCCGCCCCGCATACCCCTGCCGCGCGCCTCCGTCGAGGACACCGGACGCCCCCTGCCGGACCCGGTGCCGCGCCCGATGCCGCTCGTGCTGGAGCACCGCGTCCTGAAGTCCCTGCTCGGCGCCTGGGCGCTGGCCGCCTGCTCGCCGGAGGAGACGGCGGCCGTGGAGGACCACCTCGGCGACTGCGGCTCCTGCGCGGACGAGGCCCGGCGGCTGCGCGAGGCCGTCGGACTGCTGCACCCCGCCGAGAGCCTCGACCTGGACCCGTCCCTGCGCGCCCGCGTCCTCCAGGGCTGCCTGGAACGCCGCCCGCCGCGCATCCCGGTGCCCGCCTGGGCGACGCCCTACGACGCCGAGACGGCCCGCCTGGACGCCCTGCTCCAGGACTTCGGGGACGCCGAGTGGCACGCGCCCGTGCGGCTGCGGTGGTTCCGCAAGGACGAGCCGACGAGCCGCCGTACGACGGTCGCCGGGGTCATCGCGCATCTGCTGACCGTCGACGGGATGGTGGCGGTCGCGCTGGGCCTCGCGGACCCGATGGGCGAGGTGGCGGCGGACCGGGCGACGCCCGCCGGACGCACGGAGGCGTACTGGCGGGCCTCGCACTACCCGCCGACCCGCGCCGTCCGCGCGCCCTGGCGGGAGCAGACCCACGACCTGGTACGCACGGTGTCCTTCACGGGCGGCGGCACCGGCGGGCTGTCCGTCCCCTACGGCGACTTCGAACTACCGCTGCGCGACGCGATGCTGGACCGCGCCTTCGAGTGCTGGGTGCACGCCGAGGACATCGCCGACGCGGTGGACTACCCGTACGAGCCGCCGTCCGGCAGCGATCTGCACCACATGGTGGACCTGGCGGCCCGCATGCTCCCGATGGTGCTGTCGGCCCGCCGCCAGGCCGGACTCGCCGCCCCGCCGCCGGGTCCGCACCGCCATCTCGTGCCCGCCGGCGAGCCCGGCCGGAGTCTGCGGCTGGAGATCGAGGGTTCGGGCGGCGGCGAGTGGCTGATCCCGCTGGACTCACCGGCGGCGGTGGGCTCCGCGGAGCATGAGGTGGCCCATGTGGCGCTGGACGGCACGGAGTTCTGCCGGCTGGCGGCCGGGCACGTCTCGCCGGAGGAGGCCGCGGCGGGGCAGGTCGGTGACCGTACGGCGATCAGGGATGTGCTGTTCGCCGCCGCGAGCTTGAGCCGGATGTGAGGGGCGGTGCGGCTGCGTCGGCGGCTGCGGGTGGTTCGTGATTGCTCGCGCGGTTCCCGCGCCTCTGAAAGGCGCGTCCAGCGCACGTACCTCAAGGGGCGCGGGGAACTGCGCGACCAGCCCCCACTCACCCGCGGCCGCCGAGACGACAGTCGGACCCGAGTGACTAGGCGAACACGACCGTCCGCCGCCCGTTGAGCAGAATCCGCCGCTCCGCATGCCACTTCACGGCCCGCGCCAGCGCCTGGCACTCCACGTCCCGCCCGATCGCCACCAGCTGGTCCGGCATGACGTCATGCCCGACCCGCTCGACCTCCTGCTCGATGATCGGCCCCTCGTCGAGATCCGCCGTCACATAGTGCGCGGTCGCCCCGATCAGCTTCACACCCCGGGCGTGCGCCTGGTGATACGGCTTCGCACCCTTGAAGCTCGGCAGGAACGAGTGGTGGATGTTGATGATCCGCCCGCTCAGCTGCTTGCACAGGTCGTCCGAGAGGACCTGCATGTAGCGGGCCAGCACGACCAGCTCCACATCCTCCTCGCGCACGATCTCCAGCAACTGCGCCTCGGCCTCGGACTTGTTGTCCTTGGTCACCGGGATGTGGTGGAAGGGGATGTCGTACGACCCCACGAGTTCGGCGAAGTCGGTGTGGTTGGACACCACGGCCGCGATCTCCACCGGAAGCGCCCCGATGCTGGCGCGGAACAACAGGTCGTTCAGGCAGTGCCCGAACTTGCTGACCATCAGCAGGACCCGCATCTTCTCCTCGGCCCGGTGGATCTGCCAGTCCATCTGGAAGGAGTCACCGATCGCCGCGAAGCTCGCCCGCAGCTTGTCCACCGTCACCGGCGACTCCGC
Source organism: Streptomyces sp. NPDC098781 (assembly GCF_044759995.1). Taxonomy (NCBI): domain Bacteria; kingdom Bacillati; phylum Actinomycetota; class Actinomycetes; order Kitasatosporales; family Streptomycetaceae; genus Streptomyces; species Streptomyces sp. NPDC098781. The sequence continues at coordinate 161,145 of NZ_JBIWAK010000010.1, forward strand.
CGAGAAGTGGACGCGCATGAAGAACAGTCCCGTGTCGTGGTCGCCGAACTGCTGGCTGTCCTCGATGTTGCAGCCGGTCATGAAGAGGTAGCTCGACACGGCGTGCACGATGCCCTGTTTGTCCGGGCACGACAGGATGAGGACGTACTGGTCGGCGGGGACCGCGGCTCGGGTGGACTGCTCGTTCATGCAGCACAGGGTCCCATATCCGGGGTCCCGGCCCACAGCCGTTCCGTCAGCCGGACCGCTACGCGGACCGCGTCATGATCCGCAGCAGCTCGAGCGTGCGCGGCGGGGCGTCCGCGTCATCGCCGTCGGCCATGGCCATCCGCACATGCGCGTCCCGGGCCGCCCGCACCGCCTCCGGCCACGCGGGGTGGTCGACGTAGGCGGAGACCTGGGCGTCCGGACCGACCTGGTGCATGATCCGCAGCACCCGCAGCACGGCGGTGTCGACCAGCGCGGCCTCCTGGGAGTCCCGGAAGATCGTGCCGACGTACTTCTCGGCGGACCAGTTGTCCAGCCAGGTGTCCTCGACCAGGCGGTACACGGCGTCGGTCACGTCGCCGTACCCGTCGACGCCGGCCAGCCAGACGTCTCGCTGGAACACCGGGTCGGAGAGCATGTGCAGCGCGGAGCGCACATTGCTGCGCCAGCGCCACCACGGCATGTCGTTGAGTGGCATGCCGCCCATGGTGGATGAGCGACGGCCGCGACGGGAAGAGCTATCCGAACCTTGCACGGTCATCGATCGTACGTTCCTCTTCACACGCGCATCACCAGCCCCCGTAATTCACCTTGCCGTCACCTTCAAGTAACCGAGGGTCACGCGCAGGTTTGTTGTGTGGGGGAATCGTGCGTGTCCATGACCGGCAGGCTCCGCACCCGAAAGACGCTCCTTCCCATGATCACCGATCGGCGCGGCAGAGCAACCGCTCGTACGGCTGCCGCTCTGGTGGCATGTGCGTCGCTGGCCGCCGGATGCGGTGTCATCCCCGGTACCTCGGGGGGTGCCGGGGACGAGACGATCACCGTCATGACCTGGGCACCTGAGGACACCAAGGCGACCAACAAGCCCGGCATGCCGGCCTTCGCCCAGGCGTACGCCCGCTGGGTCAACGCCCACGGCGGCCTGGGCGGCCGCAAGCTGAAGGTCCTCACCTGCAACGACCACAACGACAGCGTGGCCGCGGCGAAGTGCGCCGACCGCGCGGTCGACGAGAACGTCACCGCGGTCATAGGCTCCTACAGCCAGTACGGCGACACCTTCCTGCCCTCCCTGGAGGGCGCCGGCATCCCGTACATAGGCGGCTACGGCGTCACCAACGCCGAGTTCACCAGCCCCCTCTCCTACCCCGTCAACGGCGGCCAGCCCACCCTCCTGGCGGGCCTCGGCAAGGAACTGGCCCGCACCTGCGGCCCGGTCGCGCTGGTACGGCCCGACAGCATCGCGGGCGACGAGCTGCCGCCGCTGCTCAACTCCGGCCTCAGGGCGGGCAAGCACTCGTCCGCCGCCGACCAGCTGGCCGACGAGGACGCCAGCGAGTACGGCAACCAGTCGGTACGGGCGCTGGACTACTCGACCACCGACGCCTCGGAATCGGGCTGTGTGGTCCCCGCCCTCGGCGACCGCACCAGCACCTTCCTGGACTCCTTCCGACGGGCCCGCGAGGAGTACCCCGACGTACGCACCGCCACGGTCCTCGGCAGCGTCGACCAGACCGTGATCAACGCGACGGGCGGGGCGTCGACCTACGACGGGTCGTACATCACCGGCTGGTACCCGGTCGCGAGCGACCCGCGCTGGGACCCGATGAAGAAGGTCATCAGCGAGCAGGCCTTCGGCGACAACCGCATCGACCCCGCGGACGCCGGTGTGCAGACCACCTGGATCGCGTACACGGTGTTCAAGAAGGTCGTCGAGTCGCTGGGCGACGGCGCGGTGAACGCCGACAGCGTCCGGGGCGCCCTGAACAAGGGGCTGAAGGTCACCACGGGCGGCCTCACCCCGACCCTCCGGTGGAAGTTCCAGGACGTCCTGGCCGCCGTCGGCTACCCCCGACTGGTCAACCGCGCGGTGACCCTCCAGGTCGTACGGGAGGGCCGGCTGGTGGCGGCCCGCAAGAACTTCATCGACGTGACGAAGACACTCCAGAACGCCGACCTGAACTGACCCTGCGCCGGCCGACCCCTACAGCTGGGTCGGCTGGCGCTCCGTCAGGCCGTACTTCCCGGCGATCGTGTTCCACAGCTGCGCGGCCGTCTTCTTCTGCTCGCTGGCGGTTCCGCTCGCGCGGTTGCCGGCCTGGGTCTGGCCGGTGGAGCGGGCCTGGCCCTTCTTGCACAGCTTGTTGTTCCCGGCGACCTGGTCGGCCCAGCCCGCGTAGTGGTTGTCGGCGGACGCCGACGCCTGCCAGGCCTTGGTCAGCGCGGTGGTCAGCGCGGCGTGGTTCGGCAGCTGGTCGACGCTGAGCTTGGACAGCTCGGTGACCAGCTGGTTGCGCTGCTTGGCCGCGCCGCGCAGGTCCTGGGCGGCCTGCGGGAGGTTGTCGCAGGACTTCACGTCGGCCACCGCCTTGATCACCGTCGTACGGCTGTCGCCGCTGTCGGCGAGCAGCTTGTCCAGGGCGATCGCCTGCTGCTCGGCCGGGTCGGCGGACGGCGAGGAGGAGCCCTCGGTCGCCGGGGCGGTGGCGGAGACGGGCGCGTTGTCGTCGCCCTTCGGGTCGTCCTCGCCCCCGCCGGCGAGCAGCGCGCCCGCGCCGATGCCGAGCACGGCGATACCTACGCCGACGGCGGCGATGAGCGGCAGCCGGGAGCCCGTACGGCCACCCCGTCCGCCCCGGCCGCCGTCGCCACCGCCGGGACCGTGTCCGTGTCCGCCGTGCGAGCCGGGCGGGAAGTAGCCCTGCCCGTCCGAGTGCTGCGGCTGCGGCTGGGGCTGCTGGAAGCGCGGCATCTGCTGGGTCGCCCCGGCCGGGTGTTCGGCGGCGGCCGGCTCGCTGCGGAAGAGATTGTCGAAGTCGGACAGCGGCTGCCGCTCGCCGCCGTGTGCCGTCGCGCCCGGCTGCCCGGTCACGGGCGGGATGTACTGCGTGGCGTCCGCGTCGGCCCCGGGGGCCGGCGGCATCGGTCCGGCGCCGCCCGGCTGCCGGGCCCGTCCCAGCACCTGGGTGCTCTCACCGGACACCTCCGGCGGCAGCGCGCCCGGGCCGACCGGCGGGATGAACTGCGTCGCGCCTTCGTCGACGGCGGGCGCGGCGACGGGCGGTATGTAGCGGGTGGCCTGGTCGTCGGCGACCGGCGGTATGTACTGGGTGGCGCCTTCGTCGGCGGGCGGCAGCGGAGCACCGAAGCCACCGGCGGCGGGCGCGGCGGGCGGCAGCGCGCCACCCTGTCCGTACTGCCCGTAGTGCCCCTCGTGCGGCAGCGGCGCGTTCGGCGCCTCGCCCTGTCCGTACATCGGCTGCGGAGCGGGCATCGGTGCACCGCCGGCCGGAGCGCCCTGGCCGTATTCCGCGCCCTGGGCGCCGCCGCCGTACGACGCGCCCTCCCGCGGCATCGGCTGCGACGGCACGCCCCCGACCGCGTCCGGCGCCGCGCCCCACGGGGCCGGCGACGGCGACTGGTACGACTGCTCCTGCTGGGGCGCCGGGTACGACTGCTCCTGGCGGCCCCAGGTCTGCCCGGGCTGCGCGCCCCAGGCCTGGCCCGGTGCGTCGGGCACCGCGGGCGCGTTCTGCTCAGGTCCCCAAGGGGTGCCCCAGGCCTGGCCGCCCGGGGGCGCCGAGGGCGGGGGTGCGGTCGGCGGGGTGGCCGGCACCGGGGTCGGCCGGCCGACCTGCCCGCCCGTCATACCCGGCAGCAGCGGCTCACCGCCGTCCGAGGGCAGCACGATGCCTTCGCGCGCGGGGCGCGCCGAGGGCTCCTCGCCCCGTCCACTCTGCGTCACCGGGACTCCTACTAATGGGGGACCTTGTGAATCGTCGGGTCACGCTACCGGCTCCGCCGATCCGGTTGCTACGCAGCCCAGGGCCTGACCGGCGTCCCTGTGACCGCGCTAACACCGCGGTCCCCCATCCCCTATATGCGCCCTCCGTTCCCCTTCGGCGCCTTCGTTTCCCTGCCGTTCACGCCCCGGTACCCCGTGGATTCACGCGGCCGCCTGAAGATCCAGTCGCGCCCCGAACTCCCTGACCACCGGCTCGTCGCCGAACGGCTCCAAACGCTGTTGGAAGTCCTCCAGATATTCGGCGCCCCGGTTGGAACGAAGGGTCTCCAGAAGCTCGACGGCCTTCAGACCGGTGTGACAGGCCTGTTCGATCTCCCGCTGCTGCACCTGTGCTGTGGCGAGCAACACATAACCGATCGCCCGTCGCCGCGCCTTCGTCTCCGGAAGCCCGGCCAACGACTCCTCCGCGCGCCGCGCCGCCGCCTCGGACTGACCGAGATCACGGTGACAGTGCGCCAACTCGTCGGCGAGATACGCCTCGTCGAAATGCGCGATCCACGCCGGGTCGTCCCCGGACTCCGCGTCCGCCGACTCCAGCGCGCTCACCGCCCGCCCGGACGCCAGCTGGGCGGCCCGCGCGTCGCCCATCAGGGCGTGCCCGCGAGCCTCCGCCGCGTGGAACATGGCCTCCGCGCGCGGTGTCACGCGCCCCCGCGCCCCCTCCTGCGCCGCCCTCGCCAACTGCGCGATCTCACGCGGGTTTCCGAGCTGCGCGGCGAGGTGGCTCATGGAGGCGGCCAGGACGTACCCGCCGTACCCGCGGTCCCCGGCGGCCTGCGCGAGCCGCAGCGCCTGGATGTAGTACCGCTGGGCCAGCCCCGGCTGCCCGGTGTCGATGGCCATGTACCCGGCGAGCTCGGTCAACCGCGCGACGGCGGCGAAGAGTTCCCGACCGATCGCCTCCCGGTAGGAGCCGGCCAGCAGCCCGGAGACGACACTGTTGAGGTAGTGCACGACGACCGGGCGCACATGCCCGCTGCCGTACTGGTGATCAAGGTCCACGAGCGCCTGTGTCATCGCCCGCACGGCCTCCACGTCGGACGGCCCCACGCGCGGCCCCGCCGCGCGCGCCACCTGCGAGTCCGGCGACGAGATCAGCCAGTCGCGGCTCGGCTCGACCAGCGCGGACGCGGCGACGGACGAGCCGGACAGGAAGTCCCGCCGTCCGACATCGCTGCGCCACAGCTCACACACCTGCTCGATGGCTCCCAGTACCGTCGGCGAGAACTGGAGGCCGACGCCGGACGCGAGGTTCTTGCCGTTGGCCATCCCGATCTCGTCGATCGTGACCGTACGGCCCAGCTTGCGGCCGAGCGCCTCGGCGATGATCGCCGGCGCCCGTCCCCGTGGCTGCTGTCCGCGCAGCCAACGGGCCACGGACGTCTTGTCGTAGCGCAGATCGAGTCCGTGCTCGGCACCGCACATGTTGACCCGGCGGGCCAGCCCGGCGTTCGAGCAACCCGCTTCCTGAATGAGCGCCTGAAGCCGTTCGTTCGGCTGACGCGCGACGAGAGGCCTTGCGGCCATGGCGTACCCCCTGTGGCTGCGGTGCCTGCCCACGCACCGAGTTGACGTTCTTCCACCGCCGAATCCGGCCCGGGGCACTGGCTGTGCACCGCGGAGTTCCGGCCGTGAAGATCAATGCCCCGTCGGAATACCGAAAATGCGAGGCTTGCGAGGATTGCCGGGGTAAAGGCGGAACCCGACCCCACAGGTGGCTACCCAGCCGGGACCGCGGATCCTCCCACGCGCCCCCACACGTGCACCCATGCGCCCCAAATGAGAAAACAATGCTCCTCCCCCGCGCGCGCGACGCCCGTAACCCGAGGTGGGTGCGGGAGTTGTGTTGGGCGTGGAAGAGACGATCCCGGCCACCGAAGCCGCACAGATTCCCAAGCAGCGCGGCGAAACGCTGCTGGAGACCGCCGTTCGCTACGCCGAGGAGCGTCACTGGGACGTGTTCCCCGGGACCTGGCTGGAGGCCGTCGAGGGCGTGCAGTACTGCTCCTGTGGCGATGCCGCCTGCCCCGCGCCCGGCGCGCACCCCGCGCGCCCCGACTGGGCGACCCAGGCGACGGGCAGCGCGACCGTCGCCCGCCGGATGTGGCAGAAGCAGCCGAACGCGTCGATCCTGCTGCCGACGGGGCGGACCTTCGACGCGATCTCCGTCCCGGAGACCGCCGGGTTTCTGGCGCTGGCCCGGATGGAGCGGATGGAGCTCTCGCTGGGGCCGGTCACGCTGACCCCGGACCGCCGGATGAACTTCTTCGTGCTGCCGGGTGCGTCGGTGAAGGTGCCCGATCTGGTGCGCAAGCTCGGGTGGTCGGTCGGGTCGCTGGATCTCGTGGCGCTCGGGGAAGGCGCGTGGGTCGCCGGGCCGCCCACCCGGTTCGGGTCCCGGGGCGCGGTGCAGTGGGCGTGCCGGCCCACGCCGGCGAACCGGTGGCTGCCGGACGCGGAGGAGTTGATCTCGCCGCTCGCGTACGCCTGCGGCCGCGATCGTTAAGGGCGCCCTCTCGACTGCCGGGTCCGGTTGTTCGGCGGCCGCGGGCACACTGTGGTCGCTCGCGCCCGCGCGGCGGAGCCGCATATTGGATACAGCCCCGCGCCCCTTTAGGTTGGCGTTCATGACGTCGGCCGTATCTGTACGTGGGCTCTGGAAGCGGTTCGGGCAGCAGGTTGCTGTCGCCGGGATCGATCTGGAGTTGCCCGCAGGGAAGTTCATCGGACTGGTGGGGCCCAATGGCGCCGGGAAGACCACCACGCTCTCCATGGTGACCGGGCTGCTTCGGCCCGATCAGGGATCCGTCGAGGTCGTCGGGCACGACGTCTGGCGCGACCCCGTCGAGGTGAAGGCCCGAATCGGGGTGCTGCCCGAAGGGCTTCGGCTCTTCGAGCGGCTCTCCGGGCGTGAACTGCTCGCGTACACGGGGCGATTGCGCGGCCTCCAGGGGGCCGAGGTCGACAAGCGGGCGGCCCAGCTGCTCGACGTACTCGATCTGGCCGGGGCCCAGCACAAGCTGGTCGTCGACTACTCGACCGGTATGCGCAAGAAGATCGGGCTGGCGGCGGCCCTGCTCCACAACCCCGAAGTGCTGTTCCTGGACGAGCCGTTCGAGGGGGTCGACCCGGTCTCGGCCCAGACGATCCGCGGCGTCCTGGAGCGCTACACCGCCTCCGGCGCTACCGTCGTCTTCTCCTCGCATGTCATGGAACTCGTCGAGTCGCTGTGCGACTGGGTCGCCGTCATGGCCGCCGGACGCATCCGGGCCCACGGTTCCCTGGCCGAAGTGCGCGGCGAGGCGGCCTCGTTGCAGCAGGCCTTCCTCGAACTCGTCGGCGCGAACGGCCGTGACAGCGCCTCCGACCTCGACTGGCTGGGCGGCGGGGCGCGATGACGAACCTGACCGCCACGTTCGTACAGCTGAAGCTGTCGCTGCTCAGGAACGGGCTGCGGCAGTCCGGCGGACGGCGGGCGGCCTATGTCGCGTCGGCCGTGGTGGCGCTCCTGTTCGCCGCGCTCCAGCTCCTGGGCCTGATCATGCTGCGCGGCAACGCGCACGCCGGCTCCGTGGTCGTTCTCCTGATCGCGGTCCTCGCGCTGGGCTGGGCGGTGATGCCGCTCTTCTTCCCCGGCGGCGACGAGACCCTCGACCCGACCCGGCTGGTGATGCTGCCGCTGCGCCCCCGCCCCTTGGTCCAGGCCCTGCTCGTCGCCTCCCTGGTCGGCATCGGGCCCCTCTTCACGCTCTGCCTGTTCACCGGTTCGGTGATCGCGGTCGCCGAAGGAGGGTTGGCCTACGCCGTCGGCGTCATCGCCGTCGTTCTGGCCCTGTTGGTGTGCGTGGCGCTCGCGCGGGCCGTCGCCGCCGCCAACATCCGGCTGCTGACCAGCCGCAAGGGCCGTGATCTGGCGGTGCTGAGCGGGCTGGTCATCGCGATCGGGGCGCAGGTCGTCAACTTCGGGGCACAGCAGCTCGGTTCATCGGGCCTCGGCAGGCTCGACCCGGCGGCGGACGTGCTGCGCTGGGTACCGCCGGCGTCCGCGATCGGGGCGGTGCGGTCGGTGAGCGAAGGGTCGTACGGCGTCGCCGTCCTCCAACTCACCCTGAGCGCTGTCGCGTTGGCGGCTCTGATCGCCGTCTGGTCCCGCCACCTGACGCGGCTGATGACCTCCCCCGACGGCTCCACGCTTCAGGCGGTCACCGAGTCCGCCGTACGGGAACGTACCCCCACCGGTCTGTCCCGGCTCCTGCCGGCCGGCCGCACCGGCACCGTCATGGAGCGCAGCCTGCGCTACGTCTGGCGCGATCCGAAAACCAAGGCGGCCTGGGTGACCTCGCTCGCCATCGGCCTGATCGTGCCGCTGTTCAACGCGCTCCAGGGCACCGGCTCGATCTACTTCGCCTGCTTCGCCGCCGGGATGCTCGGCATCCAGATGTACAACCAGTTCGGGCAGGACACGTCCGCGTTCTGGATGGTCGCGATGACCATCTCGTCCCCCAGAGACGCCTACGTCGAGCTGCGCGGCCGAGCACTCGCCCTGCTGCTGATCACGCTTCCCTACGCCGCGCTCGTCACCGTCCTGACGACGGCGCTGCTCGGCAACTGGCCCAAGCTCCCCGAAGTGCTGGGCCTGTCCTTCGCCCTCCTCGGCGCGATGCTGGCCACCGGCGCCTGGACGTCGGCGCGCTTCCCCTACTCCATCCCGCAGGAGGGCTACAAGAACGTCGCCCCCGGCCAGGCGGGCCTCGCCTGGATCTCCATCTTCGGCGGCATGATCGGGGCCGCACTGCTGTGCGCTCCCGTCATCGCGGTGACGATCTGGCTGAACGTCAGCGAGGACGGGGACGCGTGGACGTGGCTGCTGCTGCCCGGCGGGGCGGCCTACGGGGCGGCGATCACGCTGCTGGGGCTACGGCTGGCGGCCCCGCGGACGGCGGCCCGGCTGCCGGAGATCCTGACGGCGGTGAGCAAGGGGTGACGGGGCCTCGGGGCTGAGGGTTGTGCGGTGCGGGTCGGGGCTTGGGCCAGTGCCGACCGGCGTGCGCTCACAGGCGCCCGGTGTCATCCGAAGCACGTACCGCCTCGACAAAGGGCTCGATGGCGGCGCGCCAGCCCTCGGGCTGGTCGTAGTGCACCAGGTGCCCCGCGTCGGCCACCTCCGCGTACTCCCCCCGAGGCAGCACCCGCACCATCTCCTGCGCCTCGGCCCGCCCGAGCTCCCCGTCCAACCCGCGGACGACGAGCGCGGGGCACCGCACCTGCGCCAACTCCTCCCAGTGCGCGTCGAACACCCACGTCTCCCGGGACCTGAGCATCTGGTCCGGCTCAAAGACCGGCCGCCACCCGTCCTCGCACTCGTGCATCACCTCGGCGTAGAACTCCCCGCGCGCCGGATTCGGCCGCTCGACCCACGGATCGTCCTCCCCGAACCACTTCCGTACGTCGGCGAGCGTCGCGAAGGGCACCGGCCAGGCCTTGAACCAGTCCGACCACTCCCGCTGCGAGGCCGCGCCCAGCGCCGACGCCCGCATGTCGCAGATGATCACGCCGCGCACCAGATCGGGCCGCCTGGCGGCGAGCTGCCAGGCGGTCAGCGCGCCCATGGCATGGCCGATGAGGACGGCCGGGGCCAGGCCGAGCTGTTCGAGGGCGGCCTCCGCGTCGTCGACATAGGCCTCGCGCGTGAAGACGGCGTCCTCGGGCTTGTCGCTGCGGCCGTGGCCGCGCTGGTCCAGGGCGACGGCGCGGTACCGCTCGGAGAGCCAGCGGGCCGTGGAGGCCCAGTGCGAGGCGCGGCCCATCAGGCCGTGCAGTAACAGGACGCCGAGCGTGCCCTCGTGCTCGGTCGTGGAGTCGGTCTTGGGAGGGTCGCCGAACTCCCAGGCCGCGAGACGTACGCCGCCGGTCCCGGTCACGTCGATGCGCCGCGCCATTGGTCTGGCCCCCCTAGCTCCGCTCGGACCGCTCGAATCGGCCGGTCCTGTCATCCGCGTCCTGCTTGCCGTGCCTGCCGTATCTACCGCCGCTCACGCGAGCACCGTGCGCCACCTGCGCCGCACGTGTCGCCGATGCCCTCGCACGCGATGTGCATGTCCTGTGTGCCTGACGTGATCTTATGCGCACACTACTGAAGCGCACGTTCCGCCCGACCCGTCACCCGCAGACTATCGAACCCGTATTCGAAAAAATGGCCTCTGCGGACAACACCCCTCATTCGAGTGACCCCCTCCAAGGATTGATCGCCACCGCCGAGGGGAGACCTTCACCGGGAGGCGGACCGCTCGGGGAAAACGGTCCGAGGGGAATGACCCTGAGAGCTCGGGGCTCCGGGTCAGCACAGGGGAGGACAGGCCCCGGCGCCGTACGGCGCCGGGGCCCTCTCCACATCCGCGGCACATCCTCGCGCCCCCCTCCCCGGCCGGACGCATCACTGTCCGTCACGACCAAGAGCCCTCAGGTCATATGCCTCACGCGACAGCCTCGCACGCGAATCCGCCGAGCGCTGTGATTCCGCGCACTGAGTCCTGGAATGCGAAAGATCGAAAACTCACCACAACTCCCGCTTCCCTACCGGGAATTACGCGGGAGAGAACGCGACATGGACAGCTGCCGCAGCTCAGCGCTTGGCGACGAACACATGCGAGGCCACATCCGCCTCCAGCTCTGCCGCCTCACCACCACTGCCGACCAGCACACCACCCGCGGACTCGGTCACACTCACCACCGAACCGGGCTGCACACCGGCCCGACGCAGCGTGTACATCAACTGCGCGTCCGTCTGGATCGGCTCCCCGATCCGGCGCACCACGACCGTCTTGCCCTCGACCCCGGGATCCAGATCCGCCAGCGAGACCATGCCCTCGTCGAGGAACGGGTCGGCCCCGTCCTTCTCGCCGAGCTCCTCCAGACCAGGGATCGGGTTGCCGTACGGCGACTCGGTCGGGTGGCGCAGCAGCTCCAGCACCCGCCGCTCCACGGCCTCGCTCATCACGTGCTCCCAGCGACAGGCCTCGGCGTGCACCTGCTCCCACTCCAGCCCGATCACGTCGACGAGCAGACACTCGGCGAGGCGGTGCTTGCGCATGACGCGGGTGGCCAGCCGCCGCCCCTCGTCCGTGAGCTCCAGATGCCGGTCGCTCGCGACGGACACCAACCCGTCACGCTCCATCCGCGCCACCGTCTGGCTCACGGTCGGCCCGCTCTGGTCCAGCCGCTCGGCGATCCGGGCGCGCATGGGGACCACACCTTCCTCCTCCAGCTCGAGGATGGTGCGGAGATACATCTCCGTGGTGTCGATCAGTCCGGACATACGTGCCCCTCGTTTAGCTCTGCGATTAGCTCAGCCGGAAGCGAGACAGCTCCACGGCGCGTGCGCTGGCCCTGCACTCAATTCTGCCGGATACCACTGACAACCGTGCCGCGCCGCCGGAACCCGCGAAATGCGCGGCCCGCGTAACCCCCGCACCCGGGCCACCTGCTCCCGGCCGTCCCCGCCCCGCACCGGCCGCTTCCGGCAGCGCGACGCCGTATTGACACCACACTGGTCCAGACCGCACGGTGATCCGCGACACACCGCCCAGCCACCACCCGCCCACCCCGGAGGGGCCTCGCATGAGCGACAGCAAGCCGGCCGACCAGTTCTTCGACGCCGCCATCGGCCTGCTCCAGCGGGTCCGTGCCGAGGAGGCCGAGAACATCCAGGCGGCCGGCACCCTGCTCGCCGACACCGTCGCCGCCGACGGCCGGCTCTTCGCCTTCGGCGCCGGCCACTCCTCACTCGCCGCCCAGGACGTCGTCTACCGCGCCGGCGGACTCGCCCTGATGAACCTGCTCGCGGTCCCCGGCGTCGTAGGCGTGGACGTCATGCCGGCCACCCTCGGCTCCGCCCTCGAACGCGTCGACGGCCTCGCCAGCGTGGTCCTGGACAGCTCCCCGCTGCGCGCCGGCGACACCCTCGTCATCATCTCCCTCTCCGGCCGCAACGCCCTGCCCGTCGAGATGGCCATGGCCGCCCGCGCCGCCGGCGTCCACGTCATCGGCGTGACCTCGGTGGCGTACGCCTCGGAGACGAAGTCCCGCCACGCCTCCGGCACCTACCTCAAGGACCACTGCGACATCGTCCTCGACTCGAAGATCGCGATCGGCGACGCGGAACTCACCCTCGACACGATCCCCGCCCCCTTCGCCCCCGCCTCCACCGTCGTGACGACAGCCCTTCTCCAGGCCGTCATGGCGACAGCGGCGGCCTCCCTGGCCGCCCGCGGCATCGAGCCCCCGCTCCTGCGCTCGGGCAACGTCGACGGCGGCCACGACTGGAACGGCAAGGTGTTCGAGGAGTACGGCGACCGGATCTTCTACCGGCGCTGACCCGTCGTCCTACTGCGACCCGCCGCGCACCGCCGCCAGATCCAGGGCGGCGGCGATCCGCACCGCCACATCCTCCGCGTACACGGCGTCACCCCGCCCGAACGCACTGCGGCCCGCGCCCCGGAGAAACGTCACGACCCCCAGCGTCCGCCCCCGGCTCCGCAACACGGCACACAGCGCGTGCACGGCGTCCGCCGGCCACTGCCGCCCCACCGCCCACTCCCGCGCCCGCCCGGCCGGCACATCCCCCGCGTCCGCCCGCACCGACCCGGCCCGCGCCACGCATTGCAGCGCCGGATGCCCCTCCGCGTACCGCACCGGCAACCCGGCCTCCCCACCCAGCCGACTCGGCCCCGGCGCCCCCGAGGGCGTCACGGCGACCCGGACCAGCCGTACCGGATCCGCGGGCTCCCCGGCCCCCGTCTCATCGGCCACCGGCCCACCCGCGACCCGGTCGATCAGCGCGTGATCGGCGAACCCGGCCAGCGCGAAGTCCAGATGCACGGTCGCCGCCTCCGCCGGATCCTCACACTCCGCGGCGGCCCGCGCGGCGCGGTGCAACTGGTTGGTCCGGAACCGCAGCAGCGAAGCCTCCTGCTCCGCCTGCTTCGCCTCCGTGGCGTCCTGGAAGAGCCAGCCCACCCCCAACGGCACCGGCTCCTCCGCCAGCGGCGAGGCCAGCCGCACGAACCCACACCGCCAGCAGCGCCGCCGCTCGCCCTCCGGCGTCCGCACACTCACCCAGATCTCGGCCGGAGCCGGCGGCGCGCCCTCCGCCAGCACATGCGTCAGCGCGCTCTCCAGCTCCTCGACCCCCTGGGCCAGCAGCTCACCCAGCGGCCGCCCCAGCACGGACGTACGGCCGATCCCCAGCGCCCGAGCCGCGTGAGCGTTCACAACGGCGGGCCGCAGATCCGCGTCGACCAGCACCACACCCCACGACGCGTCCTCGAACAACGCCTCGCTCAGCGCGATCGACCGCTCCAGATCGATCTGCGCGTGCACCTCGCTGAAGGCGCAGTACACCCCGGCGGGCTTCCCGTCCGGCCCCCGCACCGCCGCCGACTGCGTCCGTACGAGAACCCGCCCGCCGTCCTTGGTCAGCAGCGCGAACTCGTGCACCTGCCGCCCAGGAGCGTCCATGGCGGACATCAGCCGCCCCTCGACCTCCTCGGCGTCCGCCTCACGCACCGCCCACCCGGCGAACCCGTGCCGCCCCACGGCCTCGGCCGCACTCCAGCCCAAAATCCGCTCCGCCTCACGGTTCCAGTGCGTGACGACCCCGTCCCCGTCGAAGGCGCACAAGGCCGCATCCATCCCGTCCAGCAGCGCGGCCAACAGATCCGACCCACCTGCCGAACTCTCGGAACCAGCCGACGAACCCTCCGGACTCTCCCGCTCGGGTTCGTCCGGCCCCAGCTCGTCGGTGGTCCCACTACGCCGGGAAGCACTCACCTGGACCCCCTGCCAAGCTGCGTCCGCACGTACGACGCGTCGGTTCGCTCACTCGCAATCATCTAACTGGAACGTGACCCAGCACACACCGGGTTCCCCAAGATTGAAGGAATCGTTGTACGAGCCGTCAGCGCGACGAGCCGGTCCCGCTCTCCAGCCGCAGGTCCACCCACAGATCGGACCCGCCGTCCAGTACATACCGGTCGACCTCGACGAACCCGTTCGCCTCGGCGAACCGCAGACCGTCCTCATTGACGGCCAGCACACAAGTCTCGATCACACTCGCGCCCAGCACGCGCGCGTGAGCGAGCCCGTCCCCGTACAGCCTCCTGCCGTACCCGAGCCGCCGGTGCTCGGGCAACACACGCGCGATCACCGTCGCCACTCCGTCCTCCTCCGCCGGCGGCCGCACGGTCGAACAGCCGACGAGGACCTCACCGACGTATGCGTTCCGCAAGCGGTAGCGCCCCGCGCGCTCCCGCACCTCGTCCAAGTCCAGGGCCGCGGGCGGGACGATCACGTTGTGCACGTGACCCCACTCCCGAAGCATGACCTCACCATCCACCGGCACGATTCGCAGATCAGACACCAGTTCCACTTCCCCGACGCGCGTACGCCTCAATCTCGATCTTCATACAAGGATCCGCCGGCCCACACACCACCATCATCGTCGCCGCCGGCCGCACCTCCCCGAAGTCCCGCCGCAACACCGGCCAGCAGGGCTGGAAATCCTCCCGCTCGGGCAACAGATAGCGAACCCGCACCACATCCCCGAACGAACACCCCGCCTCCGCCAGCGCGGCCCCCACATTCCGCAGACACTGCTCGGCCTGCTCCACCACGTCCTCGGAGATCGTCATCGCCGAGTAGTCGAACCCGGTCGTCCCCGACACGTGCACCCAGTCGCCGTCGACCACGGCACGCGCGTATCCGATCTGCTCCTCGAAGCTCGATCCGCTGAGAATCGCACGGCGTTCGGGCTGCTGATTTGTCATGCACTGAACGCTAGTCGCAGCCCTGGACCAAGTCCTGCCCCTGACCTCCGAAGCAGAAGAACTTCGGTACCTCCGACGCCTGCGGCAGTTGGCCACGCTCGCATCGGGTACCGGCCCTCGACCCGCCGACCGAGTCAACGTCTTTAGCAGCAAGATCGGCCACCCATTCGGAAATGCGACAGGTTCGCACGAATGGGCGATTCTTGGACGTGGCAGCCGGTGTGTCGATCTTGGCCATTAGCGTCAGTCCCACACGAGAAGGGAGGCCACCCGCTCCCCGACCACATGGTCGTCGAGTGGCCAGCCCCAGTCATCACGATCCGCAGGATTCAGGGAGGTGCCCCGATGACTACGTTTCCCGCAGGCGAGCAGACCCACCAGGCTGTGCTTCCTCAGCAGCGTGCTCTGGAATCCGTGAGCGCAGACACCCCCGGGAGCAGGGACGAAACGGCTCACGGACACCCCGCCACCGCGCGGGGCACCGGCAGGGAACATGGGCGAGGGGAGACCGACGGGCACGGCACCAGGGCTCGTCGGCGTCACGCCGATGCCGCTGTTACGGCAGCGGAGGCGGCAGAGACCGGGAGCGGTGACGCTCCCACACGATTCACTCCGTACGACGGCGGGATCGGCGCGGGCAGAGTCTTCGTGCTCTCGAAGGAAGGGCACCCCCTCATGCCCTGCCACCCCGCCCGCGGCCGGGAACTACTCAGCAAGGGACGAGCAGTCGTCGCCCGGCACGTTCCCTTCACGGTCCGCCTTACAGATCGCCCACGAGCCGAATCGACGGTCGACGGCGTGCAGCTACGGATCGACCCCGGTTCCAAAGGCACAGGCCTGGCCCTCACCGACGAGAAGAAGGAAGCCGACGCAGACGGCACCACCGTCACCGTCCGGCGCGGACTCGTCGCCGTCGAACTCCGCCATCGCGGCGACCGGATCCACGCGTGCATGCGCCAACGCGCCGGATACCGCCACAGGCGACGCTCAGCGAACCGCCGCTACCGAGCACCCCGCTTCCGCAACCGGACCAATCCCGCAGGATGGCTTCCGCCCTCCCTGCGCCACCGCGTCGACACCACCCTCTCCCTGGCCAAGCGCCTGTGCCGCTATGCACCCGTCACCGAGATCCACATCGAGCACGTCGCCTTCGACACCCACTCCATGAGCGCAGGGCGACCACTCAAGGGAGTCGAACACACGCAAGGAACGCTCACCGGAACCACCGCTCGCGACTACCTGCGCACCAAGTGGAACAACGCCTGCGCCTACTGCGACACCACCGACGTCCCACTGAACATCGAGCACCTCAACCCTCGCAGCCGAGGAGGCTCGAACCGGATCTCCAATCTCGTCCTGGCCTGCGCCCCCTGCAACAAGGCCAAGGGCAGCAAACCCGTCGAGGTTTTCCTCGCCCATCGACCCGAACGCCTCGCAGTGATCCTCCAGCAGGTGACGGTGCCCCTTCACCACGCCGCAGCCATGAACGCCACCCGCTGGCAGCTCACGAAGGTCCTGGCCACTCTCGGCAAACCCGTCCACATCTCGGCAGGCTGGTGCACCGAGGAGAACCGGAGCGCCATGGGACTGCCCAAGACTCACACCCTGGACGCGCTGTCCGTCGGGCACCTGGCCCACGAAGCCGGTGACGCCACCGTGCGATACCCCGGGCAGGTCATCATCGCCAAGGCCACCGGGCGCGGCTCCTACGCCCGCACCACGCCCGACCGCTACGGCTTCCCCCGACTTCGACGGGCCCGGACCAAGCAGCACTTCGGATTCATCACCGGAGATCTCGTGCGGGCCAGGGTTCCGGTCGGGAAGTGGGCGGGCACGTGGTCCGGCCGTATCTCGGTCCGTGCCCGGGGGCAGCACAGCCTCATGACGTCGATCGGCAGGTTCAACTTGTCCCACCGGAGTCTGGAACTGCTGCAACGGGGCGATGGCTATGGCTACGGCACGCGACCAGAAGCGGCACCGTCAACATCTCGGAAAACCGGTTGATCCGTGGCCAACCCGTTCTTAGTGTGGCTGGTACTTCGGAGAGGAGGTGGTTCGGCAGATGTATGCATACCGGACGGAAGAGGTGGCTGCGGGCTAGCGGCCCGTCACCACACCCAGTGCGGTGCCGGACCAGCGCGTGAGAGACGCGTGCAGCCGGCCCAATCCCAAGCAGTCACCCGACCCGCGAGCTCGCCGGTACGTCCGGCCGGCTTCTCCGCTTCGGCGGAGGACCCGAGCTCGCGGGTCGTCTGCGTTCAGGGGCGGACTCAGTCGTCATCGTCGTCGCCCCCGTCGTCGTCCTGCTGCGCCCGGCGTTGCTGCTCGCGCCGCTGCTCCCGTTCCTGGTCCCTCCGCTCCTGGTCGCGGGCTTCCTCGCGACCGGCGGACGTGTTCGACGCCGGGCTCGCGGAGGGGATCGGTGACGGGCTCGAATCCAGCGGGGACACCGAGGCGGAGGTGCTCGGGGCGGGGGCGGTGTCGGGTTTCGTGCCCTGGGTCGAGGCGTTGTCCGGTGAGAACCACAGCATGCCGAGGAGCATCGCGGCCACGAAGAGGGCCGCCGCCGCTGCCGTCACCGCTACGCGCCGTGCGCCGCTTGTGGACCGGGTCCGGGGCTGGGGGCGCGACTGGTGCCTGGCGTGGGTTCGGGGGCGGGCTCGGCCTTCGGGCTTGGGGCCTTGTGCCGACGGCAGCATGTACGTGGTGGGGTTGCTGGAGTCCCCCGGGCCCTGCGGTCCGGCCGGATGCCGCGGGGGCGGCGTCGTCGCGGCCGGCAGGGGTTCGGGGCGGCCCTGCCAGGCGCCTTCGGTGAACCAGTCGGCTGCCTGCTGGGCGGTGGGGCGGTGTTCGGGGTCCTTGGCGAGCAGGCCGAGGAGGTAGTTCTCGAAGGCGGGCGGCAGGCCGGCGACGCCCAGGTCGCGGGGCGGTACGGGGGCGGCGTCGAGGTGCTGGTGCAGGATGGCGACGGCGGTGTCGGCGTGGAACGGCGGGCGTCCGGTCAGGAGTTGGTAGAGGACGCAGCCCAGTGCGTAGACGTCCGAGGGCGGGCCTGCGGGCTGTCCGAGGGCCCGTTCGGGGGCGAGGTAGAGGCTGGTGCCGACGATCTGGCCGGTCGCGGTCAGGGCGGCGCCGGGGTCGTCCATGAAGCGGGCGATGCCGAAGTCACCGATCTTGAGGGTGCCGTCGGTGTCCAGCAGCAGGTTGCCCGGCTTGATGTCGCGGTGGACGATGCCCTGCCGGTGCGCGGCGGCCAGTCCGGCGGCGGCCTGGGCGGCGATGCGGGCGACGCGCTCGGCGGGCTGTGCGCCCGAGTGGGTCAGCAGCCGGGCGAGGTTGTCGCCCTCGACGAGTTCCATCACCAGGTACAGCCGGTTGTCGTGCTCACCGAAGTCGCGTACGCCGACGACGTTGGGGTGGTCGATGCGGGCGGCGGTCTGTGCCTCCAGGCGGAACCTGGAGGTGGCGGTGGGGTCGGAGTCCTGGGGCAGCAGGAGCTTGACGGCGACGTGCCGGGCGAGGGTCTGGTCGTAGGCCCGCCAGACCTCCCCCATGCCACCGCGCCCGATCGACTCGCCCAGCCGGTAGCGGCCCGCTATCAGCGCCAAGTCCCCATCCCCCATGCTGTGAGTCGTCTCATCGCCGCAGGCTGTAACTCACCGCGCAGGGACGGGTGATGGTGGGATGCCGCAGCCGCCCCAGCATACTGGCGGAGCGGATCAGTCACGTTCCGTGTGCGATCTTCGTCGCCGGCTCGCTCGGGCGGTTCGCCGGGCATCGCGCGGGCCGGTTCGGTCCCGTGCGGTGCCCGGCTCGGTGCCGGGGGTCGCGAGGGGGGAGCGTCAGTGGGCGATGTCCGCGTAGCCCTCGACCTCGCGGGGGTTGCGCGGGGCGGGGCCCACGTAGCGGGCGGAGGGGCGGACGAGGCGGCCGGTGCGCTTCTGTTCCAGGATGTGCGCCGACCAGCCCGCGGTGCGGGCGCACGTGAACATCGAGGTGAACATGTGGGCCGGAACTTCCGCGAAGTCCAGCATGATCGCGGCCCAGAATTCCACGTTGGTGGCCAGGACGCGGTCGGGGCGGCGGTTGTGCAGTTCCTCCAGGGCCGCCTTCTCGAGGGCTTCGGCGACCTCGAAGCGGGGCGCGCCGAGGTCTCGGGCGGTGCGGCGCAGGACGCGGGCACGGGGGTCCTCGGCGCGGTAGACGCGGTGGCCGAAGCCCATGAGGCGTTCGCCCTTGTCGAGGGTCTGCTTGACGTAGGCCTCGGCGTCGCCGGTGCGCTCGATCTCTTCGATCATGTGCAGTACGCGGGAGGGCGCGCCGCCGTGCAGGGGGCCTGACATGGCTCCTACGGCGCCGGAGAGTGCCGCGGCCACGTCGGCGCCGGTGGAGGCGATGACGCGGGCGGTGAAGGTGGAGGCGTTCATGCCGTGCTCGGCGGCGGACGTCCAGTAGGCGTCGACGGCGGCGACGTGCTTGGGGTCGGGTTCGCCGCGCCAGCGGATCATGAAGCGTTCGACGACGGACTGGGCCTTGTCGATCTCGCGCTGCGGGACCATGGGGAGGCCTTGTCCGCGGGCGGACTGGGCGACGTAGGAGAGGGCCATGACGGCGGCTCGCGCCAGGTCCTCCCGTGCCTGTTCCTCGTCGATGTCGAGGAGGGGTTTCAGGCCCCAGACGGGGGCGAGCATGGCGAGCGCGGACTGGACGTCGACGCGGATGTCGCCGGAGTGCACGGGGATCGGGAAGGGCTCGGCGGCCGGCAGTCCGGGACGGAAGGCGCCGTCGACGAGCAGCCCCCAGACGTTGCCGAAGGAGACGTGGCCGACCAGGTCCTCGATGTCGACGCCTCGGTATCGGAGAGCGCCGCCCTCCTTGTCCGGTTCGGCGATCTCCGTCTCGAACGCGACGACTCCTTCGAGCCCGGGTACGAAGTCGGACATCAGGCGGCTCCTCGTGATGTGTGCGACGGATGGGGTTGTGGGTGGAACGACCACAGGTCAGTCGGCAGGGATGGACGTACGCCGGTGGATCCACGGTCTCGGGCTCGTTTTCCGGTGTGCGGAACCCGGGCCTCGGCGGACTCGCGGTCCGTGGCGTACCCCTGTGATGCCCCGTGCGGTCGGCGGTCATCCAACCGGAACAGCATCAGAACGATAACCCTGAGTGCCAGTCTTGGGGAGGCTTTGCGGCACTGAGTGCCATCAGTGAGGAAGGACACCGTGCCGGACGGTGCCCGTTCGGATACGGCAAGATGACCGCGTGACCGACCGAGACGCCGTCGCTTCAGATCCCGCCGGGCCCGCCCCCGACCCCGCGGCCATGCGCAAGCACTACCGGGCCGAGGGCCTCGCCGAGACGGATCTGGCGGCCACGTGGGTGGAACAGTTCGCGCGCTGGTTCAAGCAGGCCGCCGCGGAGGCCCATCTCTTCGAGCCGAACGCGATGATCGTCTCCACCGCGGACGCCGAGGGTCGGCCCAGCTCGCGCACGGTGCTGCTGAAGCAGTTCGACGAGCAGGGTTTTGTCTTCTTCACCAACTACGAGTCCCGCAAGGCCCGCGCCCTGGCCGAGAACCCGTACGTCTGTCTGCTCTTCCCCTGGCATGCGATGGCGCGCCAGGTCATCGTGACGGGTGTGGCGCGCCGCACCGGACGCGACGAGACCGCCGCCTACTTCCGCACCCGCCCGCACGGCTCCCAGCTCGGCGCCTGGGCCAGCGCCCAGTCCTCGGTCATCGCCTCCCGAGCGGAGCTCGACGCCTCGTACGCCGATCTGGCCGCGCGCTATCCCGAGGGCGAGCAGGTGCCGGTGCCGCCGCACTGGGGCGGTTTCCGGGTGGCGCCGCAGTCGGTGGAGTTCTGGCAGGGGCGGGAGAACCGGCTGCACGACCGGCTGCGGTATGTGGCGGAGCAGGACGGGGGATGGCGGGTGGAGCGGCTCAGTCCGTGAGCGGCGGGCCCGTCAGAGCTTGCCCTGGAGGTACGTCGTGCGGTGGCCGTCGAGCAGTCCGGTTATTCGGGTGCGGAACTCCGTCGTGAGCGGGGGCCAGTTCCAGAGCTGGAAGCCGAGGTGGGCGAAGGCGAAGTAGTCGTCGTGCCAGGTCCAGTCGGGCAGGGGGACGCGCTCGGCGCAGGTGGGGCAGTCGACGTCGGCCGCGCCCGTCTCGTACCAGGTGTCGACGGCCAGGAGGAACGGTCCCCAGGTCTCGGGGACCATGTTCCGTCCGTCGTGGAGCCGGGTGGTGGCCGCGCATCGCGGGCAGTGGACCGCTTCCAGCGTGCCCTGGCCGCCGTGGAAGACGGTGCGCTCGGTGTGGACGGCGAGGCCCTCTCCGGGCCCGAAGCGGACGTCCTGCGGTGCTACCGCGCGGTGCCAGTTCGGGCCGGGCATGCGGCCGAGCGGGAGGCCGTAGACGCAGTCGGGCAGGAGTTCGGCCTGCACGAGGCCCTCGGCGACGAGCCAGGCGACGACGCGCTCGGCGAGGCGCGGTGCGTCCTGTGGGCTCGCGTCGAGGTCGACGAGTGTCTGAAAGTGGTCCCCCATGTCCGCCCCCCGTGTCCCCGCCTGTGCCGGCGCCCCCGCGCCGCTCCCCAGTGCCGGCGCCTCCGTGCCGGCACTGCTGTCACCGGCTTCCCACGGTACGGCCCGCCACTGACAACGCCCTCAGCCGAGCGCGTCCTCCAGCAGTCCCGCCCACTGCGTCACGACCCTGTCGCGGCGGGCGGCGTCGTCGGTGAGGAGGTTGGCCAGGCCCAGGCCGCGGGCCATGTCGAGGAGGCCCTGGACGGTTTCGCGGGCGCCGGGGGCGGACTCGTCGGCGCCGAGCAGCTCGACCGCTATGCGGTGGGTCTCGCGGCCGACGCGGGCCTCCAGTTCGGTGACCCTGGGCCGTAGCTGGTCCTCGTTGGAGGCGGCCACCCACAGGTGCAGGGCGGCTCGGAACAGGGGGCCGGTGTAGAGGTCGACCAGTGCCGACACCACCGCCCGGCGGTCCCCCGCGGCGCCCTCGGGGAACAGCTCCCGGAGCGCTGTCGAGCGTTCCTCGGCGACGTATTCGACGGCCGCGGTGAAGAGGTCCTCGCGGGTGGGGAAGTGGTGCTGGGCGGCGCCTCGGGAGACGCCGGCGCGTTCGGCCACGACGGAGACCGTGGAGCCTGCCCAGCCGTGTTCGGCGAGGCAGGCCACGGCGGCTTCCAGGAGCCGTTGCCGGGTGGCCCGGCTGCGGTCCTGTTTGGGCACGCGGTCCGTTCGGTCCGCGCGGTCGCCGACTGTGCTCACACCACCCATTGCGGATCCCGTCGTTCGAGGAAGGCCGTCATCCCCTCGCGGGCCTCGGCGGAGGAGAACAGCCGGGCCGAGAGCGCGGTCAGGTCGGCCGCGTCCCGGTCGAAGGATTCCAGCACCTTAGCCGTGAGCAGCGCCTTCGTCTCGGCCAGGGCCTGCGGTGAGGAGCGGCGCAGGCCGTCGAGGAGGGGGGCGAGGGTCTCGTCGACGTCCTCGCCCTCGACCGTGAGCAGGCCGATGCGGGCGGCCTCGGGGGCGGTGAAGCGTTCGCCGGTGAGGTAGTAGCGGGCCAGGGCGCGCGGGTCGGTGCGGGGCAGCAGGGGCAGCGAGATCACGGCCGGGGCCACGCCGATGCGGACCTCCGTGAAGGCGAAGGTGGCCTCGCGGGAGGCCGCCGCCAGGTCGCAGGCGGCGAGCAGGCCGAGGCCGCCCGCGCGTACGTGGCCGGTGACGCGGGCGACGACCGGTTTGCGCAGTTCGACGATCTGCCGCAGCAGGGCCACCAGCGCGTCCGGGGGCGGCGGGTCGCGCAGGTCGGCGCCGGCGCTGAAGGTGTTGCCGGTGTGGGTGAGGACGACGGCGCGTACGTCGGTGTCCTTGGCGCAGTCCGTGAGCGCGTCGGTGAGTTCGCCGACGAGGGCCGCGGAGAGCGCGTTGCGGTTGTGCGGGGAGTTCAGGGTGAGGGTTTCCACGGCACGCGCGCGCGTGCGCTCGATCAGGGTCATGGGCTCTCCTCGGTCGCCCGCAGTTCGCGGCGCAGGATCTTGCCGGAGGCGGCGCGCGGGACACCGTCGATGAAGGTGACCTGGCGGACGCGTTTGTAGGGGGCGACGCGTTCGGCGACGTACATCATGACCTCGCTCTCGGAGAGGTCGGTCGCGGAGGGCTGGCGAACGACGTACGCGCGCGGGATCTCGTTGCCCTCGTCGTTGTAGACGCCGATCACGGCGGCGTCGGCGACCGAGGGGTGGGTGAGCAGGAGTGCTTCCAGTTCCGCGGGGGCCACCTGGAAGCCTTTGTACTTGATGAGTTCCTTGACCCGGTCCACGACGAACAGCCAACCGTTCGCGTCCACATGGCCGACGTCACCGGTGTGCAGCCAGCCGTCGGCGTCGATCATCGCGGCGGTGGCGTCGGGTCGGCCGAGGTAGCCCTTCATGACCTGGGGGCCGCGGATGAGGATCTCGCCGGACTCGCCGACGCCGAGGTCCTTGTCGGGGTCGTCGAGGGAGACGATGCGCATCTCGGTGCCGGCGATGAGCCGGCCGACGGTGCCGGCGGGGGCGTCGTGCATGGCGGCGAGCGGGACGACGTGGGTGCCGGGGGACAGTTCCGTCATGCCGTACGCCTGGCCGACCGGGGGCAGTCCGAGGCGTTCGGAGCAGGCGGCCGCGAGGGTCGCGTCCAGGGGTGCGGCGGCACTGATGACGTACTTCAGCGAGGACAGGTCGTACTGCGCGACCAGCGGGTGTTTGGCGAGGGCCAGGACGATCGGCGGGGCGACGTACAGGCCGGTGATGCGGTGGGTCTGGATGGCCGCGAGGAAGGTCTCCAGGTCGAAGCGGGGCAGGACGACGACCGTGGCGCCCTGCCTCAGCGGGGCGTTCATGAGGGCCGTGAGGCCGTAGATGTGGAAGAAGGGCAGTACGGCGAGGATGCGGTCGCCGGGGCCCGCCGATATCGCGGGTTCCAGCTGGGCGAGGTTGGTGGCG
The DNA here is from genome assembly GCF_044759995.1 of Streptomyces sp. NPDC098781. Lineage (NCBI taxonomy): Bacteria > Bacillati > Actinomycetota > Actinomycetes > Kitasatosporales > Streptomycetaceae > Streptomyces > Streptomyces sp. NPDC098781. The sequence goes on from NZ_JBIWAK010000010.1 coordinate 184,979, forward strand.
ATCTGACGGTGGGTGAGCATCACGCCCTTGGGGATGCCGGTGGTGCCGGAGGAGTACGGCAGGGCGGCGACGTCCTGCACCGGGTCGATGTCGACCCGTGGTTCGGGCGCGGCGGACGCCAGCATGTCGATGAGCGAGCGGTGTCCTGGTGCGCTGTCGCACACGAAGATCTCCTGGACGCCGCCCGCGAGTTCGGCGGCCCGGCGGGCGGCCTCCAGCAGCGGCGAGACGGTGACGATCCAGCGCGCTCCGGAGTCCTTGAGCTGTTTGGCGAACTCGTCGGGCGTGGCCAGCGGGTGCACGGTGGTGACGGAGGCGCCCGCGCGCGTGGCGGCGTAGAACGCGGTCGGGAAGGCGACCGTGTTGGGGCTGTGCAGGGCGAGCACGTCGCCCTTGCGCACGCCGGCCTCGGCGAGGCCGGCGGCGACCCGTCGGTGGAAGCGGTCGAGTTGCTCGTAGGTGAGGGTGGTGCCGTCCGTGCCGTCGACGAGCGCGGGGGTGTCCCCGAACTCGGCGGCCCGGCCCAGTACTGCCTCGTGGATGGGGAGTTCTACGGCCGGGACGTCTGCGTACTCGCTGCGGAACATGGTTCCTCCTCGCGACACGGTGCCGACGGGGTGCCCGTCAGTACGACTTGGGCAGGCCCAGGGTCTGGTGGGAGACGTAGTTGAGAATCATCTCCCGGCTCACCGGAGCAATACGAGACACGCGCGCGGCGGTTATCAACGAGGCGAGACCGAACTCGCGCGTGAGGCCGTTTCCGCCGAGGGTGTGCACGGCCTGGTCGACGGCCTTCACACAGGCCTCCCCGGCCGCGTACTTGGCCATGTTGGCGGCCTCACCGGCGCCGACGTCGTCTCCGGCGTCGTACAGGTAGGCCGCTTTCTGCATCATCAGGCGGGCCAGTTCGAGGTCGATGTGCGCCTGGGCGAGGGGGTGCGCGATGGCCTGGTGGGCGCCGATGGGGGCTTTCCAGACGGTGCGGTCACGCGCGTACTCGACGGCGCGGGCGAGGGCGTAGCGGCCCATGCCGATCGCGAACGCGGCGGTCATGATGCGTTCGGGGTTGAGGCCGGCGAAGAGCTGGAGGAGCCCCGCGTCCTCGTCGCCGACGAGGGCGTCGGCGGGCAGCCGTACGTCGTCCAGGGTCAGCTCGAACTGCTTCTCCGCGGCCTGGAGTTCCATGTCGATCTGGCGGCGGGTGAAGCCTTCGGCGTCGCGCGGGACGATGAACAGGCAGGGCTTGAGGTTGCCGGTGCGGGCGTCCTCGGTGCGGCCGACGATGAGGGTGGCGTCGGCTATGTCGACGCCGGAGATGAAGACCTTGCGGCCGGTGAGCAGCCAGTCTCCGGTGTCCGGGTCGCGGCGGGCGGTGGTCGTGATGCGGTGGCTGTTGGAGCCGGCGTCGGGTTCGGTGATGCCGAAGGCCATGGTGCGGGTGCCGTCGGCGAGGCCGGGGAGCCAGTCACGTTTCTGCGCTTCGGTGCCGAAGCGGGCGATGACCGTGCCGCAGATGGCCGGTGACACGACCATCATCAGCAAGGGGCAGCCTGCCGCGCCGAGTTCTTCCAGGACGATGGAGAGTTCGGCGATGCCGCCGCCTCCGCCGCCGTATGCCTCCGGCAGGTTGACGCCGAGATAGCCGAGCTTGGCTGCTTCGGACCAGAGTTGTTCGCGGTCGTAGGTGCGGCCGTGGCGTTTGCCGAGGGCGGCTACGGCCGATCGGAGGGCCTTTTGCTCAGAGGTTTCGATCGTGGCCATGTGACTCCTTCGTCGTGGCTGGTCGCGCAGTTCCCCGCGCCCCTACGTTTCCTGCACCACCGCCAGCAATGAGCCGACCGTCACCTGCTGGCCAGGTACTACATGCAACGCGCTCAGCGTTCCTGTAGCTGGCGCCGTGATCTTGTGTTCCATCTTCATCGCCTCCAGCCACATCAGGGGCTGTCCGGCCGCCACGGCCGTCCCCTCGGTCAGGCCGTCGGCGACACGGACGACCGTCCCCGGCATGGGGGCCAGGAGGGAACCCGGTGCGTGCTGGGCCGTGGGGTCGGGGAAACGGGGCAGGGCGGTGAGGCGGGTGGTGTTGACGTGGATCTCGTCGCCGTATCGCGCGACCTCGAAGGTGCGTCGCACGCCGTCCACTTCGAGTACGACGAGACACGCGTCGGCGTGCACGACCCGCACCCCGTCCGCCTCCAGGCCCGCGCGCGTGTGCCGGTAGCGGACCTCGATCTCCTCGTCCGCCAGCGCGTACCGCTTGACCTGCGGCTGGGACGGCACGTTGCGCCAGCCGCCGAAGCGGGAACGGCCGTGGGCGTCGGCGAGGGCGGCGGCCAGGGGGGCGTACGGGTCCGGTGCGGGCTCGGTGAGGTCGGTGAGGTGGCGGTCGTAGAAGCCCGTGTCCATGCGGGCGGTCGTGAACTCCTCGTGCCGCAGGGAGCGGACGAGCAGGTCGCGGTTGGTGCGCGGGCCGTGGATCGTGGCCCGCTCCAGGGCGCCCGCGAGCCTGCGGACGGCCTCCTCGCGCGTGGGGGCGTGGGCGACCAGCTTGGCGAGCATCGGGTCGTAGTGGACGCCGATCTCGTCGCCGTCGGTGAAGCCGGTGTCCAGGCGGACTCCGTCGGGTACGGCGAACCGGTGCAGGGTGCCGGTCTGCGGGGCCCAGTCGCGGGCCGGGTCCTCGGCGTAGAGGCGGGCCTCGACGGCGTGGCCACGCGCGTGGGGCGGCTGTTCGGCGAGGGGGTGGCCTTCGGCGACACGGAGCTGTTCCGCGACCAGGTCGATGCCGAGGACCTCCTCGGTCACCGGGTGTTCGACCTGGAGGCGGGTGTTCATCTCCAGGAAGTGCGCTTTGCCGCCGGCCACCAGGAACTCGACGGTGCCGGCGCCCACGTAGTCGACGGCTCGGGCGGCGCGTACGGCCAGCGTGTGCAGTTGGTCGGTGAGCTCCTCGGAGAGTCCCGGCGCCGGGGACTCCTCGATCACCTTCTGGTGCCGGCGCTGAAGGGAGCAGTCCCGGGTGCCGAGGGCCCGGACCGTGCCATGGGTGTCGGCGAGGATCTGCACCTCGACGTGGCGGCCGTTCTCGAGGTACGGCTCGACGAAGACCTCGCCGTCGCCGAAGGCGCTCGCGGCTTCGGCGCGGGCGCTCTCCAGGGCGGTGTCCAGCTCCTCCAGGCGGCGCACGATCCGCATCCCGCGCCCCCCGCCGCCCGCGGCGGCCTTCACCAGCACCGGCAGGTCGGACTCGGTGACCTCGCCCAGGGGCGCGAGCCCCATCAGCTCCTTCGCGCGCGTCTTGGACGCCATCGCCTCGATCGCCTCGGGGGGCGGGCCGATCCAGACGAGCCCGGCGTCCAGGACGGCACGTGCGAAGTCCGCGTTCTCGGAGAGGAAGCCGTAGCCGGGGTGCACAGCGTCCGCGCCGGCGGCCATCGCCGCCTTCACGATCAGGTCGCCGTCCAGATACGTGGCGGAGGGCGCCGCTCCCGGCAGCCGTACCGCCGTGTCGGCTACGCGCGCGTGCAGGGCGTCGGCGTCGGCGTCCGAGTACACGGCGACCGTCCGGATTCCCCGCTCACGGCAGGTGCGGAAGATCCGGCAGGCGATCTCGCCCCGGTTGGCGACGAGCAGAGTCGAAATCATTTCCCTCACATCCGGAAGACGCCGAAGCCACCGCGCGCGCCCTCGTAGGGCGCCGTGTGGATGGCGGACAGGCACATGCCGAGGACGGTCCGGGTGTCGCGCGGATCGATGACGCCGTCGTCGTACAGCCGCCCGGACAGGAACATGGGCAGTGACTCCGACTCGATCTGCTGCTCCACCATGGCGCGCAGCGCGGCGTCGGCCTCCTCGTCGTACGGCTGCCCCTTCGCGACCGCCGACTGCCGGGCGACGATCGAGAGGACACCGGCGAGCTGCTGGGGGCCCATGACGGCCGACTTGGCGCTGGGCCAGGCGAACAGGAAACGGGGGTCGTAGGCGCGGCCGCACATGCCGTAGTGGCCGGCGCCGTAGGACGCGCCGATGAGGACGGACAGATGGGGCACGCGGCTGTTGCTGACCGCGTTGATCATCATCGCGCCGTGCTTGATGATGCCGCCCTGCTCGTACTGGCTGCCCACCATGTAGCCGGTGGTGTTGTGCAGGAAGAGCAGCGGGATGTCGCGCTGGTTGGCGAGCTGGATGAACTGGGCCGCCTTCTGGGACTCCTCGCTGAACAGAACCCCCTGCGCGTTCGCCAGCACGCCGATCGGATAGCCGTGCAGGGCCGCCCAGCCGGTGGTCAGGCTGGTGCCGTACATCGGCTTGAACTCGTCGAAGTCGGAGGCGTCCACGATCCGGGCGACGACCTCGCGCGGGTCGAAGGGGGTGCGCAGATCGCCCGGGACGATGCCGAGCAGGTCGTCGGCGTCGTACTTGGGCGGCTCGGCCGGGCCCGGATCGCCGTACGCCTTGCGGTGGTTGAGGCGGGCGACCACACGCCTGGCCTGCCGCAGCGCGTCCGGTTCGTCGACGGCGAAGTAGTCGGCGAGACCCGACACGCGCGCGTGCATCTCCGCGCCGCCCAGCGACTCGTCGTCGCTCTCCTCACCGGTGGCCATCTTCACCAGGGGTGGCCCGCCGAGGAACACCTTGGCGCGCTCCTTGACCATGATCACGTGGTCGGACATGCCGGGCACGTACGCGCCGCCGGCCGTCGAGTTGCCGAAGACGACCGCGACGGTGGGGATCCCGGCCGCGGACAGCCGTGTCAGGTCCCGGAAGATGGCGCCTCCGGGGATGAAGATCTCCTTCTGGGACGGCAGGTCCGCGCCGCCCGACTCGACGAGGTTGACGACCGGCAGCCGATTGGCGAGCGCGATGTCGTTCGCGCGCAGAGCCTTCTTCAGCGACCAGGGGTTGCTCGCGCCGCCGCGCACGGTGGGGTCGTTGGCGGTGATCAGGCACTCCACGCCCTCGACCGTGCCGATGCCGGTGACGAGGGACGCGCCGACCCCGTAGTCGCTGCCCCAGGCGGCCAGCGGGGACAGCTCCAGGAACGGCGTGTCGGGGTCGAGGAGCAGTTCGATGCGCTCGCGGGCGAGCAGCTTGCCGCGCCCCCGATGCCGTTCGACGTACTTCTCCCCGCCGCCCGCGAGGGCCTTGGCGTGCTCGGTGTCGAGTGCGGCGAGCTTGGCGAGCATGGCCTCGCGATTGGCCGTGTGTTCGGGGCTCTTCGGGTCCAGGGAAGAGGCGAGGACGGTCACAGCAGGATCTCCGGGATGTCGAGGTGGCGGCTGCGCAGCCATTCGCCGAGTGCCTTGGCCTGCGGGTCGAAGCGGTGCTGGGCGGCGACGCCCTCGCCGAGGATGCCCTCGACGACGAAGTTGAGGGCGCGGAGGTTGGGGAGGGGGTGCCGGGTGACCTTCAGCTGACGGCTCTCGGGAAGCAGCTCCTGGAACCGCTCGACCGTGAGCTCGTGCGCGAGCCAGCGCCACGCCTCGTCCGTCCGCGCCCACACACCGACATTGGCGTTGCCGCCCTTGTCGCCGCTGCGGGCACCCGCGACGAGGCCGAGGGGGGCGCGCCTGGTGGGGCCTTGCGGAAGTGGCTGGGGCAGCGGTGGTTCGGGTACGTCGTCGAGTACGGCGGTGTCGTGGGCCGGCGACACAGGGATACGGCGTCCGTCATAGAGGACGGCCACATGGTCGACGGCACCATGGGGGACGTACACATCCTCGAAGACCCCATAGGGCGAGCCCTTTCCGGGTGGCGCCAGCACATGGAAGCCGGGGTAACTGGCGAGGGCCAGCTCCACGGCCGCGCCGCTCAGTGCCCGTCCGACGGCGTCCGGATCCCGGTCACGCACGACCAGCCGCAGCAGCGCGCTCGCCTGTTCCTCGGTCGGGGCGTCGGGCCGGTCCGTGCGGACCAGGTCCCAACGGGCCTCGGCGGGCGGCGACTTGGCCAGCGCGTCCGACATCTGCTCCCGCACCAGCGCGGCCTTGGCCTCGATGTCGAGGCCGGTGAGCACGAAGGCGACCTCGCTGCGGAAGCCGCCGAGACGGTTGACGCCGACCTTGAGGGTGGGGGGCGGGGCCTCGCCGCGCACACCCTCGACACGGACGCGATCGGGGCCGTCCTCGGTCAGCCGTACGGTGTCCAGGCGGGCGGTGACGTCCGGTCCCGGATACCGGGCGCCGCCCGTCTCGTACAGCAGTTGGGCGGTGACCGTGCCGACGTCGACGAAGCCGCCGGTGCCGGGGTGCTTGGTGATGACGCAGGTGCCGTCCTCGTGGAGTTCGGCGAGCGGGAAGCCGGGGCGGCGCAGGTCGCCGCCGCTCCGGTGGAACTCGTGGAAGAAGGCGTAGTTGCCGCCGGTCGCCTGTGCCCCGCACTCCAGCACATGTCCGGCGACCACAGCTCCCGCGAGCCGGTCGTGGTCGCCGGGCCCCCACCCGAAGTGGGCGGCGGCGGGTCCGGTGACCAGGGCCGCGTCCGTGACCCGCCCGGTGACGACGATGTCCGCGCCCTCCCGCAGGCAGGCGGCGATGCCGAAGCCGCCGAGGTAGGCGTGTGCGGCCAGAGCGCCGGGGTGGGCGGCGGTCAGGTCGTCGCCCTCGACATGGGCGACCCGGACGGGAACGCCGAGCCGGTCCGCCAACTGCCGTACGGCGTCGGCCAGTCCGGCCGGGTTGAGGCCGCCGGCGTTGGCGACGATCCGGACGCCCCGCTCCTGCGCGAGGCCGAGGCACTCCTCCAGCTGCCGCAGGAAGGTGCGGGCGTAACCGGCGGCGGGGTCCTTCAGCCGGTCGCGGCCGAGGATCAGCATGGTCAGCTCGGCGAGGTAGTCACCGGTGAGGACGTCCAGTTCGCCGCCGGTGAGCATCTCGCGCATGGCGTCGAAGCGGTCGCCGTAGAAGCCGGAGGCGTTGCCGATCCGCAGCGGACGGGAAGCGGACGTCACTTGTCGGCCCCCTTCGGCGCGCGCCCCTCGCCGGGCGGTCCCGCGAACACCTGGGCGATGTCGAACCAGCGGTCGGCGTCGGGGCCTTCGGCACGCAGGGCGAGGTCGGAGCGGTGGGCACGCTGGGTGACCAGGAGGCAGAAGTCGAGCGCCGGGCCGGTGACCCGCTCGAATGCGTCCTCGGGGCCGTACGTCCACATCTCACCGGACGGGGCTTCGAGTTCGATGCGGAACGCGTCCGGCGGCGCCGGGAGTCCGTGCACACCGAAGGCGAAGTCCCTCGTCCGCACCCCGATCCACACCACATGCCTGAGCCGGTCCGTGGGTGCGCGCACCACACCCAGCGCCTCGGCGACATCCATCCCGTGGGCCCAGGTCTCCATAAGTCGGGCCGTGGCCATAGAGGCGGCCGACATAGGAGGGCCGTACCAGGGGAACTTCGCGCCGCGCGGCGAGGCCCGCAACGCCGCGTCGAGCGCGGCCCTCCCCTCACGCCACCGCGCCAGCAACTCGGCGGGCGGGCGCCGGGCGCCCTCCTCCGCTCCCTCGTCGACGAAGGACCCCGGCGTCGTCAGCGCCTTCTCCACCAACGTGTGGAACGCCTCCACGTCGGTCACGGCCAGCAGTGCCGAGTGGTCCGTCCACGCGAGGTGCGCGATCTGGTGGGCGACGCTCCAGCCTGGCGCCGGAGTGGCGAGCGCCCACTGCTCGGGGCTCAATCCGGCTACGAGCCGGTCGAGTTCCTCGCTCTCCTCGCGCAGATCGTCGAACACGGGCGTCGGATCGGACACGGTGCGCTCCCCTCGGGGCACGGCGGTGTGCGGCGTCGTGGTGCGGCGTGATGCGTGGTGAGGAGCATGGCAGCGCGAGAGAAAACAAGCAAGCGTGCTTGCATTAAATGGGGTGAGCGTGCGGAGGTGAGCGTCCAGATGTGAGCGTGCCGGGCCACTTGGGAAGCGCGCACGGTGGGAAGGGTGTCGGTGCGGCGTGCCGTCAATACACTCGGCGGTCGCGTCGTCGCACCGGCAACGCATCCATCACACGCACCGATCACAAGCGTCGATCACACGCACCGATCACTCGTGTCGATCACACGCATCGCTCATATCGGGGGAGACAAACGGATGAGCAACTGGAATCCGGGCGGGCAGCAGCCGTATCCGCCCCAGGTCCCGCACCCTTACACGCCGCAGCCGCCGTACCCGCCGCACCCTCAGCCGCCGCACCCGCAGCCGCCGTACCCGCCGCTTCCGCAGCCCGCTGCGGGCCCCTTCGCGCGGCTGTGGCGGAGGTTCGGCCCCCTCCACACCGCGCGCAGGGTGTTCAAGCCGTCCAGGCCGGGCATCGTCCAGGACCCGGTGGTGGCCCGGATGCAGAAGGTCCGCACCTGGGTGGGACTGGGTGCGGTGGTCTGGATGTCGATCACCTACAAGATCGCGAGCTCCATCGGGGACGCCGTCGAGACGCGCGCCGACCAGTCCTGGATCAGCGTCCTGGTGCTGTCCGTGACGTTCCCGGTCGCCGTGGGTGTTCTGCTCGCCCTGGTCCCGGCGACGGCCCGGCGGGAGTTGCTGCGCCGGGCCGCCAAGTGCTTCGGCGCGATGGTGGCCCTCATCGCCGCGGTGTTCGTGTTCCCGGCCACCGTGCTCACCGGATTCGTCGAGGGCCGTTTCGCGACCAACCCGGTGATGGCGGTGGTCACCTACACCACCATCCTGTTCATCCTCGTGTGGGTGCTGCCGTTCATCGTCTGGGGGATCGGCCTGGCCCTCGTCCACGTCTTCCGCACCGCCGACATCCACGAGACGATGCCGCCGCTGCTGGCCATGGCACTGGTGTGGGAGATGGCCCTGATCGACCTGTTCACGGACGCCTACGCGGGCGTGCCGGCCCCGGTCCGCATCCTGTTGATGCTCGGCGCCCCCGTCTCGGTGACCGCGGTGGGCCTGTGGGAGCTCGGCCGGCTGCGCTCCCGGCACGGCCTGGTCGTACGCGATCTGCTGATGCGCGAGGCGACTCCGGTCCCCGGACCCTCGGCTTGAAACCACCGGCGGCACCGGCGGGCGGCGTGACAGCCCGGGAGCGCGCGGAGAAAGCTCAGCAGCTCCCAGGCCACACGCACGACGCGCAGGACTACACGGGCTCCGCGGCCTTCACCTTTCCCCGCCCCACCTGAGTCCGCACCGCCCCCATGCTCGCCGCGATGACCAGGGCGATGGCCAGGGCCTGTACGGCGGAGAGGGCCTGGTCGAGGACGAGGAAACCGGCTGTGGCGGCGACGGCCGGTTCCAGGCTCATCAGGATGGCGAAGGTCGCCGCGGGCAGGCGGCGCAGGGCGAGGAGTTCGAGGGTGTAGGGCAGGACCGAGGAGAGGATCGCCACGGCCGCGCCCAGGGCGAGGGTCACCGGGTCGGCGAGCTTCGTGCCCGACTCGACGAGACCGAGGGGCAGGAACAGTACGGCCCCCACCGCCATCGCGAGCGCGAGCCCGTCGGCCTGGGGGAAGCGTCGGCCCGTGCGAGCGCTGAAGATTATGTAGGCCGCCCACATGGCGCCGGCACCCAGGGCAAAGGCGACACCTATGGGGTCGAGGCTCGCGAAGCCTCCGCCGCCGAGGAGGAAGACACCGGCGAGGGCGAATCCGGCCCAGACGAAGTTGACGGCGCGGCGGGACGACAGGACGGAGAGGGCGAGCGGGCCGAGGACCTCCAGGGTGACCGCGGGGCCCAGGGGGATGCGGGCGACCGACTGGTAGAAGAGGCCGTTCATCGCGGCCATGGTGATGCCGAAGACGATCACCGTGCTCCAGTCGGTACGGGAGTGGCCGCGCAGCCGGGGGCGGCAGATCACCAGCAGGACGACCGCCGCCACCAGGAGCCGCAGCGCCACCACGCCGAGCGCGCCGGCGCGCGGCATCAGGCTCACCGCGAGCGCGCCGCCGAACTGCACCGAGATCCCGCCGGCCAGCACCAGGCCCACCGGGCCGAAGGCTCCCCAGCGCCGCGGAGCACCGTTACCGGCCGTCGGCTCGGGATCGGCCCAGGAAGGGGTCGCTGAGGGCGTGGCGGTGGTGTCAGGGGTACTCACGGGCGTTTCCAGGGCTTGATTCGGCTTCAGTTGCCTTCGTGCATCATGCTGCACTTCCAAGTCCAGGGTAGTAGACCTCGTCAGGTGTGTGAACCCGTTATGCCACTGTCCCAGAGTGTGGACGGGGCGGCTCCGTGAGCTGCGGTCTCCTGACCGGGCCTGCTAGCGCCGGGCCTGCTAGCGCCGCGCCATGTACAGCTCCAGCGCCTTGTGCAGCATCCGGTTGAGCGGGAAGTCCCACTCCCCCAGGTACTCGACGGCCTCACCGCCCGCGCCCACCTTGAAGCGCAGCAGGCCCAGCAGGTGGTCGGACTCCTCCAGGGTGTCGGTGATGCCGCGGAAGTCGTAGACGGCGGCGCCGAGTTCATGGGCGTCGGCCATCATGCGCCACTGCATGGCGTTGTTGGGCTGGACCTCGCGCCTGCGGCTGGTGGAGGCGCCGTAGGAGTACCAGACGTGGGTGCCGACGGTGATCATCGTGGCGGCGGCGAGGGTGTCGCCGTCGTGGTGGGCGAGGTAGAGCCGCATACGGTCGGGGTGCTCGGCGGTGAGGGCGGTCCACATGCGCCGGAAGTAGGGCAGCGGACGCGGGATGAAACGGTCCCGCTCGGCGGTCTCGGCGTACAGGTCGTAGAAGACGGGCAGGTCGTCGTAGCCGCCCTGCACGACCTTCACGCCCGCCTTCTCGGCCTTCTTGATGTTGCGCCGCCACTGCTGGTTGAGGCCGCTCTGGATGTCCTCCAGCGTCCGGCCGGCGAACGGCACCTGGCAGACATACCTCGGCTGACCGGCCGCGAAGCCGTCCTCGCCGCCCGGCTCGGCCTGCCGCCAGCCGGAGCGCCGCAGCCGTTCGGCGATGTCCTGGGCGCCGGGTTCGTACGACGTCGGCTCCGCGTCCCCCAGTCGCCGCGCCGCCGGATCGGCGATGGCCGCCTTCACCGCGTCGGGGCTCCAGCGCCGCGTGACGACGGGCGGGCCCATCTTCACGGAGAAGGCGCCCTGGCCCTTGAGGTACGCGAGCATCGGCTCCAGCCAGCGCTCGACGAGGTCGGGCGCGTGCCAGTCGAGCAACGGCCCCTCGGGCAGATACGCCAGGTACCTCTTCAGCTTCGGCAGCGGGCGGTACAGCACGAGCCCCGCCCCGACCGGTCGCCCCTCGCCGTCGAACCAGCCCAGGCTCTCCGCCGTCCAGTCGGGCTTCACCTCGCCCCAGGAGGGGAGCTGGGTGTGGCTGGCGGACGGGCGGGACGCGACGAAGGCGAGGTGCTCATCGCGGGTGAGGGGCTTCAGGCGCAGGGGCGGCTGGGTCACGGGCGGGGCTCCTTGCTGCTGACCGGTCCGGCCAGCCTACGAAGCGGCCTCCTGTCCGAAGCGGACCGAGATGTCCTGGTCGCGGAGCCTCACCCTGGTGGCCGTTCGAAGCCGCAGCCCAGTAGTCGTTCGCAGAGCCACAGCCCGGTGGCGGTTCGCAGCGCCGCAACCCGGGGGCCGCCCTCGGAGCCGAAGCCCGGTGGCCGCTCTCGGAGCCGAAGCCCGGTGGCCGCCCTCGGAGCCGAAGCCCGGTGGCCGCCCCCGGAGCCGAAGCCCGGTGGCCGCCCCCGGAGCCGAAGCCCGGTGGCCGCCCCCGGAGCCGCAGCCCGCCGCCCCCTCCCGAGGTCGGCCCCGTCGCGACCGTCAGCCACCCGACTCCAGCCCGTCCACCAGACCGTCCGCCAACCCGTCCGCCAGCACCTCCGCCAGATGCCGCCCCCGCACTCCCGTCAGCTGCTCCAGCTGCGTCCGGCAGGAGTACCCGTCGGCGAGCACCACCGCGCTCTCCCCCGCCTCGCGCACCGCCGGCAGCAACTGCTCCTCCGCGCACGCCACCGACACCCCGAAGTGCCCCTTCTCGAAACCGAAGTTGCCCGCGAGACCGCAACAGCCGCCGCTCAGCTCCCCCGACATCCCCGCGGCCTCGCGCAGCCGCCGGTCGGCCGTGTCGCCCAGGACCGCGTGCTGGTGGCAGTGGGTCTGCCCGACCGCCGGCCGGTCCACGCCGGGCGGCGTCCAGTCCGGGGCGAGCCGCTCCAGCGCCTCGGCGAAGGTCAGCACGCGGTCGGCGAGGCGGCGGGCCCGCGGATCGTCGTGCAGCAGCTCCGGCAGGTCCGAGCGCAGCGCCGCCGCACAGCTCGGCTCCAGGACCACGACCGGGGCGGCCGTCTCCAGCACCGGCGCCATCAGGTCGAGCGTGCGCCGCAGCACCGCGCGGGCGCGGTCGAGCTGGCCCGTGGAGACGTACGTCAGCCCGCAGCAGACCCGCTCCCGGCCCCGCAGGACGGACAGCGGATCCATCGCCACGGTCACCCCCTCACCCCCCGCCGGCGTCCGCAGCCGCAGCGTCGGCGGCAGCGCCACCCGCAGCCCGGCCGCCTCCAGCACGCGTACGGCCGCCTGCCCGACGGACGGCGAGAGGTGCTCGGTGAAGGTATCCGGCCACAGGATGACCAGCTCACCGTCCCCGGCCCGCTCCCGCCGCTCCCACCACCGGCTGAACGTCCGTGTCGCCAGCCGCGGAATCCCACGTTCCGGCGCGATCCCGCCGAGTCGCTTCGCGGCCCACGCCAACGGCCGTACCCGGGCGAGCGTGTTGACCAGTGGCGCGGTACGCGTGCGTGCCACGATGCGCAGCCACTGCGGCAGCCGGCCCATGCTCAGGTGGGCGGCCGGGCGCCGCCGCCCCTCGTAGTGGTGGTGCAGGAACTCCGCCTTGTAGGTGGCCATGTCGACCTCGACCGGGCAGTCGGACCGGCAGCCCTTGCAGGCCAGGCACAGATCGAGCGCGTCGCGCACCTCGGTCGACCGCCAGCCGTCGGTCACCAGTTCCCCGGCGAGCATCTCGTGCAGCAGCCGCGCGCGCCCGCGCGTGGAGTGCTCCTCGGCACCGGTCGCGCGGAAGGACGGGCACATGACGGCGGGCCCGGTGGCCGACGTCGTACGGCACTTGGCGACCCCGACGCAGCGGCGTACGGCGGCCGAGAAGTCACCGCCGTCGGCCGGGTAGCCGAAGACCACGTCCACCGGCTCGCGGGGCAGCACGGAGAAACGGAGGCCGGAGTCCAGGGGTGCGGGTCGCACCAGCATCCCCGGGTTGAGCAGATCGTCCGGGTCCCAGACGCCCTTGGCGCGTTCGAAGAGCCGGACCATCTCGTCGCCGTACATCTTCGGCAGCAGCTCGGCGCGTGCCTGTCCGTCGCCGTGCTCCCCGGACAGCGAGCCCCCGTGGGCCACGACCACCTCGGCGAGTTCCTCGGAGAAGCGCCGGAAGCGGCCGACGCCGGCCTCGGTCAGCAGATCGAAGTCGATACGGACGTGGATACAGCCGTCCCCGAAGTGCCCGTACGGCGTCCCGCGCAGCCCGTGCGCGGTCAGCAGCGACCGGAAGTCCCGCAGATACGCCCCGAGCCGCGCCGGCGGTACGGCACAGTCCTCCCACCCCGGCCAGGCCTCGCTGCCGTCGGGCATCCGGGTCGCCGTACCGCTCGCGTCCTCGCGGATGCGCCACAGGGCCCGTTGCCGCCCCGGATCGGTGACGACCACGGCGTCGACGACGTCGGCGGCCCGCACGATGACCTCGGCACGCGCGCGTGCCTCCCGCTCGCTCTCCCCGCCCGTCTCCACGAACAGCCAGGCCCCGCCCCTGGGCAGCACGTCCGCCGAGGGCACCAGGTCGGCCGCCATGCCCTCCACGGTCAGCGGCCCGTACGGCAGCAGCCCGGCCGCCGCCTCCGCCGCGGCGTTCTCGTCGGCGTACGCCAGCACGGCGAGCGCACGCGCGCGTGGCGCCTCGACGAGCCGTACGGCCGCCTCGGTGAGGATGCCGAGCGTGCCCTCGCTGCCGCAGAAGGAACGGGCGACGTCGGCGTCCCTCTCGGGCAGCAGCGCGTCGAGCGCGTACCCGGAGATACGGCGGGGCAGTTCGGGAAAGCCGGTCCGCAGCCGGGCCAACTCCCCGTCCACCACCTCCCGCAGCCCGCGCGGCGCACCGGCCCACCCCTGCCCGAGCCGCAGCCGTTGCCCGCCTCCGCTGATCACGTCCAGCTCCCGCACGCTGTCGGCGGTCGTCCCCCAGGCCACCGAGTGGGAGCCGCAGGAGTTGTTGCCGATCATTCCGCCGAGGGTGCAGCGGCTGTGGGTGGAGGGGTCGGGTCCGAAGCGGAGCCCGTGCGGGGCGGCGGCCTCCTGGAGGCGGTCGAGGACGAGGCCGGGCTGGACGACGGCGGTGCGGGTGTCCGGGTCCAGGGAGACCAGCCGGTTCATGTGGCGGGTGAAGTCCAGGACGACCCCGGTACCGGTGGCCTGTCCGGCGATGGAGGTGCCGCCGCCGCGTGCCACGACCGGCACCATGTGGTCCCGGCACACCTCCAGTACCGCCGCGACGTCATCGGCGTCATGTGGTGCCACCACACCCAGCGGGACGCGTCGGTAGTTGGACGCGTCCATCGTCGTCAACGCCCGGGCGGTCACATCGAACGCGACCTCACCGCGGACGGCCTTGCGCAGCTCCGCCTCGAGTTCCGACATGTGTCCACCCAATCAGCCGGTCCGGCGTTTGAGGACAGGGCCCGTTCGGCGCCGAAGCGGAGTCTGGGGGCGGCGTCCCCCAGCTCACGGCCACGGCGACCCCGTCTCACCCGACGGACGAGGTTTCACCAAGGTTTCCCGAAACGGCTACGCTCCCACCGTGGCTGAGATCCAGATTCCCGCTGACATCAAGCCCGCCGACGGACGTTTCGGCGCGGGCCCCTCCAAGGTGCGGACGGAAGCGCTGGACGCGCTGGCCGCGACCGGTACCTCCCTCATGGGCACCTCCCACCGCCAGGCCCCGGTCAAGAACCTGGTCGGCCAGGTGCGCGAGGGCATCCGCGAGCTGTTCCAGCTGCCCGACGGCTACGAGGTCGTCCTGGGCAACGGCGGTTCGACGGCGTTCTGGGACATCGCGACGCACGGCCTGATCGAGAACAAGTCGCAGCACCTCACGTTCGGCGAGTTCAGCTCCAAGTTCGCCAAGGCCGCCAAGCTTGCCCCGTGGCTCGCCGAGCCGGACGTCATCACCAGCGAGCCCGGCACCCACCCGGAGCCGGTCGCCCAGTCCGGCGTCGACGTGTACGCCTTCACCCACAACGAGACGTCCACCGGTGTCGCCATGCCGATCAAGCGCGTCGCGGGCGCCGACGAGGGCGCGCTGGTGCTGGTCGACGCCACCTCCGGCGCCGGCGGCCTCCCGGTCGACGTCTCCGAGACGGACGTCTACTACTTCGCCCCGCAGAAGTCCTTCGCCTCCGACGGCGGCCTGTGGATCGGCGTCTTCTCCCCGGCCGCGATCGAGCGCGCCGAGCGTATCCACGCGTCCGGCCGCCACGTCCCGGAGTTCTTCTCGCTCCCCACGGCGATCGACAACTCCCGCAAGAACCAGACGTACAACACCCCGGCCCTCGCCACCCTGTTCCTGCTCAACCAGCAGCTGGAGTGGATCAACGGCCAGGGCGGCCTGGACTGGGCGGTCCGCCGCACCGCCACCTCCGCGCGCACCCTGTACGGCTGGGCCGAGGACATCAAGTACGCCAACCCGTTCGTCACCGACCCGGCCAAGCGCTCGCAGGTCATCGGCACGATCGACTTCACGGACGAGATCGACGCCGCCGCCGTCGCCAAGGTCCTGCGCGCCAACGGCATCGTGGACACCGAGCCTTACCGCAAGCTCGGCCGCAACCAGCTCCGCGTCGCGATGTTCCCGGCGGTCGACCCGGCGGACATCGAGGCACTGACGAAGTGCGTCGACTACGTGATCGAGAAGCTGTAACCGCAGCTGACGCAGCATGGGAAGGGCGCCCGGCGGATCACCGCCTGGCGCCCTTCGCGTGTGTCCCGCTCCTTCACCGACTGAGCTTGTGGAACCTGCGTACGGCCAGCGGCAGGAAGATCGCCGTCAGGATCACCGGCCACACCCCCGCCATCGGGCTCCAGGTCATCGTGGACCGGCGGGCGGCAAAGGGCTGAGCGGCCGTCACTTCAAGACGACGGAAACGAACCGGCGCCGTAAGCCGTCCGTCCAGTCGGGGGTGCCCTAAGGCGTCGGCTCCGCGACGTCGGCGATCAGGCTCAGCAGACCCACGGGGATCGCGAACACGACGGCGTACCCCACCCGGTCGGCCACCCGCCGGCGGCGCGAGGGCTCCCGGTTGTGCCGGGACTCGTGCCGGGACTCGTGCCGTGGCTTGATCGCCTGGTACGCCAGCACCGCGAGGATCACCACACACACCGCGACCTGCCAGAGCTCACCCACGAAACCCCAGAAACCGGTCCGCTGGATCGTCTGCGGCTCGATGCCCTGTCGCGCGCCGAACTCGTAGCCGTCCGGGTAGTCGTGTCCCGTGCCCTTCAGGTGCACGTAGACGGCGTCGGCGGCGGTGCCGCCTTCGGGGGTGAAGTCGCCGTAGCAGTCGTAGTCGGAGTTCTTGCGGCTGTTGTCGGTGTCGTGGCAGGTCTCCACCTCGTACGTGCCGGGAGTGCCGTAGATCCCGGCCGACAACGCGAGGTCGGCGGTCGCGGTGACGAACCAGAAGGCCGTGACGAGGCCGAGGACGGTGCCGCACATCCAGCCGAGGACGCGCTTCATCCGGTCACCATGCCGCGCGTCTCCCTGTGCTCCAACAGCCTTCAGATCCCGGTCTGTTCTTGTCCGAGATCATTCACCCTAGCCGTCACCTCCGGCGCAGCAGCCGCCGCATCCCGAACAGCACGACGCACGCGACCACCGCGACGACCGCGCCCACCTTGAGGTTGGCCTCGGGGCCGTCGTCCTGCGAGGAGGTCGAACTGCTGCCGCTCCCGGAAGGCGAGTCGGACGCCCCCGCGCCCCCGGGCGCGTCCTCCGCCACCACCCTGCTGCCCGCCCCCTCCATGCCGAGCATGAGTTTGCCGCCGTCGGCGGAGTAGCTGGCGGACTCTCCCTGACCGAGGGGGACGCTGATGCGTTCCAGGCGTTCGGGCTTGCCGTCGTTCCAGGTGTACGCGATGCCGCCGAGGTATCCGCGTACGGCGAGCGTGCGGCCGTCCGGGGAGAAGGCGGCCTCGGTGGCCCACAGGTCGATCGGGGTGGTGGGCTTGAAGACGTTCGTGCCGGAGGAGGAGAGTTCGGCCGGGCCCTCGTACAGGTGCCCGCCCTCCTCGTGCTTGTCGATGATGTACACGCGGCCGGTCTTGGGGTGCACGGCCATCGACTCGGCGTCGCGGGTGCCGTCGGAGTACTTCACCACGTACTGCGTGGCACGGATCGTCTGATCCTTGAGGTTCTTGGGCTCGGGGAGGCGGTAGAGCCAGACGTAAGGCCACTGCACGCCGTCGTTGTCGCCGATGTCGCCGACCCACAGTTCGTTGTCCGGGCCCATGGAGATCGCCTCCACATCCCGCGGGGTGCCCACGCCCGTGAGGGTGATCCTCGCGACCGTCTCGCCGGTGGCGCTGTCCACGGCGTAGAGGTAGGCACCCGTGTCCTGGTCGTTGTGCGTCCAGTAGATGCCCGGGTGCTGTCGCGAGGCGGCCAGGCCGCTGGACTCCGTGATGCGCGGGTCCTTGATCGTGAAGTCCTCGTCGCCGTCGGCGGCGGAGGCGGGCAGGGCACAGGTGCCCACGAGCAGGATCCCGGCGAGGAGGGTGAGCGGTCGGCGCATGCCCCAAGCCTGCCATCCGCCGCGGCCGTTCGGGCGAGGTGGCAGGCTTCACACCTCGCCGGGCACTACCACCGGGAGCGATCGTCCATCATGAGCGGATGCTCAGGTTCATGCCCGTCGGCGACTCCATGACCATCGGCAGCGCCGGCGAACACACATGGCGCTACCGCATGTGGCAGCACCTGCGCGAGACGTACGGCGGCCCCTTCGCCCTCGTCGGACCGCGCGAGACGCTGCACGACAAGGCGACCGACGCCCCCACGTCGTACGAGTACGCCGACCCTGACTTCCCCCGCGCCCACCTGGCCGGCTGGGGCGAGGGCTGGCTGCACATGGCGCCGCTGATCGGCGAGGCGGTGCGGTCGTACCGAGCCGACGTGCTGCTGGTGTCGCTGGGCCTGATCGACCTGGGCTTCTACACGGACGCCGAGCAGACGGCACAGAACGTACGGGGGTTCGTGGCCGGCGCGCGGGAGGCCAACGCGCGGATCCGGATGGTCGTCCTGCCGGTGATCCCGAACGTGCGCGCCGAGTCCGACCCGCTCTTCGCCGCCGAGGTCGCCCGCTTCAACGAGCTGCTGGCGAAGACGGTGGCGGACCTGGACGAGCCCCGCTCCCCGCTGCTGCCGGCGTCGCCGCCCGAGTCGTACGACATCCATCTCGACACGTACGACGGCACACACCCGAACGCGAGCGGCGAGCGCAAGATCGCGGGGGCGTTCGCGACGGCGATGTACCAGGCGTGGGGGCTGGGCGAGCCCTACGACGACGTCTGACGCCGCGCGGCCGCACATGGCCGGGGCGCGCCGCGAAGAGCCCCGCGACGGTCTCCGGGACCAGCAGGGCGATCAGGACGGCCAGGGGCACCTGCCAGCCGTCGGTGGCTTCGTGCAGCACTCCCATGGCCAACGGGCCGAGTCCGGCCAGCAGATAGCCCGTCGTCTGCGCCATCCCCGACAGGTCGGCGGCGGTCCGCGCGCCCTCCGTACGCAGCCCCAGCAGCGTGATGGCCAGCGGGAAGGCGCTGCCGGTCGCCGCGCCGAGCAGGCACACCCACACCCAGCCCAGCGCCGGGGCGAGCAGCAGACCCGCGAGCGAGATCGCCTTCGTCACGATCACGGCCAGCACCAGGAGCCGCTGACCTCGCATGCGGGCCGCCGCCAGGGGGACGACGAAGGCGAGCGGGATGCCGATGGTCAGCATCACCGACATCATCAGCCCGGCCTGGGCGGCCGGGTAGCCGGCTGCCCGCATGATCGCCGGCAGCCAGGCCACCAGCACGTAGAACATCAGCGACACCAGCCCGAGGAACGCCGACACCGACCAGGCGAGCGGGCAGCGCAGCAGCGATCCCTCCGTCGGCCTCGGCGTCGCGCCGGGCCGCCCGCCGTCCGCTCCCGTCGTGGCCGGCAGTCCCCACACCCCCGCCGCCAGCACGGCCGGCACGGCCCACACCGCGAGGGCGACCTGCCAGCCGGTCGCGGTGCTCAGCGGCACCGCGACCGCGGCGGCGAGGGCGCCGGAAACGGCCATGAGGGTCATGGCGAGGCCGGTGAAGAAGCCGATCCGCCGGCCGAAGTGGTCCTTGACGACCGCGGGCAGCAGCACGTTCCCGACGGCGATGCCGGCGCCGGACAGCACCGTCCCGGCGAAGAGAGCCGCCGGCCGGGGAACCGCCCGCACGGCGGCGCCGAGCCCCACCAGCGCGACGGCGACCCGGACGGCGGCCGCCGTGCCGAGCCGGCGGGACAGACGGGGCGCGAGCCACGCGAAGGCGCCCAGGCACAGCACGGGTAACGCGGCCAGCACGCTGACCTGGGCGCCGGACAGGGCGAGCGCTTCTTGTACCTCCCCGATCAGCGGCGGCATCCCGGTGATCGCCGCGCGGAGATTGACGGCGAGCAGAATCAGGCCGACGACCAGCCACAGCCTGGTGGTCACGTGCGTTCCCCCGTTGTTCCCTGTTCTCCGTGACCTGTCAGATGCTCACGCTGTGATTGACCGGGCACTTCGCCCGGCCCGCGGTGCGGAAGGCGACGCCGGTGGCGCCGGCCGTGGCGGGCGTGCCGAGCTGCTTGAGGATCTCGTCGGACAGCAGGTCCTCCTTGCCCTTGAGGGCGTCGGCGACCTTGGTGTCGGAGACGAAGACCAGCTCGGCGGCGATGTTGTCCTGGACGATCCGCGCCAGGTTGTCCAGGGCCACCCCGATCGGGTCGGTCGGCAGCTGGGCCGTGGGGATGTCGATCAGGTGGGTGTCGACCTTCTTCTGGTTCATCATCGGCTTGATGATGATCTCCGCCTGGTTGAGCACCGACGTCGTCCAGATCGACAGCACCACCGTGTACAGGTCGGCCCACGCGGCCTCGCCGATCTGTGCCCGCCACTTGCGGCACAGCCGCTGCACGCCGGAGATCTGCGCGTCGGCGGCGTACGTCATGTTCACCCGGATCGCCGGATAGACGCGCGCCGCGAAGCGCTGGAACGAGGCGATGTCGAACGCGCGGACGCGGACGGAGTCGGCGATGAAAGTGAGAGCCTCGTCGAGGATCTTCGCGCAGGAGTTGCGCAGGGCCGTCGGCAGGTTCGCCGCGGCGAGGCTGTTCCTCGCGGTGGTCAGCTTGTCCGCGAAGGCTTGCAGCGGCGTGATCCAGGCGTCCGTGGCGGGCCCCTTCATCGCCACCATGTCGAGGTCGTGGGCGTCGATCCGGTCGGCGTTGCCGACGTTGGGGACCTTGTCCGACAGGTACTCCGCGAGCGTCGAGTAGATGCCGAGCGGCACATGGGCGATGGACTTCGCCAGCTCGAACTCCTCGGCCACGGGGTGCTCGACGTACCGCTGGCCCTGGTGGACGAGGGTGAAGGTGCCGCCCTTGGCGTCGTTCTGCACGATGATGACCGGCCCGAGGTTCTTGACCAGGTCGGCCTTGAGCGCCGCGTAGTTGGCGCGCATGGCCGCGTTCACCGCGCGGATGGTGTCCCGGGCGGCGGTCTGGGTGCTCACCGCCTCGACGGCGGGCACCGCGTCGAGCGCGGATGCCGTCTGCGGCGCGGCGGCCGTGTGTCCGAGGAACGTCGCGGCGCCGATGCCGCTCGCCCCGCCGATGAAGGTCCGGCGTGTTGCCATGAGTTGCTCTCCGTAACGAATCGGTCGTCAGGTGTTCCCGCCGTGGGGAGCGGTGGCGTGGGGGGAACAGACCCGCCGGGAGCCGCGCGGGGCGGCCGGGACGCGGGGAGCAATGCGGTCCCTCTCCGGCAGCGTGGGGCTGGAGGGAGGCCGGAGAGGGAGACCGCGGGGACTAGGCCCTAGCGCAGCGCCGTGTGCGAGGGCACGACGACGCCGTACAGGTCGGCGATGGTCGCCAGCGCGCTCTCGTGGATCTGGCCGGCGGACAGCCCGCCGCCGACCGAGGGCAGCGGCCGGGTGGCGCAGGCGTCGGCGACCACGGTGGGCTTGTTGCCGCGCAGGAACGCGCCCTCGGCGGTGAACGTCACGCACATGTGCGTCATGAACCCGGCGATGACCAGGTTCTCGTTGCCCGCCCGGTCGACGAGCCCGCCCAGTTCGGTGTTCACGAAGGCGTTGGGCGCCTTCTTCACCACGGTCGGCTCGCCCTCGGCCGGCTTGACC
Source organism: Streptomyces sp. NPDC098781 (assembly GCF_044759995.1). Taxonomy (NCBI): domain Bacteria; kingdom Bacillati; phylum Actinomycetota; class Actinomycetes; order Kitasatosporales; family Streptomycetaceae; genus Streptomyces; species Streptomyces sp. NPDC098781. The sequence goes on from NZ_JBIWAK010000010.1 coordinate 206,352, forward strand.
CGGTCGTGGATCCGGCCGATCGGACGGCGGATGTCGTACGGGGTGCCCGTCCCGCCGTCGTTGACGATGTGGATGACCTCGCCACCCGCCTCCCGGGCCGCGTTCAGCAGTGCGGCGGCGGCGTCCAGGGCCTTCTGCCAGCCGGTCAGCTCCATCACACCGCGGGTGTAGGTGTTCTGGTAGTCGACCATGATCAGCGTGGCGGAGGCGAGCGAAGCCGGCTTGTCCGCAAGGCCGTTGAGCCTGCGCAGGGTCGTCGTGCCCGAGGTGTCCGCGTCCGCCGCCTGCGCCGGTGTGTCGCCGAGGCGGGTGACGCCGAAGACCGCGGCGCCGCCCACGACGGCCGCGCCGCCCGTCTTGAGCATCCCCCGGCGGGAGAAGCCGCTCACTTCAGCCCAGCTCCTTCACGGAGCCGACGACGACCCCGTACGCGTCGGCGATCGCGGCCAGCCCGGCGCGGTGCAGTTCGTCGGCGGACACGTCCACGATCGACCGGGTGGCGCAGGCGTCCGCCGGGACGGTGGGCTGGTTGCCGCGCAGGGCCGCGGACGCCGAGGTGTAGGCGATGCACATGTGGGTCATGAACCCGGCGATGATCAGCGTGTCGTGGCCGGCCTCGTCGACGAGCGTGCCCAGTTCGGTGCCGTGGAAGGCGTCCGGGGCCTGCTTGACCACCACGGCCTCGCCGTCGGCAGGCGCCACGGAGGGGTGGATCTCGCCGATCTCGGCGCGGATGTCGTAGGCCGAGCCCTCGCCGCCGTCGTGCTGGACGTGGATGACCTCGGCCCCGGCGGCGCGGGCACGGGCGAGCAGGTCCGCCGCCGCTTCCAGCGCGGGCCGCCAGCCGTCGAGTTCCATCGCACCGCGGGTGTAGGTGTTCTGGTAGTCGACGAGGACGAGCGTCGAGGACGCGAGGGCCGCGGGGGTGGTGTCGGCCCCGCCGAGTTCGCGCAGCGTCTTGCTGGTCACAGATCCCCTCCAGGTTCCGGGAGTTGAGTAGCTTCGACAAGGTTCAACATCTTGTTGAACGCACATGCGACGCTATGGCCGGAACGGGCGCGTCGGCAATGACGCGCTATGTGCAGAAACCGACACCCATGTCGGGGAGTGAAACAGGGGGTTACCGGTGGGGACCGTGAACCGGTTGATCGTGATCGTGCTGTTCGAGGGCGTCGACCTGCTCGACGTCACCGGCCCGCCGGAGGTGTTCTCCCTCGTCCCGCGCGAGACCTCGAAGGGCGTGGGCTACGAAGTCGTCCTGGCCGCCGAGACGTTGGAGCCGGTGCGGACGGCGGCCGGGGTGCGGATCCTGCCCGACGCCACGTTCCAGGAGGTCGGCGAGCGGGCGATCGACACGCTGCTGGTGCCGGGCTCCGTGGAGGTGGACGCCGAGGGCCGTATCCACCCCATCGTGGAGCCCGGCACCGTGGCCCGGGTGAAGGCGCTGGCCACCCGCGCCAGACGCGTGACCTCGGTGTGCGTGGGCGCGCACCTCCTCGCCGCGGCCGGCCTCCTCGACGGCCGGCGCGCGACCACGCACTGGTCGACCGCCCAGCGCCTCGCCGACGACCATCCGGCGGTCCGGGTCGACCCCGATCCGATCTTCATCCGCGAGGCCGGCGAGGTGTGGACCGGCGCCGGGATCAGCGCCTGCCTCGACCTCTCCCTCGCCCTGGTCGCGGAGGACTTCGGTGAGCGGGTCGCGCTGCGCGTGGCCCGCCAGCTGGTCATGTACCTGAAGCGGCCCGGCGGGCAGTCCCAGTTCAGCGTGCCGCTGGAGCGGGTGTCCCCCACGCGGCGGATCGAGGACCTCCGGCTGTACGTCCACAACCACATCGCCGAGCGCCTGACCGTCGCGGACCTGGCGGCGTACGCCCATGTCAGCGACCGGCAGCTCACCCGCATCTTCAAGACCGAGCTGGACACCACACCGCACGCCTACATCGAGTCGGCGCGGGTCGAGATGGCCGGCAACCTGCTGGAGACGACCGACGACACCCTGGAACGGATCGCCTCCGTATGCGGCTTCGGCACCGTCGACACCCTGATCCGCGCCTTCCACCGCCGCCTCGCCACGACACCGAGCGAGTACCGCGCGAGAGCGCGCGGCCGGGGCGGCTCGCCGGGATCTCTTGCCTAGAGCGCACTCCACGTCGCTAGCTCGGACGCACGGGACTCAAGGTCGGCCGGCTGGTCCGCGCCAACCAGCAATTTTGACACCAGATTCCACAGCAGCGCATCGCTGACGCTCACCGCTCCTGCGGACCCCGAGTTGAAACGGCGAAGCCGCCGCCTCCAACTCGCCTCGAACGCAAGCAGAAGGCGACGGCTCCGACACAGACCCGCTACCTCACCATGCGAAGGCTTCAGGAGACGGTCCGGGACCGGGGAAGACCTCGTCCAGAGACGTCAGCAGCTCCTCGCTCAGCTCCAGCTCCAGGGCGCGCAGCGCCGAGTCCAGCTGCTCCTGCGTGCGGGGGCCGACGATCGGGCCGGTGACGCCGGGGCGGGTCAGCAGCCAGGCGAGCGCCGCTTCACCGGGCTCCAGGCCGTGCTTGTCGAGGAGGTTCTCGTACGCCTGGATCTGCTCGCGTGTCTTGGTGTCCTTGAGCGCGTCGGCAGCGCGGCCGCTCGCCCGGCGCCCCTGTGTGGCCTCCTTCTTAAGGACGCCGCCGAGCAGTCCGCCGTGCAGCGGCGACCAGGGGATGACACCGAGGCCGTAGTCCTGCGCGGCCGGGATGACCTCCATCTCGGCGCGGCGCTCAGCAAGGTTGTAGAGGCACTGCTCGCTGACCAGGCCCATGCGGCCGTGCCGGGCGGCGGTCTCGTTGGCCTGGGCGATCTTGTAGCCGGGGAAGTTGGACGACCCCGCGTAGAGGATCTTACCCTGCTGGACCAGGACGTCGATCGCCTGCCAGATCTCCTCGAACGGCGTCGCCCGGTCGATGTGATGGAACTGGTAGAGGTCGATGTAGTCCGTCTGAAGCCGCTTGAGGGAGGCGTCGACGGCCCGACGGATGTTCACCGCGGAGAGCTTGTCGTGGTTGGGCCAGACGTCCCCGTCGCCCGCCATGTTCCCGTACACCTTGGTGGCGAGGACGACCTTGTCGCGCCGCCCGCCACCCTGGGCGAACCAAGTACCGATGATCTCCTCGGTGCGGCCCTTGTTCTCACCCCACCCATAGACGTTGGCCGTGTCCAGAAAGTTCAGACCCGCTCCGAGAGCGGCGTCCATGATGCCGTGGCTGGTTGATTCGTCTGTCTGCGGACCGAAGTTCATCGTGCCGAGAACGAGTCGGCTGACCTTGAGTCCGGTGCGTCCGAGCTGGGTGTACTTCATGGGCCACAAGCCAACTTCTTCGAGTCCGCTCCAGGCAAGGGCATCAGGTTCCGTCCTGCGCCTTGCGCTGGTATTCGCGCTGGGAGACTCCGCCCCACGGGCGGTCATGACCGAAGCTGATGGCCACTGGTTCGCGGCTTTTTCCTGTGAGGCGCACGAGGGTGCGCCGGTGACCCCGCAGGACGGCGGGACATGCGTCTCCCCTCTTCGCAGGGGTGCCGTGCGGGAGGTACGGCGCTTCACAGGTTGGGCGCCCAATGCATCTGGCCTGGACTCGGTCTCTTGCGGTCGGGAGCGACGGCGGCAACCTGCCGGGCAGCCTACAAACGCGCAGGAGGGCCCCGACCACAGGGCCCTCCTCGTCGGATGCAGTTGTCGGTCAGCCTTCGCTGTGGAGCGCCGCCACGTTGCGCAGACGCTGCTTGAAGTCCATGGGGATCAGAACCTGAACCCTCCCGACTGGGTGTTGCCACATCCCGTCATGGCCATCGGGAGCCATGAGCTGCGCGGCGGTCATCCCGGGAATCGGCTCGGCATGGATGACGGCCTTGACCCCTGCGGCGCGTAGCTCCCTGCCCTTTTCGTGCTGGGTCGACAACGTGCTCCACCGTTCCCGGTAGGTCTCTCCTGTCGGGATCTCCTCCCAGGTGTCCGGGCGCGTGGGCTGCGCGATGAGCTGTTCACGTCGCGCGTCCAACCGCTTGTACGCCTCCCGGTACTCCTGCTTGCCCAGCTCACTGGAGTAGAGGCCCGCCTCGCGGTCCTCCCTCAGGTCCGACAGGGCGCGGTTCGCTTCCTCGATGTCGCGCGTGTAGTCCACGCCCGGCCGGAAGACCTTCCGGACGATCTCGACGTCCCCGGCAGCGAGGAGGAACGCCTTTCCCACGGCGTCCTCCAGCGTGTGCGCCGCGATGCCTTTGCTTCCGGTCGGACACGGCTTGTGCGTGGTACGGGAGGCGCAGCGGTAGTAGGGCCAGTTACGGCCGGGGGCGAGATACGCCGGCTCCCCACACGTACAGAACGCGACCTGGAGCAAGGGCGACCCACCCTTGCGGTTGCCGTTGCGCTTGCTGGTGTTCTCGTCCAGCTTCTTGTTGGCCAACTCCCATTCCTCGTGCGTGATCAGAGGCTCCGCGCGCTGGAGGGGCTGGCCGTCCGCGTCCCGGACAACCCGGCGTCGTGTCGTCTTCTCCCCGTCGACCATCACCTCCTCGGACACCTCCATCTGCCCCAGGATGCAGCGGGAACGTACGACCTTGGCCGTGTTCGCGGCGGTCCAGCGGCTGTCCTTTGGGGTCTTGCCGTTACGGATCATCTGGGCGTCGAGTGACGTCGGGGTCTTCGACACGTCCTCGTTGAGCCACTGCGCGATGCTGTTCGCCGACTCGCCCGCGATGAGACGGCGGACGATCTCACGGAGCGTCCCGGCCGTGTCGGTCCCGTAGTCGTCCGGGACGAGCTTCCATCCGTCGCCGGTCTCCTGTTTCTCCTCCCGGTAACCGTACGGAGTGCGGCCGCCGCGCCAGCGCCCCTCCTTCACCAGGTGGTTGTACGAGGACTTGGCCCGCGCCTTGATGGCTTCGAGCTCCCCTTCCGCGAAGGACGCGATCAGGCTGAGGAGGAGCTTCCCCATCTGCGTGTTGAGGTTGATCCCGTCCTCGACGGTGGCGACCTCCTTGCCGTTCTTCTCGCACCACTCCAGGAGGGTGTGCACGTGGAGCACGCGTCGCGAGAGACGGTCGATCTTCAGCGCGCAGAGGATGTCGTACTCGTCGGCGCGCGACTCCTCCACCGCGATCCGGTGCTCGATCGCGCTGACCTCCTTCCCGATGGTCGAGGGGAGCCACTTGCCGAACTCCGGACGCTTCCACGGCTCGACCCCGCCGGACACGTCGATGTCCTCCACCCACCCCACGACGACGTGCCCCTCCTGATCGGCCCATCGCTGGATGGACCGACGCTGACGCTCCGGCGATGTGGTCTCGTCCGACACCCTCGACAGACGGACCACGCCCAGAACTCTCGCCATGCTCGTTCTCCCTCTCCCCTGCGTCACGCATCGCACACAAGAGATGACGGTATGTGGTTCGGATCATGGCGTTAAAATTGATCTTTAGACACTGCCAACGTGTACGGCTGGGGCGAGAACAAGGGCCGTACCGAGGAGATCATCGGCAACTGGTTCGCCAAGGGCGGCGAGCGGCGCGACAAGGTCGTCCTCGCCACCAAGGTGTACGGCAACATGGCCGCCGACGGCGAGGCGTGGCCCAACCACGACAAACTGTCGGCGCTGAACATCCGCCGGGCCGTGGACGCGTCGCTGAAGCGGCTGCGGACCGACCACATCGACGTCTACCAGTTCCACCACATCGACCGCGCCACGTCTTTCGAAGAGATCTGGCAGGCCATCGACGTCCTGGTCCAGCAGGGGAAGATCCTCTACGTCGGATCCTCCAACTTCCCCGGCTACAAGATCGCCCAGGCCAACGAGACCGCCGCCCGCCGCGCCGGCACCATCGGCCTGGTCAGCGAGCAGTGCCTGTACCACCTCTGCGAGCGCCGCGCCGAGATGGAGGTCATCCCGGCCGCGCGGGAGTACGGCCTCGGCGTCATCCCGTGGTCGCCGCTGCACGGCGGACTGCTCGGCGGCGTCCTCAAGAAACAGGCCGAGACCGGCCGCCGCGCCTCCGGCCGAGCCGCCGACTCCCTCGCCGACCCCGCCTTGCGCGGGAAGATCCAGGCCTACGAGGACCTCCTCGACAAGCACGGCCTGGAACCCGGCGAGGCAGCCCTGGCCTGGCTCCTCACCCGCCCCGGCGTCACCGGCCCGATCGTCGGCCCCCGCACGGCCGACCAACTGGAGTCGGCACTGCGAGCGACGGAACTGGAACTGAGCGAGGACCTGCTGACCGAGCTGGACGAGATCTTCCCCGGCCCGGGACCGTCTCCGGAGGCCTTCGCCTGGTAGCGGCCACCAGTGCCGCAACCGGGCGACTACGGCCCGGGCCGGGAGCCACCGCCTCCGGCCCGGGGCCGTCTCGGGGGGCGTGGGCCCGGAAGCGGCGCCGTCGGAAGGGCGCGGCACGGCACGCCTCCAGCCCGGGGCCGCCTCGGGAGGCGTGCCTGGCAGCAGCACCGTCGGGAAGGATGCGGCAATGCAGGCCTCCGCCCCGGCCACTCACGGCTCTGATTTAGCCCCACACCATGCGCCGCCGAACCAAAGCCGCCCAAGGAACTGCCGACCGGCCCGGA
>NZ_JBIWAK010000010.1:213042-421366 GCF_044759995.1 Streptomyces sp. NPDC098781
ACCAGAACCTCCCCCGCCCAGGGCCTCCCCGAGACCTGCGCCTGGCAGCGGCGCCGCCGGAAGGGGTGCGGCACGGCACGCGTCCGGCCCGGCCACTCACGGCTCTGATTTAGCCCCACACCATGCGCCGCCGAACCAAAGCCGCCCAAGGAACTGCCGACCGGCCCGGACCAGAACCTCCCCCGCCCAGGGCCTCCCCGAGACCTGCGCCTGGCAGCGGCGCCGCCGGAAGGGGTGCGGCACGGCACGCGTCCGGCCCGGCCACACACGGCTCTCGGCGCGGCACGCCTCCGGCCCGGGGCCGCCTCGGGAGGCGTGAGCCTGGAAGCAGCGCCACCGGAAAGTGCGCGGCGCGGCACGCGTCCGGCGTTGGGCCGGCTCCGGCGGGCTTCTGTCGGCTGCCGGCGGGAGTGGGCAGCGCGCGGCTACCTGCCGAGCGCTGCCGCCACGGCGACGAGGGCGAACATCAGCACAAGCGCACCGGCCATGATCCGGTTCCGGGTTTTCGGGTCCACGTCATCGAGCCTAACCGGCCCCCGTCAGCGGCCTGCGGGCGACCGCCTCGTACCGGGGCTGCTCGCCCGGGATCCCGGACCTCGGCAGTTCGCTGCGCATCAGCACCAGCTCGTCCACCGTCCAGGTCCGGCTCGTGAACGCGTCGAGGACGGCGACATACGGCCGTACGTCCACCGCCGACCGGCTCCTGGCCACCGTCAGGTGGGCCTTGTACCGCCGGTGGTCCCCCATCTCCACCCCGGCCTTCCGCCCGGCCGCCTCACTCCGCTCCGCCAGCAGCCGCAGGGTCGGCAGATCGCCCTCGGCGCCCGTCCACAGGGCGCGGCCGTGCCCGAACTGCCCGCCGCCGCGCAGAGCCAGCCGGAACGCCGGCGTCCGGTGCGCGGCGCGCTCCAGGCGGGCCGACAGGTCGGGTACGAGGTCGTCGTCGACCTCGCCGTAGAAGGCGAGGGTGAAGTGCCACCCCGGGCGGCCGGTCCAGCGCAGCCCGTCCGCTCCGGGCAGCTTCTTCAACTCGGCCACCTCGGCGGCCAGTTCACTCGTGACGTCCTCGGGCGGCAGCAGGGCGGCGAAGAGTCTCATGCGTCCAGCCTGGCACCATGACGGGATGACGATCACCATCAGGGACGGCGGGCCCGACGACATCCCCGTGATACTCGGCATGCTGGACAGCTGTGTGGAGTGGCTGGTCGCGCAGGGGCGCACGGGGCAGTGGGGGACGAAGCCGCTGTCGGAGAATCCGGGGACCGTGGAGTCGGTGACCCGGAACATGGCCGAGGGCGCCGCCTTCATCGCCGAGGTCGACGGCGCACCGGCCGCCACGCTCACCCTCACGGACTCCCCCGGCGCCTACCTGGCCCACCTCCCGCCGCCCGGCGAGCCCGAGCGCTACATCCACTGGCTCGCCTCCGACCGCCGCTTCGCGGGCCACGGCGCGGGCAGCGCTCTCCTCGCGCACGCCGCCGAGGAGACGCGCCGGGCGGGCGTCCCGCTGCTGCGGGTGGACTGCTATGCGGGCGACGACGGCAAGCTGGTCCGCTACTACGAGAGCCAGGGCTTCGTGCGTACCGAGACCTATGTGGGCCGGGGCGACTGGCCGGGGCAGGTGCTGGCGCGGAGGGTCTAGCCCCCTGGGCAGCGGGGTGACCATCGCCACACGTGCCCCCGTCACCGTGCGTATCGTTGTGCTGCGCGGCCGTCGTGACCGAGCGGCGGCCGGGCAGGAGCGCCACGATGTCCGTCCTTGACGACTTTCAAGACCGACGACTTCCCCCGCGACTGACCCCTCGGCGCCCCCTCCTACGCCACCGTCGCCAGCTCCTCCTCCCGCCCCTGCCGAGGCACGAACCGCACCTGCGGATGCCCCTTGTTCCAGCCCACCGACAACCGCAGACCCCCCACCCGCGCCAGGATCAGGCCGATCACCGTTGCCGCGACCGCGGCGATCGCGCCTCCGACCGCCAGGCCCACCCGGGCACCGTAGGTGTCGGTGATCCAGCCGACGATCGGGGCGCCGACCGGGGAGCCGCCCAGGAAGACCATCATGTACAGGGCCATCACACGGCCCCGCATGGCCGGGTCGGTGGCCATCTGGATGCTGGTGTTGGCGGTGACGTTGATCGTCATGCCGAAGAGCCCTATCGGGATCATCAGCAGGGCGAAGAGATACAGCGACGGGGTCAGAGCCGCCACGATCTCCACCGTGCCGAAGAGCACCGCACCCACGATCAGCAGCCGCATCCGGGCGGTACCGCGCCGCGCGGCGAGCAGCGCGCCCGTCACCGAACCGACCGCCATCAGCGTGTTGAACATGCTGTACCAGCCCGCGCCGGCGTCGAACACGTCGTCCGCGAAGGCGGAGATGTAGACGGGGAAGTTGAAGGCGAAGGTGCCGACGAAGCCGACCAGCACGATCGGCCAGACCAGCTCCGGTCGTCCGGCGACATACCGCAGCCCCTCCCGCAGCTGTCCCTTCCCCCGCGGGGCGCGCTGCACGGCGTACAGCTCACGCGCCCGCATCAGCAGCAGCCCGGCGATGGGCGCGACGAAGGACAGACCGTTGGCGAGGAACGCCCAGCCCGTGCCCACGCCGGTGATCATCGCGCCTGCGACGGCGGGGCCGACCAGCCGGGCGGACTGGAAGTTCGCGGAGTTCAGGCTGACCGCGTTCTGGAGCTGGTCGGGGCCGACCATCTCGGAGACGAAGGACTGCCGGGCCGGGTTGTCGACGACCGTCGCGAGGCCCATGGCGAACGCGGCCAGGTAGACATGCCAGACCTGGACGTTGCCGGTGAGGGTGAGGACGGCGAGCGCGAGGCCGGTGACGGCCATCGCGGTCTGGGTGACGAGCAGCGTGCCGCGCTTGGGCAGCCGGTCGACGAGGACACCGCCGTAGAGACCGAAGAGCAGCATCGGCAGGAACTGGAGGGCCGTGGTGATACCGACGGCCGTGGCGGATCCGGTGAGGCTGAGCACCAGCCAGTCCTGGGCGATGCGCTGCATCCAGGTGCCGGTGTTGGAGACGACCTGCCCGAGGAAGAACAGGCGGTAGTTCCTGACCTTCAGCGAGCTGAACATCGAGGACTTGTGGGGGCCAGAGGTAGTGGGGGTGGTCGGTGCGGGTGCGGAAGCTGCTCCGGGTCCCGTACTCAACAGGTTCGCCTCCTCGTGAACGCGGCTTACAGGTGTGCGAGCTTCTCCAGCACGGGGGCGGCGGCGCGCAGTTTCGCCCACTCGTCCTCGTCGAGACCCTCGACCAGGGTGGCCAGGAAGGCGTTGCGCTTGCGGCGGCTCTCCTCGAGCATCGCCTCGGCCTGCTCCGTCTTCGTGACGACCTTCTGGCGCCGGTCCTCGGGGTGCGGCTCCAGGCGGACCAGTCCCTTGGCCTCCAGCAGCGCGACGATGCGGGTCATCGACGGCGGCTGGACATGCTCCTTGCGGGCCAGCTCACCCGGGGTGGCCTTGCCGCACAGGGAGAGGGTGCCCAGGACCGACATCTCGGTGGGGCTCAGCGACTCGTCCACCCGCTGGTGCTTGAGCCGGCGCGACAGTCGCATCACGGCGGAGCGCAAAGAGTTCACGGCGGCAGCGTTGTCGCCATGGGTAAGGTCCGACATCTCTTTAGAGTAACTCATTACTCTCGCTAAGGACCACCGGGAACGCGCGCGAATGCCCGTGACCCGGGCCACTGAATCACCACATCACTCATATGGGTGATCCGGCGGCGGAACGTGACACACCGCACCGAAGAGTGCCGCGACCCTCGTGTTCATGGGGACCAGCGTGCTCAGCCTGCGAATAGACCATGAGCTGCTCGAACGGCTCCGACAGCATGCCGCGAAACGAGGAATGAGCGTCCAGGACTATGTGGTCCGGACGCTCATCCGCGATGACTTCGACGAACGGTTCCAGTCCGCCGTGGAGGAGACCGAGAAGTTCTACGGCCTCACCTGAGATCCGGGGCTACGTGAGCCCCAGCGCCGGCATCAGGTAGTAGAAGGTGAAGACCGCCGACACGACGTACATCGCCACCGGCACCTCCCGGCCCCGCCCGGCGGCCAGGCGCAGCACCGCGAAGGTGATGAAGCCCATGCCGATGCCGTTGGTGATCGAGTAGGTGAACGGCATCATCACCATCGTCACGAAGGCCGGGATCGCGATCGTGTAGTCGGCCCAGTCGATCTCCTTGACGGAGTTCGCGAGGATCAGGAAGCCGACCGCGAGCAGCGCCGGGGTGGCCGCCTGCGACGGGACCATGGTGGCGACCGGCGTCAGGAACAGCGCCATGCCGAACAGGGCACCGGTGACGACGTTCGCGAGGCCCGTACGGGCCCCCTCGCCGACGCCGGCCGTGGACTCCACGAAGGCGGTGGTGGCCGAGGAGGAGCTGGCGCCGCCCGCGGCGACCGAGAGGCCGTCGACGAACAGGACCCTGTTGATCCGCGGCATCTGGCCCTGGGCGTCGGTCAGCTTCGCCTCGTCGCTGACGCCCATGATCGTGCCCATGGCGTCGAAGAAGCAGGACAGCAGGACGGTGAAGACGAAGAGGACGCCGGTCAGGGCGCCGACCTTGTCGAAGCCGCCGAACAGGCTGACCTCGCCGATCAGGCCGAAGTCGGGGGTGTCGACCGGGTTGCCGGGCCACTTCGGGGTGGTCAGGCCCCAGGACGGCACGTTCGCCACGGCCTCGATGAGGACCGCGAGCAGGGTCATCGCGACGATCGAGATGAGGATCGCGCCGGGGACCTTGCGGACGATCAACGCGAGGGTGAGCAGCACACCGAGGATGAAGACCAGCACCGGCCAGCCGTTGAGGTGGCCGTCGCCGCCGAGCTGGAGCGGGACCGTGGTCTGGGCGACGTCCGGGATGCGGGAGACGAAGCCCGAGTCGACCAGGCCGATCAGCATGATGAACAGGCCGATGCCGATGGCGATGGCCTTGCGCAGGCCGTAGGGCACGGCGTTCATGACGCGCTCGCGCAGACCGGTGGCGACCAGCAGCATGACCACGAAGCCGGCCAGGACGACCATGCCCATGGCGTCCGGCCAGGACATCCGGGGCGCGAGCTGGAGCGCGACGACCGAGTTCACGCCGAGACCGGCGGCGAGCGCGATCGGCACATTGCCGATGACGCCCATCAGCAGCGTGGTGAACGCCGCCGTCAGGGCGGTCGCGGTGACCAGCTGGCCGTTGTCCAGCTGATGGCCGTACATGTCCTTCGCGCTGCCGAGGATGATCGGATTCAGCACGATGATGTACGCCATCGCGAAGAAGGTGGCGAGACCGCCGCGGATCTCGCGGGACACGGTGCTGCCGCGTTCGGAGATCTTGAAGAAACGGTCGAGTGCACCGTAAGAGGGCCCGGCTCCCGGCTGTTCAGGGGTGGGGGCCTTGGCAGGAGCCGAGGTGGGCATGCTGTTGGTGTTTCCTACGAAGAGAAGTGGTCAGACGCAAACCGTTTCAGTATGAACATATAAAGCCTCGAACGGCCATCTCCGCGCGTAGACCTGATCACCTCGTAAGCTGTCCCCCATGGCCGGATTTTTCACGGGACCGATCAAGCACGAGGCGCCGGAGCCCCTGGAGGGGCCCGTGGTCCCCACCATCGTCGGCGGCACGATCATCTGGTTCGTCCTGTTCCTCGTCCAGCTCCCCTTCTACAGCTGGTTCGACGACCGCGGGCAGGCCTGGTGGGTGTGGACCTGCCTGGCCGGCGGCGGCCTCGGGCTGCTCGGCATCTGGTACGTCCGCCGCCGCGACGCGGCCATCAAGCGGGCGGCGGCCGTGGAGACGCCCCGGGAAACCACCGGCGAACCCCAGTCGTCCTGAGCCCTCGCGCCCTACAACCAGGGCACGAGGCCGGTCCTCCCCAAGTCGGAACTTCCGCTCACTCGGCGGGTGAAGGCGTAAATCCGCACGTACCGTCGAATGCATGACGCATACCGACGCGGGCGCCGAAGTGGGCAGGACTGCGCACCCCGTCCCCGTCCCGGTGGCGACGAGCGGGCTCACCGCCGCCGAGGTGGCCGAGCGGGTCGCGCGCGGGCAGGTCAACGACATTCCGGTGCGCAGCAGCCGGTCGATGCTCGAGATCGTCCGGGCCAACGTCTTCACCCGGTTCAACGCGATCATCGGCGTGCTCTGGGTGATCATGCTGTTCGTCGCGCCGATCCAGGACAGCCTGTTCGGCTTCGTGATCCTCGCCAACACCGGCATCGGGATCGTCCAGGAGTGGCGGGCGAAGAAGACCCTCGACTCGCTCGCGGTGATCGGTGAGGCACGGCCCACCGTGCGGCGGGACGGGGTCGCCGCCGAGGTCGGCACCTCGGAGATCGTGCTGGACGACCTGATCGAGATCGGGCCCGGCGACAAGGCCGTGGTGGACGGCGTGTGCGTCGAGGCCGACGGGCTGGAGATCGACGAGTCGCTGCTCACCGGCGAGGCCGATCCGGTCGTCAAACGGTCCGGGGACCAGGTCCTGTCCGGCAGCTTCGTCGTCGCGGGCGGCGGCGCGTTCCAGGCCACCAAGGTCGGCCGCGAGGCCTACGCCGCGCAGCTCGCCGAGGAGGCGTCCCGCTTCACCCTCGTCCAGTCCGAGCTGCGCTCCGGTATCTCCACCATCCTCAAGTACGTGACCTGGATGATGGTCCCGGCCGCGATCGGCCTGATCGTCACCCAGCTCTTCGTGAAGAACAAGGGCGTGGACGACTCCATCGCGCGGACCGTCGGCGGCATCGTGCCGATGGTCCCCGAGGGGCTGGTCCTGCTCACCTCGGTCGCCTTCGCGATCGGCGTCATCCGGCTCGGCCGCAAGCAGTGCCTCGTGCAGGAACTCCCCGCCATCGAGGGCCTCGCCCGCGTCGACACCGTCTGCCTGGACAAAACCGGCACCCTCACCGAGGGCGGCATGGACGTCACCGAGCTGCGCACGCTGGGCGGCAACGACGAGGAGTACGTACGCAAGGTGCTCGGCGCCCTGGGTGAGTCCGACCCCCGCCCGAACGCGTCCCTCCAGGCCATCATCGACGCCTATCCCGACGCCGAGGACTGGCGCTGCACCGAGGCGCTGCCCTTCTCCTCCGCCCGCAAGTACAGCGGCGCGAGCTTCAGCGAGGGCGACGGCGAGACCAGCTCCTGGCTGCTGGGCGCGCCCGATGTGCTCCTTGCCGACGACGATCCCGCCCTGGCCGAAACCGATCGGTTGAACGAACAGGGCCTACGGGTCCTGCTGCTGGCCCGCGTCGGCCGCGACCTGGACGATCCCGACGTGGCCGAGGGCGCGAAGCCGGCCGCCCTCGTCGTACTGGAACAGCGGTTGCGGCCCGACGCCGCCGACACCCTGCGCTACTTCGCGGAGCAGAACGTCCGGGCGAAGGTGATCTCCGGGGACAACGCGGTGTCGGTGGGCGCGGTGGCGACCAAGCTCGGGCTGAGCGGCACGACGGTCGACGCCCGCACGCTCCCCCAGGAGAAGGAGGGGATGGCGACCGCCCTCGACGACGGCACGGTGTTCGGGCGGGTCACCCCGCAGCAGAAGCGGGACATGGTGGGCGCGCTCCAGTCCCACGGGCACACCGTCGCCATGACCGGCGACGGCGTGAACGACGTCCTCGCGCTGAAGGACGCCGACATCGGCGTGGCGATGGGCTCGGGTTCGGAGGCGACCCGGGCGGTCGCGCAGATCGTGCTGCTGAACAACAGCTTCGCGACGCTGCCGTCGGTGGTGGCCGAGGGCCGGAGGGTCATCGGCAACATCACACGCGTGGCGACGCTGTTCCTCGTCAAGACGGTCTACTCGGTCCTGCTGGCGCTGCTGGTGGTGTTCTGGCAGGTGGAGTACCCCTTCCTCCCCCGCCACCTGACGCTCCTGTCCACCCTCACGATCGGCGTCCCGGCCTTCTTCCTGGCCCTCGCGCCCAACAAGGAGCGCGCGAAACCCCACTTCGTACGGCGGGTCATGCGGTACTCGGTCCCGGGCGGTGTGGTCGCGGGCGTCGCGACCTTCGGCACCTACCTGATCGCCCGGCACTACTACTCGGGCGAGGGAGCACTGGACGCCGAGACGAGCGTCGCCACGCTGACGCTCTTCCTGATCTCGATGTGGGTCCTGGCCATCATCGCCCGCCCCTACACCTGGTGGCGGGTCGTCCTGGTGACCTCGATGGGCCTCGGCTTCCTGGTCGTACTGGTCGTGCCGTGGCTCCAGGAGTTCTTCGCCCTGCGGCTGGTGGGAATGACGATGCCGTGGATCGCGGTGGGCATCTCGGCGGGGGCGGCGGTCGCCCTGGAGCTCGCTTGGAAGTGGGTCGACCGCCGGGTCCCTGACTAGGCGCTGTGCTGGGCCTGCGCCGATGAAGCGCCGTGGGTCACCGCGGGTCCGTGGTGGCCGGTCGCGCAGTTCCCCGCGCCCCTGAGGGGCGTCGTCCTACCGGACGTCGACGAAGTCGCCCGCAGGGGTGGCCGCCGGAGTGGTCGTCGTGCCCGCGAAGGTGAAGCGGAAGTAGCCGTCCTGGGCGGCCGTGACGGTGGTCTTCAGGTTGCCCGTCGCGTTGGTCTTGATGGTCTTGACCGTGGTGTACGTGGTGCTGCCGTTCTTGCGGAACTGAAGCTTGACCGGCTGCTCGACGTAGCCGTTGTACGTGCCGCGGTCCCAGTTGGCGCGGGACAGCTTGCCGGTGACGGTGATGGGCTTGCCCTTCTTCACCGGCTCGGGCGCGGCGTCGACCGTCAGCTTCGAGGCGCGCTGCATCAGGGTGGTGCCGAGGCCGGCCTGGCTCTTGTAGCCGGTCTTGGTGATGTCGAAGATCTCGCCGTCCGGGTCCTGACCGTTGTAGTCGGTGGCCTCGGCCGCGACCCGCCAGGTGCCGGCGTCCGCGTTGCGCAGCTCGCGCTCGCTGCCGCCCGGGTAGACGTCGATCGTGCCCTTGCAGTTGGCGGTGGTCGCCGAAGTCGCCGTGCACTTGGCCGGCTTGTTGCCGTAGAGCCTGTTCTCCGGCGCGGTGGGCGAGCCCCGGTAGAGGACGGGGTCGGTGAGGAAGTCGCGGGCGGTGATGTCGACGTCCGCGCCGTGCGTCAGCGTGTACGTCACCGTCGTGGCGACATGACCGGTCGTCCCGACCTTGACCGTCTTGGCGATCTTGACGTCGGAGAAGCTGACGTTCAGGTTGTACGGCTTGCCCGCGGCCCTGCCCGACCCGGCCTGCGCGGCCTCGCGGACCTTCGCTACGCCCGCCCGGTAGGACGCGGCGGAGTCGTCGGCCTGCGCGGCCGGGACGCCGAGGGCGGAGAGGGCAAGGGCGCCGGAGACGGCGGCCACGGTGGCTCTGGTGCGCATGCGTTCCCCTGGTACGGAAAAGGGGCCCCGCTGGTCATGACGGGGCCCGGCGATCGTGGGGCCTGTTGACCCATGTGATCAGATACGCGTCCGGAGGTGCCGGTTGTCTCGCCGCCCACGGAATTCAGTGACCTTCGTCACGAACCCCCGGACAGCGCCCGGGAGTTCGTGACGACTCGGACTAGCGCACGTCGACGAAGTCACCCGTGGCGTTGACCGCGGGGGTGGTCGTGGTGCCCGCGAAGCTGTAGCGGTAGTAGCCGTCGGTGGAGGCCGTGACGGTCGTCTTGAGGTCGCCCACCGAGTTCGTCTTGATGGTCTTCACGGTGCTGTAAGTGGTGCTGTTCTTCTTGCGGAACTGGAGCTTGACCGACTGGTTGGTGTAGCCGTGGTACAGGAGGTCCTCCCAGTTCGCACGGGAGAGCTTGCCCGTGACCGTGATGGTCTTGCCCTTCTTCACGGGTTCCGGCGAGGCGTTCACCGTCAGCTTGGAGGCGCGCTGGAACTTGAAGGACCCGGCCTTCGTCTCCCAGACGAAGTCGCCGTCCCTGGCGTCGACCAGCGCGTCCACGTACCAGGTGCCGGCCGAGGCGTTGGTCAGATAGTCGACCTTCGGGTCCACCAGGAACGAGGCCGTGCAGGTGGAGGTGGTGGCGCCGCTGGCCGTGCAGGTCGGCTTACCGGTCGAGAAGTAGCCGTAGTCCGGGCCCGACAGCGAGAACTCCTCGGCGCCCGAGATGCCGGAGTCGTCCCGCGCCGTCACGCTGACCTTGATGGTCTTCGCGACCGACGTGCCCACGGAGGCCATGTTGTCGCCGTCGACGACGACCTTGGTGATCGTCGTGTCACCGACGCTCGAGTCGGCCTGCGCGGCCGGAACGGCGAGGACGGAGAGGGCGAGGGCGCCGGTGACGGCGGCCACGGTGGCTCGAATGCGCATGCGTTCCCCAGGAGGAGAAGGGGCCCGACCGTGGTCGTTCCGTACGGCTCGTCGCCGGCCGGGCCCAAGTGATCGTTGAGCCTGCTGGCTCGGGTGATCAGATCAGCGATGGCAACGAAAGGTTGTACGGCAGGTGAAGAATGTGTGTACGGACACAGTGCGGGATCCGGCCGCCTAGTCGAACCACCGATCCCGCGCCAGCTCCCCCGTCCGCGAAGGATCCTCCAGCAGCGCCGCCACCTCGAACCGCCGCGGCCACTGCCGGGCCGCCCAGGCCAGGCCCGCGGCTACGCCCTCCAGGGTCGCGGCGTGCAGGACGCCGTCTTCGGTGAGGCGCCAGTCGATCTCGACGCCGTCCACGACGAGTTCCTCGTGCTCGACGTACGACTCCGGTGTGCGCGCGCCGAGCAGTACCCGCACCGACTCCGGTACGTCGTGCTCGGTCCCCTCGGAGTCCACCGACGCCGTCACGGACTCGCTCAGGCGCCGCACCTGGAACAGCTCGGCCAGTTCGGCCGCCCGTGCGGGGCGCACCGGCAACAGCGGCATGCCCTCCGTGAACGGCAGCAGGTCGGGCGAGTCCACGACCACCGCGTCCGCCGCGTCCACGACCTCGACCCGCCCGTCCACCACGGCCCGCAGCTCGTCCGGCAGCGTCACCTGTTCGGGGTCCAGATCGGCCAGGGCGCTGTAGAGCGCGTGCAGTTGAGCGCCGGTGACCTCGCGCTCCGGGTCGGCCAGGCGGTCCAGCAGTTCGGCCGCGCCGCCCGGCTCGTCCAGCAGCGCGGCGACGGAGGTGCGCACCCCGAGCGCCCGCAGCACCTGCTCGTCGTCGAAGCCGGTCGCGTCGGCCTCGTCGTACAGGCCGCGCAGCAGCGGGTCGCCGCCGGAGGCGAGCAGGCCCGCCGGGCGGCGGCCGTCCAGCACCGGGTTGCCGCGCAGCCACCACGCCGTGTACGGCCGTACGACCTCGTGCGTGCCGTCGGGGAGCAGGATCCGGACCTGCTGGGTGAGCGCGTCGCGCAGGGGCGGCTGGGCGAGCAGGGCGAGGGCCTGGGGCCACTTGTCGTCGTCCACCAGGTCCAGATCGCGTACGGCGATCAGCTCGGTGGCGACCGGCGGTACGGGCGAGTCCGGGAAGCGGTCCAGGATGTCCTCGCACCAGACGTCCACGGCGTCCAGCAGACCCGCGTCGTCGGGCTCGGCGAAGTCACCCTCGCGGGGCTCCAGTTCGTCGGGGTCGAGGACGACGTCCGTGGCGCGGACGAGGGCGAAGTTGGCGAGGACGCCGCAGGCGGCGAGGGGCTGCTCGCCCCACTTCTCGGCCAGCTCCGCGTCGACGGTGGCGAGTTCGTCCTCCCGCATGATCTGCGCGAAGGCGCTGTCGGGCAGGACCAGCTCACCGGCGGGGGCGAGTTCCCCCTCCTCGTCGGGCAGGGCGAGCGCGCCGAGCCAGGGCTCGTCACCGGGCTCCAGGCCCGCGTCCCGCACGAGGGCGAGGACGGTGTCGGCCAGTTCCTCGGCGTCCGGCGCGTCCTCCTCCCAGATCGGCCCGCCGTCCTCGTCCAGGGAAGCGGCGACCGCGGCTCGCACCTGGGGCGTGGTGAGTACGGCCCGCGGGGTCGCCGGGAGGGCGCCCAGCTTCTCCAGCAACGGGTGCGTGGCGTCCGGGTGGGCGACCTTGAGGCCGAGGCGGGCCAGGGTCTCGGGCTCGACGCGGGCGGCGTCGGGGGTGGGCAGCAGGATCTGCCGGGGGCCGATGGTGGTGCGCCCGTCGGCGAGCGGCACGGGCAGGCCGGACAGCCGGTCCGGGTCGACGCCGGCGAGGCTGTCGTAGAGCCGCCGCCACCAGCCGGGTTCCTTCTCCAGCCCGGCGAGGCGGTCGATCGCGTCGGTGAGCGGGACCCGGGCGACGCCCAGCGTCCGCAGCTCCACGCGTCGTTCGAGCCCGGCGGGGAGGAGGGTGGGCAGTACCTCGGCGAGGACCTGCACGGTGTCGGCGCCCGCGCCCTCCACCACCTCGGCGTCACGGGGGCGCAGGGACTCGGGCAGCTCGGAGTCGGGCTCGTGCGGCTCGACGGCCGGGGGGAGGAAGGAGGTGCGGGGCAGCCGCTCCAGGATCGCCTGGCGCAGGGCGCCGTCCAGTTCGCCCTTGCCGAGCGGGCCGGGCACGAGGCCGATGATGCCCTCGCCCACCGGGCGCCAGTCGGCGAGCAGTTCGGCGTAGGCGTCCGCCGCGCGCTGCACCAGGAAGTCGGTCAGCGGGCCGGGCGCGGCGTGCCGCCGGGTGGTGTCCAGCGGGAAGGAGGCGATGAGGAGGGCCGGGACGCCGAGGGCCTCGTCGCTGGGGGTGGGGGCGTGGACGACGGGGGCGGTGCGCGGGCGGTCGGGTGTGCTGTCGGCGGCGTTGACGGGCACGGCCCAGGTGAGCGACCAGTGCGGGCGCAGCCGTTCCTCGACGGGGCGGTCGACGAGGAGTTCGGGCGTGAGCGGGCCGTGCGCGGTGGACGTACGCCAGTGGGTGACGCCGGCCCGGGAGTCCTCGACGACCGTGAAGGCGCCGTCGACGCGGCGGCGCAGGGTGCGCGGCTCGTCGTCGCCGGCCTCGATGACGACCTCCTCCAGGCCGGGCAGGGCGAGCAGCAGGGCGTCGTCGACGGCGTTGAGCAGCCGCTCGGCGAGGCCGGCGGCGGCGCTGTCGCGCAGGGTAAGGATGACGGCCGTGTCGTACGGGTCGGGGGCGGTGCCCTCGGCGGCGAAGGGGAGCCGCAGCAGGGGCACATGGCCGTCCCGGCGCCGGATCTCGTCGCCGAGCCCCGGGCTGTGCCGCGCGGTCTCCTGGGCCAGCTCGCGGGCCTCGGCGAGCGCCCACCGGACTCCGCCGTGCCGGCCGACGACGGCGGGCTCGTCGGTGACGGAGAGGACGGCGGCGAACCCGACGCCGAACCGGCCGACGGAGGCCGTGTCCCGCTTGGCGGAGGCGCGCAGGGTGGACAGCGACTCGACACCGGCGGCGTCCAGCGGGGCGCCCGTGTTGGCGGCGACGAGAACACCCTCACGGAGGGTCAGCCGCAGCCGTCCCGCGACGCCCGCCCGTGCGGCGGCGTCGGCGGCGTTCTGCGCGAGCTCGACGACCAGCCGGTCCCGGTAGCCACCGAGGACGAGGTCCTCCTCGGCGTTGGCGTCCTCCCGGAAGCGGGCGGGGCTGGTGGCCCAGGCGTCCAGCACTCCGCGGCGCAGACGGGCCGTGCCGAAGGGGTCGGCGCCTTCGGCCGCGGGCCGCACGAACTTGCTCACGTTGACTCTCCTCATCGGCGTGGTGATGAAGGTACCGCCGATGGGACACGGGTGCGCCGCCCGCCCGCCCCGGAGCCGGACCGCGCGGGCCGCGGAACGCCGGCCGGTCCGTTCAGCGGGGTTGACGCAGTCCGGCCACCAGGAGCGCGACCAGTGCGCGTGCGTCGTAGCGGGGGTCGCTCTCGGCGCCGATGCAGAGGTTTCCGACCCCGCGCATGAGCTGGTAGGCGGTGAGGCCGGGGCGGATCTCGCCGGAGGCGGCGGCCGCGTCGAGGAGCTGGGTGCACACCGGCACCAGACGGTCCAGGAAGTAGGCGTGCAGCGTCTCGAAGCCGGCGCTGTCGGTCTGCATGGCGGCGGCCAGGCCGTGTTTGGTGACCAGGAAGTCGACGAACTGGTCGATCCAGGCGGCGAGGGCGGCGTGCGGTGACGGGCTGCTCGTGAGCAGGGCGGGGCCGGCCTGCGCGCAGGCGTCGACCTGGTGCCGGTAGACCGCGACGATCAGATCCGCCCGGGTGGGGAAGTGCCGGTAGATCGTGCCCATCCCGACGCCGGCCTCGGCGGCGATCGCACGCACCGGGGCGTCCACGCCCGAGGTCACGAAGACCGCGGCCGCCGCGTCCAGCAGGGCCTGCTGATTGCGCCGGGCGTCCTTGCGCCTGGAGCCGGCCGCGCTTCCCGCGCCCTGGCCGCCGTCGTTCACCCGATTCTCCTTCCCCAGCCCACCTTGCAAAGCGGAACAACGCTCCGTATCGTTAACGGAGCGACGTTCCGGTTCAGCCATGATGGCAGACCGCGGGGTCCCGCGCGAGCGCGTCCGTGCCCGGCGTCGCACACCGAGCCCTTGATGGAAGGCACCTCCATGTCCGACTCGAACAGCGGGCACGCGCCCACCACCGTCGTCTCCGCGAAGCCGGTCGTCCTGCCCGCCCCGGGCCGCGGCGAGGACCTCCAGGTCCGCGTCTCCGCCCCCGCGACCGGCGACGGCCTGCCCGTCGTCGTCCTGTCGCACGGCTTCGGCTCGTCGATGAACGGCTACGCCCCGCTCGCGGACCACTGGGCCGCGCACGGTTTCGTGGTCGTCCAGCCGACCCACCTCGACTCACGAACGCTCGGCATCCCCGCCGAGGATCCCCGTACGCCACGGATCTGGCGCCTGCGCATCGAGGACCTGACCCGCGCGCTGGACGGGCTCGACACCCTGGAAGCCGCCGTTCCGGGTCTCGCCGGGCGCGTCGACCGGGACCGCGTCGCCGTGGCCGGCCACTCCTGGGGAGCACAGACGGCGAGCACGCTGCTGGGCGCCCGGGTCCTCGGCTCCGACGGCACTCCCGGCGAGGACCTGTCCGACCCCCGGGTCAAGGCCGGTGTGCTGCTGGCGCTGACGGGCCTGGGCGACGACCTGACCCCGTTCGCCGCCGAGCACTTCCCCTTCATGCGGCCGTCCTTCGACAGCATGACCACACCGGCCCTCCTTGTCGCCGGCGACAAGGACCAGTCGCGTCTCTCCACGCGCGGACCGGACTGGTTCACCGACCCCTACGCCTACAGCCCCGGGCCCAAGAGCCTGCTCACCCTCTTCGGCGCGGAGCACTCACTGGGCGGCATCGCCGGCCACGAGGCCGCCGAGACGACGGACGAGAGCCCCGCCCGCGTCGCCCTGATCCAGCGCCTCACCACGGCCTTCCTGCACAGCGCCCTGCACGGCGACGACACCGGCTGGAAGGCGGCGGCCACCGCGCTGGAGGACGACCCCGAGCCGCTGGGTGAGCTGCGGAGCAAGTGATGAACCCGCCCCGGACCCGGCCCACCCGCAATGACCCGAACCACCATGGAAAGGAAGGGCGATGATCCTCGTCACCGGAGGCCTCGGCTTCATCGGATCCCACACCGTGCGAGCGCTGCTCGACCAGGGCGAGGAGTGCGTCGTGGTCCAGCGCCGCCCCCGCGAGCTCCCGGCGGTACTCGCGGGGGCCCGGGTGGCCGTGGAGCGGGCGGACGTCACCGATCGCGACGCCCTGCTCGCGATCGGCCGCCGCCACGACATCACGGGCATCGTGCACCTGGCCGGGTCCCACCCCTGGCCGCCCGTCCCCGAGGCCCCGGTGGAGGCGACCCGGCAGGCGCTCGGCGGACTGCTCAACATCGTGGAGGCGGCCCAGGAATGGGGCGTACGGCGGCTCGGCGTCGCCAGCACGATCGGGGTCTACTTCGGCGCGGCGACCGACGGGCCACTGCGCGAGGACGCTCCGCTGTCGATGAGCGCGGGCGTCTCGATCCCCACCTTCAAGAAGGTCGGCGAACTGCTGGGCGGCTTCCTCGCCGACACCACGGGGCTCGACATCGTGAACTACCGCGTCTCCGGCACCTGGGGCCCGCTCGGC
Organism: Streptomyces sp. NPDC098781; assembly: GCF_044759995.1. NCBI lineage: Bacteria > Bacillati > Actinomycetota > Actinomycetes > Kitasatosporales > Streptomycetaceae > Streptomyces > Streptomyces sp. NPDC098781. Next base: position 229,014 of record NZ_JBIWAK010000010.1, read on the forward strand.
CACGCCGATCCGTTCTTCGCCGCGCCCGCGCTCGTCCACGCCGCCGCGCGCGGTACGGACCCGGACCTGTCGGGCCTCATGGGGCCCGCCTTCACCGACGACGGGCTCGACCTCACCTACGTGAAGGACACCGGGCGCGCACTCGCCCTCCTCCAGCTCGCGGACAGGCTGAACCACCGTACGTACAACGTCGGTTCGGGCCGCCTCACCACCAACGCCATGGTGATCGATGCGATCAGGAAGGCGGTCCCCGACGCCCGGGCCGACCTCCCTGCCGGGGGCGGCGCCACGCACCTGGTCCTCGACATCGGCCGGCTCACGGAGGACACCGGCTACCGGCCGCAGTACGACACCGAACGGGCCGCCGCCGACTACATCGCGTGGCTGCGCGCGGGCCACGAGGTCTGAGCCCGATCCCGGGCCTGGAGGAACTCGGCGGCTAGCACGCCGCCATGCGTGAGCCTCCGTCGGATGATCCTTCGGAGGCTCACGCCGTCCGTCGACAGGCCGACTTCATCGAGGAGACTGAATGCCGCAGCAGGCCATCTACGCGGAAGAGCTCGACTATCTCGTGCGCTATGTCCGCATGGCCCCGCTCTATTTCGTCCCGTTGCGCGACGCGGCCGAGAGAATCGCCGGTTCCGGGAGCAGCGAGACGGAGGTTCAGCAGGTCACCCTGCGGTTGATCGGCGACATGCTCGATCAAGGCGTACGGATCGGCGACATGAGTCCTCGGGACGGCGAAGGCGTCCTTCCCTGGGACCTGAGCAAGGAAGACGCGCTGGCCCGCGTCGCGGATGAGATGACGCGCTACGAAGATCCCGTCGACTTCATCGACATCTGCTGGTTCGGCGTCGACGCGGTGTGAACCCGCTCGTCAGATCCGTGGGCTCCGGGACACGTACGGCACGAAGTCGGCCCAGGCCTTCCGCGTGAGGGCGAGGCGAGGGCTGGTGTCCCGGTACTTGGAGTCCCGGACGTGGATCGTGCCGGGGGCTACCGCGACCTCGACGCAGGAGTCGCCATCAGTGCCGCTGCTGTAGCTGCTCTTGAACCACGCCAGCTCGGAGACGTCCTTGGCCGTCGGCCTGCGGATCACGATTCCCCCAGCAGCTCCGTAACGAACGCCGCCCAGCTCTCGGGCGCGACGACGAGACGAGGGCTGGTGTCGCGGTACTTGGAGTCCCGGACATGGATCGTGCCGGGGGCTACCGCGACCTCGACGCAGGAGTCGCCCTCGCTGCCGCTGCTGTAGCTGCTCTTGAACCACACGAGCTCGGCGGCGTTCCCGGCCGAGGTGTTGCGGATCATGTTTCCCCCAGCAGTTGCTCGATGAAGGCAGACGACTCACGCGGTGTGAGGGCCTGCGCCCGGATGATGCCATACCGCAGTTCCAGAATACGGAGCTGCCTGGGCTCTGACACCGGTCGGCCGTTGGCCACGACTGGCGATCGCCCCACCCCCGAGCCATCGGCGAACTTCAGCACCTCGATCCCGCCGTCCACCCCGGCATGCTCCTCCCGATCCATCGGCATGACTTGGAGCTCGACGTTCCGCAATCGTCCCAGTTCCAGCAGATGTTCGAGCTGGCAACGCAATGCCGCCCTGCCCCCGAGTGGACGCCGCAGCGTCCACTCCTCCAGGACGAAGCTGAGTTCCGGCGCCGGGTCCCGCTCGAACACGGCCTTACGGGCCATGCGCGCCGAGGTGAAGCGCTCCACCTCGTCCTGGGTGTAGGCAGGTCGCCGCATCAGAAGGAGCCCGTGTGCGTACTCCGCCGTCTGCAACAGGCCATGGATGTTGAGCGGATCGTAGAGCTGCAACTCGACTGCCCTGGCCTCCATCTCCCGCAGCGCCCGCACCTTCTTCGGATAGCGGACCCTCTGCACGTCCTCCCAGGTCGCCGCAATGAGCCCACCCGCCCCCAACACCTCGTCGGCCCTGTCCAGATACTCCTGCCGGGGAATCCTCTTCCCGCCCTCGATCTTGTAGACCAGGTCCTCGCCGTACCCCACCGCCGCACCGAACTCGGCGGCCCGCATCCCCACCGCCTCGCGCCGCAGCTTCAGCTGGCGGCCGACGGTCGCGATGACCGCGACACCCCACTCGTCGTCGGGATCCACCTCCCAACCCGGCTCGTCCGCCTCGCCCTTGAGCCGACCCGCGTCCGCCTCGACCGTCATGCCGTACCCCTCCGTCCGTGCCGCCCCTGATGCAGCAGCGCCCTACCCGCGCTCAACGTCCCGACAGCCCGGACACCGCCGGACAAACTCCGGACAGTCACCCGACGCCCCCGCTGAGTCACTGTTCACGGTAGGCACGCGCCACCACGCTGAGTGACGTGAACAAGGAAACCGCCGAACTCGCCACCCCCCTGCGCCACTTCAGCGTGCAGCTCTCCCCGACCCCGCGCGGCGCCCGTCTCGCCCGGCTTCTCGCCACCGAACAACTGCGCAGCTGGGGTCTGCCGTTGGACCCGGCGGCGCACATCGTGGCCGAGCTGGCGTCGAACGCGGTCACGCACGGTCGCGTCCCCGGGCGGGATTTCCTGCTCCACGTCCACGCCGTCGGCGACACGCTCCGTATCGAGGTCACCGACACCCGGGCCGACCGGTTGCCGTACCCCGAACGGCCCGCCGACGACGCGGAGTCGGGCCGTGGGCTCACCATCGTCGACGCGCTGGCCGACCGCTGGGGCGTGATGCCGGGGCTTTCGCCGCGCAAGACGGTCTGGGCCGAGGTCGACCTCTCACCGGAACCCGGGAAACCGTGCTCCGGCGGCACGGGCGGTCTCCCTCAAGGAACAGGAGGGTGAAAGGACCCCACCAAGCCCCACCCCTCCCGCCCGCGGCGCAAACTCACCCAAGCGGGTGAACATCACCAACTCGGCTGGATTCGGGGCAGGTCGCCTGCCTTACGCTCGCCGCAACACAGCCGCAGACATGCAACGGCCCTCGCCGGGACGGCAATCCCAGTGCGAGGGCCTGACCACCAAGGAAGAAAGCCCCTTCCCGATGGATACCGAAAACCCTAGCGCGCCCTCGCGCGCCCAGTCCCGAAACGCGGGCAAAGACCACCCGCAGGCGGGCCTGGTCCACGACCACACCCGCCACACCACCCGCTTCACGGTGATCGGCAACCACCTCGCCCAGCACCCGGAGCTGTCGGCACTCGCCATCGGACTGGCCGTCTACATCCAGTCGCTGCCCACGGGTGCCCGCGCCGACATCAAGAGCCTCGCCGCCCGCTTCCCCGAGGGCACGACCCGCATCTCAGCGGCCCTGCGCGAGCTGGAAGCCCACGGCTACCTGCGCCGCGAACGCCGTCGCACCCCCGCCGGCCACATCGTCACCCGCACGATCTCCTGCAACCAGCCCGGCCACCGCCGACCGGCCGAGCCCCGGCCCGCGGCTCCGAAGCAGCGCGAGAAGCGCACACCCCGCAAGCTCCTGCCCGACGTACCGCGTCCCGCCTACCCGGCCCCCGCCCTGCTCCAGAGCGCCACGGACCTCCTCGCTGACCTCCGCCGCCACGACCCCCGCCTGCTCCTGTCCGTCGACGACACCGCCCACCTCACCCCCGGCGTCGCCGCCTGGCTGGAACGCGACGTCACCCCCGCCGCCGTACGCCACGCCCTGACCACCGACCTGCCACCCGAGCCGCTGTGCCGCCCGGCGGCCCTCCTGGCCCACCGCCTGGCCAGTCGGCTACCGCCCCCGCCCCCGTTCACCCCACCTCCCCCCGTCCGCCACGTCCGGCACCCCCTCCAGACCTGTGACGGCTGCGACCGCGCCTTCCGGGCACCCCACCCCGGCCACTGCCGGGACTGCCGGTCCGATCTCCTGGATGCCGTACGAGACGCGGGATCCAAGCAGAGTCGAGGCAACGCCCAGATGAACGGGGAAAGTCGTAAAAAGGCGCACAACCGTTCCTATGTGCCCCATGTCTGATGCGGATGAGAAGACCGGACTCGCCGGCTCTTCGTCGAACGTGGGGAACACATCATGCGCGTACGCGCCACCGTCGCCGCCCTGTGCGGCGCCCTGGCCTGCACCGCCCTCGTCGCGCCGGCCGCCCAGGCCACGGGGGTCACCGCGAACACCGCGGACACCAAGATCACGCACGTCAGTGTCAACAACGGCAACAACGTGGTCGTCAACCGGATCCAGAAGAAGAGCTTTCCCGTCACCGTGACGGTGAAGGACCCTTCCGGTGTTCAGAAGATGTGGGTCGAGCTCTGGCACGGCACCGACCGGGCGCACGCGGACGGGCGCCTCGCCGGCGTCGCGCCGGGCACCTGCGAGCGGGTCGACGCCGCCACCTCGACCTGCGACTTCACGGTGGTCGCCGACACCCGGACCAACCTGCGCAAGAACTACCTCGCCGGCACCTGGAAGGTGCGCGCGGTCGCCGTCATGGGCGACGGTGACGACTTCCGCCAGGACGTCATCGGCACCGCGCGGGTCCAGCGGGCCACCCAGCTGTGGATCGACGCCTCGCCGGAGCCGGTCAGGAAGGGCAGGCCGCTGGAGGCCACGGGTCAGCTGACGATCGCGAACTGGGAGACGGGCACGAACGTCGGCTACGTCGGGCAGTCGGTCAACCTCCAGTACCGCAAGGCGAGCAGTGGCCCCTTCACCAACCTCAAGGCGGCGAAGTCCGGCAGCAAGGGCTGGCTGAAGACCTCGGCCACGGCCAAGGACGACGGCTTCTACCGCTTCGTGTTCCTCGGCACGTCCAGCACCTCGGCGGCCGGCTCCTCGCTCGACTTCGTCGACGCGAAGTGACCGCCCCGGCGGCGTCCTCGAAAGGGGGCGCCGCCGGTCGCCGTAGCGGCGGAGCGCCCCGCTACGAGTGGCCCAGCTCCGCCGAGTCCTCGTCGGCCATGATCGTCACCGAACCCGAGTCCGGCGCCGGACGCAGCGGGAAGGGGTCGACACGGGTCTCGTCGATCACCGGCGGAGCCGGCCGCGGCGGCGCGGGCATGACCGCCGCCTCGGAGTGCCCGCCGCAGCCGTAGGTCAGGGCGACGACCCGGCCGTCGGCCGGGGAGAACTCGTTGGCGCAGACACCGAAGGCCTGGCCGAGGGAACCGCCGATCGGGGCGAGGAAGCCACAGGTGACGCAGGAGGCGGGGGCCGCCTGGGCCATGGGGGTCTTCGCGCCGAACGACTCCTCCCAGCGGTCCGCGGCGACGTGCAGGCCGTAGCGGGACAGGACGCGGGCGCGGCGCATGCCGAGTTCCTCCGCCACCGCCGCGATCGAGCCCCGGGACGGGGCCACCGGCAGGTTCGCGGGAGTGCCGCCCGTGACCTCGGCGTCCTCCGCCTCCACCAGCTCGGCCATCTCGTGGGAGACGGCGGAGTCGGCCGCCGGCTCGTCCTCACCCGAGTAGCCGGGTTCCAGGCGCAGATCCTCGGCGTCCGTCGGCAGCAGGTCGCCGGGGCCCATGTCGCCGGGGCGCAGCCGCTCGCTCCACGGCACCCACTCGGGCGCGAGCAGCGCGTCCGAGCCGGGGAGCAGGACCACCTCGTCGAGCGTGACGACCTTCGCGCGGGACGCGCGGGCCACCGTCACCGCCCAGCGCCAGCCGCGGTACCCGAGCTCCTTGCACTCGAAGTAGTGCGTGACAACACGGTCGCCCTCGGAGACCAGACCCGAGTGCTCGCCCACGACGCCGGGCGCGGCGGCCTCCTCGGCGGCGCTGCGGGCGAGGTCGAGAGCCTCGGCGCACAGACGGTCGGGGGTGCGGCTTCGCGTTGTCGCTGCGCTCACAGGTATCGCTTCTCTCCTACGCCGTCTCTCGGGTGCGGTCGCCTAAAGGCGGTCGAGCAGACGGAGCGGACCTGTGGGCCGCGTCGACGTCCGCGTCCGAATCGCGCTCGGGCGCACCTACGTCATCCATTGTGCGGGATGGCTGAGATACGCACGCTACCTGTTCGAGAGCGCTGGGCCTACACCGACGGCCCTTTCACCGTGCGCGGCGAGGGGCGGAACCCGTGCCGCCGACCTGAGAGTTGCCTTCGACCAACCTGAGACCTTGCCCATGATGTGCCCCCCATACGCGCCGTAACCGCACTAGCCACCCCCATCTCGGGGCACTATTGCGTCGTGGCAGCCGCGAGGTCGCCCCAGGGCGCCACCGGAGTCGGTGGGGCCAAGGGCGGCCGCAGCCGAGGTGGCGGAACGGGCCGGATGGGCGGCCCCCTCCGCGCGCTCGGCCGTGCCCTGCACTTCCCGGTCACCGGCCCCGCCCGCGGCATCCGCAAGGCCACCCACGCGCAGGGCGCCGGCGAGTCCGGCCTGGGCAAGCTGATCGAGCTGCACGGGGTGAACGGCGCCGGGGACATGATGATCACCGTCGCGCTCGCCTCCACCGTCTTCTTCTCGGTCCCCACCGACGAGGCCCGTGGGCGCGTCGCCCTCTACCTCGGCATCACCATGGCGCCGTTCACGCTCCTCGCCCCGGTGATCGGCCCGCTCCTCGACCGCCTCCCGCACGGCCGCCGCGCGGCGATGGCCGGCGCGATGCTCGCGCGGGCGCTGCTCGCCCTGGTCCTGTCCAGCGCGGTCGTCAGCGGCGACCTCCAGCTCTATCCGGCCGCGCTCGGGGTGCTGGTCGCCTCGAAGGCGTACGGGGTGGTCAGAAGTGCCGTCGTGCCCCGTCTGCTGCCGCCCCGCTTCTCCCTCGTGAAGGCGAACTCGCGGGTCACTCTCGGCGGGCTGCTCGCCACCGGCATCGCCGCGCCCATCGGGGCGGGGTTGCAGGCGATCGGGCCGCGCTGGCCGCTCTACGGCGCCTTCGTGATCTTCATCGCCGGTACGTTCCTGTCCTTCACGCTGCCGCACAAGGTCGACTCGGCCAAGGGCGAGGACCGCGCGCTGCTGGCGGCCGACGAACAGCATCTGCACGGGCCGCACCGGCAGCCCGTCAAGCGTCCCGGGCTGCGTACGGTCGGCATCGCCGTCACCCACGCCCTGGGCGCGAACGCCGCCCTGCGCTGTCTGTCCGGCTTCCTGATCTTCTTCCTGGCGTTCCTGCTGCGCGAGCACCCGATGTCCGGGCAGAGCGCCGCCGTGTCCCTGGGCATCGTCGCCGTGTCGGCCGGGGTCGGCAACGCGCTCGGTACGGCCGTCGGGGCCTGGCTCAGATCCCGGGCGCCGGAGATCATCATCGTGACCGTGGTGGGCTTCGTGCTGGCCGTGGCGATCACGGCGGCGGCCTTCTTCGGCGCGGTCGTGGTGGCCTGTCTGGCGGCGGCGGCCGGGTTCGCGCAGGCGCTGGCCAAGCTGTCGCTGGACGCGCTGATCCAGCGGGACGTGCCGGAGCTGGTCCGTACGTCGGCGTTCGCGCGCTCCGAGACGCTGCTCCAGATGTCCTGGGTGCTCGGCGGCGCGGTCGGCATCGTGCTGCCGCTGCGGGGCTCGCTGGGCCTGCTCGTCGGGGCCGCGATCGTCGCGGCCGGCTGGCTGGCCACCGTCAAGGGACTGATCAGCTCGGCCCGGCACGGCGGCCACGCCCGGCCCCGTGTCGCATGACGTCCACGTGACCTACGGCACGCCGCCCCCGCGTGGGGAGCCGGTCACACCCGCCCGATAGCCTTCGCCCATGACCACGCTGCAATCCGTTGTGCGACGCCGCCGCGCCGTCGCCGCCGCCGGCGCCGTTTCCGCCGGACTGCTCGTCCTGTCGGCCTGCGACAAGCCGACGCCGCTGGCCACCGTCACCGTCGGCACCGCCTCCGTCCACTCCGAGGCCACGTGCGGCGGTGAGGGCGACACGCTGAAGACCACGGACCTCGCGAAGTGCCTGAAGGACAAGGGCATCGAGTCCATCAAGGTGGACCCGGACGACACCGTGCGCTTCGGTGTCGACCCGGAGATCGCGGACGAGGGCTGGACCATCCTCATGAACGGCCAGCCGCTCACCGACTCCAGCACCAAGACCTACCGCACCGTCCCGGGCAGCGTGTTCTTCAACGCCCAGTACGGCGCCAGCGGCAACTCCACGCTGGTCTCCATCAAGGAGGGCGAGCAGGACATCACCGGCCTGTGGTCCTTCAAGCTCGAGAAGGACAGCTGACCACGTCCGCTGCCCATGTCCTCGTCGCCACCGCCGTCCCCGCCGAGCGGGACGCGGTGGCGCGGGCGCTCGCTGAACGGCCCGGCGTCGACGTGATCGCCGCCGGCGTCGGCCCCGCGCTCGCCGCCGCGGCCACCGCCACCGCCCTCACCCGGGCCGCCCTCGCAGGCACCCCGTACGACCTGGTCGTCTCCGCGGGCATCGCGGGCGGCTTCGCGCCCCACGCGCCCGTCGGCTCCCTCGTCGTCGCCGACGAGATCACCGCGGCCGACCTCGGCGCGGAGACCCCCGACGGATTTGTGCCGGTCACCGACCTGGGCTTCGGCACCGTCACCCACCGTCCGCCGGAAACACTCGTACGAGAAGCCGCGCACGCCACCGGCGCACGCCTCGGCGCGGTCCTCACCGTCTCGACCGTGACCGGCACCGCCGTCCGTGCCGCCCGGCTGCGGGAGCGCCACCCCACGGCCCTCGCCGAAGCCATGGAGGGCTTCGGTGTCGCGGAAGCCGCCGCGGCGCACGACACGCCCGTACTGGAGCTGCGCGCGATCTCCAACCCCGTGGGCCCCCGTGACCGGGCCGCCTGGCGCATCGGCGACGCGCTGGCCGCCCTCGCAGAGGGCTTCGGGAAGCTCGCGCCCGTACTGGAGAGTTGGAACCCACATGACCCGCATGACCGGTGAGCCGCTGAAGATCGCGTACTCCCCCTGCCCGAACGACACCTTCGTCTTCGACGCCCTCGCCCACGGCCGCGTCCCCGGCGCCCCCGCGCTCGACGTCACCTTCGCGGACATCGACATCACCAACGGCATGGCCGAGCGCGGCGAGTACGACGTGCTGAAGGTGTCGTACGCCGTGCTGCCGTACGTCCTCGACGAGTACGCGCTGCTGCCGTGCGGGGGCGCGCTGGGCCGGGGGTGCGGCCCGCTGGTGCTGACGCGGGAGGAGGGGGTCGATCTCACCGGCCGTACGGTCGCGGTGCCGAGCGAGAAGTCGACGGCGTATCTGCTGTTCCGCCTCTGGGCGGCGGACACGGTTCCCTCCGGCGTCGGCGAGATCGTGGTCATGCCGTTCCACGAGATCATGCCGGCCGTGCGGGACGGGAAGGTCGACGCGGGTCTCGTCATCCACGAGGCACGCTTCACGTACCAGAACTACGGGCTGCACAAGCTCGCCGACATGGGCGAGCACTGGGAGAACACCACCGGGCTGCCGATCCCGCTGGGCGCGATCATCGCGAAGAGGTCCCTGGGCGCGGCCGGGCTGAGCCAGCTCGCCGAGTCGATCACTACGTCCGTCCGGTCCGCCTGGGACGACCCCGAGGCCTCCCGCCCCTACGTCATGGAGCACGCCCAGGAGATGGACCCGGCCGTCGCCGACCAGCACATCGGGCTGTACGTCAACGAGTTCACCGCCGGCCTCGGCGAGGACGGCTACGCCGCGGTGCGGGGGCTGCTCACACGTGCGGCGGCCGAGGGGCTGCTGCCGCCCCTCGGCCCGGATGCGTTGAATTTCCCGTGACCGGGACTTGCGGTACTCAGACGTCGAGCTGGTCGGCGACCGCCCGGAGCAGACCGGCGATCTTCTTGCCGGAGGTCTTCTCGGGGTAACGGCCCTTTTCGAGCATCGGCGTGATGTTCTCCAGGAGGGTCGTCAGATCCTGGACGATCGACGCCAGCTCGTCCGGCTTCTTGCGCTGGGCGGCCGCGACGGACGGGGTGGGGTCGAGAATGGTGACCGACAGTGCCTGGTCACCGCGCTGACCGGCGACGACACCGAACTCCACTCGCTGTCCCGGCTTGAGTACGTCGACTCCGGCGGGGAGGACCGAGGAATGGACGAAGACGTCACCGCCGTCGTCGCGGGAGAGAAAGCCGAAGCCCTTCTCGCTGTTGAACCACTTGACCTTGCCGGTAGGCACGTCTGTCCTCGTCCTCGTACTCGTCGGAAAACTGCTTCTGAAAACGGCTCTTGATAGCACTACAGCGGGTCGACCTCGACCCGCCGGTACCAAGGCTAATGGTCCCCGGGCGGGTGACAAGACGTCGCCCGGCTGTTCCCTCGGGCAGGGAACTACCCTGGTCCGGTGCGTGACAAAACCCAAACGAATTCCGCCGCTCCCGGTGACCGACTGATCCGTGCCGGTGCGGTCGTGTTCTTCATCGGTGCCGTGGCCACTTTGGTCACAGTGGCCCCGTTCCTCCTCGGTGCGACGCCCTTTCCGACGTACATGTTCGGATTGAGCATGCTGATGGGCGTCGGATTCCTCGTCGCCGGCGCGGGAGTTCTCCGCTCGGTCGCGGCGGGGCGGCGTCAGGCGCGTGGCGTCTCGCGGTAGTCGGCGAGCCAGGCCGGGAACTCCGTCAGGTCGGCGAGGACCACGTCCGCGCCGAGCGCGGCCAGCTGATCGGCGCCGAACGGCCCGGTCGCCACGGTGACCGACAGGGCGTGGGCCGCGCGGGCGGCGCGTATGTCGCCCTCGTGGTCCCCGACGTAGACGCCCGCGTCGTACTCGCGCAGCGCGGCGGCCTTCTGCTCGGCCCACAGGTCGCCGACGACCGCGTCGGGCTCGATACCGAGGTGCTCCAGGTGCAGCTTGGCGTTCGGCTCGTACTTGGCGGTGACGACGATCGCGCGTCCGCCCGCGTCCCGCACGGCGGCGATGGCCTCGCGGGCGCCGGGCAGCGCGGGCGTGGCGGCGATGGCGATGCTCGGGTACATCTCGCGGTACAGGTCCGCCATGGCCGCGATCCGCTCCGCCGGGAACCAGTTGATCAGCTCCTCCTCCAGCGGGGGCCCGAGGCGGGTGATCGCGAGGTCGGCGTCGATGGGGGTTCCCGTGCGCTCGGCGAGGGCCGTGTAGCAGGCGTGGATGCCGGGGCGGGAGTCGATGAGGGTCATGTCGAGGTCGAAGCCGACGGTGAGTGCCATATGGGTCATTGTGCCGCCCAGGGGGTCGGTACTTCTTGCTGAGGGGCGGCTGCGGGCCTGTGGGGGCTGGTCGCGCGGTTCCCCGCGCCCCTTCAGGAGCGCTTCTGGGAGCGCCAGACGATGAACAGGGCCGACGCCAGTGCCGCGCCCCGCACCACCCACGGCCAGGTGTCCGCGAGCGCGGCGTTCGTCTGGCCCTCCGCGATGGGGTCGCCCCAGCGGCCGTTGGTGCGGCCCCAGAGCCAGGCCACTCCGGCGGTGAGGGAGAGGCCGGGGAGGATGATCACGGCCCATTTGGTCTCGGCGTCGGTCAGGCGGCGCGAGCCCCAGGCGATGAGCCAGCCGAGGGCCAGCGGGATCAGGTTGCCGAGGACCGCGCCGGCGACCAGCAGGGCGGCGGCGAGCAGGAGGAAGGGGTTGCTCCAGCGGGCGGACTTGCCGGCGGAGCCGGCGGGGAGGGCCGGGCGGCGGAAGAGACGACGGCGACGCGGGGTTCTCGGCACCTCCTCCTCGACGTCCTCCACGGCGGCCGGGACGGGCTCCTTCTTCCGGAGCGAGGTCTCCGAGGTCTCCCCCGGCGCGGGCGGGCGCCGGAGCATCTCCGGGATCTCGATGCCGCCGACGAAGCCGGGGACGTCCTCGCCGGGGCCGAAGGGGCTGCTGTCCACGCGCCACCAGTCGGGCTGCGTCGCGCTGCCGCCGAGGTCCGAGGTGCTCGCGAGGTGGGGTGGCGGGGGCGCGTCGTCGCGGGTGGCCGGCGGTTCGGCGGGGCGCGGGCGCGGCACGATCCGGCGCAGGCCCTTGCGGCGCACCTCGGCGGCCTCGTCGGCGGTGGCGTCCTGCCGCACGGGCAGGGAGGCGACCGGCGGCTGCGCGGCGGGCGTGCTGCCTCCCCCGGCGGCCGAGACGACCTCGTCCGGGGTGCCGAGGCGGGCGATGATGCGGCGGACGGCGGCGGGGTTGTCGACGGGCGCCTTGGCCCGGCGCCGGTCGATCTCGCCGCGCAACTCGTTCACCAGGCGCATACGGGTGGCCGACGACAGCTGACGCTGCTGGGCCACGTCGCCGACGCGGCTCAGATACTCGTAGACGACCTGGTCGCTCTCGATACCCACGAAGTCCCCTCCGGGGTGGGTGCGTTGGATACCCCGTGGCACGACGTTAGCGCAGGACAGGACGGGTCGGGTCGGTCAGATCGGTCGGCACTCGCCCGAGTTCTCCGCTTCGGAGCACAGTCCGTGGCCGTGCTCGTGCAGGATGTCGCGGCCGCTCTGCTGGGTGAGGAAGTTGAGGAAGGCCGCCGCGACGGAGCCGGCCGGGGCCGGGCCGTAGGTGTAGGCGTACTCGGTCTGCCAGTAGGGGTAGTTGGTGTCCTCGACGCCTTCCGCCGTGGGTTCCCGGCCGTCGATCCGCAGCTTGACGAGCTGGTCGGCGGCCTTGTGGTCGGCGACTCCGGCGGCCTCGCTGTAGCCGATGGCGCCGGGGGTCGCGGCGGTCGTGTCGAGCATGGTGTCGGTGCCCGTGACCTCGCAGCGGCCGTACCGGGTCGACTTCAGGGCCGCGCAATCGGTCACCGTGAACTGGGGCGGCTCACGGCCTTCCAGGACCTTGGCGACGAGGGTGCTGCGGGTGCCGGAGCCGGGGTCGCGGTTGATCAGGTGGACGGGGACGTCGTTCCCGCCGACCTCGGACCAGTTGCGCACCCGGCCGGCGAAGATGTCGCGGATCTGGGCCAGCCGCAGGTTCTCGACACCCGCGCCCTTGTTGACGACGAGGGTGAACACGGAGAAGGCGATCGGCTTGGGGATCAGCCGGGGGTGGCCGTCGGAGGCCAGTCCGTCGGTGAAGGCGATGCGGTCGGGCAGACCCTCGCTGACCGTGACGTCGGCGTCGCGGCCGGCCCGGTCCAGCGCGGTGACGCCGTCGGTGCTGCCCTTGAACGGGTCGTCCTTGAGCGGGATGGCGACCTCCGCGCCCTCGCACCGGTCGAGGTAGTCCTCGGCGGCGGCCCGCACGGCGGGGCCGAAGGCGGTGGAGCCGTGCAGGTACAGGGTGCCGCTGACACAGTCCAGCGGGGGCCGGCGTTCGTCGCGCAGGAACAGCGTGAAGACCGACTGGACGAGGACCGCCAGCGCCAGGAACCCGATGGCGAACCAGGCCGGACGGGAGGCGAACAGATGGCTCTCGGTCCTGGTCAGCTTGAACCGGAAGTACTTCACCAGCGGGTCGAACCAGCGCCGGTCGGTGCCGACCGCGCCGACGATGTCCGGCTTGGGGAAGTCCTCGTCGCTCGTGTCGTCCGGCCAGCGCTCCAGGATGACGAGGATCTTGTACTCGGCTCCCCGGGGCAGTTTGACCTTCGGCAGTTCGATGACGCCCTCGCGCCGGGCCTCGTTGTTCCGGAAGCCGTACCCCGCGGCCCCCTGCCGGAAGAAGCGGCGCAGCTCGCGCTGGCTGAGCTCGGTGACGACGATGCCGGCGACCTGGCGGCGGCGGAAGGTGGCCCAGATGCCGCTGGGGTCGTTCTCGTCCGTCAGGTAGTCGCCGGGTTCGATGGGGGCGGAACCCGCGTTCTCGATGCGCAGCAGCACGAACGAGGGGTCCTTCAGCTGGTGTCCGTCGCGCTCCAGCTGTTCGAGGATCTCGGCGTGCGCGGACTGTGTCTGGTTCGCGGCGACCGTGTCCATCTGCACCCGGTAGCCGAGCCGCTTGCGGCCGACGACCGCGAATTCCCACAGGAACGCGAAGAGGGGGATCACCAGGCTGGTGATCGCGATCCACTGCTCCACCTGCTCGCTCACCGCTGGGACCCCCAATTCCCTTGAGCCGTGTAGTAGTTGACGGAGTGCCCAGGGTGACGACTGGGTGCGGGGTGTTGCCAGGGGTGCCGGATTCCTCCGGACGATGTTCATCCGGGGGTCATCTGTGCAACGTTCCGTTCGCCGGTCCGCCCCCGAGCCGAGCCCTTCGCGCACCCCCTGCCGTGGCGTCCCACCCGCTAGATTTGGTCGGATGAGCGACCCGGCTACACCGCCGCCCCGTTCCCTCGCGGAAGCTCTCCGCGCGCGGGACGACGCCTCGCTGGCCGTACTCCTGCGCAGCCGGCCCGACCTCATCACGCCCGTCCCCACCGACCTCACCCAGCTGGCGACCCGCGCCGGCACCCGGGCCTCCGTGGTGCGCGCGCTGGAGCGGCTGGACCGTTTCGCGCTTCAGACGGCGGAGGCGCTGGCCGTGGCGGCGGACCCGGCGACGTACGACGAACTGCTCGGGCTGATGGCCGGCGACGAGGGCGACCCGGCGGTCGCGGGCGCGCTGCCGCACGCGCTCGGGACGCTGCGCGAGCAGGCCCTGGTGTGGGGCGCCGACGACCGGCTGCGACTGGTCCGCACCGCGCGTGAGCTGCTCGCGCCCTCGCCGCAGCACCCGTCGCCCACCGGACTGGGCCCGACCGTGCAGGAGGCCGCCGCGGGCATCTCGCCGGGGCGGATCCAGGAGATCGTGACGGCGGCCGGGCTGCCCTCGACCCACGACGCCGTGTCCGCCGTGTCCTCGCTGACCTCGCTGTTCACCGACCGGCGCCGGATGGCGGCGCTGCTGGCCGACGCGCCGGAGGAGTCCCGGGAGGTCATGTCCCGGCTGGTGTGGGGGCCGCCGTACGGCCAGGTCACCGCCGACCCGGCGGCCCGGCTGCGCTGGCTGCTGGACCGCGGGCTGCTGCTGCCGACGGCGCCCGGAACGGTCGTACTGCCCCGTGAGGTGGCCCTGCATCTGCGCGCGGGCCGCGCGCACCGCGCCACCGAGCCGTTGCCGCCGCCGGTCGAGCCGGCCGGCCCGCACCGTCCACAGGTTGTGGACGCGACGGCGGCCGGGCAGGCGTACACGGCGCTGGCCACCGTGGAGGAACTGCTGAAGGACTGGGACGAGGGCGGTCCCGCCGTGCTGCGGGCCGGTGGGCTCAGCGTGCGCGACCTCAAGCGCACCGCCGTCGCCCTGGACGTGTCCGAGCCGATCGCCGCGTTCTGGGTCGAGCTGGCGTACGCGGCGGGCCTGCTGGCCTCCGACGGCGAGGCCGACGAGCGGTACGCGGCGACGCCCGCCCACGACGAGTGGCTGGAGCAGCCCGCCGCCGAGCGCTGGGCACGGCTGGCGGAGGCGTGGCTGACGGCGACCCGCACGGCGGGGCTGATCGGCGGCCGGGACGCGAAGGACCGTACGTTGTCGGCGCTGGGCCCGGGGCTGGACCGCTCCGCCGCCCCGGAGGTACGGCACCGGGTGCTGACGCTGCTGGCCGGGCTGCCGGAGGGGGCGTCCCCGTCGGCCGAGTCGGTGCTGGCCCGGCTGCGCTGGGAGCGGCCGTTGCGGGGCCCGCAGCGGGAGGACGACCTGCGGGGCCGCCTCGCCCGGTGGACGCTGAACGAGGCGGAGCTGCTGGGGGTGACGGGACGGGGGGCGTTGTCGGCGCACGGGCGGGCCTTGCTGGGGGCGCCCGCGCCGAAATCCGCCGGGAAGCAGACGGACCGGGACCGCGCGGCCGGCCCGTCGGCCACCGGTCCGTCGGCGACGGCCCACGACGCGGCCCTGACCGCCGCGCCCTCCGGGCCGCCTCCCACCGGCCCCGGCGACAAACTCCCCGTCCACCACGAGCGGCCGGCCGGCGCCCCCGAGCCCCTCACCCCCGCCGAGCAGGCCGTCGCCTCCGCCACCGCCGCCCGTCTCCTCGCCCCGCTCCTCCCCGAGCCGCTCGACCACGTCCTGCTCCAGGCCGACCTGACGGCCGTGGCGCCGGGCCCGCTGCGGCGGCCGCTCGCGGCCATGCTGGACGTGCTCGCGGACGTCGAGTCGAAGGGCGGGGCGACGGTGTACCGGTTCACGCCCGGCTCGGTGCGCCGCGCGCTGGACGCCGGGCGCAGCGCCTCCGACCTGCACGCCTTCCTCGCCGAGCACGCGCGTACGCCGGTGCCGCAGCCGCTGGCGTATCTCATCGACGACGTCGCCCGCAGGCACGGCCATCTGCGGGTGGGCGCGGCGTCGGCGTACGTCCGCTGCGACGACGACGCGGTGCTGAACGAGATCCTCGCCGACAAGCGTGCGGCCGGGCTGCGGCTGCGCCGTCTGGCGCCGACCGTCCTGGCCGCCCAGGTGGACCCGGCGGGGCTGCTGGACGGCCTGCGCGCGATGGGCTTCGCGCCGGCCGCGGAGTCGGCGGAGGGCGATGTCGTGATCA
The DNA here is from genome assembly GCF_044759995.1 of Streptomyces sp. NPDC098781. Taxonomy (NCBI): domain Bacteria; kingdom Bacillati; phylum Actinomycetota; class Actinomycetes; order Kitasatosporales; family Streptomycetaceae; genus Streptomyces; species Streptomyces sp. NPDC098781. Next base: position 245,255 of record NZ_JBIWAK010000010.1, read on the forward strand.
CCCGGGCCGACGCCCACCGCACCCCGCCGCGTACGGCGCCGGAGCCGGTGCCGGACGGTCCGCCGACGCCGGACGCCACCCTGCTGGCCGCCGCGATCCGCGCCATCCGGGCGGGGGACCTGGCCTCCACGACCCCGCGCAAGCCGAGCGCGGACACGGCCCCGGTGACCGGCGGCCGGCTGCCCCGCACGACCTCCGCCGAGACCCTCGCCACCATGCAGGCCGCCGTCCTGACCGGGGCGACCCTGTGGATCGGGTACGTCAACGCCGAGGGCGCCGCCAGTCAGCGGGTGATCGCGCCGGTGCGGGTCGAGGGCGGGTTCGTCACGGCGTACGACCACACCGCGGACGAGGTGCGGACGTATCCGCTGCACCGGATCACCGGCGTCGCCGAACTGGCGGACGACCAGATCTGACGCCGGACCGGGCTCCTGCGGCTCACTCGTTCGGGCGTACGCGGCGGTTCATGTACGCCACGCCGGGCTTTTCCAACTCTTGAGGGACCTTTCGGATCTTTCCGCATCCCGCTGTGGGGCCCCGGGCAGCCACCCCGTGTCCTGATCACGCTCACCGGCTCAAGTGAGCGCAACAGAGAGGTAGTTGTCCCATGCGCACAGCTCGTCGTCTTGCCACCGTTCTGGCCGCCGCGGCCATGATGATCGGCGCCTTCACCACCCAGGCCGCCGCCATCGGGGTCGATGTGGCCGGGCTGGTGATCGAGACGCCGCAGATCTGACGCGACCGCACCGCACCCGACGGGCCGGCCCGGCGATCAGGGCCGGCCCGCCCTCCGCACGCGAAAGGCCTCCGAAGTCCTCATGGTTTCCAAGCGCCCCGTCCGCGCCCGTACCGTCGCCGTCACCGCCCTGCTGTCGGCGACCGCGCTGGCCACCGCCCTCGCCCCGCAGGCCGCCGCACTGCCGCTCCCCCTCCCGGCCCCGGCCGGCGAGTCCCTGGTCACCGAGGGCCTCACCATCGAGGGCCCGCTGATCAACAACCTCAATCTGCCCACACTGAAGTAGCCGAACGCTCGGCATGGTGGGCCCCCCGGTCCACCATCGCCCGCACGGAGCACCCAGAAGCCCCCGCCCGGCGACCGAGCGGAAGGCCGACGATCCCGCCCAACGGACCCCGCCGCCAGCGACAGGCGACCACCGATCCGCCGACGCCAAAGGGCCGCGCCCCAGCCCGACACACCGCTCGGACAGCCCCCGTCGGTCCCCAGCAGGCAGCCATCTCGCGCGCCGCTGGGGCCGGCTCCGCATGGTTAGCCAGCCGGTCCCTCATCACGTGGGCCGACGGGCCGTCGAAGATGGCCGGCCATCACGGCCAACAAGCCCTGCCCCCAGCGGCGCGCGACCACCCATCCGCCCGTGCCGAAGCCGCCCGCCCCAGCCCGACACACCGCTCGGACGGCCCCCGTCGGCCCGCGTCACCCCCCAGCAGGCGCCCCCCGGTCACCCCCTCAATCCACCCACGCCGCCCCAGCCCGGCGCAGCCGAAAGCTCTCGCCCTCGATCCGCACCAGCTCCGCATGATGGGCCAGCCGGTCCACCATCGCGTGGGCCGACGGGCCGTCGAAGATCTCGTCCCAGCGGCCGAGGGGGCGGTCGGTGGTGACGATCAGGGAGGACCGTTCGTAGCGGTGTGCGACCAGGTCGAAGAAGAGCGTGGCGGTCTCCGCGTCGAAGGGCGTGTAGCCGATCTCGTCGACGATCAGCAGGGCGTGGGCGTCGAGCGCGGACAGTTCCTCGGTGAGCCGGCCGGCGTCCCGCGCGCCGGCCAGCCTGGCGGCCCACTGGGTCGCGCTCGCGAACCGCACCGAGTGGCCCGCCTGACAGGCCCGCACGCCCAGGCCGACGGCCAGATGTGTCTTGCCGGTGCCGGGCGGGCCGACGAAGACCACGTTCCGTCCGGCGGTGACGAAGTCCAGCTTGCCGAGCCGGGCCACGGCCTCCCGGTCGAAGGAGCGCGGGTGCTCGGAGTCGAAGTCCTCCAGCAGCTTGCGGGCCGGGAACCCGGCGGCGCGCAGCCGCTCCTCGCCGCTGGGCTCGTCCTCGCGCGAGGCGGCCTGCGCCGGGACGAAGACCTTCCCGGGTGCCTCGGGGGCGGGCTCGTGGTGCGCCGGGTGATGGGCCCGCTCCGCCTGCGCGGCCATCGGCCCGGACATGTACGCCAGGATCGCCGCCGAGGCGATGAACGCCATGTGGATCACCGTCCCCCACAGCAGGGAGTGGTGGGAGGTGCGGTGGACGTCCACGAACATCTGGAGCAGATGGACCGAGGAGATGCCCACGATCGCGGTGGCCAGCTTGACCTTCAGCACGTTGGAGTTGACGTGCGAGAGCCATTCGGGCTGGTCACGGTGGCCCTGGAGGCCGATACGGGAGACGAAGGTCTCGTAGCCCCCGACGATCACCATGATCAGCAGGTTGGCGATCATCACGACGTCGACGAGCTTGAGCACGGCGAGCATGACGTAGGTCTCTGTCGCCTGCCCGGTCACACAGCGGAGAATTAAAGCCCAGAGCTCGTTGAAGAACTTGTAGACGTAGACCCCCTGGGCGGCCACGAGGCCGAAGTAGAGCGGCGCCTGCAACCACCGGGTGGCGAACAGCGCGTACCCGAGGGTGGTGGTCGGCGGGGACGGATCACGGTCGATGGCCTGCACGCTCGGCATTCTTCGCAGCCGCCGCCGTACAGGTGAAACCACGCCACTCACAGGAATGAAAAGACATCCTGTACGACTCCGGTTTCGATCAGGAATCGATCAGGCACACTGGACGTTTGGCCGGGTGGTCGAGCGGAAGGACGTACGCACGTGAACGGACCACTGATCGTCCAGTCGGACAAGACCCTGCTCCTGGAAGTCGATCACGAGCAGGCCGACGCGTGCCGTCGGGCGATCGCGGCGTTCGCCGAGCTGGAGCGGGCGCCCGAGCACATCCACACCTACCGGGTCACCCCGCTCGGCCTGTGGAACGCGCGCGCGGCCGGGCACGACGCCGAGCAGGTCGTGGACGCGCTGGTGACGTACAGCCGCTACCCCGTGCCGCACGCCCTGCTGGTCGACATCGCCGACACGATGGACCGTTACGGCCGCCTCACGCTCTCCAAGCACCCCGCGCACGGCCTCGTCCTCACCACCACCGACCGCCCGGTCCTGGAGGAGGTGCTGCGTTCGAAGCGGATCGCGCCGCTCGTGGGCGCCCGGCTGGACCCGGACACCGTCGCCGTGCACCCCTCCGAGCGCGGTCAGATCAAGCAGACGCTGCTGAAGCTGGGCTGGCCGGCCGAGGACCTCGCCGGATACGTCGACGGCGAGGCGCACCCGATCGACCTGGTCGAGGACGGCTGGGCCCTGCGGCCGTACCAGAAGCAGGCCGTGGAGAACTTCTGGCACGGCGGCAGCGGCGTCGTCGTGCTGCCCTGTGGCGCCGGGAAGACCCTCGTCGGCGCCGGGTCCATGGCCCAGGCGAAGTCGACCACGCTCATCCTCGTCACCAACACCGTCTCGGCCCGGCAGTGGAAGCACGAGCTGGTGAAGCGGACATCGCTCACCGAGGAGGAGATCGGCGAGTACAGCGGGACGCGCAAGGAGATCCGCCCGGTCACCATCGCCACCTACCAGGTGCTGACGACCAAGCGGAAGGGCGTCTACCCGCATCTGGAGCTCTTCGACTCCCGCGACTGGGGACTGATCCTCTACGACGAGGTGCACCTGCTGCCCGCCCCCGTCTTCAAGTTCACGGCCGATCTCCAGGCCCGGCGCCGGCTCGGTCTGACGGCGACCCTGGTCCGTGAGGACGGACGCGAGTCGGACGTCTTCTCGCTGATCGGCCCGAAGCGTTTCGACGCGCCCTGGAAGGAGATCGAGGCGCAGGGCTACATCGCGCCCGCCGACTGTGTCGAGGTCCGCGTCAATCTCACCGACGCCGAGCGGCTCGCCTACGCGACCGCCGAGCAGGAGGAGAAGTACCGCTTCTGCGCGACGACCGACACCAAGCGCAAGGTCACCGAGGCCCTCGTCCGGCGTTTCGCCGGCCAGCAGACCCTGGTGATCGGCCAGTACATCGACCAGCTCGACGAACTGGGCGAGCATCTGAACGCCCCCGTCATCAAGGGCGAGACCTCCAACGCCCAGCGCGAGAAGCTCTTCGACGCCTTCCGGCAGGGCGAGATCAGCGTGCTCGTGGTGTCCAAGGTCGCGAACTTCTCGATCGACCTGCCGGAGGCCACGGTCGCCATCCAGGTCTCGGGCACCTTCGGCTCCCGCCAGGAGGAGGCGCAGCGGCTGGGCCGGGTGCTCAGGCCGAAGGCCGACGGCCACCAGGCCCACTTCTACTCGGTGGTCGCCCGCGACACGATCGACCAGGACTTCGCCGCCCACCGCCAGCGCTTCCTGGCGGAACAGGGCTACGCGTACCGGATCGTGGACGCGGACGAGATCCTGGCGGACGGGTCGACGGCGGACGGGTAGGCGGCGGCCCGAGTGTGCGGCCGGAGTGTGCGGCCCGAGTGTGCGGCCGGAGTGTGCGTGCGGAGTTGCCCGCGGGTCGCGGAGTGTGACCGGCGGGTCACCGAGCGGCCCGCGTGAACCCGGGCGATCCCGGGGCTCACTTGCGGCGGACGCCCGCCTCCTCGCCGTACTCACCGAGGACGATCACGTCGAAGGCCGCACCCGCGAACACCCTGATGGCACGCAGGGCTTCGCCGAGGCGATGACGGTGGCTCCCTTCGAGCGCTGTCGCTCCTCGGGGGCCCGTAGGGGCTGGGTGGATGGTTGCTGCGCTCATGTCTCCATGATGGGTTCGCAGGCATCAAGACCGCATCGGCCTGGGGTGCCAAGCCGGGTACGGCCGCCGTACACCTCGGGACGGACCCCCTACCCCCAGGGGGGAGGGGCGCGCCCCCTAGGGGACGGGGCCGGGGACGGAAAAACCAGGTGGCACCGGGACGGAAAAACCAGGTGGCATCCAGCGTGGACGCTCACCTAAAATCTCCGCTCTTGCCCGCCTCCGTTCACGGAGCGCCGCCGTCCGGACGGAAACCGGTCGGCTCTGTCGACCACTCACCGCAGGTCCTCCGGAGGCACCCCCTTGTCCACGCCCGTCGACGACCCGCTGGACCCGCTCCAGCGAGAGCGCTCCCACCTCGCCTCCTCCCGTGCCGCCCTGCGCGCCATGCGGGAGGACGTCGAGTCCCTCGACATCACCGACGTCACCGCGAACTGGGTCAACGCCGCAGTCCTCGCCCACCAGATCGACGAGCGCATCAAGGCCCTGGCCGACCTGAGCGACACCCCGCTGTTCTTCGGCCGGCTCGACTATCTGCACGCACCGGGCGTCGAGAAGGCGGAGGGCGCGCGGGGCGAGCGCTTCTACATCGGGCGCCGGCATGTGCACGACGCCGAGGGCGACCCGATGGTCATCGACTGGCGGGCACCGGTGTCCCAGCCGTTCTACCGGGCGTCCAAGAAGAATCCGTCGGACATCGCGCTGCGCCGCCGCTTCGGCTACACGGGCGGCGACCTCACGGCGTACGAGGACGAGCACCTGTCCGACCCGGGCGAGGCGGCCCGCACCAGCAAGCTGCTCCAGCAGGAGATCGAGCGCCCGCGCGTCGGCCCGATGCGGGACATCGTGGCGACGATCCAGCCGGAGCAGGACGAGATCGTCCGGTCCGGGCTCGGCGGGACCGTGTGTGTGCAGGGCGGGCCGGGCACCGGGAAGACGGCCGTCGGCCTGCACCGGGTGGCCTATCTCCTCTACGCCCATCGCGAGCGGCTCGCCCGCACCGGCACCTTGGTCATCGGCCCGAACAAGTCGTTCCTGCACTACATCGAGCAGGTCCTCCCGGCGCTGGGCGAGTTGACGGTCCGCCAGGCGACGGTCGACGACCTGGTCGCCCATGTCGAGGTGCGCGGCACGGACGAGGCGGCGGCCGCGGTGATCAAGGGTGACGCGCGGATGGCGGAGGTGCTGCGGCGCGCGATCCACTCGCATGTGACCATGCCGACCGAGCCGGTGGTCGTCGTACGGGGATCACGCCGCTGGCGCGTCCCGGCGTACGAACTCGAAGAGACCGTACGCGAGTTGCTCGCCCGCGACATCCGCTACGGCGCCGCACGTGAGGCCCTTCCGCAGCGCATCGCGCATGCCGTGCTGGTGCAGATGGAGCGGTCGGGCGAGGCGCCGGACGACCGGGTGCAGGACGCGGTGGCGCGCAACAGCGCGGTGAAGGCCGCCGTCAAGGCGATCTGGCCGCCGGTCGACCCGGCGAAGCTGGTGCTGCGGCTGCTGACGGAGGCGGACTTCCTGGCCGAACACGCGCGAGGTCTCCTGGACGAGGACGAGCAGAAGACGATCCTGTGGGCGAAGCCGGTGCGGTCGGTGAAGTCGGCCAAGTGGTCGGCGGCGGACGCGGTGCTGGTCGACGAGGCGGCCGACCTCGTCACCCGGACACCGTCCCTCGGCCATGTCGTCCTCGACGAGGCGCAGGACCTCTCGCCCATGCAGTACCGGGCGGTGGGCCGCCGCTGCACGACCGGTTCGGCGACGGTCCTCGGCGATCTGGCGCAGGGCACGACACCGTGGGCGACGCGCAGTTGGGACGAGGCGCTGGCCCATCTCGGCAAGTCGGACGGGGTCATCGAGGAGCTGACGGCGGGCTTCCGCGTCCCGACGGACGTCATCACCTACGCCTCCCGTCTCCTCCCGCACATCGCGCCGGGCCTCACTCCGGTCGAGTCGATCCGTGAGAACCCGGGGTTCTTCGAGGTCCGTGGGGTGTCGGACCCGGCCGAAGTCGTCGCGGCGTGCGAGGAGTTGCTGCGCAACGAGGGGTCGGTCGGCCTGATCGCCGCGGACGCGCGGGTTCCGGCGCTGTCGCAGGCGCTGGCGGCGCAGGGCATCGGCTGCCTGGCCCCCGGCGAGGAGACGACGGAACAGACCCGCCTCACACTGGTCCCGGCGTCGCTGGCCAAGGGCCTGGAGTACGACTATGTCGTCCTGGACGAACCCCAGGCGGTGGTGGACGGCGAACCGGACGAGCGGACGGGGCTGCGGCGGCTGTACGTCGCCCTGACGCGAGCGGTGTCGGGGCTGATCGTGGCGCACGGGGCGCCGCTGCCGGATCAGCTGCGGTGAGCGGGCTCAGCGCAGCACGCGGTAGGTCACATGCGTGACCTGGCTCGCCGACCGTGACCCGACCTGCTCCAGCTTCAGCGGCGGGACGCCCTCGAACACCCGGGTGCCGGCGCCGAGGGTGAGCGGCGCGATGTGCAGCCGCAGCTCGTCGATCAGGCCGGCGGTGAGGTACTGGTTGACGGTGGTCGCGCCGCCCTGGATCGCGACGTCGCCTTCGCCGGCCGACGCGCGTGCCTGGGCCAGGGCCGCCTCGATGCCGTCGGTGACGAAGTGGAACGTGGTGCCACCGTCCATCGGCTGCGGCTCGCGCGCGTGATGGGTGAGCACGAACACCGGGGCGTGGAACGGCGGGTTGTCGCCCCACCAGCCGTTCCACTGCCGGTCCCACGCACCGCGTACCGGACCGAACATGTTGCGCCCCATGATGAACGCCTTGGCGGCGCCCAGCTGGTCGATCTCGGCCCGGTTCTCGTCGGGGGTGTCGAACATCCAGGCGTGCAGCCTGTCGCCCGAGCCGTCGCTGCCGTCGTCGCCGAACGGGCGTTCCTCGGTCTGGTTGTGCCCGGCCGAGTACCCGTCGGCCGAGATCGTGATGTCGCAGGTCACCTTGCCCGTTGGCGCGGTCATGGCCCTCTCCTCACCGGCACGCGCGAACCTCGTGCTCGCCGCCTTGCCAGCCTCGCCCCTCACGGGGCCGCTGTCGACCACGACACCCCGTGTCCAACGGCAGGCACCGCCGCCTACGCCACCCCGTCCAGCACAGCCCGCCACGGCTGAAGCACGCCGACACCCGAGCCGCCACCAGCCCCGGCAACCCGCCGCAGGCCGTCACATACGCGCGTCCAGCCCCGGCACCCCCACCCGGGCCCCGCGCACCGCCGCCTACGCCACCCCGTCCAACACCGCCCGCCACCCCGCCACGGCCTCCACCGACACCGGCCCGTCCCACCCACCGGGCCACCCGGCGACCCGGCGACCCGACGAACCGGCCACCCGGCGACCCGGCCACCCGGCGACCCGGCGACCCGGCGATGCAGAACGCGTCGACCCCGCCGCCGGCCGTCACATACGCGCGTCCAGCCCCGGCACCCCACCCGGGCCCCGCGCACCGCCGCCTACGCCACCCCGTCCAACACCGCCCGCCACCCCGCCACGGCCTCCACCGACACCGGCCCGTCCCATCCACCGGGGCGCGCCGCCCCGCCGATGTGGAATCCGTCGATCCCTGCCGCCAACAGCCCCGGCACATGATCCAGTCGCAGTCCGCCCCCCACCAGGATCCGCGGCTCGTATCCGGGCTCCCCGCTCCTGGCCACCTCGGCGAGCAGTGTCGGCAGACCCTCGTCCACACCGCTCGCCGATCCGGCCGTCAGGTACGTGTCCAGCCCCGGCATCCCGTCCAGCTGCTTGCGCAGCGCGTCCCGGTCGGCGGCCCGGTCGATCGCGCGGTGGAAGGTCCAGCGGCACCCGTCCAGTGCGCCGACGACCCGCTCGACGGCCTCCAGGTCCACCCCGCCGTCGGCGTCGAGGAAGCCGAGCACGAACTCGTCCGCCCCGGCCCGGCGCAGCTCGCGCGCCACGCGCACCACGTCCTCGACGTCCCCCGCCGCGAACCCGTCCGCCAGTCGCAGCATCACGCGCAGGTCGATGTCGACGGCGGCCCGGATCCCGGCGAAGGTCTCGACCGGCGGGGTGAGCCCGTCGGCCGCCATGTCGGTGACCAGTTCGAGCCGATCCGCACCTCCGGCCTGGGCGGCGACCGCGTCCTCGACGCCGAGGGCGATCACCTCCAGGACTGCACGCTTGCTCATGGGACCCCATTTCTCGGCATTCGACGGCTACCACTGGACGCCTACAGGTCTAGTCCAATCCAGGGTACGCCTGCCCCGCCGAAGATCGGCCCAACCCAGGACACGCCGTGATCCGAGGCGCCGCCGCCCGGAGCCACCGTCATCCGAACATGTTCAGTTCCCCCGCCTCCGCCCCCGCCAGCTCGTACGACGCCCCCTCCACCGGCCGCCCCGCGTACAGCCGCACCAGCGTCGCCGCCTCCCCGATGTACCGCGCCGGCGGCCGCGGTGCCGTCGGGTCGCCCAGGCGCAGGGGCTCGTCCACATCGTCCAGGTCCGCGTGCAGCGGGACGTGCCGGCGTTCCCGGGTGAGCCACGCGAGCAGCCGCAGCGCGTCGGGCAGCCCGGCCCCGGCATACGCGCCGGGCTCCCCGAGCACCTCCCGTACGTCCCCGGCGTGCACCCACTCCCCGAGCGCGACGCCGTCCAGCGCCCCGCCCGCCTTGGCGATCACCGGCCCCGCCTCAGTCATCCCGCGTTCCAGTTCGTCGAGGACCTGCGCGTTCGTCCAGTCGGCGCGTTCGGCGATGTCCCGGTCGTTGGACGCGGGTGAGAACACGCCCTCCTCGAACCGGCTCTCGACCACCCGCATCAAAGCGGCCGAGCAGTGCGCCAGCACATCCCGCACCGACCACCCCGGACACGCGACGGTCGGCAGCGCGAAGTCGGCGTCCGGCCGCGCCCGCAACAGCGGAACCAGCGCGTCCCGCTCGACGACCAGCAGCCGCCCCGGCAGTTCGGGATCCCGTACGTCGTGCACGTCAGCAGTAGTCATGACCTCCACGCTAGAGCGCCGGGCCGCGGCCCGGGAGAATGGGCACATGGCCGACCTCGAAGATCTCCGCTCCCGCTGGCTGGGCACCTTGCTCGCGGCACGCGCCGACGACTCCTGCGCCATCGACCCCCACCGGTACGGGGACGCCCTCCTGCGCCGCTGGTCGGAGCCGCAGCGGCGCTATCACACGGTCGAGCACCTGGCGGCGGTCCTCCGGCACGTCGACGTACTGGAGCAGTACGCGGACGACGTGGTGGCGGTGCGGCTCGCGGCCTGGTTCCACGACGCCGTGTACCTGCCGGAACGGTCCACGAACGAGGAACGCTCCGCCCGCTTGGCCGAACGCGCCCTCCAAGAAGCCGGCGTCCCCCCGGAGCGGACCGCCGAGGTGGCCCGTCTCGTCCGCCTGACCACCACCCACGACCCGGCGCCGGAGGACCGCGACGGCCAGGTCCTGTGCGACGCCGACCTCGCGATCCTCGCCGCGCCGCCCTCCGCGTACGCCGCCTACACGGCCGCCGTCCGCGAGGAGTACCACTTCGTGCCGAACGACGACTTCCGTGCGGGCCGCGCCGCGATCCTGCGCCAACTCCTCGCCCTGCCGAGCCTGTTCCGCACCCCGCACGGCCAGAAGGAGTGGGAGGCCACCGCCCGCTACAACCTCGCCGGCGAGCTGGAAATGCTGTCGCCGTGACCGGGGGCGGGCCGTAGCCTGCCGCACATGCGACACAGGGGCGGGGAACACGTGACCGAGGCCGTGGCGAGCTGTCTGGCGCTGCTGCGCACCGTGGTGGACCAGGACTGGGAGGGGGTGAAGGCCGGGCACCTGGAATGGAGTTGCCGGGCCACGACCGAGCACATCGCGAGCGATCTCATCGCCTACGCCGGCCAGTTGGCGGGCCGCGCCCAGCGGGCCTACGTCCCCTTCGACATCGCCGTCGACGAGGGCACCGACAACGAAGGGCTGCTCCAGGTCGTCGAGACGACCGGCGCCCTGCTCACCGCCGCCGTCCGCACCACACCCCCCGGCGTCCGCGCCTTCCACCCGTACCCCTTCCGCAGCGCGAACCCCGAGGGCTTCGCCGCGATGGGAGTCGCCGAGGTGCTGCTGCACACGCACGACATCGCCGAGGGACTGGGAGTGACGTACGAACCGGCCGCCGAACTGGCAGAGTTCGTCCTCACGACGATCTTCCCGCACGTCCGCCCCGGCCCGGACCACTGGCGCACCCTCCTGTGGGCCACCGGCCGCGGCGACCTGCCCGGCCGCGCGCCGGTCACCGAATGGCGCTGGAACAACAACCTGGTCCTCGCGACCGAACGCCTCACCCTCCAGGGCGTCACCCCCGCGGCCGCCGCCGACCTGAGCAAGGGCGGCGACGGCGGCTTCACCTGGGTCGTGGGCGGCCCCTTCGAGGGGACACGGCAGGCTGCCGAGATGGTGCTGAAGGCGTACGGGTCGGGCGTGCACCGCCCCGAGTTCGGGCTGTTCGTACTCGTCCGCGAGGAGGACAACCTCGCGGTCGGCGGCATCGGCTTCCACGGCGCCCCGGACGAAGAGGGCCTGGCGGAGGTCGGCTACGACCTCGTGGAGGGCGTCCGCGGCCGCGGCTACGCGAGCGAGGCCCTGCGCGCCCTCTCCGACCACTCCCTGACCAGGGACGACGTACAGGCCCTCATCGCCGCCATCCACGAGGACAACGCCCCCTCGCAGGGCGTCGCCGCCCGCGCGGGCTATGTGCGGGCGACCGTCGAGGAGGAGCGCTTCGCCTACGAGCAGCGGGACATGGACCGGGACCTTCGGCTCTACGTCCGCAGGAGCGCGCCCCGGCAAGGGCAGTGACCCAGGTCACACCCACGGCCGTCACATCGCGCGGACCCACTCCGTCATAGCTGTGTAACCACCGAACCACCGAGTCACCGAACCACCCACCACAGCCACTGACCGAGGAGTTCGCCATGAGCGCCCGTCTGAACGCCTTCGAGATCCCGACCGTCGGCAAGGCCCTGAAGCACATCGGCGCCGCGGGCAAGGTGATCCATGACTCGTCGCTGCCCGTCGCGACGCAGAACATGGTCACGCTGCGCGCCAGCCAGATCAACGGCTGCGGCTTCTGCACGGACATGCACTTCAAGGACGCCGTCGCCGCCGGAGAGGACACCGTCCGTCTCAATCTCGTCGCGGCCTGGCGCGAGGCCACCGTCTTCAGCGAGGCCGAGCGCGCCGCGCTGGCGCTGACGGAGGAGGGCACCCGCATCGCCGACGCGGCCGGCGGCGTACCCGACGAGGTCTGGGAGAACGCCGCCAAGCACTACGACGAGGAACAGCTCGGCGCGCTGGTGTCACTGATCGCCCTGATCAACGCCTACAACCGACTGAACGTCATGGTCCAGCAGCCGGCCGGCTCCTACCGGCCCGGACAGTTCGCGTAACCGCGAGCGGCCCGGCGCGAGGCCGAGGGGGCGTCAGTCCCACCCCCGCCCCTTCGCCCTCCGCAACCCCGCCCCCTGCAACAACCGCACCACCTCACGACTGCTGACCTCCACCGCGCCGGCGCGTACCGCGTCGGCGTAGCGGTGTGAGGGGATGTCGTAGTGGTCCCGCTCGAAGGCCCGCCGTGGCACGCCCAACCCGTCGGCGAACGCGTGCAGTTCGTCGTAGGACAGGTCGCTCACCAGGTGGGACCACATCCGGCCGTGGCCCGGCCAGGTGGGCGGGTCGATGTAGATCGTCACGACGTCACCAGCGCCACGGAGCACCTCACGAGGACGGTGCCTCGCCGGCGGCGGCCTGCCCCAGGAACCCCACGGCGGCGACCTTGACCCCCGCCTTGTGGCACACCCAGTACGGGTCGGGGCCCAGTTCCGGCTCGATGTCCAGCGCGTGCGGATCGCCGCCGCCGCACACCGGGCACAGCGGCCAGCGGCCGTAGCGGTCCAGCAGCGCGTCCTGTACGTCCTGCGCCACCAGCCCGGCCACGTACTCCGCGCCCTGCGGCCACTGCTCCACCCACCATCGCCGCTGTACGACCGCCTCCTCGACCAGCGACACCACGTCCGCCTCGGCGACCTCGCCCGCGACCAGGTCGGCGAGCACGAGGGCGCGGGCGGTGTGCAGCGCCTGTTCCAGCGGAGTGACGGGTTCCATGCTCCTATTGTGCGCACTCTTGACCACGACACCGTCCTGAAAATACCTTTCAGGTGTGACCAATGAAGTGAAGGAAACTTTCGGTCGCACGGGCGCGGCACCCGCGCCCGCCGCGCTCGCGGCCAAGGTGCGCACGCTCGCCCCGTCGATGACGCGCTCCATGCAGCGCGTGGCGGAGGCGGTCGCGAACGATCCGGCGGGCTGCGCGGCCCTCACGGTCACCGGCCTCGCCGAACTCACCGGCACCAGCGAGGCCACGGTCGTCCGCACCGCCCGCCTCCTCGGCTACCCCGGCTACCGCGACCTGCGCCTCGCCCTGGCCGGCCTCGCCGCCCAGCAGCAGTCGGGACGCGCCCCCGCCATAACGACCGACATCGCGGTGGACGACCCGATCGCCGACGTGGTCGCCAAGCTCGCCTACGACGAACAGCAGACCCTCGCCGACACGGCCGCGGGGCTGGACACGGTCCAGTTGGGCGCGGCGGTCGCGGCCGCCGCCGGTGCCCGCCGGATCGATGTGTACGGCGTCGGAGCGTCGGGGCTGGTCGCACAGGATCTGACGCAGAAGCTGCTGCGGATAGGGCTGATAGCCCACGCCCACAGCGATCCGCATCTCGCCGTGACCAACGCGGTGCAGCTGCGGGCCGGTGACGTGGCCATCGCCATCACGCACTCCGGGTCGACCGGTGACGTCATCGAGCCGTTGCGGGTCGCGTTCGAGCGCGGGGCGACGACGGTCGCCATCACCGGGCGGCCGGACGGGGCGGTGACCCAGTACGCCGATCACGTCCTCACGACGTCCACGGCCCGGGAGAGCGAGCTGCGACCGGCGGCGATGTCGTCGCGCACCAGTCAGTTGCTCGTCGTGGACTGCCTGTTCGTGGGCGTGGCCCAGCGGACGTACGACACCGCGGCGCCGGCGCTCGCCGCGTCCTACGAGGCGCTGGCACACCGGCATCGCAGATAGACCGTAGGCACCGGAACCTGGAAAAGAGCCGTCCTCCTCATGACCTCTGCATCTGCCCCCCGTGACCTCCGTGCCGAGCTGGAGTCCCTGACCACCGAGGCGTTCCGGCCCGAACTCGCCGAGATCGACCAGCTCCCCACCCTCGACATCGCCCGGCTCATGAACGGCGAGGACGCCTCCGTGGCCGCCGCCGTCGCCTCACGGCTCCCCGAGATCGCCGCCGCCATCGACGCCGTCGCCGCGCGGATGGCTCGCGGCGGGCGGCTCGTCTACGCGGGCGCCGGCACCGCCGGCCGGCTCGGCGTCCTCGACGCCTCCGAGTGCCCGCCCACCTTCAACACCGACCCGGACCAGGTCGTCGGACTCATCGCGGGCGGCCCCGAGGCGATGGTCACCTCGGTCGAGGGAGCCGAGGACTCCACCGAACTGGCCCGCGCCGACCTCGACGCCCTCGTCCTCACCCCGGCCGACACGGTGGTCGGCGTCTCGGCCTCCGGCCGCACCCCGTACGCGATCGGCGCCGTCGAACACGCCCGTCGGCAGGGCGCGTTGACGGTCGGCCTGTCCTGCAACCCGGGCAGCGCCCTCGCGGCGGCCGCCGAGCACGGCATCGAGATCGTCGTCGGCCCCGAACTGCTCACCGGCTCGACCCGCCTCAAGGCCGGCACCGCCCAGAAGCTGGTCCTCAACATGCTGTCGACGATCACGATGATCCGGCTCGGCAAGACCTACGGAAACCTGATGGTCGACGTCCGCGCCTCCAACGACAAACTACGAGCCCGCTCCCGCCGCATCGTCGCCCTCGCCACCGGCGCCGACGACACCGACATCGAGCACGCCCTGACCGAGGCGGACGGCGAGGTCAAGACGGCGATCCTGGTCCTGCTGGCGGGAGTGGACGGGGCGACGGCGACCGGGCTCCTGGCCGACGCCGACGGCCACCTGCGGGCGGCCCTGAAAACCGCGCGGAAGTAGCCAACTCCCCTGTTAGCGTGGCCGCATGACGGCACCGACGACGTTCCGCATCGGCGGCGATCTGGAAGTACGACGGCTCGGGTTCGGGGCGATGCACCTGCGGCCCGAGACCGCCGAGGACCGCGCCGCGTGCGTCGCGGTCGCCCGGCGCGCGGTCGAGCTCGGCGTCACGCTGATCGACACGGCACACATGTACGGCTGGGGCGGCAACGAGGATCTCCTCGCCGAGGCGCTGCACCCGTACCCGGAAGGGCTCGTGCTCGCCACGAAGGTCGGGATCCGCCGGACCACCTCCGGCGAGGGCTGGCGGCACGCGGGCGAACCGGCCGATCTGCGCGCCCAGGTCGACGAGGCCCTGCTCCGGCTCCGCCTCGACCGCGTCGAGCTGCTCCAGCTCCACCGCCTCGACCCGGGCGTGCCCGTCCCCGACCAGCTCGGCGCCCTCCGCGACCTGCGCGACGAGGGCAAGATCGGCCGGATCGGACTGTCGGAGGTGACGACCGCCGAACTGGCCGAGGCCCGCGCCGTCGTGGACATCGCGAGCGTCCAGAACCGCTACAACCTCCTCGACCGCGAGCACGAGCCCGTACTCCAGGCGTGCCAGGACGCCGGCATCGCCTTCCTGCCATGGCGCCCCTCGGCGGCGGGCCAGTCGGGGGCACGGTCGTCGGCCATCGCCCAGGTCGCGAAGGAACTCGACGCCACGCCGACCCAGGTCGCCCTCGCCTGGCTCCTCGCCCACTCGCCGGTGATCGTCCCGATCCCGGGGACGTCCAGCGTCGCGCACCTGGAGGAGAACCTCGGGGCGGACGCCGTACACCTCACCCAGGACCAGTACGAGCGTCTAACGCGGTAGCCTCCCCTCCCTGTTGACCTCCCGGACCCGCGCGAACAACTGCTCGTTCGTCGGCACGGGTGCCAAGGGCTCGCCCCGCAGCGCCGCCACCAGCCGCTCGGCCGTGCGCACATTGCAGCGGCCCAACTGGACCAGGGCGAACGGCTCCTTGCCGGCCCCGGTCACCGGATCCACGCACAGGGACGGCAGTACGACACCCACGCCCCCGAGGGCCTCTCGCAGCAACGCCACGACTTCTTCGGTCGACCGCACGCTGACCTCACCTCTCCACGCAGAGTTCACTGTTCGCGACACAGCGTGTCGGGTCCGGCTCTAGCCTGGCCAGAGAGTCGGCACCAACATCTGCGTTGTTCGACCGGGAGCTGCCATGCCGGGACCCAAGGACCTCGACCCCTCCTCATCCCCGCGCGCGCTGCTCGGGGCGGAGTTGCGTCACGTACGCGAGAGGAAGGGCCTCAGCCAGGAGGCCCTGGGCCTGAAGCTCTTCGTCAGCGGCACGTTCATCGGCCAACTGGAGGCGGGTACAAGGCGCTTGCGGCCCGATATGGCTCCACTGCTGGACGAGGCGCTGGGGACGGACGGGTTCTTCGAACGGAACTGCCGGGCGTCCAACAAGTCCCGGTATCCGGAGCACTTCGCGGAGGCGGCGGAGGCCGAGGCGCAAGCCACGGAGATCAAGGAGTACGCACCCCTGCTCATCCCCGGTTTGCTCCAGACCGCGGGCTACGCACGAGCGGTGTGCCGCGCGCACCAGCCGACAGCGCCGGACGACAGGATCGAGCAACTCGTGACGGCCAGGATGGAGCGGGCCCGCCTCCTGACCGATCCAACAGATCCTTTGTTGTGGGTGGTGCTTGACGAGGCCGCGCTACGACGGGTGACGGGTGGGCGGGAGGTGATGGCGGAGGCCCTCCAGCACATCATCGGCCTCGTACGCCGGAGCCGGATCATCGTGCAGGTGCTGCCGTTCGACGGGGGAGCACACGCGGCGATGCAGGGCGCCATCAAGCTGATGGACTTCGAAGACGCGCCCCCACTGGTCTACTTCGAAGGGGTCGGCACCGGGCGGCTGGAGGACGACCCGGCCACCGTCAGGTACCAGCGCGGCACCTACGACCTCCTCTCTGCCTGCGCGTTGTCGCCGCAGAAGTCTCTGGCTCTCCTCGAGACGATGGCGCAGGATTACGCCCATGAGGAGCATTCCTGAGTACGACCTGGACGCGGCCACCTGGCAGAAGTCCAGCTACAGCGGCGGCGACGGCGGCAACTGCCTTGAGGTCACCCAAGACTTCCCCATCCTCACCCCCGTCCGCGACTCCAAGAACCCCCACGGCCCGAAGCTCATATTCACCACATCGGCTTGGTCCGCCTTCATAGATGCGGTCAGAATCTGACCTAATCGGTTCCTACCGTAGGTTCCATGACTGAGACCACTGATCTCCTGGAAGCACTGGCCAAGCACCGCCACTTCCTCCGCTTCACCACCCGTGACCTCACCGACGAGCAGGCGGGGCAGCGGACCACCGCCGGCGAGCTGTGCCTCGGCGGGCTGATCAAGCACGTCACGTCGACGGAACGGAACTGGGCGAACTTCATCGAGAAGGGCACGTCGGCGATGCGTGACTTCGACTCCATGACGGAGGCCGACTTCGCGCGACGCGCGGACGACTTCCGCATGCTCCCCGGCGAGACGCTCGACGGCGTACTGGCGGCCTACGAGGAAGTGGCCGACCGAACCGACGAGTTGGTGGCCGCTCTGCCCGACCTGGACGTCTCCCACCCGCTTCCCAAGGCCCCGTGGTTCGAGCCCGGTGCGCAGTGGTCGGCCCGCAGGGTGCTGCTGCACATCATCGCCGAGACGGCCCAGCACGCCGGCCACGCCGACATCATCCGCGAGTCCCTGGACGGGGCGAAGAGCATGGGCTGAGTGAGGGCGCGGGGGTTCCGGCCCGCACGGCCCGTTGTCAGTGCTGTCTGCGATGGTGTCAGCACGGAGACAGAGGGCGGCGGGAGGGGCAGGGGATGACGGGCACGGGGGACGCCGGCGGCTGGGCGGACATGGACTACCGAGGCTGGGAGGACCGCGAGGACGTGTCGCGGCGCCTGGACGCGGGAGCCGATCCGGAGCGGTGGGGCGTCGGAGGCTCGCGGCCCCTGCACCGGGCGGCGGTGTTCGGCTCGCCCGAGGTCGTCGCGGAACTGGCCCGCCGAGTGGCGGACGTGGACGCGCTGGAGAACGGGACCACCGCGCTGTGGGACGCGGTGGTCGCGGGCCGTTCCGAGAACGCGCGGGCACTGGCCGCCGCCGGAGCCGACCCGGAGTGGATCGGGCACGGCGGATGGACGCCGGCGCGGCTGAGCCTCGCCGGGCCGGAGCCCGGTCCGTTCGCCCTGCCCCGGGACCGGCCCGGCCTGACGGAGGCGGAGCGCGCGGTGGCCGAGGAGGGGCGCCGGCTCATCGCGGCGCTCGGCGACTTCTACGACGACGGCCTCGGGCTCGCGTGCGTGGCCGGGATCGACGCCGAGGAGGCGATACGCCGTCTGGAGGCGACACCGGCCGACGCCGAGCTGATGGCCGACCTGCTGGCGGACCCGTACGACTACGACCTGGACGACACCCTGCGGCTCGTCGGCGTGACGACCGTGCCCGGCGGCTGCGTCGTCACCCAGCCCTGGGGATACGGCCCGTCGATGCCGGGCGTCCACACCCGCCTGTCCGCGGGTACCGTCTCCTACGGTCTGTACGCCAACCCCAAGAGCGGCAACCAGGGCAGCATCCACCGCGACGGCGTCTGCGAAGACTGGGACCTGCACCCGGGCGGCGGCCCGGACAGCGGGGACACTCCGCAGGAGGTCCTGTTCTCGTACGTCCACTGCCACCACGCGGTGGCCTACGCGCTCGCCTACGCCGGCCTGCGCCCGACCGACGCCCGAGCGGTGGTAGGCCCGCCGGACCACTGGGTCGAGCTGCCGGACCGCGACTACTGGGCGACCTGACCCGCCCCGCACCACCTGACCAAGGCCGCCGCAAGCCCCCGGAGCCAGCCCGTGAACCACGCCCAACTGACCGCCCTGGGCCGAGCCCTGCGCCTGCTCGGCGAACACGGCGAGTCCCTCACCGCCGACACCTCGGACGCCAGACTCCACGAGGTCAAGGCGGACCTGCGCCGCGCCCTCGACCGCCTGGACGAGAGCGTCACCGGCGCCGCCCCCACCACCCGCTGCCCGGAGCACCCGAACGGCCCGGTGGACAGCGCCGCCCCCGACCTCTGCCTGCTCTGCGAAACCCGGCGCCGGGCGGCCCGTCGCGCCGAGTTCAACGGCTCCGGTCCCGCCGCCGGCCACTCCCCCGAGCACCCCGTCCCCTCCCGGTACGGCGTGCGAGGCGATCGCCCACAGCCCCAGCAGCGCTGGCTGCCGGAGCTGTGGAACGGTCAGGAGTGGCAGTTGTGCGGCACCCCGCGCCGCGACCGCCGGGAGGCCGAGCTGTATCTCGCCGCCCAGCGCCGCGGTCCACGGCCCGCGATGGCCTACCGGATCGTGCACGAGTTCACCGACTACGAGGTGCTCCGCGTCTGGGGAACCCCGGTGAAGGTCTACATCGAGCCGATGGGCAACCTCTAGCCGCAACGGGCTACTTGGCTGCCGCTCCGGCCGGCTCCGCGGCCTTCGCCGACACCGGCTCGCCGGCCGCGGGCGAACCCTGCCGCGGGATGAACGACGCCACCACGAACGCCAGCAGCGCCGCCCCGGCACCCACGGCCAGGACCACCTTGAAGCCGTTCTCGGACGGAAGGGCGTAGCCGCCGAGGTTCGTCGTCATCTGGGCGAGGATCACGCCCGCGACGGCACTCGCCGTGGACGTACCGAGGGAACGCATCAGCGTGTTGAGGCTGTTCGCCGCGGCCGTCTCCGACGCGGGCACCGCGCTCATGATGAGGGCGGGCATCGAGCCGTAGCCGAAGCCGACGCCGGCGCCGATGATGCAGGCGACCAGGACGAAGTGCCAGACCTCGGACATCAGGACGATGTTGAGGCCGTAGCCGACGGCGACGATGAGCACACCCACCATCAGCGTGACCTTCGGCCCCTTGGCCCGGGAGATGGCCGCCGACACCGGGGCCGTCGCCATCATGACCAGTCCGGACGGCGCCATGCACAGGCCCGCGACCAGCATCGACTTGCCGAGGCCGTAGCCCGTCTGCGCCGGGAGCTGGAGAAGCTGCGGGATGACCAGGCTCATCGCGAACATCGCGAAGCCGACGGCGATCGAGGCCAGGTTGGTCACCAGCACCTGCCGGCGGGCGGTCGTACGCAGGTCGACCAGCGGCTGCTCGGTCCGCAGCTCCCACCAGCCCCAGGCCAGCAGGATCACGACGGCCGCGACGAACAGGCCGAGCGTCGTACCGCTGCCCCAACCCCAGTCGGCCCCCTTGGAGATGGCAAGGAGCAGACAGACCAGCCCGGCCGCCATGCCTATGCCGCCGACCAGGTCGAAGCGCCCACCGGTGCGCACCTTCGACTCGGGCACGAACAGCAGCACGCACCCCAGGGCCACCACGCCCATGCCGGCCGAGGTCCAGAAGAGCATGTGCCAGTCGAAGTTGTCCGCGATGAGCGCGGCGGCGGGCAGGCCGAGCGCGCCGCCGATACCGAGGGAGGCGCTCATCAGGGCGGTGGCGGAGCCGAGGCGCTCGGCGGGGAGTTCGTCACGCATGATGCTGATGCCGAGCGGGATGACACCGGAGGCCAGTCCCTGGAGCACCCGTCCGAGAATCATCGGGACCAGCGAGTCGCTGAGGGCGCACACCACGGAGCCGCCCACCAGCAGTACGACACTCACCAGCAGTATCCGCCGCTTGCCGTACATGTCGCCGAGGCGGCCCATCACGGGCGTCGCGACGGCCGCGGCTAGCAGCGTCGCCGTGACCGCCCAGGCGGTGTCCGACGCCGGGGCGTCGAGCAGCCGGGGCAGCTCCGGGACGATCGGAATGACCAGGGTCTGCATCAGCGAGACGACGATCCCGGCGAAGGCCAGCACCGCCACCACGGCGTTCGACCTCGGCGGGGCACCCCCGGCCTCGGCGGAAGGGGCAGGGCTTTCGGACATTGCGGGGCCTCCGTCGGCGTACGAGCGTGAAAGAGCACGCGTGATTGACCGAGGCAACTTTAAGTCAGTTGATTGACTTACTCAAGCGACGCAGGTCACCCCCCACCTCCCGCACACAGAGGGGGGTGGGGGGTGACCAGGCGGACGTCAGCTCAGGGTCTTCAGCGAGGCAGCGTCGTACGGCGCCAGCTCGCCGAACCGCCCCGCCAGCACCTTCGCCGCCCACTCCGGGTCCTGGAGCAGCGCACGGCCGACGGCGACGAAGTCGAACTCCTCCGCCTCCAGACGGTCCAGGAGGTCGTCGATGCCCTTGAGTCCGGAGCCCTGCCCGGCGAACGCGCCGAGGAACTCGCCGTCCAGGCCGACCGAGCCGACGGTGATGGTGGGCCTGCCGGTCAGCTTCTTCGTCCAGCCGGCGAGGTTGAGGTCGGAGCCGTCGAACTCGGGGACCCAGTAGCGGCGGGTGGAGGCGTGGAAGGCGTCGACGCCGGCCGCGGCGAGCGGGGCCAGGACGGCCTCCAGCTCCTCGGGGGTCTCGGCGAGACGGGCGTCGTAGGCCTCCTGCTTCCACTGCGAGTAGCGGAAGATCACCGGGAAGTCGGGCGAGACCTTCTCGCGCACGGCGGCCACGATCTCCGCGCCGAACCTGGTACGGGCGACCGGGTCACCGCCGTACGCGTCCGTGCGGCGGTTGGTGCCCGACCACAGGAACTGGTCGACCAGGTAGCCGTGGGCGCCGTGGATCTCGACACCGTCGAACCCGATGCGCTCGGCGTCCGCGGCGGCCTCGGCGAAGGCGCCGATCACGTCGTCCAGGTCGCGCTGGGTCATCGCCCGGCCGGTGGCCTCGTCGGCACCGATCCGCAGCCCGGAAGGACCGACGGCCGGGGCGTCGGCGAACGGCGGCTGGCCCTGCTTGCGCACCATGCCGATGTGCCACAGCTGCGGCACGATCGTCCCGCCCGCCGCGTGCACGGCGTCGGCGACCTTCGCCCACCCGGCCAGCTGCTCCTCCCCGTGGAACCGCGGCACCCGGTCGCTCTGCCCGGCGGAGTCATGACCGACGTACGTCCCCTCGGTGACGATCAGACCGACGCCCGCGGCGGCGCGACGGGAGTAGTACGACAGCACGTCCTCACCGGGGACGCCGCCCGGCGAGAACATCCGGGTCATCGGCGCCATCACGATGCGGTTCGGGACGGTGAGGCCGTTGATCACGGTCGGCCGGGAGAGGATCTGGGCCGCGCGGGAGGCGGTGGGCTGGGTGACGGTCACGTGGGGGGCTCCTTGGAAGCGAGTCGGTAAAACCGGTCAGTATGTGCACGCGCATTGTTGCACCACCTTAAGCAACCGGTCGCACGAGGCCGCACATTCCCGAGGAAGGGGTTCCCTTGGTTGCTCGCGCAGTTCCCCGCGCCCCTGGACGTACGCCCGCTGCACGTCCCTCAAGGGGCGCGGGGAACTGCGCGACCGGCCCCCACCGGCCCGCACCCGCCGAACGCACCGAGGGCGGTACCCCCTGTCGCGAATGTCGCAACAGGAAGTACCGCCCTCGGTAAGGACGTTGATCAACCGGAGCCGAAGCCCCTGGGAGATCAGAAGTCCATGTCACCGCCCGGCATACCGCCACCGGCAGGCGCGGCGGCCTTCTCCGGCTTGTCGGCGATGACGGCCTCGGTGGTGAGGAACAGCGCGGCGATCGACGCGGCGTTCTGGAGCGCGGAACGCGTCACCTTCGCCGGGTCGATGATGCCCTCGGCGATCATGTCGACGTACTCGCCGGTCGCGGCGTTGAGGCCGTGGCCGACCGTGAGGTTGCGCACCTTCTCGACGACGACGCCACCCTCGAGACCACCGTTGACGGCGATCTGCTTGAGCGGGGCCTCCAGCGCGAGCTTCACGGCGTTGGCGCCGGTCGCCTCGTCACCTTCGAGCTCCAGCTTCTCGAACACCTGGGAAGCCTGGAGCAGAGCCACGCCACCACCGGCGACGATGCCCTCCTCGACGGCCGCCTTGGCGTTGCGCACGGCGTCCTCGATGCGGTGCTTGCGCTCCTTGAGCTCGACCTCGGTCGCGGCACCGGCCTTGATGACGGCGACGCCACCGGCGAGCTTCGCCAGGCGCTCCTGGAGCTTCTCGCGGTCGTAGTCCGAGTCGCTGTTCTCGATCTCGGCGCGGATCTGGTTGACCCGGCCCGCGACCTGCTCGGAGGAGCCGGCACCGTCGACGATGGTGGTCTCGTCCTTGGTGATGACGACCTTGCGGGCCTTGCCCAGGAGGTCCAGGGAGGTGTTCTCGAGCTTGAGACCGACCTCCTCGGAGATGACCTCGCCACCGGTGAGGATGGCGATGTCGTTCAGCATCGCCTTGCGGCGGTCACCGAAGCCCGGGGCCTTGACGGCGACGGACTTGAAGGTGCCGCGGATCTTGTTGACGACCAGGGTCGACAGGGCCTCGCCCTCGACGTCCTCGGCGATGATCAGCAGCGGCTTGCCCGACTGCATGACCTTCTCCAGGAGCGGGAGCAGGTCCTTGACGGAGCCGATCTTGGAGTTGGCGATCAGGATGTACGGGTCGTCGAGCGACGCCTCCATACGCTCCATGTCGGTGGCGAAGTACGCCGAGATGTAGCCCTTGTCGAAGCGCATACCCTCGGTGAGCTCCAGCTCCAGACCGAAGGTCTGGGACTCCTCGACGGTGATGACGCCTTCCTTGCCGACCTTGTCCATCGCCTCGGCGATGAGCTCGCCGATCTGCGTGTCGGCGGCGGAGATGGAGGCCGTGGAAGCGATCTGCTCCTTGGTCTCGACGTCCTTCGCCTGCTCCAGCAGGGCGGCGGAGACGGCCTCGACGGCACGCTCGATGCCGCGCTTGAGGGCCATCGGGTTGGCGCCGGCGGCTACGTTGCGCAGGCCTTCCTTGACGAGGGCCTGGGCGAGAACGGTCGCCGTGGTCGTACCGTCACCGGCGACGTCGTCCGTCTTCTTGGCGACTTCCTTGACCAGCTCGGCGCCGATCTTCTCGTACGGGTCCTCGAGCTCGATCTCCTTGGCGATGGAGACACCATCGTTGGTGATCGTGGGGGCGCCCCACTTCTTCTCGAGGACGACGTTGCGGCCCTTGGGGCCGAGCGTCACCTTCACGGCGTCCGCGAGCTGGTTCATGCCGCGCTCGAGGCCGCGCCGCGCCTCCTCGTCGAACGCGATGATCTTGGCCATGTGAAGTGGTCCCTCCAGGACTGGGGGTGATTCCTTCGGACCGCGCCCGCGCCCGCGACGGACGGCTCGCCTGCCTCGTGGTTCCTTGCCCCACCCGGCCTGCGGGCCTCACCGACCCGGTCCTTCTTTGTCACTCTCACCTTCAGAGTGCTAACGCAATGATTAGCACTCGGGGTAGGCGAGTGCAAGCGGCTCTCGGGGATCGGGCGAGGCGCTCCGCCGCGCGCGAACAGGGGGAGAACGGGGTCCGGACGCCACGAAGGGCATGGTGAACGGCACGACGAAGGACCCGCACCCCGAGGAGGTGCGGGCCCTTCGAAGAAGAACGTCGCTGCTTTAAGTCGACGCGTGCTTCAGCCGGCCGCCAGCCGGACCATGTCCGCCTGCGGCCCCTTCTGACCCTGCGAGATCTCGAAATCGACCCGCTGGCCCTCTTCCAGGGTGCGGTACCCGTCCATCTGGATCGCGCTGTAGTGGACGAAAACATCCGCACCACCGTCGACCGCGATGAAGCCGTACCCCTTCTCCGCGTTGAACCACTTGACGGTGCCCTGAGCCATGCCTAACTCCCCTATTACTGGCCCTTGCACAGATCCACACTTCGCGGATCCGGGTCAGACCTCACCCCCCATCGGTCGGGGGCGTGCGCCGGAACGCGTCGACCGCGGCTGAATGTATCTGCCCAACTGCCGTCTGCAACAGGTCAATCGGACGAGAAATCCGGGCACGACCGGTCGGGAATGTGGGGACAATTCCGCTGACTTCAGGTCAAGTCGGGCCCGGCAAACGGAACAAAAGCCGCATAAAACCCGCACACTTTGGCTACTTCTTGTCGGGCTTGCGGCAGAAATCAAAGCCGGCCGACTCGGAGATCGGCGGCACGTTCCCCAACTGTACCTCGCTCAACCACACAGAATTGCCCCCTCCGCTTCTCTCACGGAGGGGGCAATTCGGTGAACTCTTAGTGACCGGAGTTACCGACGGTAATGATCGGTCATTCGGTCAGCCTCCGGCGACGGCCGGAATGATGGAGACACCGGCACCGTCCGGGGTCGCGGTCTCCAGCCCCTGCTCGAAACGCACGTCGTCGTCATTGACGTAGACATTGACGAACCGGCGCAGCTTCCCCTGGTCGTCCAGCACGCGGGCGGCGATCCCGGTGTGGTTCTTCTCCAGGTCGGCGATGATCTCGCCCAGATTGCCGCCCTCGGCGGCGACCTCGGCCTGGCCGCCGGTGTAGGTGCGCAGGATGGTGGGGATGCGAACGGTCACGCTCATGCGAGGCCAGCCTCTCGGAAGGAGTCCAGGTTCGGGCGGATGGTGGCGGTCAGACCGGTGCCGGCCACCGCGTCGAGGGTCTTCAGACCGTCGCCGGTGTTGAGGACGACGGTGGTCCTGGTGGGGTCGAGGAGGCCATTCTCGATGAGCTTCTTCGTGACGCCCACCGTGACGCCGCCCGCCGTCTCGGCGAAGATGCCCTCGGTCCTGGCGAGGAGCTTGATCGCGTCCACGACCTGCTCGTCGGTGACGTCCTCCACGGAACCACCCGTGCGCCGCGCGATATCGAGGACGTACGGACCGTCGGCCGGGTTGCCGATCGCGAGGGACTTGGCGATGGTGTTCGGCTTCTGCGGGCGGACCACGTCGTGGCCCGCCTTGAAGGCCGTGGACACCGGCGAGCAGCCCTCGGCCTGCGCACCGAAGATCTTGTACGGCTTGTCCTCGACGAGCCCGAGCTTGATCAGCTCCTGGAGCCCCTTGTCGATCTTGGTGAGCTGGGAGCCGGACGCGATCGGGACGACCAGCTGGTCGGGGAGCTGCCAGCCGAGCTGCTCGCAGATCTCGTACGCCAACGTCTTGGAGCCCTCGGCGTAGTAGGGCCGCAGGTTGACGTTGACGAAGCCCCAGCCCTCGCCGGCCGGGTCGCCGATCAGCTCGGAGCAGAATCGGTTCACGTCGTCGTAGTTGCCCTCGATGCCGACGAGCTCGCCGCCGTAGATCGCGGCCATGACGACCTTGCCCTGCTCCAGGTCGTGCGGGATGAACACGCAGGAGCGGAAGCCGGCCCGGGCGGCGGCGGCGCCGACGGCGCCGGCCAGGTTGCCGGTCGAGGAGCAGGACAGGGTGGTGAAGCCGAAGGCGCGCGCGGCCTCCAGGGCCTGGGCGACGACGCGGTCCTTGAAGGAGTGCGTCGGGTTGCCGGAGTCGTCCTTGACGAACAGCTTGCCGACGTCGACGCCGAGCTCGTTCGCCAGGTGGTCGGCCTGGACGAGCTTGGTCCAGCCGGGGTTGATGTTCGGCTTCGTGGCCACGTCCGCCGGGACGGGCAGGAGCGGCGCGTAGCGCCAGATGTTCGCGGGACCCGCCTCGATCCGCTTGCGGAGCTCCTCGGTGTCGTAGGCCGAGAAGTCGTACGCGATCTCCAGCGGGCCGAAACACTCCTCGCACGCGAAGACCGGGCCCAGAGACACCCGGTGGCCGCACTCGCGGCACGACAGCGCGGCGGCGGGACCGAGGTCTACGGTGGAGTCGGTGGTGCTTGCAACAGTCTGCACAGCCATGTGAGGCGAGGCCCTTTCTCCTCATCTTCCTCACGACGCATCTCGCCGTGAGACGGATTTGGCACCTTCCCTAGCCGGGAGCCTCGCGGAGACGATCAGCGGTATCGATCGGCAATGACGATCGACGCTGGTCTACGAGACCGGCTGGAGGGTTGCCGGGGCTTCATCGGGCCGTATCCCTCTGCCCCTCTGGATGAGCGGTATTCGGTTGTGGACGACGGACGGCCTCGGACATGCGATGGTCATCCGCGTTGTTCAAGACTGTAACCGAACGCCAGGACAGTTGAGAGAGCCGTCCGTAACGCGAGACAACCGTGAGGAGCCGCCGACCGTGCTGGAAGAAGTCGAGCGCTGGCTGAGCAGCCGCTCCTGGTCCGTTGCCGACCGCCCCCTGCACCACATCCTGGCCGCAAAGCAGCGCACCGGCCAGTCGGTGTCCGTCGTGCTGCCCGCGCTCAACGAGGAGGAGACGGTCGGCGACATCGTCGCGATCATCACCCATGACCTGATGCGGCAGGTTCCGCTGGTCGACGAGATCGTCGTGGTCGACTCCGGCTCCACCGACCGCACCTCCCAGGTGGCCGCCGCGGCCGGCGCGCGGGTGGTGCACCGGGACGAGATCCTGCCGCGCGTCCCGGCCGTGCCCGGCAAGGGCGAGGTGCTCTGGCGCTCCCTGCTCGTCACGAGCGGGGACATCGTCTGCTTCATCGACGCCGACCTGAAGGACTTCTCCTCCGACTTCGTCTCCGGCATCGTCGGCCCGCTGCTCACCGACCCCGGAGTGGACCTGGTCAAGGCGATGTACGACCGCCCGCTCGGCACCGCGGCCGGACAGGGCGGCCGGGTGACCGAGCTGATGGCCCGCCCGCTGCTGAACATGCACTGGCCGCAGCTGGCCGGGTTCGTCCAGCCGCTCGGCGGCGAGTACGCGGCGCGCAGGTCACTGCTCGAACAGCTCCCCTTCCCGGTCGGGTACGGCGTCGAGCTGGGCATGCTGGTCGACGCCCTGCATCTGGTGGGCCTGGACGCGCTGGCCCAGGTGGACGTGGGTGTGCGCAGACACCGCCACCAGGACGGCCAGGCGCTCGGCCGGATGTCCGCCGCGATCTACCGCACGGCACAACTGAGGCTGGCCCGCGGCCATCTCGTGCGGCCCTCCCTCACCCAGTTCGAACGGGGCGAGGACGGTTTCGAGCCGCGTACGTACTCCGTCGACACGGAGGAACGGCCGCCGATGGTGGAGATCGCCGAGTATGCGACGCGGAAGGTCGCGTAAACGACGGAAACCGGCCGTATACAGGGCGTACAAGTGCCGCCCACTGAGCGGAACCGTACGTTTGAGCGTTTCCGGGCCGGGCTAGGTTGAGGCTTATGGCTTCCACGCAGGGTGCTCCGGGCGCGCAGGACGCTGCCAAGGTGCTGGTCGCGTCGAACCGCGGCCCGGTCTCGTACGAGGTACGCGAAGACGGCTCGCTGCACTCCAAGAGGGGCGGCGGCGGAGTCGTCTCCGGACTGTCCGCCATCGGGCCGGACGCGGGCGCCCTCTGGGTGTGCTCGGCGCTGTCCGACGGGGACCGGGAGGCGGTGCGGCGCGGGGTCGGCGAGGACGGCGTGCTGATGCTGGACGTCCCGGCCGACGTGCACGCGGACGCGTACAACGGCATCGCGAACTCGGTCCTCTGGTTCGTCCACCACATGCTGTATCAGACGCCGCTGGAGCCGGTCTTCGACGCGGAGTTCCGGCGGCAATGGGCGTCGTACGAGACGTTCAACCGCGCCTTCGCTCAGGCGCTGGCCGGGCGGGCGGCGCCGGGGGCCGCGGTTCTGGTGCAGGACTACCACCTCACACTCGTGCCGGGGATGCTCCGCGAACTGCGCCCGGACCTGCGGATCGGCCACTTCTCGCACACGCCGTGGGCCCCGCCGGAGTACTTCCGGATGCTGCCCGACGACATCGCCGGGCAGGTGCTGCGCGGCATGCTCGGCGCGGACCGGCTCGGGTTCCTCACCCGCCGCTGGGCGGACGCGTTCGAGGCGTGCTGCGCGCAGTTCGCCGGCGGGCTCGCCGGGACGCGCATCGGGGTGCACGGCCTGGGCGCGGACGCGGACTTCCTGCGGACGCGCTCGCGTCAGGCCGATGTGGCCGAGCGGATGGCGGCGCTGAAGGACGAGATCGGCGAGGGCCGCAGGACGATCGTCCGGGTCGACCGGACCGAGCTGTCCAAGAACATCGTGCGCGGCATGCTGGCGTACCGGCAGCTGCTCGACGACCACCCCGAGTGGCGCGAGCGGGTGGTGCACGTGGCGTTCGCGTACCCCTCGCGGCAGGACCTCGCGGTGTACCGCGACTACACGGCCGAGGTCCAGCGCCTGGCGGACGACATCAACTCCCGCTATGGAACGCCGGGTTGGACGCCGATCGTGCTCCACGTGAAGGACGACTTCGCCCGCTCGCTGGCGGCCTACCGGCTGGCGGACGTGGCCCTGGTCAACCCCATCCGGGACGGCATGAACCTCGTCGCGAAGGAGGTCCCGGTCGTCTCCGACGAGGGGTGCGCGCTGGTGCTGTCACGGGAGGCGGGGGCCTTCGAGGAACTCGGCGAGGACGCCTACGTCGTCAACCCGTACGACGTGATCGGCACCGCCCGAGCGCTGCACCAGGCGTTGACCATGCGGCCGGAGGAACGGGCGGAGCGGTCGAAGCGGCTGGCGGCGGCAGCGACCGCGCTGCCGCCCGCGCAGTGGTTCCTGGACCAGTTGCGTGCGCTGGAGGAGGGCGCGCAAGGGGCGCAGGGTCAGCCCGGCCCCTCGGCCTGAGCGGCGAGCGCCCGCAGCAGCCGTACGACTCCCGCCGGGCCGTCGACCACGACGTCCGCCTGCTTCGACAGCTCGGTGACCTCCTCGCTGCCGCTGCACACCAGCAGGCCGGGGGTGCCGTCGGCGCGGAGCCGGTCGACGGCGGCGTAGGCGGGCAGGTCGCCGAGGTCGTCGCCGGCGTAGAGGACGGACTCGGCGCCGAGTTCGCGGACGTACGCGCTCAGGGCGACGCCCTTGTCCATGCCGGGCGGTCGCAGTTCCAGGACCATCCGGCCGGGTTCGACGATCAGGCCGTTGCGGGTGGCCAGGTCCGTGAGGGGTTCGCGCAGGGCGTCGAAGGTGCCTTGCGGGTCGGCCGCGCGGCGCGTATGCACGGCGACGGCGTGACCCTTGTCCTCGGTCCAGGTGCCGTGGCCGTCGAGCAGCGCGGGCAGTTCGGCCCGGACGGCGGCCACGCCCGGGTGGGGGTCGGGTGCGGTGACCTCGCCGCTCACGGCGTCCCACCGCTCGGCGCCGTAGTGGCCGAGCACGACGAGGTGCTCCAGCCCGGGGACCCCGGCGAAGCCGCCGTACCGCACGGCGACGTCGGCCGGCCGGCCGGTGATCACCGCGACGGCGGCGACCTTCGGGGCGAGGGCCGTGAGGGCGGGCAGGGCGTCGGGGTGGGCCCGCGCCTGCTCCGGGTCGGACACGATCGGGGCGAGGGTGCCGTCGAAGTCCAGCGCGATCAGCGCGCGGGCGGGGCGGGCGAGGAGGGCGGCGAGTCCGTCCCGGCCGGCGTGGGTCGTGGGGGCGGTCAGATCCTGGTGACTGGCCATGGGGCGACCCTATCCAGCGGCGGGCGAATGAACCTCCCGGCCCGGGGGCTTTTCCCCGCCCCCGCAGCGGGACTGGATTCTCAGCCCGTCCGGCGTTCGAGGACGAGGCCCCTTCAGGGCCGAAGCGGGGGTCTGGGGGCGGCAGCCCCCAGAAGGATGGGACGGGTAGGGGCGGCGGGGGCGAGGAACATCCCGGCCCGTACCCCCGTCACCGCTCCCCCCGCCGAACCTCCCGCACCCGTCGCAGCCGGTTCACCGTCACCGGATCATGGGCCAGCGCCCGCGGGTCGTCCAGCAGGGCGTTCAGCAGCTGGTAGTAGCGGACCGGGGCCAGCCCCAGCTCCTCACGTATCGCCCGCTCCTTCGCACCGGGCCCCGAAAAACCCCGGCGCTCCAGCGCGAGAACCGCACGCTCGCGGTCGGCGAGGGCGCCCTCGGGCGGATGATCCTGGTGCTGGTCCATGCCCCGCACCGTAACCCTCACCACCGACAACCGACCCAGGCGACCGACTCCACTCCCGCGACCGACTACTCCGCGCTCTCCGCCCGCGTAGCCGTCGACTGGAGCTGCTGCAAGATCGCCGCCGGACTCCCGCCGGAGGACACGGCCTTGCCGATCCGCTGCTTGACGTCCGCGCTCACCGCCGCCCAGGACGTCCGGCCGACCGGGTACAGCTCGGACAGCGCAAGCTCCTCCAGGAACGGCTTGAGGTCCGCGTCCTGCGAGGCCGCCGTCATCACCCTGGACGCGGAGTTCGTGACCGGCAGCAGGTCGTACTCACGGGAGAAGTCCAGGACGTTCTCCTTGTCGTAGACGAAGTCGAGGAACTCGCCCACCTGGTCGGCGTGGCCGTTCTCCTTGAACGCCATCATCCAGTCCGCCACACCCATGGAGACCTTGCTCGGCCCGTCCGCCCCGGGCATCGGCACCATGCCGAACTTCACGCCCTTCTTCCCGGCCATCTGCATCAGCGACGGATGCCCGTTGAGCATGCCGACATCCCCCGCCGCGAAGGCCGAGAACGCGTCGGCCCGGTTCAGCTCGCCCGGCGCCACCGGCCCGGTGAGACCCTTGCCGACCAGGTCGTTCTTCAGCCAGTTGAAGGTGTCGACGTTCTGCGCGGAGTCGATGCTGTACGTCCCGAGGTCGGTGTCGGTGTACCCGCCCCCACCGCTCAGCAGCCACTGCATCGTCTCGGCCTGCGCCTCCTCGGGCCCGAGCGGCAGCGCGTACGGGTACTTCACCCCCTCCGCCTTGAGCGCCTCGGCGTCGGCGGCCAGCTCCTTCCAGGTGGTCGGCGCCGAGATGCCGGCCTTCTCGAAGAGCGTCTTGTTGTAAAAGAGCAGGCGCGTGGAGGAGGCGAAGGGTATGCCGTACTGCACCCCGTTCACCTGCCCCGCGTCCGCGAACTGGGCGACGAAGTCCGCCTGGACGGGGATGGAGATCAGTTCGTCGG
This sequence comes from Streptomyces sp. NPDC098781, assembly GCF_044759995.1. Lineage (NCBI taxonomy): Bacteria > Bacillati > Actinomycetota > Actinomycetes > Kitasatosporales > Streptomycetaceae > Streptomyces > Streptomyces sp. NPDC098781. Next base: position 276,955 of record NZ_JBIWAK010000010.1, read on the forward strand.
CCTCGTAGAGCAGACCCTTCGCGGCGTAGTCCGCGTACGCGCCGATCTGCGCCATGTCCGGCGCCTCCCCGGCGTCGACCATCTTCTTGACCTCGGCGTCGACGTCCTTCCAGGAGTACACGGTGACGTCGACCGTCACCCCCGGGTGCTCGGCCTCGTACGCCTTGACCAGCTTGTCCCAGTACTTCTGGGAGCTGTTCGCGTCGCTGTCCCCGTAGTCCGCGGCGACCAGCCGCAGCGTCACATCGCCCGAGTCGCCGGTCAGCCCGCAGCCGCCCAGCGCCGCCGTCAGGCCCAGCGCGGACACCGACGCGATCGCTCCCGTACGCCTACGACTGCGAATACGACTACGACTCCGCCGCTGCACGCGATCCCGCCCCACACCCATGCTCGAAATTTTCGAAACGTCATACATATTGCCCCCTAAGGTCTACACCACGTAAGTGGACTAGACCTCTCGTGGGTGCGCAAGACACACTGTCCCCCGTGAGACATGTCATCGCCCTCGATGTGGGCGGCACCGGGATGAAGGCCGCCCTGGCCGGGGCGAGCGGCGAGCTGCTCCACCAGGCCCGCCGCCCGACCGGCCGCGAGCGCGGGCCGGACGCGGTCGTCGACGCCATCCTCGACTTCGCCGCCGAGCTACGCGCGTACGGCGAAGAGCGCTTCGGCGAGCCCGCGGCCGCCGCCGGCGTCGCCGTCCCCGGCATCGTCGACGAGGAGCAGGGCGTCGCCGCCTACGCGGCCAACCTCGGCTGGCGGGACGTACCCCTGCGCCGGCTCATGGCCGACCGGCTCGGCGGTCTGCCCGTCGCCCTCGGCCACGACGTGCGCACCGGCGGTCTCGCCGAGGGCCGGATCGGCGCGGGCCGGGGCACCGACCGCTTCCTCTTCGTGCCGCTCGGCACGGGGATCGCCGGCGCCATCGGCATCGACGGCCGCGTGGAGGCGGGTGCGCACGGCTTCGCGGGCGAGATCGGCCACATCGTCGTACGGCCCGGCGGTGCGCCCTGCCCGTGCGGACAGCGCGGCTGCCTGGAGCGGTTCGCCTCCGCGGCGGCGGTGAGCGAGGCGTGGGCCGCCGCCTGCGGGGACCCGGAGGCGGACGCCGCGGACTGCGCCAAGGCCGTCGCGTCCGGCGACCCGAACGCCGTACGGATCTGGCAGGACGCCGTCGACGCGCTCGCCGACGGCCTGGTCACCGCTCTCACCCTGCTGGACCCCCGCACCCTCATCATCGGTGGCGGCCTGGCCGAGGCGGGGGAAACCTTGTTCACACCGCTGCGGGATGCCGTCCGGCGGCGGGTGACCTTCCAGCGGCTGCCGTCCATCGTCCCCGCGGCCCTCGGCGACACGGCGGGATGCCTGGGCGCCGGGCTCCTGGCCTGGGATCTCCTCGACCACACCGACCGTACGGAGGTAACCCGCTGATGGTGAACGCCCTAGGGGCGCGGGGAACTGCGCGACAAGCCACGAACGACCCGCAGCCCGCATCCGGCCATGCGCCCTTCGTCCTGTCCGGCGCCACCGCGGTCATGCCCACCGGTTCCGTAAAGGACGCCCGAGTGGTCGTCGACGGCACCCGAATCGCCGCCACAGCCCCGGAGAACGCCCAGGTCATCGACCTCCGCGGCCACTTCGTGGTGCCCGGCTTCGTGGACATCCACAACCACGGCGGTGGTGGAGCCTCCTTCACCTCGGGCACCCCCGAGGACGTACTGACCGGCATCCACACCCACCGCCTGCACGGCACCACCACCCTCGTCGCCTCCACCGTCACCGGCGACATGGACTTCCTCACCCGCCGCGCGGGCCTGCTCAGCGAACTCGCCGAACAGGGCGACATCGCGGGCATCCACTTCGAGGGACCGTTCATCTCCCCGTGCCGCAAGGGCGCGCACTCCGAGGCGCTGCTGCGCGACCCGGCTCCGGCGGACGTCCGCAAGCTGGTCGACGCGGCTCGCGGTCACGCCACGATGGTCACCCTCGCCACCGAACTGCCCGGCGGCATCGACTCCGTACGCCTGCTGGCCGAGCACGGTGTGATCGCGGCGATCGGGCACACGGACGCCACGTACGAGCAGACGGTCGAGGCCATCGAGGCGGGCGCCACGGTCGCCACCCACCTCTTCAACGCGATGCCGCCGCTCGGCCACCGCGAGCCGGGCCCGATCGCGGCGCTGCTGGAGGACGAGCGGGTCACGGTCGAGCTGATCAACGACGGAACGCACCTCCACCCGGCCTCCCTCCAGCTGGCGTTCCATCACGCGGGCGCGCACCGGGTCGCGTTCATCACGGACGCGATGGACGCGGCCGGCTTCGGCGACGGCCGCTACATGCTCGGCCCGCTGGAGGTGGAGGTGTCCGACGGAGTGGCCCGTCTGGTCGAGGGCGGCTCGATCGCGGGCTCCACCCTCACCCTGGACCGCGCCTTCAAGCGCGCGGTGACGGTCGACCGGCTGCCCGTCGAGGACGCGGTGGCGGCCCTGTCCGCCAACCCCGCGAAGCTGCTCGGCCGCTACGACCGCATCGGCTCGCTGGAGCCCGGCAAGGACGCCGACCTGCTGGTACTGGACTCCGACTTCGACCTGAAGGGCGTCATGCGCCGGGGAGAATGGGTGGTCGATCCCCAACTGGGGTGATGTGTCCGCCTGTTGAGGGCGGTGGTTGTCCTGCGAGACTGGGACGACCGCCGTCCGTTTGGCATGATCGGCATCTGCCGGAGAGAACAGCCGGCGGACGGACGGCACACACATGCTGAACTCCTCGGGGGAGGTCGAGTACAGGTGATCCTCACGGTCACGCTCAACACCGCACTCGACATCACTTATCGCGTACGGTCCCTGCGGCCGCACGCCTCCCATCGCATCACCGAGGTGACCGAACGCCCCGGCGGCAAGGGCCTGAACGTGGCCCGGGTGCTGGCGCGCCTCGGCCACGAGGTGACGGTCACGGGCTTCGTCGGCGGTGCCACCGGCCGGGTGGTCCAGGAACAGCTCACCGGCACGCCCGGCGTGGTGGACGCGCTGGTCCCGGTGACGGGCCCGACCCGGCGCACGATCGCCGTGGTCGACGAACACACCGGCGACACGACCCAGCTCAACGAGCCCGGCCCGACGGTCACTTCGGCCGAGTGGTCCGCCTTCCAGGAGGCGTACGAGGACCTCCTCGCCGCCGCCTCCGCGGTGGCCCTGTGCGGCAGCCTGCCGCCGGGGGTGCCGGTGGGGGCGTACGCCGGTCTGGTCCGGTCCGCGAGGGCCGCGGGCGTCCCCGTCCTGCTGGACACCAGCGGCGAGGCACTGCGCCGGGGCGTCGCCGCCCGCCCGGACGTCATCAAGCCCAACGCCGACGAACTGGCCGAACTGACCGGCTCCCACGAGCCGTCGCGTGCCACCCAGGACGCCCGAAGGCGAGGCGCCCGCACGGTGGTGGCCTCCCTGGGCGAGGCCGGCCTGCTCGCGGTGACCCCAGAGGGCCGCTGGCGCGCGACTCCCCCGGCCCGCCTGCACGGCAACCCGACCGGCGCGGGCGACGCGGCGGTCGCGGGCCTGCTGTCGGGCCTGGTCGAAGAACTCCCCTGGCCGGACCGCCTGGCTCGCGCGGCGGCGCTCAGCGCGGCGAGCGTGGTGGCGCCGGTGGCGGGTGAGTTCGACCGCGGGGTGTACGAGGAGCTGCTGGGACGGGTGGCGGTGACCGGGGAGGCCACCGCCGCGTGATCAGGACGAGGACTTGACCCAGCCCTTGCGCAGCCACATCTGGTCGACGAGGGCGTCACACTGATTGCCCTGCTCACAGGACATCTTGATGGTGTTCGTGCCCTTGTTGAGCTGGATCCAGTTGTACGTCTTCGTCCAGCCCTTCTCGTAGTCGCCCTCGGGGCCGTGCGCGTAGTTCTTCAGATTGACCGGCGCGGTGGACGGGGTGCCGTTCACCGTGAGGGTGGCGTTGCCGTCCTTGCCGGGAACGCTGTAGCCGAGGAACACGGAGTACTTACCGCTCTTCGGGATGCCGTTCACCGTCCAGGTGAGCGACGAGCCGACGGCGTTGAAGCCGGTGACGTAGACGCCGCCGTCCGCCTGGGCGCCCTTGATGTCGGACGCGGTGGTGGCGCCGCCGGCGAGGGCGAGCGCCTTGGCGTCGATCGTCGGCAGGTCGTCCTCGGCCGCCTGGCTGTTGCTGTTCGACGGGCTCGGCGCGGTGCTCTCCTGCGACTGCGTCGGGGTGCTCTGCGCCTCGTCGTCCTTCTTGTCCTCGTCGCCGCTGCCGCCGAGCATCGCCACGCCGATGCCGATGACGACCGCCGCGACCACGGCGATGGCGCCGATCAGGAGGCCCTTGGTGTTGGGCCCGCGGCCGCGGCCCGAACCGGACCCGGTGCCGCCGCTGTAGGACGTCTGGGTCGTGGTCGCACCGCCGGGCAGCGTCTCCGGGGCCGCGTAGTGCGCGTTCGGCTGGCCGTACGTGCCCTGCTGCTGAGGTGGCGCCTGGCCGTAGGCGGCCGTGGGCGCCGGCTGGCCGTACTGGCGCTGCCCGACGGCACGCACGCGGTTGACCGAGTTCGGGTACCCGTAGCCACCGGAGGGCGGCTGGGCGCCGTTGGCCTGCCCGTCGGCGTAGAGGTAGCCGAACGGGTCGTCGTCCTCGGGCGTGCTGGCGCCGTTGTTGCCGGACGTCATCCCTTGGTACTCCTCACCAGGTGCGGGCGTTGCGATAGGACGGTCAGAATGGCGAGCCTACCCGCTCCTGCTGGCCCAAACGGGTGACTCAGACCGCATCAGCTCGCTGACCTGGGATTCATCCCGCGCGTCTGTGTTGTTTGGGACGAGATCGTTTCTCTACGTACATCCGCTCGTCAGCGGACTTCAACACTTCGTCCGCGGTCATCCCGCAGTGCGCCCACCCGATGCCGAAGCTCGCGCCGACCCGTACGGCACGTCCCTCGGCCCGGATCGGCTGGATGATCTCGTTCCGCAGGCGTACGGCCAGGTCCTGGGCGTCGGCGCGGCCGAGCCCGTCGGCGAGGATCACGAACTCGTCGCCGCCGAGCCGGGCGACGGTGTCGCCGTCGCGGACCTGGCGGGACAGGCGCCTGGCGACCTCGATGAGAACCGCGTCACCCGCGTTGTGCCCGAACCGGTCGTTGATCGACTTGAAGCCGTCGAGGTCGCAGAAGAGCACCGCGAGCCCCTTGGTGCCGTCGTCGCGCTCGGCCTCGTCCGGCGAGACGGTGTGGACATGGTGGTCGTAGCCCTCCAGCACCGCCGCGCCCGGGAAGTCGAAGCCGTGGCCGTTGGCGTCGAAGACCGCCGGGTGGCCGTAGGCCGCGTCCATGGACTCCAGCGCCCCCGCGTGCGACGGGCGCCTGCACAGCCTCGCGGACAGACGCGAGCGCAGCTCGGCGGAGTTCGGCAGGCCGGTCAGCGAGTCGTGCGAGGCGCGGTGGGCGAGCTGGAGCTCGCGGCGCTTGCGCTCCTCGATGTCCTCGACGTGGGTGAGCAGGAAGCGGGGGCCGTCGGCGGCGTCGGCCACGACGGAGTTGCGCAGCGAGACCCAGACGTAGGTGCCGTCCCGGCGGCCCAGCCTGAGCTCCGCCCGTCCGCCCTCCGCCGAGGTCCGCAGCAGGGTGCCGATGTCCTCGGGGTGGACGAGGTCGGAGAAGGAGTAGCGGCGCATCGCGGAGGCGGGGCGGCCGAGGAGGCGGCAGAGCGCGTCGTTGGTCCTGAGGATCCGGCCGTGCTGGTCGCCGCCCATCTCGGCGATGGCCATGCCGGACGGGGCGTACTCGAAGGCCTGCCTGAAGCTTTCCTCGCTGGCGCGCAGGGCCTGCTGGTCGCGCTCCAGCCTGACCAGTGCCCGCTGCATATTCGCGCGTAGACGTGCGTTGCTGATGGCGATCGCCGCCTGGAACGCGTACATCTGGAGCGCTTCGCGCCCCCACGCGCCCGGCAGCCGGCCGTTGCGCGGCCGGTCCACGGACAGGACGCCGATCAGCTCGCCGCACGCGCCGCCCTGCACGCCGGGCGTGTACATCGGCGCGAAGAGGCGGTCCGCGGGGTGCCACTCGTCCTCGAAGCGGGGCGCTGGGCCGTCGGTGTACCACTGCGGGACGTCGTCGTCGTCGAGGATCCAGCCCTCGGTGTGCGGTATGAACACCAGGTCGCCCCAGTGCTCGCCCATGTTCAGCCGGCGCTCCCACGACTCACGGGAGCCGACACGGCCGGTGATGAGGGCCTCGGCGGCGGGGTTCCCGGCGAAGGCGGCGACGACGAGATCACCGTCGGGGCGTACGAGGTTGACGCACGCGAGCTCGTAGCCCAGGCCGGTCACGACGCCGTCGGCGACGGTCTGCAACGTGTCCGCCAGGCTTCGGGCCGTGTTCATGTCAGCCATGACCTGGTGCAGTTGTCGCAGAGTCGCAAGACGGACGTACGGCTCCGACTCGGTCTCCATGCTCGCCCTCCCCCCGAGACCTCGCAGCGAATCAAGGGTTCTACTCCGGCGTAACTTCCCTTGCTAGTTCCCCGCCACTGAATCACAGCGCGCTGCCCACTCGGTACACAGGGTCAACAATTAATGGCTCTTGTGACTCAAGTCACAGGTAAACGTGAACAATTGAGCGGTGTTTCTGCGTTTTTCCTGTGTGTTTACTGAGCGCAAAGTTGGTGCGCTCGTGGAGATCGCGCGAAACGGCGTGAGCAGTTCCCTGCCGTGCCGGTTCCGCGTCGGTTCGTCGCCGGTCCGTCCGGAGTCCTAGGACCGTTCTCGGGCGGAGGCCCGATGTGGCGCGCGCGGAACCGACATTAGCGTTTCCGGCGTGCCGAACACTTCTCCCCCCGCGCAGCCCGTGACCGCCGTCCTCCCCGCCTCCTCCAGTCCCTTTGGGCATGCTGAGGGAGTGAGCAACGACGAGTTCCGTGCCGCGATGTCGCGGTTGGCCGCGGGTGTGGTCCTGGTGACCGCGCTGGAGCCACCGCTGGACCCGGACGATCCGCACGCGCCGGCCGGCGAGGACGTCGGCATGACGGCCACCGCGTTCATGTCGGTGTCCCTGGACCCGCCGTTGGTGCTGGTCAGCCTGCGTGAGGGGTCCCGCATGGACGACCTGCTCGACGAGCAGCCGCTGTGGGCGGTGTCGGTCCTCGCCGAGAGCCAGCGCCACATCGCCGGGCGCTTCGCCATGAAGGGCCGCGTCAGCGACCGCCTGCTCTTCGCCGACATCCCGTACGTCCGCGGCAAGGAGTCCGGCGCTCCGCTGGTGGGCGGCGCGCTGGCCACCCTGGAGTGCCGCACCGAGCAGCGGGTGACAGCCGGTGACCACACCCTGGTGATCGGCCGGGTCCTGTCGGCCTCGCTGCCGAGTGCGGACGGGGGGCCGCTGACGTATTTCCGGGGCCGTTACCGGCAGTTGGGGTGATTTCCGTGTCGGGGGAATCGCGGAGGCGGGGGGAATCGCCGGGCGCCGGGTCGGAGCGAATCGTCGGGTGCGGGGGCGAGCGAATCGCCGGGGGCTGGTCGGGGAATCGCGCGGGTCGGGTGAGGGGAAGAATTCCGTGGCCGCGAATGATCACTCCGCTTATCGTGCGCGGATGACGTCGATCACTTCTTCGGTACACCTTGAAAAGATCACACCTGCGAATTTCGAGGCCGCGGTCGGCATCCGGGTCCGCCCGGACCAGGACCACGCCGTGGCCTCCGTCACCAAGTCCCTCGCCGAGGCCTACGTCCACCCCGAGGGCGTCGCCTGGCCTCGGCTGATCGTCGACGGCGACCGGCCGGTCGGGTTCCTGATGGCCTTCCTCGACATCGACTGGCGCGGCGACGGCAGCCTGTTCCGCTCCGGGCTGTGGCGGCTGAACATCGCCGCGGAGGAGCAGGGGCGGGGGTACGGGCGGTTCGCGGTCGCGTCGGTGGCCGGGGAGATACGGCGGCGGGGCGGGCGGGAGATGTATGTGACCTGGCACCCCGGGCCCGACGGTCCCGAAGGCTTCTACCTGGGCCTGGGCTTTCGGGCGAACGGGGAGACCTCCGGAGGGCAGACGGTGGGGGTGCTGGACCTCGACGAGCTGACTCCGGGTGATGTCTAGCCCAGGCGGTCTCTAGACAGGGCGGATGTCGAGGCGGGCCAGTCGATCGGGGTCCGTCACGATGTCGATCACGGCGATGCGGTCCCGTACGAACGCAAACCTCAACGCCCGTTCCGCCCGCCCGTCGACCAGCACCACAAACCCCGTCGCTCCGTCGACGAGCGCGTGCCCGACGGCCAGGACGGGGCGGGCCGCGAGGGCGACGGACCCGAAGGTCGAGGCGCCCCGCGCCACGGCCGCCGCGCCGGTCGTCACGCCGGTCTCGGTACGGGCGATGACGTCCGGGTCGAGGACATCGAGCAGTCCCTCGAAGTCGCCGTCCCGCGCGGCGGCGAGGAAGGCGTCGACGACCTCCCACTGCCTGCGCTGCCGGACGCTGTCGTGGTCGGGCACGTCGGCGCCCTGCACCCGGCGCCGGGCGCGGCTGGCGAGTTGCCGGGCGGCGGCTGGCGTGCGGTCCACCACGGCCGCGATCTCGTCGTACGGCACGGCGAAGAGGTCGTGCAGCACGAAGGCCAGGCGTTCTGCGGGGGTCAGGGTGTCCAGTACGACGAGCAGGGCGACGCCGACCGAGTCGGCGAGGAGGGCGTCCTGCTCGGGGTCGGCGGGGGGTGCGGCCGCGGGCGGGGGTGCCGTGGTGTCCAGGGGTTCCTCCGCGCGGGACTTGCGGGAGCGGAGCATGTCCAGGCAGACGCGGCCCACGACGGTCGTCATCCAGCCGCCGAGGTTGTCTACGCGGCTGGTGTCGGACCGGCTGACCCGGAACCAGGCCTCCTGTACGGCGTCCTCCGCCTCGGCGGTCGAACCGAGCATGCGGTGCGCGACGGCGCGCAGGTGTCCGCGGTGTGCCTCGAAGCGCTGGGCGAGGAAGTCGGTGTCGTCGGCGTGCATCTGTCGCAGCCTCTCGTCGTCGTGATCCGTCGGTCGGTTGTTGGGGTGACGGATCTCGGGGCGGGGATGTGACAGGGAGTGGGGTGGGTGTGGGGTGGAGTGCGGGTGCGGATGCCTGCGGCGCATGTGCGGGTTCGGTGGGGGGGGCGTAGCGCCTGCCGTGTGGTGGTGGGTCGGGGCCGCGCCGGGGGGTGTCCGTCCTCGGTCGGGCGGTTGCCGTTGGGCAGGGAGGCCGGAGCCCTCCTGACGCCCGCCGCTGCGGGCGGACACCCCCCGGCACGTCCCCTTGCCGCCGTACGCGGGTGCGGGACGGTGGGGCCTACGCCCACCCAGGTGGGGCTACGTCCAGTCGCGGCCGGATCTGCCTCGCTTCGTGTCCGAGCGTTGCTTCTTTTCCCGCAGGCGGCGTTCGTTGATGCCTCGGGGGATGCGGGTCGGCTTGCGGGGCTTGGGGGGTGGCGCTGTGGCCTGGGCGAGGAGTGCCGCGAGGCGTACCGCCGCCGTCTCTCGGTTGCGCCACTGGGAGCGGTGTTCGGAGGCGCGGACGGTGAGGACACCGTCGACCAGTTTGTCGGCCAGGCGTTCCAGGGCGCGTTGCTTCCACACGTCGGGCAGCGCCTCGGTCTTCGCCAGGTCGAAGCTCAGTTCCACCCTTGAGTCACTGGTGTTGACGTGCTGGCCGCCCGGGCCGCTCGACCTGGAGAAACGCCACATGAGCTCGGCCTCGGGCAGGGAGACGGAGCCACGGATGACGTGCGGACCAGACATGCCGTCCATGGTCCCTCGTCTGTCCGGTCCACGTCACGCGAATATCGCCCTGGTAGTCCCCTACGGGTGCTCTTTGGCAAAGAAAGTAAAGACACCTGGAACTTGAGGTACCCCTCTCCGCGTTCTTAGGGGTAGCTGTAGCTTCTAGCCGTACCGCAACGAGGGAAGGGACTCCCAACAATGGCTGTAAGCCTGTCCAAGGGTGGCAACGTCTCGCTCACCAAGGAGGCTCCGGGCCTGACCGCCGTCACCGTGGGCCTCGGCTGGGACGTCCGCACCACCACCGGCACGGACTTCGACCTCGACGCCTCGGCGATCGCGGTCAACCCCACGGGCAAGGTCTACTCGGACGGACACTTCGTCTTCTTCAACAACAAGCAGACCCCGGACCAGACCATCGTCCACACCGGTGACAACCGCACCGGCGAGGGCGCGGGCGACGACGAGGCGATCAACGTCAACCTGGCCGGTCTCCCGGCCGACGTCGACAAGATCGTCTTCCCGGTCTCGATCTACGACGCGGAGAACCGCTCGCAGAACTTCGGCCAGGTCCGCAACGCCTACATCCGTATCGTCAACCAGGCCGGCGGCACCGAGATCGCCCGCTACGACCTGTCGGAGGACGCGGCCACCGAGACCGCCATGGTCTTCGGCGAGCTGTACCGCAACGGAGCCGAGTGGAAGTTCCGCGCGGTCGGCCAGGGCTACGCCTCGGGCCTGGTGGGCATCGCGCAGGACTTCGGCGTGAACGTCTGACGGACACCTCGCTGTGCCGGAACCCCTGGCCTCGGCCGGGGGTTCCGGTGTTCGGGCCCTTCGATAGGTTGCCCGGATGATCCTCGACCCCCTCCCTCTCACCCCCGACCACGACATCCCGGCCCCGGTCCTCACCGAACTCACCGCCCTGTACGCCTCCAACCGCGATTTCCACGCGCTCAGCGGCGAGTTCCCGGACCCGGACGACATCCGCCCCGAGCAGGTGGCCACCGTGCTGGCCGACGAACTGGCGGAACCCGGGGCGGAGGTCCTGCTCGCCCGCAGCGAGGGCCGGCTGGTGGGTATCGCGGTGACACTCGCCCGGCACCCGGACCCGGTCGACCCGGACCCCTGGATCGGTCTGCTGATGGTGGACGGGACGGACCATCGCCGGGGATACGGCAGGCAGCTCGCCACCCTCGTCGAGGACCGCTTCCGCGCGGCGGCCCACAGCGCGGTACGTCTGGCCGTCCTCGACAACAACCCCCAGGCGCTGGCCTTCTGGACCGCCCTCGGCTACGAGACCCTCGGCTACGGCAGGGACCGCCGGCTGGACCGTCCCTGCACCGTCCTGCGCAAGGAGCTGACCGGCCCCCCGCGCACCCCACGCCGGGCCGCCCGAATGGCCGTCGTCGATCCCCAGGGGGCGGTGTTCATGTTCCGCTACGACAACAGCGAGGTCGGCGTCCACTGGGCGCTCCCCGGCGGCGGTCTGGAGGCGGACGAGACACCCCGCGAGGGCGCCCTGCGCGAACTGCGCGAGGAGACCGGCTGGACGGACCTGGAACCGGGCCCGCTGCTGTGCACCTGGGAGCACGACTTCACCCACGCCGGGACACCGGTGCACCAGCACGAACACGTCTACGTCACCCAGGGCCCCCACCGCGAGCCCACCGGCGCCGACCTCCCCGCGGCCCACGCCGCCGACGGCATCCTCACCTGGCGCTGGTGGACCCGCGCGGAACTGTCCGCGTCCCCGGAGCCCCTGTGGCCGCCGGACCTGGCCCAGCTGCTGGACGAGTGGGACACGAAGCGGGACGTCTAGACCGACGTGGACTGGACGACACTCGCCGCCACCGCACTCGGCGCTCTCGTCGGTGTCGGCTCGACGCTGTTCGCGGATCGCGTGCGCTGGCGCCGTGACCTGGCCGACCGGACCCGGCAGGAGCGCAGGCAGATCTATGTGACCGTTCTGACGAAGTACCGGCTGGCCTACGAGGCCATGCACACGGCCGCCGTGACCGGTCGCGGCCAGGAGGAGGGCGTACGGGAGTCGGCCGTGCGGGAGGCGTTCCGGGCGTCGGGATGCGACGAGGCCCGGGAGAGTGCCCTGATCTGCGCCCCTCAGGAGCTGTCGGACGTACTCGAAGAGGTGTACGCGACCCTGCGGGACCTCCAGGACGTGTTCGCCGCCGGTGACCCGCCGCTCGGTTCACCGGAGTTGCAGCAGCGGCGGCTCAAGCATGCCGAGGCGGTCTGGGCCGCGCGGGCGGCGATGCGGCGGGATCTGGAGAGGGCCGGGTGAGAGGCCGGGGGAGGCGCGGGGCCGTCATGGCCGTTCGGGTTTGCCGTCGCCGTACAGCCAGTCCTCCCACAGCGCGGTGAAGTCCTTGTCCGGGGCCTTCTCCTCGACGTAGGCCGTGAAGTCCTCCGTGTTCGCGTTCCCGTGGCGGTGGTCCGCCGCCCAGCCCTGGACGATGTCGTAGAAGGTGTCGTCGCCGACCGTGCGGCGGATCTTGTGGAGGAGCATCGCGGCCCGCTCGTACACCGGCGAGTCGGAGATGTTCGCGGCGCTCGCGGGGTCGGCGGGCGGGAAGGACCACAGGTCCTCGTGCTCGTCCTCGCCGTGGTCGTACAGGGCGTCGAAGGTCTCCTGGGCGGTGTCGCCCCCGTTGTCCTCCTGCCACAGCCACTCCGCGTAGGTCGCGAAGCCCTCGTTCAGCCACATGTCCCGCCAGCTCTTCGGCGTCACGGAGTTGCCGAACCACTGGTGCGCCAGCTCGTGGACGAGGAGCTCGGTGCTGGGGGCGCCCGGGAAGACGGGCCGGTTCTGGGTCTCCAGGGCGTAGTCGGAGGCCTCCTCCGTGGCGACGACCGCTCCGGTGGAGGAGAACGGGTAGGGGCCGAAGTTGTACTCCGCCCACTCCATGATCTCGGGGATCCGGTCGAGCACCTTGCGGGCGGGGGCCGCCTGGGAGGGGGTGACCGCGGTGTAGACGGGCAGCCGTCCCCCCGCCGCGCCGGGGACCGTGGTGCGGCGGATGTCGTAGTCACCGATCGCGAGCATCGCGACGTACGTGGCCATGGGTTCCGCCGTGCGCCAGTGGAAGGTCGTACGGCGCCTGTCGCCGCTCGTGCTCCGGTCGGCCAACTCCCCGTTGGAGACGACCTGGAGCCCCTCCGGCACGGTGACCGAGATGTCGTACGACGCCTTGTCCGAGGGGTGGTGGTTGCCCGGGAACCACGCCATCGACCCCACCGGCTCCCCGAGGGCGAGCGCACCGTCGTCGGTGGCGAGCCAGCCCTCCTCGGAGCCGTCGGGGTCGGTGACGGTCTGCGGGCTTCCCGAGTAGCGGACGGTGACGGCGAAGGTCTCGCCCTCGTCGAGCTCGTCGTGCGGACGGACCACCAGCTCCTGGCCGTTACGGCTCCAGCGGGCGCGCTCCCCCTCCACCGAGACCCGCTCGACGTCCATCCCCTTCAGATCGAGGTCGAAGGCGGACAGGTCCTTGTCGGCGCGGGCGGTGATCTCCGCCGTGCCGGTGAGCCGGCGGTCGTCCGGGGCGTCCGGGTCGTAGGCGAGGTCCAGGGTGTAGTGGGTGACGTCGTAGCCGCCGTTGCCCGCCTTGGGGAAGTACGGGTCGCGCACCCCGGAACCGCCCGGCGTGCCATGGACTCCCCCGCCGCACGCGGTGAGGGCGAGGGCGAGCAGGGCGCAGCCGACGGCCGGCAGACAACGGACGGTCGGGACAACAGGCACGGAACGGGACACGCCAGTGATCCTATGAGCGACCGGCCGTGACACCATCACCTCCGTGCTCGACATCGGCTACGCCCTCTCCAACCGGTTCCCGGACCCCCCGCAGACGGACTACCGCCGCGCGGACGTCCGCGCCCTGCGTCACGACCTGTTCTGTGGGGACGTCTATCTCGCCGACACCAAGGCGGACCGGGAGTTGTCCACAGCCTGGGGATGGGTGCCGGTGCTCGACTTCGCGTGGGCCCTGTGCGACATCGCCGAACAGCTGGACCAGGACCCGGCCGGCTCCCGCGCCGCCCGCCCCCAGCGGGCCGAGCTGGACTTCACCGAGTCCACCGACCGCATGCTCTTCGAGCGCCGCTTCGGCTGGGTGGACATCGAGGCGGACTGGATGCCCGCGGAGGAGCCCCCGCTGTCCTTCGCCCACGCCGAACTGCGCCGAGAGGCCCGGGACTTCCTGCACGACCTCCTGGCCGACCTGATCGACCTGCACGACGACCTGGGCGAGAACCCGGCGATCTGGACCCTCCAGGCCCGCTATCCCCGGGTGGCCTGAACCCCGGGCCGGCCCCCACCAGACCCCGGCGAAAGCTCGCCCCGAGACCCCCTACCCCTCCACCCGAATCCCCCACTCCGCGGCCAACACCGGCGCCAGATCCACCAGTTGCCCCGCGCTGATCACCGCCCCCGCCAGCCGCCCCACCCCGCGAGCGATCTCCAGCTCCGCCGCCCCCCTCAGATCGACGTCAGTCAGTGTCGCCCCGGTGAGGTCCGCCCCCTTCAGCGCGCAGTCCGTGAACTCCACCCGCTCCAGCCGGGCGCCCCCGAAGTCCGGCTCGACCAGGACGCAGCCCTCGAAGACGACGTCTCTCAGTCCGGCCTTGCGCAGGTTCAGGTAGTCGATCTTGCCGCCCCTGATCACGACCCGCTCCAGCACCGCCCCGTGCAGCTGCACCCCGCCCAGCCGCGCGTCGGTCAGCTCCACATCCCGCAGCGTCGACTCCGCCAGGTCGGTGCCGACACCGCGGGGCGCGGTGAGGACGGAGTCGAGGATCCTGGCGTGCCGAAGCCCCGTCTCGTCCAGGACACAGCCCTTCAGCGCGCAGTCCATGAAACGGGCACCCCGGCCGTTCTGCCCGGTCAGGTCCTCTTCCCGGAACTCCAGGCTGTCGTAGTCCCCGTCCGGCTCCAACCGCCCGTCCCGGTACGGCTCCAGCGGCGGCAGCCGCAGCTCCGGGCGCCGCGCCCCCTTCACACCGCCCCTGCCTGGCCCACCGGCCCCGCCCATCGCTCTCCTCGCCATGTCCCCATGCTGCACCCCGCCACTGACAATCCCCGTGACCTGCACGAACACCATGCCGACAGCCGCGATGTCACATTCCGGGTGCCCAGGGCCGTCGTATGCACGGAAAGAGGGCAACGAAGGCGACCCGAGCCAGAGGGAGACCCCAGTCATGCATCGCATCACCGTCATCGGCGGCGGCTTCGCCGGACTCACCGCGGCCATCACCGCCGCCGAGGCGGGCGCCAAGGTGACCGTGTACGAAGCCCATCACACGCTCGGCGGACGCGCGCGGACCACCGCGGGGCCGTACCGGACCAACGAGGGACCGCACGCCCTGTACAACGGCGGCCCGCACTGGGCCTGGCTCAAGCAGCGCGACCTCATCGGGCCGCTCGCGCCGATCCCGCCCCTGGAGGCCGCCCGGCTCCGGCTGCGGCACCGCGGCGTCCTGCGCCGCACCCCGCCCTTCGGCATGCTCAAGCTGCTGCGGCCCGCCCTGCCACAGGCACCCGTCGACGTCGACTTCATGACCTGGGCCACCGGTGTCGCCGGCGAGGAGGGCGCCCGTGCCGCCGCGCACTACTGCGCCGTCGCCCTGTTCCACCACGACCCCGGCGCCCTGTCCGCCGCGTTCGTGCAGGAGCGGCTGCGCCGGGCCACCAAGCTGCCTCCCGAGGCGCACTACCCGGTGGGCGGCTGGGCGAGCGTCATCGACCGGATGGCGGCACGGGCGTGGAATCTCGGCGTGCGGATGGAGACCGTCTCGCGCGTCGACAGCCTCGACGACCTGCCGTCCGACGCGCCCCTCGTCGTCGCCACCTCCCTCGACGCCGCCCGGCGCCTGCTGAAGGACGACTCCCTGACCTGGACCGGCGGGCGTACGGCGCTCATCGATCTGGCGGTGCGCACCCGGCGCGGGGACGCCTTCGTCGTATCCGATCTCGACGAGACGGGGTGGCTGGAGCGGTTCACCGCGCAGGACCGGTCGCTGGCACCGGCGGGTGAACAGCTGATCCAGGGACAGATCCCGATCGCCCCGCACGAGTCCAAGGCCGACGGCATCGCCCGCGCCGAGCGGCTGCTCGACCTCGGCTTCCCCGGCTGGCGCGAGCGGGTCACCTGGCGCCGCGAGGCCATGTCGAACGGCCGTACCGGCGCCGTCGACCTGCCCGGCACCAGCTGGCGCGACCGCCCGGCCGTCGACCGCGGCGACGGGGTCTATCTGGCGGGCGATCAGGTCGCCGCCCCCGGCGTGCTGTCCGAGGTCTCCTTCAACAGCGCCCTCACGGCCGTGTCCCTGGCGCTCGGACAGCACGCCGCCGGAGCGCACCCCCTCGGAAAGCCCGGCCGGCCCACCCTTGACCTCAAGCAAGCTTGAGGTTGAAGAGTTGGCGGCCTGACAGACCCGCGTTCGAACCGATGGGGGACCCCATGCACGCCATCCGTCTGCACTCCTTCGGCCCGGCCGAGAATCTCGCCTACGAGGAACTCGACGACCCCGGACCAGGCCCCGGCCAGGTACGGATCGCCGTCGCGGCGGCCGGCGTCCACCTCCTCGACACCGTGCTGCGCGAGGGCGTCCAGGGCCCCGCGCCCGAGCTCCCGACGCTGCCCACGATCCCCGGCCGCGAGGTCGCCGGAGTCGTCGCGTCCCTCGGCGAGGGCGTCGCGCCGCTCTGGCTCGGCAAGCGCGTCGTGGCCCACCTCGGCTTCGCCCCGGGCGGCTACGCCGAACTGGCGGTCACGGACGTGGACCGCGTCCACGAGATCCCGGAGAACCTCGACTTCGCCGAGGCCGTCGCCATGATCGGTACGGGCCGTACGGCGATGGGGATCCTTCAGTTCGCCGACCTCGGCCCGGACGCGGTGGCCGTGATCCCGGCGGCGGCGGGCGGCATCGGCACCCTGCTCGTGCAGTACGCCGGGAACGCCGGCGCCGTCGTCGTCGGGCTGGCCGGCGGGCCGCGGAAGGCGGCCCGGGTGCGGGACAACGGTGCCGATCTCGCCGTGGACTACACGGACCCGGCCTGGCCCGACAAGGTCCGCGCCTTCCTCGGCGGACGCGGCGCCACCGTGGTCCTCGACGGCGTCGGCGGCGACGTGGCCCGCGCGTGCGTGGCCCTGCTCGCGCCGGGCGGCAGGCACCTCGTCTTCGGCTGGTCCGGCCAGGGTCCGCACGAAGGCGAGCCGTACCTCGTCGACGGCGTCTCCGAGAACGTCCTCGGCCCCGCGATGATGCGCAGGGCAGGCGGCCCCAACCCGGTACGGACCCTCGAACTGCGCGCCCTCGCCGAGGCCGCCGCGGGCCGTCTCACCCCGGCCGTGCGGCGCTTTCCGCTCGCCGAGGCGGCGGCCGCGCACCGCGCCCTGGAGACCCGCGCGACCACCGGAAAGGTGGTGCTGGAGCCGTGACCAGCCGTAAGCAGTCCCCAGATGCGTCCCTCCCCGAAGCATGGTCTTCTGGCCAGATGACCGTCACCCGAACGGGTGAACAAGCCCGGGAAGCCGACCCCCGCCGCTGGTGGGGGCTGGTGATCATCGCGCTCGCGCAGCTCATGGTGGTCCTCGACGCGACCATCGTGAACATCGCCCTCCCGTCCGCACAGGACGACCTCGGCATGACCGACGGCAACCGCCAGTGGGTCATCACCGCCTACACCCTGGCCTTCGGCGGGCTGCTGCTGCTCGGCGGCCGGATAGCCGACCTGGTGGGCCGCAAACGCACCTTCGTCGTCGGCCTCATCGGCTTCGCCGCCGCCTCCGCGCTCGGCGGCGCCGCCACCACGGCCGGCATGCTCTTCGGCGCCCGCGCCCTCCAGGGCGTGTTCGCCGCCGTACTGGCCCCGTCGGCCCTGTCGTTGCTCACCACGACCTTCACCGACCCCAAGGAGCGCGGCAAGGCCTTCGGCATCTACGGCGCGCTGGCCGGCAGCGGCAGCGCGATCGGGTTCATCGTCGGCGGGCTGCTCACCGAGTACCTGGACTGGCGCTGGTGCCTGTACGTCAACGTGCCGATCGCCGTGATCGCCGTCTTCGGCGCCCTGGCCCTGCTGCACGACAGCCCCACCCACCCGGGCGCCCGGCTCGACGTACCGGGCGTACTGCTGGGCTGCGGCGGCCTGGTCGCCATCGTCTACGGATTCGCCGAGGCGGAGCCGCGCGGCTGGACCGACCCGCTGGTCCTCGCGCTCTTCGCGGGCGGGGTCGCGCTCCTCGCCACCTTCGTCTGGTGGCAGACCCGGGCGCCGATGCCCCTGCTGCCGCTGCACATCATCAGGGAACGCAACCGCGCCGGCTGCTTCCTCACCATGGCGCTGGCCGTGATCGGCATGTTCGGGCTGTTCCTGTTCATGACCTACTACCTCCAGGTCATCCTCGACTACTCGCCGGTGATGACCGGCCTCGCCTTCCTCCCACTCACCGCCGCGATCATCATCGGCTCCACCCAGATCGCCGCCCGCCTCCTGGACCATGTGGCACCCCGCGTCCTCATGGGCCCGGGCGCCCTGCTGGCGGCGGTCGGCATGGTGCTGCTGACCCGGCTGACGGTGCACTCGTCGTACGCGTCCGACATCCTGCCCGCCCTGATCCTGCTGGGCCTGGGCATGGGCCTGATCTTCATGCCGGTGTTCGCGACGGCGACGGCGGGCGTGGCCCCGCAGGACTCCGGTGTCACCTCGGCGACCGTCAACACCTCGCAGCAGGTGGGCGGCTCCATAGGCACGGCCCTGCTGAACACCATCGCCACCACCAGCAGTACCGCCTACATCACGGCCCATCTCACCGACCCGGCCCAGCGGGCCCTGGTCACCAAGGAGGGCGTCGTGCACGGCTACACCGTCGCCATCTGGTGGGCCGCCGCCATCATGCTCATGGCCGGCGTGGTCGCGACCCTGATGGTCACGGCGAAGGCCCCGAAACACGGCTCCCCGCGGCGGACGCCGACACCGGAGCCGGTGGCCTGACCCCACGAACCGGGGAGGGGCCCCCTCGGACCGCGGAGCCCCTCCCCCTCACCGTGTCGCGTCAGTGCCGCCCGGCGATCCGGTCCGCCACCCGCGCCGCCCGCGAGGACTCGGCGCGCGGCGTGCCGAACTCCCGGCGGTCCGCCGCCCGGTACGCGGCGTACAGTCCGTGCACCCCCAGCCAGCGCAGCGGCTCCGGCTCCCACTTGCGCACCCGGTGCCCGACCCACGGCAGCTCGGTGAGCTCGGTCTTCACTCCCTGGCCCGAGTCCAGCTGCACCAGGTCCCGCAGGGTCCGTGCCGCGAGGTTGGCGGCGGCGACGCCCGAGCCGACGTAGCCGCCCGCCCAGCCGAGCCCGGACGACCGGTCCAGCGTGACGGTCGCGCACCAGTCACGCGGCACCCCGAGCACCCCGGACCAGGCGTGCTCGATCCCCACCCCCGCCAGCGACGGAAAGAACCCGACGAGGATCTCGCGCAGGGCCTCGATGGTCTCCGGCTGGGTCCGGCCGTCGTTGTCCGTGCGCGACCCGAAGCGGTACGGCACCCCGCGCCCGCCCAGCGCGATCCGCCCGTCGGCCGTGCGCTGCGCGTACATGTAGGCGTGAGCCATGTCGCCCAGCGTCTCGCGCCCGTCCCAGCCCACCGACTCCCACTGCTCGTCGGTCAGCGGCTCGGTGGCGATCATCGAGGAGTTCATCGGCAGCCAGGTCCGGTGCTGGCCCTTGAGGTTCGCCGTGAAGCCCTCGGTGCAGCGCAGGACGTAGGGCGCGCGGACGGTGCCGTACGGGGTGACCGCGTGCTTCGGCCGGATCTCGGTGACCGGCGTCAGCTCGTGGATCGTCACGCCGAGCGCCTCGACGGCCGCCGCGAGCCCCTTGACCAGCTTGACGGGGTGCACGCGCGCGCCGTGCGGCGTCCAGGTCGAGCCGACCGCGTCGGCGACCCGGATCCGCTCGGCGGTCCGGCGGGCGTCGTACAGCTCGCGGTCCTTCTCGCCGTACGCCAGCTCGTGCGCGTGGAACTCCTTCAGCCGCGCCAACTGGGCGGGCGTACGCGCCACTTCGAGCACCCCGCCCTTGTGGACGTCGGCGTCGATGCCCTCGTCCCGCGCGACCGCGATGACCTCGTCGACGGTGTCGTTCATGGCCCGCTGGAGCCGTACGGCGGCGTCGTGGCCGTGCAGCTTGGCGTACCGGTCGCGCCCCGCGATCCCGTTGTACAGCCAGCCGCCGTTGCGCCCCGAGGCGCCGTAGCCGCAGAACTTCTGTTCAAGAAGGGTGATGCGAAGGAAGGGGACCGCCTTCTTCAAGTAGTACGCGGTCCACAGACCCGTGTACCCGCCACCCACGATCACGACGTCCGCGGCGGCGTCCCCGCCCAGCGGCTCCCGCGCCGCAGGGATGCCGTCGTCCGCGTACCAGTAGGAGATGCCGCCGTTCACGGCACCGCTGCCCGAGCTGCTCATGGCGAGGACGTTAATTCGCATGAGCCGATTCCGGCACCCCAGTAGGGTCCGCAAAGTGATCGACATCCCGGACGAGCTCATCGCCCAGCATGTGCGGTACGACGGCGAGGCGGGCCGCGCCCACGTCTTCGCGCTCGCGGAACGGGCCGGCCGCTTCCTGGATCACTGGCGGCTCCGGGTGGACGGCCCGACGATGTACGGCCGCTGCGCGCTGGTCCTGCCCGTGCTGCGGGCCGACGGGACACGGGCCGTGCTCAAGCTCCAGGACGTCGACGAGGAGACCGTGGGCGAGCCGGCCGCGCTGCGGGCGTGGCACGGCGACGGCGCGGTCCGGCTGCTGGAGGCCGACGACGAGAGCGGCACCCTGCTGCTGGAACGGCTCGACCCGGACCGGATGCTGGACGCCCACCCGGACGCCCGCGAGGCCACACTGATCGTCGCCCGCCTCCTGGCCCGGCTCACCTCCACCCAGGCCCCACCCGACATGCGCCGCCTCGGCGACATCGCCACGGCCATGCTGGAGCGGACCCCCGCCGTTCTGGAGACGATCCCCGACCCCGCCACCCGCCGCCTGATCGCCGACTGCGCGGCGGCCGTGCGCGAGGTCGCCGCCGACCCGGGCGACCGGCTGCTGCACTGGGACCTGCACTTCGAGAACGTCCTCGCCTGCGACCGGGCACCCTGGCTCGCCATCGACCCCAAGCCGCTCGCGGGCGACCCCGGCTTCGACCTGTTCCCGGCGCTGTGGAACCGCTTCGACGCGGACGAGGTGGAGTGGCGCTTCGACGCCATGACCGGGGTGCTCGGCCTGGACCGGGGCCGGGCCCGCGCCTGGACGCTGGGCCGGGTGCTACAGAACTCGCTGTGGCGGCTGGAGGAAGGCGACACCCCGCTCGCCGCCCACCTGGAAATCGCGCGGCGCCTGCGGCACCACCCCGGTTAGCCTCATCCCATGATCCGACCCGCCACTCCCGCCGACGTCCCCGCCCTGCACGCCCTGATCCGCGAACTCGCCGAGTACGAGAAGGCACTGGAGGAGGCGAGGGCCACCCCGGAGCAACTCCACGAGGCCCTCTTCGGCGACCGGCCCGCCGCCTACGCCCACATCGCGGCCGACGACACCACCGGCGAGACCGTCGGCTGTGCGCTCTGGTTCCTGAACTTCTCCACCTGGCGCGGCGTCCACGGCATCTACCTGGAGGACCTCTACGTCCGCCCCACCGCCCGCGGCGCCGGCCACGGCAAGGCCCTGCTCGCCGAACTGGCCCGACTCTGCGTGGAGCGCGGCTACCAGCGCCTGGAGTGGTCCGTACTGAACTGGAACACCCCGTCCATCGCCTTCTACGAGTCCCTCGGCGCCCGCCCCCAGGACGAGTGGACGGTGTACCGCCTCACGGACGAGGCGCTCGCCGACCTCGGCTCGTCGCCGACGAGGACGCCCTGACCCGCGCCCCGGTCCGCGGCACCCCCTGGACCACCTGGGCGGCGGGCACCTCCGCCGCCGCGACCGCCTCCAGCTCCCGCACCACGGCCGCGCCGATCAGCCCGGCGTCCCCGGCGCGCAGATGGCTGACGACGGTGAGCGTGTAGGCGTCGGCGGTGTGCACGAGGCAGAGGTTGGCCGTGCCCGGCGGGGAGAGCTGCGGCAGCGGGACGACCCGCGTCAGGGGGCGGCCGTACAAGTGGCTCGGGTTGTCCCGCCACTTGAAGGCGGTGCACAGGCTCGTGGTCAGCTCCGGGCGGGCCAGCCGCCTGGCCATGACCCCGGCCAGCCACGGGACGGTGCGCGCGGCGGCCTGGAGCGTGGGAAGGATCGCGCGGTGGGCGTCGCAGCGCAGCTCGAACGCCGCGACCTGCTCCTGGCACGCCCGCAGCCGGGCCACCGGGGAGTCGAGGTCCAGGGGCAGTTCGACGCGCAGCGCGGTGACGCCGTTGCCGAGCCGCTGTGCGTCGTACCGGGTCCGCAGGTCCACCGGCACGGTGGCGTACAGCGGGGACGGCACATCCTTCGACCAGGCGCGCAGGGCACCGGCGTACGTGCTCAGGAGCAGTTCGTTGAGCGTCGCCCCGCGCCCGCCGGCCGGCTGACGGCGGGCCGCGCGCATCACTCGCGGGTCGATCCCGACCACCGCCACCGAAGGACGGGCCTCGCCATCGGACGACGGGGGGACGGGCCGGCCGACGGCTCCGATGCGACGCAACTCCCGTCCGACGGTGGCCGCACGGACGCCCCGACGCCCTCGCGTCGGCACGGCCGGCGCGGACGGCTGCGGCGGCGCGGCGTCGTCCATCAGCAGCCGGAAGAGGGTCTCCAGGGACCGTCCGTCCAGCAGCGCGTGATGGGCGAGCAGCACCACGGCGTGTTCACCCGCCGGTGTGGTGGGCCCCGTGACCAGCAGCTTCCACGGCGGCCGGTCCGGCGGCAGGGGCCGCGAGACCCCCTCGGACAGCAGCGACTCCACGTCCAGGTCGGTGCCGGCGATGTGCGCGGCGGGATCGAACGGCCGGTCGGCCGACCACCGATGGCCCGACAGCGCGGAGGGCCCGGCGGGAGGCACCGGCACCAGGCTCATCCGGTCCAGCGCACCCCACCGTTCGAGCACCCGCGACCGCATCCGCGCCAGGTCGAGCGGCCCCGCGTCGCCGGGGAACATCGCGGCGATGCCGATCGTCCCCGGCAGCCCGTTGCGCAGATGCCCTTCCTCGATGGCCGTCAGCCTCATCTTCCCCAGCCTTCCGTTCCCAAGGCCCCCGAAAGCCCCCGGCTCCGCGGCTCAGCCGTGGGGCGAGTCGAAGACGACACAGGCGTTGTGGCCGCCGAAGGCGAAGCTGTTGCTGATCACCGGTCCGTCCGGGATCTTGCGGGCCTCGCCGGTGACCACGTCCAGTTCGCAGCGGGGATCCAGCCGTGTGAGATGGGCGGTCGGCGGCGCGAGCCCTTCCCGCACCGACAGGACCGTGATCACCGCCTCCAGCGCTCCCGCGAGCCCCAGACCGTGCCCGGTCACCGCCTTGGGCGCGGTCACGGGCACCGCGCGCGGCCCGAACAGGGCACTGATGGCCCGCGCCTCGGCGAGGTCGTTCAGCTCGGTGCCGGTGCCGTGCGCGTTGACATGGGTGACGGCTTCGGCCGACGTACCGGCGTCGGCGAGCGCCTGCTCCATGCACGCCCGCGCGCCCGCCCCGTCGGGATGCGGTGCCGTGAGGTGGTGGGCGTCGGAGGTGCGCCCGTACCCGGTGAGCGTGGCGTGGACACGGGCGCCCCGCGCGCGGGCCAGGTCCAGGCGCTCCAGCACCAGGAAGGCGGCCCCCTCGGCGAGCACGAAGCCGCGCCGGGCGACATCGAACGGCCGTGACGCGGACGCCGGATCCTCGCACTCGGTGACCATCGCCCCGGCCCGCCCGAAGGCCGACGCCGTCGTGGGGGTCAGGGGGCTGTCGTGCCCGCCCGCCACCACCACGTCCGCGTACCCGGCCCGGATCATCTGCATCGCCTCGCCCACCGCGTGCGTCCCGGAGGCGCAGGCCGTGGAGACGGTCAGACTCGGCCCGGTGACATCGAACCTGGCGCTGATCCAGTACGCCCCCGCGTTGTGCATCAGCCGGGGCGCGTAGAGCACATCGGGATGTCCGATCCCGCCCTCCTGGCTGATCACCCCGCCGTACCCGGTCCCGGTGACCACCGCCCGCCGCGCCGGATCGACGTGCAGCCCGCCGGCGTCCGCCACGGCGTCCGCGGCCGCGCACACCGCCAGCTGCACCGAACGGTCCGCCCGCCGCACCTCCTTGGGCGTCAGATGTCCGGCGGGGTCGAAGTCGGTCATCGGACACGCGGGGTGCACGACGGTTCCCTCGTCGTCGAAGACGTGCAGCGAGGCCGCCGAACGGCAGTCCAGCAGGCTCTCCCACAGCGCCTGCGGCGTCGCCCCGGCCGCACAGCGGACGCCCAGCCCCGTGACGGCGACGGTGACGGCGTGCCGGGCGGTCATCGGGCGACGGTGCTGTGGACGTCAGGGGCGCCGGCGCGCAGCCGCACGATGAGCTCGGCGACATCGCCCACGGTGGACACCAGGCTCTTGTCCGTCCCCCGCAGCGACACCCCGAACAACTCCTCGGACGCCGCCTCCAGTTCGGTGACGTCCAGACTGTCGGCTCCCAGGTCGGCGACCAGCCGGGCCTCGGGCACGACCGCTTCCTGCGGCACCGACATCACTCGCGCGCACAGCGGGCGCAGCGCTTCCCAGACGTCCCCGGTGTCCCGGCGCTCGGCTTCCATGCAACTGCCTCCATCTCCTGGTGCCGTCAGAGCACTGACGGCGTAGCCGTCCGAGCCCATGTCTCGAACTCCGTGACGACCGCGTCGGCGAGCCGACCCGCGTCGTCCGGGTCCGCGTTGCCCACCGCGGTGAGCGTGAACGTGTCCCCTGCCTGTGCCAGGGCGAAGCTGACGGTGCCCGGGTGCTGCAAGGGCGGCAGCCCGACCGTGCGCACGAGTCGGCAGCCCTGGAAGGTGCTCACCGATCCGGGCCACTTCATGGCCGTGGTCGCGGTCGCCGCGAAACAGGAGTGCCGGCCGCGGCTGGTCAGCAGCCGGGTCACCCACGGGCCCGTACGCCGGGCCGCTTCCGCCGCCGGGAACAGCACGGTGGCGTGTACGGCGGCCCGCTCGGGCACCCCGGCCAGCGCGTCCTGGCAGGCCCGCAGCCGCGCCACCGGACCGTCCACGTCCACGGGCAACGGGACCCGGACGACCGTGAGGGTGTTGCCGAGTTCCGCCGGATTGCGCCGGGTGCGCAGATCGCAGGGTACGGCCGTGTACGCCGGCACCTCCCGCCCCCGCCACCGCCGCACCGGGCCGTACCGGTCCCGCAGCGCCCCGGCCACCGCGCCCACCAGCAGCTCGTTCAGCGTCGCGCCGCGCCCTTCGGCGGGCTGCCGGCGCGCGGATCGCACGGTGTGCGCGCCCAGTTCACGGACCGCGACCGAGGCGTACGTCCGACCCGGCTCCCTCGTCGGAAGGGCCTGCCCCGGCGCCGACATCACCCTGAGCTCCCGGCCGGCCGCCCGCACCCCGCTGCGCGGCAACGGCACCGGCGGGCGTGACTCCCGCGCCGACGCGGGTTCGTCCATCAGCGAGCGCATCAACGTCGCCAGCGACCGCCCGTCCAGCAGCGCGTGCTGCGCCACCAGCGCCAGGGCGAAGTCACCGCCGTACGCCGCGTCCGGGACCAGGAACAGCCGCCAGGGCGGCACCCCGTCGCCCAGCGGCCGGTCCACGCTCCGCGCCCACAGCTCGTCCAACCCGCCGCGCGCCACGGCCACCTGCGCCAGAGGATCGAACGGCGCCGGTACGGCCCACCGCGCCCGTCCGCGCCGCCCGGCGACGACCCGGCTCATCCGCTCCAGGCCGGCCCAGCGCTCGACGACCCGCGCCCGCACCCGGTCCACGTCGGGCCGCTCACCGGAGAGGACCACCGCCAGGCCGATGACTCCCGGGCAGCCGTTCAGCAGCAGCATTTCGTCGGCGCAGGACAGTCGCACCGGTCCCTCCGGATCTCCAGGGCCAGCATCAACGCCCGCCCCGTGACGGAGCGGGCGTTGAACCGGACGCTTCGTACGGCTACTTGAGCGCCTGGCTGTTGCAGCCCATGTCCGAGCCGAGGTGGCTGGGCTGCGCGCCCGGCGACCCTTCACCGTTGAGCGCGTTGGCCAGCACGCTGTTGAGGGCACCGACGTTGCCGAGGATGTCGATGTTCATGTCGTGCGAACGGCACTCGATGCCCTGCGTGATGTCGACGTCGTGGGCCAGGGCCTCACCGTGGGCGGCGGCGGTGCCCACGCCGAGGGAGCCGACGCTGCCGAGGACGGCACCCAGGAGGGCGGCCTTGTGAAGCTTGCGCATTTCTTCTCCGTTGGTCGAGCAGATGGGATGTGCGGCGAATGAGGTGGGAACGGTGGGCTCTTGCGGAGCCGTCAGCCGAGCCGGGGCAGACCGAGCTGGCCCACGGGGGGCGCCGCGACCTGTCCGAGACCGAGCCCGGGCACCTGCGGCGCGCTGGCCGGCGAGACCAGCGGGTTGATCAGCGGGTTCACCTCAGGGTTGACCTGCGGGTTCACCTGCGGCGCGACCCGCGGCGGGGGCTCCGGGTTGAACACCTGCGGGGCGGAGACCTGCGGGGCGACCTGCGGCATGACCTGCGGTGCCGTCTGCGGGGTGACCTGCGGCATGACCTGCGGCATCGACTGCTGCGGGGCCGGGCGCGGCGCGTTGGTCGCCTCCGCGAAGCCGCCGGACGAGGCGGAAGCGGTGGCGTAACCGGTCTCCTCGCGCGGGGCGGGCTGCGGAGCCATGTACTGCGGCGCCGGCTGTGGCTGCGGCTGGTACTGCGGCTGGTACTGCGGCCGGCTGACCTGCGCGACGCCGGACGACCTCGAGGCCGCCATCGCCTGCGGGGCGCTGTGCTGCGGCGGCGCGTACTGGGGAGCGGGCGCCGGGGCGTACTGCGGCGCGGGTGCGTACTGCGGCGCCGGGGCGTACTGGGGGGCCGGCGCGTACTGCGGCGCCGGGGCGTACTGGGGAGCGGGTGCGTACTGAGGTGCCGGGTGGTACTCGGGAGCGGGCGCCGGAGCGGCACCGGCGTACCCATAGGGATATTCGGCCGCCTCGCTGACGCCGGCGCCGATGGCGGTCAGACCGCCGGCCGCTGCGACGACGAGCGCGGCCTTGTGAAGCTTGCGCATGGAACCCTCGGCCCTTCATTACCTGTACAGGGAAATCCGTTGTATTTCAGTGCAGTCTTGCGTGTGCTCAGTCTGATATTCGTACTGCGCCCTTACAGGGGTAATGCCTGAGCTGTCATGTGGACTTCACGCCGGAGAAGCAGCGGATCCCGTTGCCTCTCTCTGATTCCTGCCACTGCCCTCTCTCCGCTGGCAACGACATTTCCCGGGCCAAGTCACGGGATCGGCCATTCAGTCACTCCATTGCCATCCATCGGATTTACACACACCTCTGGCAATCGGGTGACCCCGCCTCTGCTTACGTGACTGAATTCACGGTTCTCTCGTTCCGCACCAGGAGAGAGCGATGGTCCATCGCAGCCGCATTTCCATACGTTCCATGCACAGGTCAATGAAGGGCCGAGTTCCCATGCGCAAGCTTCAGCAGGTCGCGCTCATCGCAGCAGCAGCCAGTGGTCTGTCGGCCCTGGGCGTCGGCCCGAGCGTCGCCGACGTCCCCGTCGGGTACAACGGCACCGTTCCGCCACCGGTCGGGCAGCAGGACCTTCAGGCCACGTCATGGAGCCGTACCCAGGCCAGCGCGCAATCCTCCAACTCGCCCCACGCGCAGCGGCAGGCGGCGCCGCACCGCGAGGGCGCCGATGTCAGCCCGCAGGTCAACCCCCAACTGAGCCCGAAGATCAGCCCGCAGGTCAACCCGCAGCCGTCGGTGGCCCCGTCCGGGCCGATCGAGCAGGCCAACCTGTTCCGCCCGTACCAGGAGTGCAGCCCGCAGTCCCTGCTCAACGCCGCCGTCCCGGTCGCCGTACTCGCCGCGGCCGAGACCGAGGGCGTCGACTGCGACCAGGCCAACAGCCAGGCGAACTCCCTCGCGCACGCCCGCTACACGCGCTGAGCCGATGTCACGGCCTTGAACGAGGGCCTGTGACCAGCGACGCCGACGACGGGCCCCAACGCCGCCGACAGCCGGGCACCCGGGGCCCGTTCGCCCGATGTGCGACTTCCGGGTGCTTCCCGCGCGAGATCACGGGCCTCGGCGCGTCGTACCTACATGTCCAGATACTTCCTATTAATCTCCGGTAACTGTACGAAGTCGATCTCCTACAGATCGCACCCACCTCACTCCACCGGAGATGACATGCACAAGCTTCGCAAGGCTGCGGTCGTGGTCGCCGCCATCGGCACCGTCGGCCTCCTCGGCGCCGGCACGGCCACCGCCGACGGCCACGGCCAGGGCGGCAAGAGCGGCGGCGACAAGTTCAGCGTGCTCCAGAGCTCCAACTGCAAGTCGCACGACCTGAACGTCGACGTCCTGGGCAACGTCGGCCTCATCAACGGCCTGCTGGGCAACGGCCTCAACGGCGAGGGCAACCCGGCCGCGCAGGACACGCACCTGGGCTCGACCATGGGCTGCAACAACAGCGCCTTCTGAGGCTCTGACGGTCGCACAGACGACCGAAGCGGGAAGCAAAAGTCCCGGTACCGAGCCGCGAGCCCGGTACCGGGACTCCTTTTTGCGCCGGAATCACCTGCCGGGCACGGCAATTCAGGACCATCGGCCAAGGTAGTGAGACTTTTCCGAATTCGGCGTGCCGCCGATTGCGTCGGAATACTTCCTATTAGCCTCCGTAATTGTACGAAGTCGATCTGCGACAGATCGACCCACTCCACTCCACCGGAGATGAACATGCACAAGCTCCGCACGGCCGCCGTCATGGTCGCCGCCCTCGGGAGCCTCGGACTCCTGGGCTCCGGCGCCGCGCACGCCGACGGCGACTTCGGCAAGAAGGGCAACAGCATCGAAGTCCTTCAGAGCTCGAACTGCCGGTCGCACGACGCCAACGTCGACATCCTCGGCCAGGTCGGCATCGCCAACGGCCTCGGCGGCAACCTGCTGAACGGCGAGGGCAACCCCGGCGCGCAGGACACGCACCTGGGCTCCAGCATGGGATGCAGCAACAGCGCCTTCGGCAAGTGACGTAGGACAGATCCTTCTCCGGTGCCCCGGCCCCAGGCCGGGGCACCGGTCTTTGTGCCCGGACACACGAATGCCGGACCGGGATCATTTCCCGGTCCGGCATTCGCGTGTCCGACTCAGAAGTCGAACTTGGGGAGCTGGACCCCCTTGGGCAGCTCGGCCCTGTTGTTGCACTCCACCACCGGACCGCTCGACACGGAACCGCTCTCCGCCAGCCGCTCGTCGGACCGGACGAAGCGGGGCCGCTCGGTCGTGGAGCAGTCGTGCTTCTGCTGGACGACGTACCCGTCGCGCTTGTCCTTGCGGACGACCTCGCTCTTCTTGATGCAGACGATGTCTCCCTGGGCGGTGATCGTGCACTGCCCCTTCGGGTCGTCGGCGTACGCCGGCGCCGCGCCGCTGTAGATCACGGCGAGAGCCCCGAGAAGCCCGGAGACGGTTGCGATCTTCTGTCGACCGATCATGTGCTGCGTTCCTTTTGCCTTGGAGAAGGTCGAAATGCCGCAGCCCGGCCGCGCTCCCCGATGGGTCTGCCGCGCGTCCGGGCTGCGTTTGCTAAGGGTGTTGTCCAGCACACCGTTGAACAGCCCGACCTGGTCCAGGAGCTGGGGCGTCAGATCGTGTGCCGTGCATTCGGTGTTCCGTGGAATGTCGATGCGCCTTTGCCCTGAAACTCACGCATCGACGCTCGGCGTCTTCTTACTTGGCGGCGTACTCGCCGTAGCCGTACTCCGGCGCGACGGCCTTGGGGGCAGCCTCGGGAGCGGCGACCGGCGCGGCCTCCGGAGCGGCGACGGGCGCGGCGTGCGGAGCAGCCTCAGGGGCAGCGGCGGCCTTGTCGTACGGGGCACCCCACGTGGCCATCGCGTTGGCCGTCGAGTTGGCCACCGCGGTGACGGCCTGGCCGTCCCAGTCGTCCTCGTGGGCGGAGGCGGTACCGGCACCGACACCGACACCGAAGGCGGACAGTCCGGCAACCGCGGCCGCTACGACGGCAACGCGCTGAAACCTGCGCATAGTTAGACCCTTTCTTCCCGGGCACGAAGCCCTGGTTTGACTACTTAATGTGAGCATATACAAGCGAACCGTAGCAATTTGGGACCTTTGCCCCTTCTCTGTGTCGTGTCGGGCCATGCCAAAGACACCGGTGCGCACACCGATTTCCTGAAAGGGAAACGACCCTTCCCCGTGGTCGGGTCACGGGCGCCGCCGACCGGTCACCCATTTGCCGACAACTCCGTTGTGACGGCACGAAAAACGGCGGACGGCCGGATCCGGTGGTCCCGGTCCGGCCGTCCGCCGCGCGAAGAGCCTCAGCCCAACAGGCGGGAGATCAACGGGGTGGCCTCGTCCCTGTCGTTGGTGTTGTTGGAGATGGGGGCCGGAGCCTCGGTCACCGGCGTGGCCTGCTCGGCGCAGGTGATGTGGGGACCGATCCGGGTCTGCCCGTTGGACAGCAGACCGGGGCTCGGCAGGGTCAGGGGCTGCGTCGGCTGGCAGTTCACCGAGCGGCGCAGCACGAAGCCGTCACCCTCGGGGGTCTGGCCGGTGATCTGCTGGGTGCAGATGATGTTGCCCTGGTTGTCGAGGGTGCAGACGCCGGGGCCCGCCGCGTGGGCCTGGCCTACTCCGAAACAGGTCATGGCGAGGCCGCCGAGAAGCCCCGTGACAGCCATGAACTTCTTCCCGGTGAACATGTGTTGTGTCTCCTTTTTGTGGGGGGTGTTCGCTGACGAAAGGAAGGAGGACTGACAAGGACCGACAAGGACCGACCCGGGCAGGCGGCCGGCCGACAGGGGGCCAACCGCTCATCGCCGCATCGCAGTTCAGGGCCGACGCGAACGCGTACGGGCCGCAGGAGCACGATCGCGCTCCGGGCAACCGCACAGGGACGGGCCCCTTCGGGAGTGACCCCGAAGGGGCCCGCGAGAGGCGTCGCGCACGACTACGTCGCCGACCTCAGCCGGTGAAGGCGTTGTTGAACTGACCGCAGGTGGTGTCGAAGGTCTCGGAAAGGCCGAGGACGGCGACCGGCACATCGGTCGCGGCCACCGTCTGGGGGCTGCACTCCTGGTACGGGCGGTACAGGTCCGACACGGACGGCGTGACGTCGTAGGCGACGCTGGTGCCGGCACCGATGGCGGACAGGCCGCCGGCGGCCGCCGCGGCGATCATGACCTGGGAAAGCTTGCGCATGGAACCCTCGGATTTCATTACATGTACATCGAGGCTGATTGCCTACTGTGACGGAACGAACACTAGCAGTAGCGATCCTATTCCACGCCGGTACATGTCCCGTGTCCCAATGGGGACATGGGGACACGAAAGGGGAATGGGAAAAGACGTGCGGGGCGGTGTCATTTCGACTACCGCCCCGCCATGGAAGAGCCCCCTGTCGGATTCGAACCGACGACCTGCTGTTTACAAGACAGCCGCTCTGGACCAACTGAGCTAAGGAGGCCTGCACGCGCTGTCACGCACGCGCCCGTGCAGTGTACCCAGGTTCCGAGGACGCCCTGTCGAAAATTTCCGCGAAGTTCACATGCCTCCAGGTACTGACATACGGGCGAACGCCGGGTACCGTCCAGATCCAGTCCGTACATGTGGACTAAACCAACCACCTTCCTACAACGGATCGTCCGGCACGTTCCTGCCGGTAGAAGGGGGCCCATTCACCATGGCCACTGTCTCGTTCGACAAGGCGACCCGGATCTACCCGGGCACCGAGAAGCCCGCCGTGGACGCGCTCGACATCCACATCGAGGACGGCGAGTTCCTCGTTCTGGTCGGCCCGTCCGGCTGCGGCAAGTCGACCTCGCTCCGCATGCTGGCGGGGCTGGAGGACGTCAACGCCGGCGCCATCCGAATCGGTGACCGCGACGTCACGCACCTGCCGCCCAAGGACCGGGACATCGCCATGGTGTTCCAGAACTACGCGCTGTACCCGCACATGTCCGTCGCCGACAACATGGGCTTCGCGCTCAAGATCGCCGGCGTCAACAAGGCGGAGATCCGCAAGAAGGTCGAAGAGGCCGCGAAGATCCTCGACCTCACGGAGTACCTGGACCGCAAGCCGAAGGCGCTCTCCGGCGGTCAGCGCCAGCGTGTCGCCATGGGCCGCGCCATCGTGCGTGAGCCCCAGGTCTTCCTCATGGACGAGCCGCTGTCCAACCTGGACGCCAAGCTCCGCGTCTCCACCCGTACGCAGATCGCCTCGCTCCAGCGCCGTCTCGGCATCACCACCGTGTACGTCACTCACGACCAGGTCGAGGCCATGACGATGGGCGACCGCGTGGCGGTCCTCAAGGACGGTCTGCTCCAGCAGGTCGACACCCCGCGCAACATGTACGACCGCCCGGCCAACCTCTTCGTCGCCGGCTTCATCGGCTCCCCGGCCATGAACCTGGTCGAGGTCCCGATCACCGACGGCGGCGTGAAGTTCGGCAACTCGGTCGTGCCGGTGGACCGCGACGCGCTCTCCGCCGCCCCCGACAAGACCGTCACCGTGGGTGTCCGCCCCGAGCACTTCGACGTGGCCGGCTCCGAATCGGACCAGGGTCTCGCGGTCACCGTCAACGTCGTGGAGGAGCTGGGCGCCGACGCGTACGTCTACGGCACCGCCAAGGTCGGCGAGGACTCCAAGGACCTCGTCGTCCGGGTCAGCGGCCGTGACGTGCCGGAGAAGGGCAGCACGCTGCACATCGTCCCGCGCTCCGGCGAGACCCACGTGTTCTCCACCTCCACGGGTGAGCGGCTCTCCGACTGAGCGCACACCGGGACATACCGGCAGGACATCCCCGGGTAATTCACCCAGGTTGACGAAGAGGGCCCCGCAGAGCGCTGCGGGGCCCTCTTCGTTGTCGACAAATACCCCGGCATAGCGGTCATTTCGAGCGCTGTACGTCAACACGCAACCTGGGTTTGAGGGGCTCTTCGTCCCTCGAACCGGTGACTAAATGTCGCCATATCAGTACCGAACGCTACCCTCACTCGCGTGAAGCACTCCACCACCCAACAGACACGACGCGGCCACCGGGGCCCCGCCCGCCAGCTCGGCCGCACCATCGCCTTCGTCCTGCCCGTCGTCCTGGTGCTCTCCGGGACGCTCGCGGTCACCCGGGTCAACTGGTCGGGGGACCCCTCGGACTCGGTGCTCACCGCGACCGACGTATCGAGCGCGGGTGACGCCAGGAAGTCCGCCCCGCGCGCCCCGCAGGACGTGCTGCGCGACCAGCTGCTGACCGAGTTGCAGGAGAAGGACCCGGGCGTCGCCCTCACCCACCTCCAGCAGGCCGTGGACGAGCGACCGTCGCTCGCCCGGCACTGCGCCTCGATCGCCCGCGCGCTCGGCCGGGCCGCGGTGCGCGTGTACGGTCCGACGCGGGCGCAGTCGTACTCGCGGCCCGTGTGCGACACGGCCTTCGCCTCGGGTGTCGCCACTGCGCACGGATAGGCCCCGGAGGCCCCAGAGGGCCCCCAGGGGGTCCCCTTTCGAGGAACGACTGCCGGCGGATGCCGTGGGCGGGGCGCCGCGTACAGTTCGGGCATGACTGATCCGAACGCCGCGTCCCGCCCCGTTCAAGCCGTGGTCCTCGCCGGGGGCCAGGGGTCCCGGCTGCGTCCGTACACCGATGACCGGCCCAAGCCGATGGTCGAGATCCCCGGAACGGGGACGCCGATCATCGGCCATCAGCTTTCCTGGCTCGCCGAGGAAGGTGTGACGGATGTGGTGATCAGCTGCGGTCATCTCGCCGAGGTGCTCCAGGAGTGGCTGAAGTCGGCCGACCTCCCGGTGCGGGTCACCACCGTCGTCGAGACGGAGCCGCTCGGGCGGGGTGGCGGACTGAAGTACGCGGCGGCGCATCTGCCGCATCCGGAGAAGCCGTGGTACGCGACGAACGGTGACATCTGGACCCGGTTCTCGCTGCGCGACATGGCGGACTTCCACGCCGAGCGGGACGCCACGGCGACGCTCGCCCTCGCGCGGCCGCGCATTCCGTGGGGCGCGGTGCAGACGGACGGTTTCGGGCACATCACGGACTTCATCGAGTCCCCGCCGTCGACGTTCGAGATCAACGCCGGTGTGTACGTCTTCTCCCCTGCCTTCGCCGATCTGCTGCCCGAGCGCGGCGACCACGAACGTACGACGTTCCCGCACCTCGCCCGTGAGCGGCGGCTGGCGGGGTTCCCGATCCCGCAGGGGGCGTACTGGCGGGCCATCGACACCGCGAAGGACCTGACCGAGGCGGCGAAGGAACTGGCCGCGCTGGGGCGGTGAGCAGGCCCGCGCCGGGGGATGTCCCCTTGCCGCGGCACGCGGCTGCGCGTAGACGCCGAGCATGACGATGAGGGGCCCCGGACGGATTCGCCGTCCGGGGCCCCTCATCGTCATGTTCGGCGGCCGTGTGATGTCAGCCGGTGGGGCCCTTGCCGAGCAGGTCGCCCACCGGCCCGCCTACCCCAACAGGCCGCCCACCAGGCCCGGTTCGTCGTCCGTGGAGCCGCCGCCCGTCGAGCCGCCGCCGGAGGTGGGGCCTCCGGACGTGGGGCCGGTCGTGGTGCTGGGGGCCTCGTCGGCGGGGGTGGTCTGCTCCGGCGGAGCCTGTCCCTCCGTGCCCTGCGTCTGGCTGGGCGTGCCGACGCCCGAGCTGCCCGCGTCGCTGGTGGCGCCCGGCGTGGTCGCCGCGCCGGACGGGGTGGCCGCACCCGATGTGGCGCCCTGGGTGGGCGAATTGGAGGCGGACGGCGTCTTGTCGCGCTGCCTGTCCGACTCCTCGGGCAGGGGAGAACCCGGGAGTTCGTTGCGCGGGGCCTCGCCGGGGCCGGGGACCACCACGCGGTCGGCGTCGCGCACCGCCCCGCCCAGCAGGGAGCCGATCAGCAGGGTGAGACCGGTGACGATCGCCGTGATCAGGGCGCCGCGACGCAGCACGTACTGGCGAAGCTCCCAGATGTCCGAGCGGGGGCCCAGCCGGCGCCAGGCCATGCCCGCGAGCCGGCCGTCGATGGAGTAGACGGGGGCACCGGCGATGATCAGCGGGGACCAGGCGGCGAGATAGATGATGTCGGGGGCGTCGTAGGCGGGGACGCTCTTCCAGCTGACGGTGACCAGCAGCGCGGCGGACAGCAGGGCGCCGACCACCGCGGCGACGCGCTGCCAGCAGCCCAGGACCGTGAGCACCCCCACGATGACCTGGAAGAAGGCGATGACCAGGCCGGAGCCCACGGGGTGTTCGAGGGCGAACTGGCGCAGTGGCTCCGCCACTTCCCAGGGGTGGAGCGTGTTCAGCCACTTGACCATGGAGCCGCGCTGGCCGCCGTCGAAGTAGACGGGGTCGCACAGCTTGCCCATGCCGGCGTAGATCGAGATGAATCCGAGGAAGACCCGGAGCGGGAGCAGGACCACGCCGAGGTTCATCCGGCGGCCCGGGTAGTAGGCGTGCCGTGCCGGGTCGTCGCCGGAGCGCCTGGGTGGAGCGCCGGTGTCGTCCTCGCCCTCCGCCCGCTCGAAGCCCTCGGCGTCGTACGCGAATTCCTCGTCGTACGCGCTCTCGACCGTGCGCATGCCGGGCAGCAGTCGGGTCTCGTGGGACTCGTGCGTGCGCTGCGGTCCGACGATCGGCGTCTCGACCGTCTGCGCCATCTCGTCGTCGTAGGGGTCGTAGCCGTCATAGCCGCCGCCGACGTCGACGCGCGGGATGACCTGGGTGCCGCCGCCGACGGGGGCCGACTCGTCGCCGTGGCGGACACTGCCGTCCCGCACGGCCTGGAGCAGGCGGTGGGCCCCGGTGTCGTCGGGCGCGGACGTGCCGTTCCAGACGGCGACGCGGCGGCGGGGGCCGGAGGCCGCGCCCGCTCTGCCGGCCGCGCCCACGACGGGGAAGCGGGCGGTGTCCTCGGTGGCGCTCAAGTGCCGTGCGATCTGCGGGGATTTGGTGCGCCCGGTCGACGCGCCCAGCAGCACGCGGAAGCTCGCGTGATTGACGATGATCTGCGCCGGATCGCTCGGCACCTTCACCATGCTCAGCGCGGGAGCGTCGTCGTATCCCGACGAGCGGTCCCCCGTGGGTGTGCGGGGTGTTCTGGTGTCCACACTCAACTAACCGAGTGACATGTGGTTAGGACACTGCTTTGACCGGTCCGATCTGTCCGGACCCCGTCAAAGATGCGCAGGTCGCACCACTGTCACCAGAATTAACCCGCACGGGTGACGTCACGGACTTCTGTTCAGACGCGTCGACGGGCCGCCTCGTACAGCACGATGCCCGCCGCCACACCGGCGTTGAGCGACTCGGCGCCGCCCGGCATCGGGATGCGGACCCGGTGGTCGCACGTCTCGCCGACCAGGCGGGACAGGCCCTTGCCCTCGCTGCCGACCACAATGACCACCGGGCCGTCGAGGGCCGCCAGGTCACCGAGTTCGGCCTCGCCGTCGGCGGCCAGACCGACGACCACGATGCCCGCCTTCTTGTACGCCTCCAGGGCGCGGGTCAGGTTCGTGGCGCGGGCGACCGGGGTGCGGGCCGCGGCGCCCGCCGACGTCTTCCAGGCGCCGGCCGTCATGCCCGCCGCGCGGCGCTCGGGTACGACGACGCCGTGGCCGCCGAAGGCCGAGACCGAGCGGACGACCGCACCGAGGTTGCGCGGGTCCGTCACACCGTCGAGGGCGACGATGAGCGGGTCCTCGCCACCGTCGTAGGCGGCACTGGCGAGGTCCTCGGGGTGGGCGTACTCGTACGGCGGGACCTGGAGGACCAGACCCTGGTGGTTGAGGCCGTTCGTCATGCGGTCCAGCTCGGGGCGCGGGGCCTCCATGAGGTTGATGCCGCCGCGCTCGGCGGCGAGCTGGAGGGCCTCGCGGACGCGCTCGTCGTTGTCGATGAACTGCTGGACGTAGAGCGTCGACGCAGGAACGCCCTCGCGCAGCGCCTCGACGACCGGGTTACGGCCGACGACCAGCTCCGAGGTGCCCTTGCCGCCGCGGCCACGCGGCGCGGGACGGCGTACGGACTGCTTCGCCTTGGCATTGGCGACGCGGTTCTTCTTGTGTCCCTTGCGCATCTCGGCGGGCGGGGTCGGGCCCTTGCCCTCCAGGCCCTTGCGCCGCTGGCCGCCACTGCCGACCTGCGCGCCCTTCTTGCCGGACATGCGGCGGTTGTTCGCGGCCATGATCTACCCGTCTGTCGTGAAGCTTTTCGTACGTACGTCTATGAAGTGTGCCGCCCGGAAGGCCGGGCGGCACAATCGATCACCGTCGGCGGCTAGCGCGGGCCCAGGCTCCAGCGCGGACCCTGCGGGCCGTCCTCGATGACCAGGCCCGACTGGCCGAGCTGGTCGCGGATGGCGTCCGCGGTGGCCCAGTCCTTGCGGGAGCGGGCCGCCTCGCGCTGGTCGAGGACCATGCGGACCAGGCTGTCGACCACGCCGTGCAGGTCCTCGCCGCGGTCGGTCTCGCCGACCCAGTGCGGGTCGAGCGGGTCCAGACCGAGGACGCCGAGCATGGCCCGTACCTCGGCGAGGCGCGCCACGGCGGCTTCCTTGTCGTCGGCGGCCAGAGCGCTGTTGCCCTGCCGGACCGTGGTGTGCACGATGGCGAGCGCCTGCGGGACGCCCAGGTCGTCGTCCATCGCCTCGGCGAAGGCGAGCGGGACCTCGGCGGCCGGCTCGACGACGCCGGCCTTCTCCACCACGCGCTGCACGAAGCCCTCGATGCGCGCGAACGCGGACTCCGCCTCGCGCAGGGCCTCTTCGCTGTACTCGATGGTGGAGCGGTAGTGCGGGGTGCCCAGGTAGTAGCGCAGCACGATCGGGCGCCACTGCTTGACCATCTCGGACACGAGCACGCTGTTGCCGAGCGACTTCGACATCTTCTCGCCGCTCATGGTGACCCAGGCGTTGTGCACCCAGTACTGGGCGAAGTCGTCGCCGTAGGCCTTGGCCTGGGCGATCTCGTTCTCGTGGTGCGGGAAGATCAGGTCGAGGCCACCGCCGTGGATGTCGAAGGCGGAGCCCAGGTACCGGTGCGCCATCGCCGAGCACTCCAGGTGCCAGCCCGGACGGCCCCGGCCCCACGGCGTCTCCCAGTCCGGCTCGCCCGGCTTGGCGGCCTTCCACATCGCGAAGTCGCGCGGGTCACGCTTGCCGGTGATGCCCTCCTCGGCGGGCTGGCGCATCTCGTCGAGGTCCTGCCGGGACAGCTCCAGGTAGGAGGGCCAGGAGCGGACGTCGAAGTAGACGCTGCCGTCCGCCTCGTAGGCGTGTCCGCGCTCGATGAGACCGCGCATCATCTCGACCATCTCGGTGACATGGCCGGTGGCGCGGGGCTCGTACGTCGGCGGGAGGCAGCCGAGGGCGGTGTAGCCGTCGGTGAAGGCGCGCTCGTTCTCGTAGCCGATGGACCACCAGGGGCGGTCCTGGTCGGCGGACTTGGCGATGATCTTGTCGTCGATGTCCGTGACGTTCCTGATGAAGGTCACGTCATAGCCGCGGTACTCGAACCAGCGGCGCATGATGTCGAAGTTCAGGCCGGAGCGGATGTGGCCGATGTGCGGCGCGGCCTGCACGGTGGCGCCACAGAGGTAGATCGAGACGCAGCCCGGCGTGAGCGGGGTGAAGTCACGGATCTGCCGGGCGCTGGTGTCGTACAGGCGAATAGTCACGGTGCCTAGGGTAGTGGGCCGGTGGGAGTGCGTGGGGCCGCGCCTTGTTGTCGGGTGCGGCTCGGTGGGGGCTGGTCGATACCGCCCCGCGCCCCTGGGTCGGGCCGGTCAGCCTTCTCGAACCACCAACGCGGTCGCGATGGCCATCAAGCCCTCTTCTCTCCCGGGAAAGCCCAGACCGTCCGTCGTCGCTCCCGACACCGACACCGGGGCTCCCGCCGCCTCCGACAGGATCTTCTGGGCCTCGTCCCGGCGCTTGCCGATCTTCGGGCGGGGGCCCACCACCTGGACCGCGATGTTGCCGATCCGGAAGCCGGCTTCGCGGACGATCCGGGCCGCCTCGGTGAGCAGTACGACGCCCGAGGCCCCCGACCACTCGGGGCGCCCCGTGCCGAAGTGCCGGCCCAGGTCACCGAGGCCGGCTGCCGAGAAGAGCGCGTTGCAGGCGGCGTGGGCGACGACGTCCGCGTCGGAGTGGCCGGCCAGTCCCGGGCCCTCGCCCTCCCACTTCAGCCCCGCGCACCACAGCTCGCGGCCCTCCTCGAAGGCGTGGATGTCGGTGCCGATGCCGACCTGGGGCAGCAGGGGTGCGTCAGAAGCCATCGTTCAGCCTCCGGCGCGCCAGGACCGCCTCCGCGAGGACCAGGTCCAGCGGGCGGGTGACCTTGAAGGCCTCCTCGTGGCCGGGCACGACCACGACGGTGAGGCCGAGCTGTTCGACCATGCTCGCGTCGTCGGTGACGTCGCCGGTCACCGTCTCGTGGGCACGGATCAGCGTGGCGCGGTCGAAGCCCTGCGGGGTCTGTACGGCACGCAGGCGGGCGCGCGACGGGGTGGCCACCACCGGCTCGGGGTCCCCGGGGGTCCGCGCGGGCTCGACTTCCTTGACCGTGTCGGCGAGCGGCAGCGCGGGCACCACGGCCGGCGCTCCGTCCCGTACGGCCTCGATCACGGCGTCCACCGTGTCCACCGGCACCAGCGGGCGGGCCGCGTCGTGCACCAGGACGATGTCGCAGTCCGGCGGCAGCGCGTCCAGGCCGAGCCTGACGGACTCCTGGCGGCTCTCGCCGCCGGGGACCACCAGGAAGTCGGTGCGCTCGGGCAGCGCGTGCGCGTCGAGCAGCGACTTGACCTCGGCGGCGCCGTCGGGCGGCGCGACCACGACCACCAGCGAGACCGCGCGGGACGCGGCCAGCGCGCGGACGGCGTGGATGAGCATGGGCGTGCCGTTCAGGGCGCGCAGCGCTTTGGGGGCGCCCGGACCGAGGCGTACGCCCCGTCCCGCGGCGGGGATCACGACGGCCGTACGGGTGCCGGCGGAGGTTCCCGGGCGGTCTCCCGAGGGCGAAGGGCGCGAATCGTCAGACATCGGTTCCTGTCAGGTTTGTGTGCTCGGCCTACTTGGGTATGGCCTCAGCGTGCCGGGCGCGACGCCTTGACCGCACCCTTCCGTGACAGCGGTCGAGCATGCTGCCCGGGCCCGGCACATCAAGTATCGGGGGCACCCCCGAGGCAAGACGTACAGCCTCTGTGCGCGGAGACATCGCGAACATGCCGCAGCGCCCGGCGACAGCAGCTATGTCATCGGGCACCGCGGCACTTTTATGAAAATGCTCAGCGCTGTGCTGAACTGAGGCGGATGAACCTCGTCAGGACGCGAGGACCTCGTCGAGCAGGGCCTCGGCCTTGTCCTCGTTGGTGTTCTCCGCGAGGGCGAGCTCGCTCACCAGAATCTGGCGGGCCTTGGCGAGCATGCGCTTCTCACCGGCGGAGAGTCCGCGCTCGCGCTCACGACGCCACAGGTCACGCACGACTTCCGCGACCTTGATGACATCGCCGGAGGCGAGCTTCTCCAGATTTGCCTTGTAACGACGCGACCAGTTCGTGGGCTCCTCGGCGTACGGCGCGCGCAGCACCTCGAAGACCCGGTCCAGCCCGTCCTGACCGACCACATCACGCACGCCGACGAACTCCGCATTGTCCGCTGGCACACGTACCGTCAGGTCACCCTGGGCGACCTTCAGCACCAAGTAGGTCTTGTCCACGCCTTTGATCTGGCGAGTTTCGATAGCCTCGATCAGCGCGGCCCCGTGATGGGGATAGACCACGGTGTCGCCAACCTTGAACGTCATGTGACAGGTACCCCTTCCGTGGCTATCCAGGGTAACACGGAAACGGCGGGTTCTGAATGGCGTTTTCGCAGGTCAGGGCATATCTCGGGGCTTGACAACTCCAACAGGAACGTGCTGCGCGGGCCGACCGGAAGCGGGTATTCGCAGGTGGGAGCCGCTCTGCGGGCAAGGGGAAACGCGCACGTTACACACATCCGGCGGCGCCTCCGAGTGGCCGAACGTACACATATGTCCGCTTCCAAGTGTGCGAGTTCCGCTACTCCGTTCGGCGCCCCGAGTCGGTACCGGACGATTCCCGGAATTGATCACGGCCAGGTGGACGGCGTGATCGGTGATCAATTCCGGGAGGGGCGCGTATTCCTTCACGGAAATTTTGCGCGGGCGCTTGCGAGGGGCTTATGTGAATGACGGACGAGCGCCCCCGCAATGTGACTCCTGGGTCACTTGTGGGTGAAGAACCGGGTGTGGAAGAGGTACTTCGGCAGCTCTTCGGCCGCCGAGGGGAGGGTCGGGTGCGATCGCGCGGGAACGGCTCGGTAACCTAAGGCCGCTGACAGACACTTAGGGCGGCTTTACGCGCCCGCCCCGTTCGAGTCAAGGAGTTGCCGCCGCCGTGAGCAGCAGCCTTCGACGCGGCGCACTCGCTGCCGCCGTCCTCGCGTTCTCGATCACCTCGCTCGCCGCGTGCGCAGCCGGCAACAACGCACAGACGCTGGAGATCAAGCCGGACAACGCGGCCACCAGCGTCGGCGACATCAAGATCCAGAACGCTCTCGTCATCACCCAGCCCGACCTGGAGTCCACCGGCCCCGCCGTGATCTCCGTGGCCCTGTTCAACACCGGCAGCACCCCGCAGACGCTGGACGCCATCAAGGTGGACGACACCGACAAGACCGCCGAGCTCAAGGCCGCCAAGGGGGGCAGCCTGACCATCCCGGCCGGCGGCCGGCTGATCATCGGCGGCAAGGACAACGCCTCCGCCACGCTGCCCAGCAGCCGTGAGGCGATCCAGGACGGCAACGCCCAGCGGATCACCTTCACCTTCAGCAAGACCGGCGACGTGAGCCTGCGTGCCTTCGTCGTGCCGGCCGAGCACTACTTCGAGGGCTGGGGCCCGAGCGAGGTCCCGTCGGCGCCGGGCACGACGTCCTCGCCGAGCGGTTCGCCGAGCGCCACCCCGGGCGAGGAAGCCGGGGCCACGCCGAGCGGCGAGGCCTCCGGGAGCGCCACGGCGACCGCCGGTTCCGGCACGGGCGCCGGAGCGGGCGACGAGGCCGGCACCGCGACCCCGGCCGACAGCGCCTCGCAGTCGGCGGCCGGTCACTGAGCGGTCGTAGCAGGCCGTAGAACAGCAGAAGACAGAAGAAGGGCGGGGCCCCCGAAATCGGAGGCCCCGCCCTTCGTGTTCCAGCCGGGTGGTTTACGGCTCGAACTTGTAGCCGAGGCCACGCACCGTCACCAGGTAACGCGGCGCGCCCGGGTCCGGCTCGATCTTGGCGCGCAGGCGCTTGACGTGGACGTCGAGGGTCTTGGTGTCACCGACGTAGTCGGCACCCCAGACCCGGTCGATGAGCTGCATACGGGTCAGGACGCGACCCGCGTTGCGCAGCAGCATCTCCAGCAGGTCGAACTCCTTGAGCGGCAG
The DNA here is from genome assembly GCF_044759995.1 of Streptomyces sp. NPDC098781. Classification (NCBI taxonomy): domain Bacteria; kingdom Bacillati; phylum Actinomycetota; class Actinomycetes; order Kitasatosporales; family Streptomycetaceae; genus Streptomyces; species Streptomyces sp. NPDC098781. The sequence goes on from NZ_JBIWAK010000010.1 coordinate 319,307, forward strand.
GTCGACCTTGGAGCCGGAGACCGTGACCACGTGACGGTCCACGTCCATCCGGACCGGGCCCGCCTCCAGGGCGGCCGGGGTGACCTCCTCGGGCTCGCCGCGGCGGCGCAGGACGGCCCGGATACGGGCGACCAGTTCGCGCGAGGAGAACGGCTTGGTGACGTAGTCATCGGCTCCTATTTCCAGGCCGACGACCTTGTCGATCTCGCTGTCCTTGGCGGTGACCATGATCACCGGGACGTTGGAGCGGCCGCGCAGCTGGCGGCAGACCTCTGTGCCCGGCAGGCCGGGCAGCATCAGGTCGAGGAGGACGAGGTCGGCGCCGTTGCGCTCGAACTCGTCGAGTCCGTCGGGCCCGGTGGTCGCGACGGCGACCTCGAAGCCCTCCTTGCGGAGCATGTACGACAGGGCGTCGGAGAAGGACTCCTCGTCCTCGACGACAAGCACTCGGGTCACGGAAGGACCTCCGGGGCGGAAAGCGTTTCGTACGCGGCTGAGTCAGGGGAAGTGGGGGATTTTGACAGTGCGGGCTGGCCGGCCTCGTCGTCGAGATCGGGGTGCTGCTGAGCGCGGTCGCGGGCCGCACCCGCCTCCGGCAGTCGCAGGGTGAACGTGGAGCCCTGTCCCTCGGAACTCCACACCGTGACCTCCCCGCCGTGCGAGGCGGCCACGTGCTTGACGATCGCGAGACCGAGACCGGTGCCACCAGTGGCACGGGAACGGGCTGGGTCGACGCGGTAGAAGCGCTCGAAGATGCGCTCCTTGTCCTTCTCCGAGATGCCGATGCCCTGGTCGGTCACGGCGATCTCGATATGGTCCCCGCCCGAGGCACCGATCCGGCGTGCGGCGATGCCGACGCGGGTGCGGGCGGGCGAGTAGTTGACGGCGTTCTCGACGAGATTACCGAGGGCGGCGGCGAGCTGGCCGCGGTTGCCCCAGATGCTGAGATCCTCGGTGCCGCCGGCCGCCATGGTGATCTGCTTCGTTCCGGCGGCGTGCCGGCAGCGGTCCATGGCCTCGGCGACGAGTTCGTCGACGCGGACGGGCTCGGCGTCCTCCAGCGGATCGTCGTTCTGCACCCGGGACAGGTCGATGAGCTCCTGCACCAGGTTGGTCAGCCGGGTCGCCTCGATCTGCATGCGGCCCGCGAAGCGTTCCACGGCCTCGGGGTCGTCGGAGGCGTCCATGACGGCCTCGGACAGCAGGGAGAGCGCGCCGACCGGGGTCTTGAGCTCGTGGCTGACGTTCGCCACGAAGTCGCGTCGTACCGCCTCTATCCGCCGGGCCTCGGTGAGGTCCTCGACCAGGAGGAGGACGAGGCGGGAGCCGAGGGGCGCGACACGGGCGGACACGGCGAGCGCCTCGCCGCGTCCGGTGCCACGCCTGGGGAGGTCCAGCTCGACCTGCCGTATCTCGCCGTCGCGTCTGGTGTCCCGGGCCATCTGGAGCATGGGTTCGACGGAGAGCTTGCCGCCGCGCACCAGACCGAGGGCGTACGCCGCCGAGCTGGCCTTGACGACCGCGTCCCCCTCGTCGAGAACCACCGCGGAGGAGCGCAGCACCGACAGGACCGTGTCCACGCCGGGTGGCAGGACCGGGTCGGTGTGCAATGAGGTCCGGGTGGGTCGCTTCAGGTCGCGTTCGCTCCAGCGGAACGCCAGCATGGCGATGACACCGGTGAGAACCCCGGCGATCGCTGCCGCTGCGGCGACCGCCGCGTTCACGTCCATGCATCCAGGTTAGGCATGTCGTGGGCAGTGCCCACAGCCGTCGGAGTGCGAGCTCGAACACTCGTCGCCCAGAGTTCACCTTGGAGCCAGTGCTGGTTCATTTGGGGTGGCGGAAACGGACGCGTAGGAACCGGATCGTAGAGCCGTGGGGTTCACACAGCCGGTTCTGCGCATAGATCACATGGTCGGTTTAGCGTAGACATCGCACTGGCGGTTTCACGACAGTCCGACTGACGTTTTCGCGACGGTCCTACTGTCGGAGGTCCTGACCGTAGGACCGTCGGTCCGAATCCATGACAGGACTGCCGGTCCGACGACAGTCTCCTGGCCCCCGGAACCCCCGAGGCAGACGTAAGAGAGGGACCCTGATGCGGGACGCGTACCACGAGGAACTGGACTCGATCGGCGACAGTCTGGTGGAGATGGCCCGGCTGGTCGGGTCGGCGATCGGGCGCGCCACGGCGGCGATCCTGGACTCCGACCTGAAGATGGCCGAGAGCGTGATCGAGGGCGACCAGAAGGTCGACGATCTCCAGCACGACCTGGAGGGCCGGGCCATAGCACTGCTGGCGCGCCAGCAGCCGGTGGCCACGGATCTGCGGATAGTGGTCACCTCGCTGCGCATGTCGGCGGACCTGGAGCGCTCGGGCGACCTGGCCCAGCACGTGGCGAAGCTCACGCGGCTGCGCTACCCCCAGCGCGCGGTGCCGCAGGACCTGCACGCCACCATCCTGGAGATGGGCCAGCTCGCGCAGCGCCTGATGGCGAAGGCCGCCGAGGTGATCGTCACCAAGGACGTCGACCTCGCGATGCAGCTGGAGCAGGACGACGACGAGATGGACCTGCTCCACCGCACGCTCTTCCAGCACCTGATGGACGAGCGCTGGAAGCACGGCATCGAGACGGCGGTCGACGTGACGCTGCTCGGCCGCTACTACGAGCGGTACGCCGACCACGCGGTGGCGGTCGCCAAGCGGGTGGTCTACCTGGTGACGGGTGAGCACGCCGACGAGATCCAGCCCGACATCCAGCCGGACATCCAGCCGGTCTCGGGGGTGGAGGGGGCGTAGCCCGCTTCGTGCCGGGGGCTCGGGCCGGGCACTCTTCGGGCCTCTGTGCGCCGTTGACGCGCCTGGCGGGGCGGGCATGGAATGGGCACAGGCTCCAGCCTCTAGGAGGGACCATGGCCGAATCCCCCAGCACCTCCGGCACGACGCCCGACCCCACTCAGGAACGCCCGACCGAGCAGCCCGCCGACATCAGGAGCCTTCCGCTCTTCGGCGCCTGCGGCTGCGGCTCGGGGTGCGGGTGCGGGTGCCAGTCCGGCAATCCCTGCCAGTGCGGGTGAGGGTGTAGGACAAGGAGTACCGCGGCGCACGACGCCGCGGATCTCGTACGACGACGAAGGGCCCCGGCCGTGACGCCGGGGCCCTTCGTCGTCGTATCCGACCACTCCGCTACGGCAGTGCCTGCTCGGCCCAGATCACCTTGCCCTGTGCGGTGTAGCGCGTGCCCCAGCGCTCGGTCATCTGCGAGACCAGGAACAGGCCCCGGCCGCCCTCGTCGGTCGTCGCGGCGTACCGCAGATGCGGCGAGGTGCTGCTGGCGTCGGACACCTCGCAGATCAGCGTGCGGTCCCGGATCAGCCGTACATGGATCGGGTCGCAGCCGTAACGGATGGCGTTGGTGATCAGCTCGCTCAAGACGAGTTCCATCGCGAAGCCGAGCTCGGCCAGTCCCCATTCCTCCAGCTTGTCCGAGACGGCCTCGCGCATCCCCGACACGGCCGACGGGTCCGGCGGCACGTCCCAGTCGGCGACCTGCTCGGACGGCAGGGCCCGGGTGCGGGCGATCAGCAGGGCGACGTCGTCCTTGGGGCCCTCGGGCAGCAGTTCCTCCACCACCGCCTGGCAGCTCTCCTGTGGGGACCGGTCCGGGCGGCCGGCCAGCGCCTTGCGCAGCAGTTCCTGGCCCACGTCCAGGTCGCGCGTACGGTCCTCGATGAGGCCGTCGGTGTAGAGGACGAGCTGGGTGCCGTCGGTGAGGTCGAGTTCGGCGGTCTCGAACGGCATGCCGCCGAGGCCGAGCGGCGGCCCGCCCGGCAGGTCGGGGTAGCTGACCTCGCCGTCGGGGCTGACCAGCGCGGGCGCGGGGTGGCCCGCGCGTGCCATGACGCAGCGGCGGGTCACGGGGTCGTAGACCGCGTACAGGCAGGTGGCGCCGACGACCTCCGCGGCCGTCTCCGCGCGGGCCTCGTCCTGGTCGATGCGGCCGACCAGGTCGTCGAGGTGGCTCAGCAGTTCGTCGGGCGGCAGGTCGAGGGTGGAGAAGTTGTGCACCGCGGTGCGCAGCCGCCCCATGGTGGCCGCGGCGTGCAGGCCGTGGCCGACCACGTCGCCGACGACCAGCGCCACCCGGCTCCCGGGCAGCGGAATCACGTCGAACCAGTCCCCGCTCACCCCCGACTGGGCCGGAATGTAGCGGGAGCCGACGTCGAGGGCGGACTGCTCGGGCAGGGCCCGCGGCAGCAGGCTGCGCTGGAGGGTGACCGCCAGGGCGTGCTCGCGGGTGAACCGGCGGGCGTTGTCGATGCTGACCGCGGCACGGGCCACCAGCTCGTCGGCCAGCGACAGCTCCTCCTCGTCGAACGGCCCGTGCTGCTTGGTGCGCCAGAAGTTGACCATACCCAGCACGGCGCCGCGGGCCTGGATCGGGGCGGCGATGAGCGAGTGGATGCCGTAGTCGAGGATCTGCCAGGTGCGTTCCGGATCCTGCGCCTGCCAGCCGGTCGCGGTCGTCAGGTCGGGCACCAGCTCGGAGCGGCCGGTGCCGTAGCCGCGGGCCTGTGGGGTGGAGGGCAGGAAGTCGATCAGCCTGCCCTTCTCGTAGAGGGGATGGTCGTCGCGGACACCGTGCACGGCGACCCGGCACATGTCGGTCGCCGTCGGGGCCGGCTCCTCGCCCTGTACGACGCCGTCGGCCAGGTCGACGGTGACGAAGTCGGCGAACCGGGGCACGGCGATCCGCGCCAGCTCGTCGGCCGTGCGGGCCACATCCAGGGTGGTGCCGACGCCGAGCCCGGCGTCGTACAGCAGCTTGAGCCGCTCGTGCGCGGTCTCGGCCCGGCCCGACACCGCTTGCAGCTCGGTCGTGTCGCGGAGCGTGACCACGGTGCCCCCGGGGCCTGGGCCCTGGTCGGTGTGCCGCTGGTTGATGGCGAGCAGCCGGTCCCCCGCGAAGTGCACCTCGTCGGTGGCCTCACGGCCGGAGTCGAGCAGGTCGACGGTTTCCGCGTCGAGGCCGGACAGCTGTCCGACGTGCCGTCCCTCGGCGTCCGGGGGCAGTTCCAGCAGCCGCCTGGCCTCGTCGTTCGCCAGCAGCAGCCGTCCGTCGTCGTCGATGATGAGCACGCCCTCGCGCACCGAGTGCAGCACCGCGTCGTGGTGCTCGTACATGCGGCTCATCTCGTCCGCGGCCAGGCTGTGGGTCTGCCGGCGCAGCCGCCTGCTCACCAGCGCGGTGCCGGCCGTCGCGACCACGAGGGCCCCGGCGCCGGCGGCCAGGATGATCGGCAGTTGCCGGTTGACCTCGCTGGTCACGTTCTTGACCTTCAGGCCGGCGGAGACCAGGGCGGTCACCTCGCCGTCGGCGTCGTTCACGGGGACGGTCGCCTGGACCTCGTCGCCCAGCGGGCCGTGGACGCTCTCGGTGTACACCTTGCCCGCCAGCGAGGGCTCGATCGTGCCGACGAAACGCTGGCCGATCCGGTCCTGCATGGGGTGGGTGTAGCGGATCCCGTGGGTGTCCATGACCACGATGAAGTCCACGCCGGCGCCGGTGCGGCCCGCCTCGGTGAGCGGCTGGAGCACCTTCGACGGGTCGGGGGCCCGCAGCGCGGTCAGGACGCCCGGGGAGTGCGCGAACGTCTGCGCCACGGCTATGGACCGGCGCTTCGCCTCGGTCTGCGTGTCCCGGCTCGACTGGAGGATCAGGGCGACGACGCCACACGCCACGAGCAGCACGACCAGCGCCACCTGGAGCACGAACACCTGGCCGGCGACGCTTCGGGGGCTCTTGCCGACCAGGGAGCGCAACGACACTCGCTCAAACCGGTCGAATCGGTCGGACATGTGGGCATTCTTAGCATCAGTGCTATCTGCTGGCTACGGCCTGTCCAAGCAATGGACCTGATCGCCCGGGGGGTGGGCAGGGTCCGGGGGTGGGTCAGGGCACCGGCGACGGCGCCGGCCGTGCGGCTACCGCGTGCCCTCCACCCCTTCTTCACGGTCGAGTTCGGTCAGCAGCCGGCGCAGGGATGCCCTGGTGGTCCGGATCTCCTCGTCGGGTACGGCCGCGAAGAGAGTGCGGTGCTGTTCCGCGGCCCGGTCGGTCACGCGGGCCAGCGCCTCCCTGCCGCTCGGGGTCAGCGTCAGCAGCGGCGAGCCGCGGTGATCCGGGTTGGCCTCATAGGTCGCCAGCCGGAGGGACACGAGATCGTTGGCGACCCGCTGGACGTTCTGGCGGCTCACGCCGAGGCGGCGGGCGGCCTGGGGGGCGGTGAGCGGGTGCTCGGAGACCGCGCTCAGCACCTGCCAACGGGCCTGGGTCAGCCCCTCGGCCCCGGCGGTCCGCTCACCGAGGCGACGCAGCGCACCGGCGGCCTCCAGCACATCGGCGATCAGCAAGGCCGTCTCGTCCGTCTCGTCGGGCATCCCGCGCCTCCTCGTTTGACAACACATTGCCGTACCGGCAACATGTTGTCATGTTACTCGAACACCGACCCGAAAGACAGGCAGGACAGCCCATGCCCAGGATCGATCTCTACCGGAACGTACACATGGGGCAGCGCGCACGACTGTTCACGCTCGCCGTCGAACTCGGAGCGGCGGACATCTCGCGCAACGGCGCCGCCGCCGAGCAGGCGGACCGCTGCCTCGCCATGACACGGGAACTGCGCGAGCACGCCGACCACGAGGACACCTACATCCATCAGCTCCTGCGGGAGCGCTCACCGCAGGCGGCGGACGCGCTGGAAGCCGAGCACGTACGCCTCGACGCGGCCTTCGCGGCGCTGGACGACCGGGCCCGGGACCTGCCCGGCACCCCCGCCGACGCGCTGCCCGAGGCCCAGCACGCGCTCTATCTCGCGCTGGGCGAGGTGATCAGCGCGTATCTCGCCCATCTGCACCTGGAGGAGACGGTCGCGATGCCGGCGCTGTGGCAGTACGCCGACGAGAAGGAACTCAGCGCCCTACTGGCCGCCTTCCGCGCCTCCCGCACCCCCGAGGAGACCCTCACCGACCTGCACAGAATGCTGCCCGCCCTGCCGCCCACGCCCCGCGCGGCGATCGTGCGCGACGTCCTCGACAACACGCCGGGCCCGGCGGAGCGGACACTGGCCTCGGTCTCCGCGACTCTCAGCCCGGAGCAGCGCAACCGGCTCGGCCATGACCTCGGGATGGCGGAGGTGTGACACTGCTCCCGTGAGAGTCATCGGCATCCTGCGGGAGTGGCATGGCGACGAGGGCTGGGGAGTCATCGAGTCCGACACCACCCCGGGCGGCTGTTGGGCCCATTTCGGCAGCGTACTGAGGGGCGGCTACCGCTCGCTCAGCTCGGGCCAGACGGTGTCGTTCACCTTCGAGCGCGGCCGGCAGGACGGATACGACTACCGGGCCACCGCCGTGTGGACCGCAGACGAGCGCCCCGAGGAGCCCGCCGCCCCCGCGGCCCCCGCCGCCCAGCAGCCGTCGGCGGCCTACCGGAGCACCCTGCACCTGGAGTTCGACGCACCGGCGGGCGGTGCTGAGGCCGACCGCCCCGACTGAGGCCGCGTGGGCATCAGGGGTGGACGCGCCGGAGCCGCCCCGCCCCCCGTACATCCACTCCCGGTGCTAACCCCGCCACCGCACCCCGTGCCACCGCCGCAGCCGGTGAACTTCCCACCAGGCCACCGCGGTCACCGACACCGGGCCACCGAGGAACGCGCAGACCGCGATCGGCACCGGGCCCGGCGGGAGACCGCCCGTCGACAGGCTGAGGAAGGCGAACACCCAGACCAGGACGGAGGTGACCAGCGCGGGCAGCGCCGCGTTCAGGGCGGACAGGTTGAAGGCGTGGCGCAGCGCCGGGCCGGAGGCGAAGCCGAGGAAGAAGATCACCCACCAGAACGGCGCCCAGCACACGAACATCACGGACGCCCAGAGCAGCACATTGGTGTTGCCGGACAGCAGACCCATTCCGTCGGCCGCCGCCGTGAACAGCAGCGGCACCAGCGTCCAGGCACCGAAGTACCAGAGGGCGGACCGGCCGGCCGGCCACAGCTGCGTCCGCATCGCCCGCCGCGTCCCGGACCTGGCCACACAGAACAGCAGCGCCACCGCCACCGTCGCGCTCAGCAGCGCCAACCAGGGCGCGAACAACACCCGTTGCAGGAACTGCCCCGGTGCTTCCGCCACGTCCTCCCAGCCGCCGTAGACGGCCAACAGCAGCACGGAGATGGTGAGGGCCAGCCAGGCCCGCACCCGCTGCACCCGGAGCACCACGGGATCTTCGACCTGCCCGCGCGGGCGTACGGGGAAGACCTGGCGCGCGATACGGCGGGCCGTACGGGCCAGCTGGTAGCCGACCAGCAGCGGCACGGTCAGCCACCAGAAGCACGGGAGGAGCAACACCAGGACCACCCAGGAGGACACCTGCTCCCGCCGCCCCCGCAGCACCTCACCCAGCGGCGGCCATTCGTCCTCACGCAGCCGCCGCCACAGCGGTGTGTACGGCCGCGGCGGATCGCCCAAGGTCCGCGTGCCGCCGTACAACGACCGCCCGGCCGGGCTGGGTTCGTCGATGCTCATGGCGTCCCCTCCAAGATCCCGGTAAGGGACGCACCCCGGCCCGGCCGCGGTTCCCGAGCCCAACGACAAGGCCCCCGACCGGCGGAGAGACCGCGGGTGGGGGCCTTGATCGGGTTGGGCTACTTCTTCTTGCCCTGGTTCTTGACCGCCTCAATGGCAGCCGCGGCCGCCTCCGGGTCCAGGTACCTGCCACCCGGCGTCACCGGCTTGAAGTCGGCGTCGAGCTCGTAGTACAGGGGGATGCCCGTCGGGATGTTCAGGCCCGCGATGTCGGCGTCGGAGATGCCGTCGAGGTGCTTGACCAGGGCGCGGAGGCTGTTGCCGTGGGCGGCGACCAGGACCGTGCGGCCGGTCAGGAGGTCGGGGACGATGCCGTCGTACCAGTACGGGAGCATGCGGATGACGACGTCCTTGAGGCACTCCGTGCGCGGACGCAGCTCCGGCGGGATCGTCGCGTAGCGCGGGTCGTCCGACTGGGAGAACTCCGTGCCGTCCTCGAGCGGCGGGGGCGGGGTGTCGTAGGAACGGCGCCACAGCATGAACTGCTCCTCGCCGAACTCCGCGAGGGTCTGCGCCTTGTCCTTGCCCTGGAGGGCGCCGTAGTGGCGCTCGTTCAGGCGCCAGCTGCGGTGGACCGGGATCCAGTGGCGGTCGGCCGACTCCAGCGCCAGCTGGGCCGTGCGGATCGCGCGCTTCTGGAGGGACGTGTGGACCACGTCGGGGAGAAGGTCGGCGTCCTTCAGGAGCTCGCCACCGCGGACCGCCTCCTTCTCGCCCTTCTCATTGAGGTTGACGTCCACCCAGCCGGTGAACAGGTTCTTCGCGTTCCATTCGCTCTCGCCGTGGCGGAGGAGGATCAGCTTGTACGGTGCGTCGGCCATGCCTCAGAGCGTAATCCACGCATTCAGGCCTCAGGAGGCCCGCCCACCAGCCGGACAGCCGCCCGTCAGTTGACGGGATCCGTTAATTGAGTGGCCCCCATGGGCGCTGCGTTTGTAAGTTGCCGTTGCTGATTTGGCTGCTTACATCCGGCTGCCCGAGCACGCTCTCCCCGTCGTCCGCACCGCCGTACCCCTAGGGACCCCCATGCCGCTCGCCGCACTGAGACGTGCCACCCGGGAGACCGTCTCCGGGCTCCCCCGCGAGTTCTGGTGGCTGTGGACCAGCACGCTGGTGAACCGGCTCGGCGCGTTCGTGGCCACGTTCATGGCCCTGTACCTCACTCTCGACCGCGGGTACTCCGCCTCCTACGCCGGACTCGTCGCCGCGCTGCACGGGCTCGGCGGGGTCGTCTCGTCGATCGGGGCCGGCGTCATGACCGACCGGCTCGGGCGGCGGCCGACGCTGCTCGTGGCGCAGGCCTCCACCGCCGTGTCCGTGGCGGTGCTCGGGTTCATGCACCACCCCGTCGCCATCGCCGGCGTCGCCTTCCTCGTCGGCGCGGCCTCGAACGCGTCCCGGCCCGCGGTGCAGGCGATGATGGCCGACATCGTGCGGCCCGAGGACCGGGTGCGGGCCTTCTCGCTCAACTACTGGGCGATCAACCTCGGGTTCGCGATCTCGTCCATGGCCGCCGGGTTCATCGCCGAGGTCAGCTATCTCGCGGGCTTTCTGATCGAGGCGGGCATGACGGCCGTCTGCGCGATCGTGGTGTTCGTGAAGCTGCCCGAGTCACGGCCCCCGGTCGAGGTCACCAAGGGGAGCGGGGACGAGGTCGGGCTCGGCACCGTCCTGCGCGACGGGCGCTTCATGACGGTCGTCGGGCTGTCCTTCCTCGTCGCCCTCGTCTTTCAGCAGGGCGCGGTCGGACTGCCGATCGCCATGGGCGACGCCGGGTTCTCGCCCGCCGACTACGGCCTGGCCATCGCCGTCAACGGCATCCTGATCGTCGCGCTCCAGATTCCGGTGACGCGGTTCATCCAGAGCCGGGACGTGGGGCGCATCCTCGTGGTGTCCTCGCTGCTCGCCGGGTACGGCTTCGGGCTGACCGCGCTCGCCGGGACGGTCGGCGTCTTCGCCCTGACGGTGTGCGTGTGGACCCTGGGCGAGATGCTGAGCGCCCCCACCCAGACCGGCCTCGTCGTCCGCCTCTCCCCCGCCCACGGGCGCGGCCGCTACCAGGGCATGTACACCCTGTCCTGGGCGGTGGCGGCGCTGGTCGCCCCTCTGATGTCCGGCTTCGTGATCGACCACTTCGGCGCCGAGTGGCTGTGGGGTGTGTGCGCGCTCGTCGGTACCGCGGCGGCGATCGGATACGGCGTCCTGATGCGCCGCCTCCCGGCGGAGGCCCCGGCGACCACCGCCGCCCCGGCCGACCCGAAGCCGGAGGTCAGCGCGGCCTGACCGCGTCGCGGCGACACAGCGCTCGGCGCAGTCGGCAGGTTGGGGCAGGTGGGTGGACCGGAGGTCGGCGCTCCGGATTCCACCCCGCCTCACGGATGCATCCGCGCCCCCTTCATCACCTTGTCCACCGCGTTCCGCGGCCCGTACACCGCCACACCCACCAGGTCCAGCTCCCCCGTGGACACCGCCCGCACCGCCGCGCGGTTGTCCCGGTCGTTGCCGGTCGTGAAGAGGTCGGAGGTGAAGATCGCGCGGGGCAGGGCGCGGGAGAGCACGCGGGTGTGGGCCGCCGTCAGGGTCTCCTTGCTGCCCTCGAAGACCAGTACCGGCTGCCGGAACATCGGCAGGTAGGCCACCGCGTCCGCGTCCTCGTACGGCTCCCCGATCACCTCGGGAACCTCCGTCCCCAGGCCGCTGACCAGGAACGCCGTGACGTTCAGCCGCTGCCAGGACTCCAGGTCCTCGCGCAGCAGCACGGCGATCTTGGTGTCGAAACGGACGGGGGCCCGATCAGTCGCATCGTTCATGCGACGAGGCTCGCCGACGCCGTACGACTGCGTCTTGTACGTTCTTTGCATGGCCGCCGCACGGAACCGCGAGGAAGTCACCGCGTGGCGCCCTTCCGTCCCGGGCGTCACCGAGGTCTTCCACGCGCACTTCACCGAGTACGCGTACCCGATGCATGTGCACGAGGCCTGGACGCTGCTGATCGTCGACGACGGCGCCGTGCGCTACGACCTCGACCGGCACGAGCACGGCACCCCGCTCGACACGGTGTCCCTCCTGCCGCCGCACGTCCCCCACAACGGCTCCCCCGCCACCCCGCACGGCTTCCGCAAGCGTGTCCTCTACCTGGACAGCACCCGCCTCGGCGACGACCTGATCGGCCCGGCGGTGGACTCCCCCGACCTGCGCGACCCGGTGCTCCGGCTGCGCGTCGGTCAGGTGCACGCCGCCCTCGCCCACCCCGGTGACGAACTGGAGGCGGACAGCAGGCTGACGCTCATCGGCGACCGGCTGCGCGCCCAGCTGCGGCCCACCGCCTTCACCGAGGTGCCCCGCCGCGACCCCGTCCTCGCCCGGCGGTTGCGCGAACTCCTCGACGAACGGGTCGTGCCGGGCATCGCGCTCGACGAGGCCGCCGGGCTGGTGCAGGCCCATCCCGCCCATCTCGTACGGTCGTTCAGCGCGGCGTACGGCATCGCCCCGCACCAGTACCTGATGTCCCGCCGCGTCGACCGCGCGCGCCGGCTGCTGCTGGCGGGCCGCTCGCCCGCCGAGGTGGCCGTCGCGACCGGGTTCTACGACCAGTCCCATCTCAGCCGCCACTTCCGGAAGTTGGTCGGCGTGCCGCCGGGACGCTATCGCGCCGCCGTGCGCTGAGCGTCGTACAGATTGCGCGGGCGTATGACGTCCGTGGTGCCGTACAGCTCCAGGCGGGAGTGCAGGTCGCCCGTGAAGTCGGGTACGTCGATCTGGTCGAACTCCCTGACCTCGTTGAGGCCGACGGTGGCCGAGTACGGCGCGAGGCCGTCGAGGCGGATCATGCCGGCGCGGCCGTTGGTCACCCGGACGTTCCAGTGCGTGAAGCGTGCGCCGAACAGCGGGCCCGCGCTCGCGTCGCCGCCGTGGCGGCCGTTGTTGTCCACCGTGATGTCGGTGCGGACATTGGCGAACGGCAGGCCGCGGTGGCTGTCGAAGGTGCCCATCCGCATGTCGCCGCGGGACCAGACGTTGTACGACGACAGGCCCTCGACGTTGATGCCGTGCAGCTGGGTGCCGGCGGGGGCCGGGGTGGTGCGGGCCTCGATCGTGAAGTCCTCGATCAGGTTGTCGTGGGAGCCCTCGCGGCAGAAGTAGGGGTGGTGGCTGCCCCGGCCCGCCACACGCGTGCGCCGGAGGGTGCAGGCGGAGGCCGCGACGAGGCCGAAGCCGTTGTCGACGTGGCGGACCGTGACGTCGTCCACCCAGCAGTCGTAGGCGCATTGGAGTACGACGCCGTTGTGGCCCTTGTCGAGGAGGTGGGGCTGCTGGGGGGTCTCCACCGCCTCCAGGGTGAGGCCCTCGACACCGGACCCTGTCAACTCCGGTACATGAGTGACCAGTTGGGGGTTCCATTCGGGGCGTACGTCGAGCGGGAGCGGGCGCTCCAGGGTGACCTCCCGGCCCTGGACTCGGGCGATGCGCACCGGCCACTCGTAGGGCACGTACGACGTCAGTTTCGTCTTGTCGTCCCAGGTGTACGACTCGGGGCCCGGTCCGCCGCCGGACATGTGCTCCAGCAGGGTGTGGCCGGAGTCGTCGGCGAGACGCAGCAGGACCAGGGCGCCGGGGCGCAGAGGTGAGGGGTCCGCGACGGTCACCGTCCAGGAGCCCTGCCGGACCGGCTCGACCGTGGTGAGCGGGCGCCACTCGTCGCGCCGGTTGCCCGTCCAGCCCTCGAAGGGCCACGCCTTCGCCCTGATCGCGGCGACCAGGGAGTTCCAACGGGCCTCGGGCGCCAGCCAGATCAGACCGCCGGCCCAGGACCAGGAGGACTTGTCGCCGCCGTACCGGGAGCCGTAGGGACCGATCAGTTCGGTGAGGTTCTTCGTCGCGTGGAGCTTTGTGCGGGTGCTGCCGGCGCCGCGGAGGACCACGTTCGAGTGGCCGACGCGGATCACGTCGTCGATGCGGAACGTGCCGGGCGGGATGGTGACCGTGCCACCGCCGGCCCTTCCGGCGGCGGCGATGGCACGGTTGATCGCGGGCGCGGAGTCCGTCGTACCGTCGGCCTTGGCTCCGAAGTCGCGCACGTCGGCCACGACCCGGGGGCGCGGGAAGCGCCTCGCGCCGGCTCGGCAGCCCGCCCGGCCCACGTAGGGAATCTGCGGGTGCGTGAAGGGGGTGCGGGTGAACTCGCGCCAGAGGGCGGGGACTTCGGCGGCGGCGTGTGCCCTGCCGGTCGCGGCGCCGAGCGCCACGGCCGTGGCCCCGGCGAGCAGGGTGCGTCTGGTGAGATGCGCGTGACCCATGGCCCTACGTCCTTCCATGCGGCTCGTCCTTCCATGTGACTCTTCATGACTCTTCATGGATGTGAACGACGTTCAGAAGTGCGGTGGGCGTGAGCATGCCACGGCCCTACGGGCGCGCGATAGGGGTCGTACGACGTGAGTTGGTGCGGACCTTTACGCCGGTTCTCGCGTCAGTCCGTCGACCGCTGGGTCAGATGCGTGAACGCGTCCAGGTTGCGCGTCGACTCGCCGCGCGCGACGCGCCACTCGTACTCCTTGCGGATCGCGGACGCGAAGCCGAGCTCCAGCAGGGTGTTGAAGGAACCGTCCGCCGCCTCCAGGACCTGGCCGAGGAGGCGGTCGATCTCGTCGGCGGTGACGGCGTCGAGGGACAGCTTGGCGGTGACGTAGACATCGCCGAGCCGGTCGACGGCGTAGCTCACTCCGTAGAGCTTGAGGTTGCGCTCCAGGAGCCAGCGGTGGACGCCCGCCTCGTTCTCGTCGGGGTGCCGGATGACGAAGGCGTTCAGCGACAGGGAGTGGCGGCCGACGATCAGGGAGACGGTCGTGGAGAGCTTGCGGGTGCCGGGGAGCTTGACGACGTAGCTGCCGGGCGCGGGGCTCTCCCACTCCAGCTCGGCGTCCTTCAGGGCTCCCTCGACGACCTGCGCCGCCTTCTGCTGTGCGTCCTGTGCGTCAGCCATGGTGGGAGCGTACGCGACGGCGGTAGGCCTGGGTCGCTGCCGTGTACACGTCCGCCGTGGCGGCGGCCGAGGTGTCCCAGCCGAAGGCCTGCGCGTGCCGGGCGGCGGCCTCCCCCATCCGTGCCGACAGATGCGGCTCGTCGGCGAAGGCGCGCAGCACGCGCGCGTACTCGGCCGGGTTGTGCCCCTGGACCAGGAATCCCGTACGGCCGTCGCGGACCGCCACCGGCAGTCCGCCCACCGCCGCCGCGAGCACCGGCGTGCCGGCTGCCTGCGCCTCGATGGCGACCAGCCCGAAGGACTCGCTGTACGACGGCATGACCAGCACCGACGCCGCCCGGAACCAGTCGGCGAGCTGCTCCTGGCCGACGGGCGGCCGGAACCGTACGACATCCGCGATGCCCAGCCGGGCGGCCAGCTTCTGGAGCCCCTCCGGCTTGGCGAGGCCGCTGCCGCTAGGGCCGCCGACGATCGGTACGAGGGTCCGGGAGCGCAGCTCGGGGTGCTCGTCCAGCAGGACGGCCACCGCGCGGAGCAGGATGTCCGGCGCCTTCAGCGGCTGGATGCGGCCGGCGAACAGCGGGATCAGGGCGTCCTGCGGGAGGCCGAGGCGGGCGCGGGCGGCGGCCCGGCCGTCGGCGGGCGAGAAGCGGGTGAGGTTGACGCCGGGGTGGACGACGGCGACCTTGCCGGGGTCGGCGGCGTAGTGCCGGACGAGCTGGTCGGCCTCCTCGGCCGTGTTGGCGATCAGCCGGTCGGCGGCGGCGACGATCTGGGTCTCGCCGATCACACGGGCCGCGGGCTCGGGGGTGTCGCCGTCGGCCAGGTTGGCGTTCTTGACCTTGGCCATGGTGTGCATGGCGTGCACCAGGGGGGCGCCCCAGCGCTGGGCGGCGAGCCAGCCGACGTGCCCGGAGAGCCAGTAGTGGGAGTGGACCAGGTCGTAGTAGCCGGGTCGGTGGCCGGCCCAGGCCTGCATCACGCCGTGCGTGAAGGCGCACAGCTGCGCGGGCAGGTCCTCCTTGTTGAGGCCCTCGTAGGGGCCCGCGTCGATGTGCCGGACCAGGACGCCCGGGGCCAGCTCGACGACCGGCGGGAGGTCCGTGGCGGTCGTGCGCGTGAAGATCTCGACCTCGATGTTGATCGCGGCGAGGCGCTGCGCGAGCTCCACGATGTATACGTTCATGCCGCCGGCGTCCCCCGTGCCGGGCTGGTGGAGCGGTGACGTGTGCACCGAGAGCATGGCCACGCGGCGGGGACGGCGGTGCAGCCTGAGTCGCGAGGCGGTCGCCGGGGAGCGGCGCCCGAGCCTGCTGACGTACTGGCTCACGTGGCGTTCCTCCTTGGCCGCGGGCATGCCTGCTGGAGGGTTGTGCGCCCTCCAAGGCGGTCCAACACCGGAGGAAGGCATTCCCATTCCAGACGTGAGGGTTTTTGCCTAGGCGTTACCGGAGGTCGCTCAACCGTTCGAGAGCGGGAGGCGTCCGTAAAGGGATGGGCCGCGCGCCCGAGCGTTCTTATGATCAACGACATGACAGAACCTCCACGGGATGCCGCGTACCCGTGCCCCGCGTGCGGGCACCAGATGTTCGGCGAGCTGTGGAGCCATGAGATCTGCGACATCTGCTACTGGGAGGACGACCCTTTCCAGCTCAGGTACCCCCACGCCGACCTCGGCTCCAACACCGGCCTCACCCTGATCGAGGCACAGGCCAACTACCAGCGGTTCGGCGCGGTGCACGAGGACCACAAGCGCCGGGTACGGCCTCCCGGGCCGGACGAGCACCTGGATCCCGGCTGGCGGCCGGTCGATCCGGAACGGGACCCCTACGAGCGGACGTCCTCCGGCACTCCCCACCCGGACGACCTCACCACCCTGTACTACTGGCGGCCCACGTACTGGCGGCGGCACCTGGCACCCTAGGGCGCCGCATACCCTCGTAGACATGGCATCCCGCGCGACCTCCCGCCCGGTGGGAACGGTCACGCGCGGGACGACCAACCCCAACCGGCTGCGCCGCATGGACCGCTGGATCGCGGCCACGCACGGCGCCGAGCTGCGCCGGGCCGCCGATCCGGTCGCCGTCGACCTCGGATACGGCGCCGCTCCCTGGACGGCGGTCGAACTGCTGACCAGGCTCCGCGTGACCGCGCCCCGCGCGCGGGTCGTCGGCGTGGAGATCGAACCGGCGCGGGTCGCCGCCGCACGGCCGTACGAACGCGAGGGGCTGGTCTTCCGGCACGGCGGGTTCGAGATCCCGATCCCGCAGCGGCCGCACCTCGTGCGCGCCGCGAACGTGCTGCGACAGTACGACGAGGACGAGGTCGCCGGGGTCTGGCAGCGGCTGTGCGCACGGCTCGCGCCGGCCGATCCGGCCTCCGGGGCCCGGGGCGGGCTGCTCGTCGAGGGGACCTGTGACGAGATCGGGCGCCGGCACGTGTGGGTCGCGCTCGGGCCGGAGGGGCCGCGCACGGTGACCTTCGCGACCCGGCTGGGGTCGCTGGAACGGCCGTCGGACCTGGCCGAGCGACTGCCGAAGGCGCTGATCCACCGCAATGTCCCCGGGGAACCCGTGCACGCCTTCCTGCGCGACTTCGACCGCGCCTGGTCCGCCGCCGCCCCCTACGCCTCCTACGGCGCCCGCCAGCGCTGGATCCGGGCCGTGCGGGACCTCGCGGCCGACTGGCCGGTGACGGACGGCCCGGTACGGTGGCGGCAGGGCGAAGTGACGGTGCGATGGGGGGCGTTGGCGCCGGCGGCTTAGGACCGGTTCGTCCCGGCGGAGGACGCGGCGCCGCGGCACGTCGAACCGAGGCGTCGAACCGGAGCGTCGATTCTCTGGTTTGCGGGCCTTTCCCTCTCGTTTCCCCGGTTGTCCACGGATCACGGAACGATCTCTGCGAGTCGTACGTCACAAAGGCGGGGAGATCGACATGACGGGGAGGGATCGGGGGGAAGCAGACCTCTGTCCCTTTGCGCGCCGTCGTGGCACGATCCCCCGGACGCTCGTATGTTACTGACGAGACATCAGTTTGGGGGCACAGTTATGGGTACGCGCAAGCGCGGCCTGATCACCGCGGCCGTGACCGTCGTCTGCGCGGTCACCGTACTGGCGGCACCGGGTACGGCCTTCGCGGCACCCTCCCCCAGCCCGTCTCCGAGCGCATCACCCTCCTCGCCACCGGCCCCCGTGTCGAACAAGGAACTTGAGGAGGTCCGGGCCAAGCTGGAGAAGCTCTACCACTCCGCCGCCGTCGCCACCGACGCATACAACGCCGCCGAGGAGGCGGTCGAGAGGCAGTCCGCCGAGATCGTCTCGCTCGCCAAGAAGATCGTAAAAGGCCAGGAGCGGCTGGCGGAGTTGAAGAAGCGCGCCGGCGCCGCGGCAGCCGCCCAGTACCGCTCGGGCGGACTGCCGGACGAGGCCCATCTGATGCTCAGCGACGACCCGGGGGCCTTCCTCGACGGGGCGGGGCGAGTACTCCAGGGCCAGCGCGCGACCAAGGGACTACTGGCGGAAATGACCCGCACCCAGCAGGACTTGGAGCTGTACGCCAAGGACGCCTCCGCGCAGTGGCAGAAGCTGGAGGCCGGCCGCAAGGCCAAGGCCGCCGCCCAGAAGAAGATCGAGAAGCAGATCAAGGCGGCCGAACAGCTGGAGTCCCAGCTGGAGAAGGAGGAGAAGGAGCGCCTCGCCGAGCTGGAGAAGGAGGCCGCCTACGCGGCGCAGACCGCCTGGCTGGACTCCGGCATCCTGAAGGACATCAAGGGCCAGGCCTCCGAACAGGGCCGCAAGGCCGTCGAGTACGCCTCCGCCCAGCTGGGCAAACCGTACGAATGGGGCGCCGAGGGCCCGATGACCTATGACTGCTCAGGTCTGACATCCGAGGCCTGGGCGAGCGCCGGCACCGGCATTCCGCGGACCTCGCAGGAGCAGTGGAAGCAGCTGGAGCGCATCGACATCAAGGACATGCGGCCAGGCGACCTCATCATCTACAACGAGGACGCCAGCCATGTCGCCCTGTACATCGGCGACGGCGCCATCATCCACGCCCCGCGTCCCGGACGGACGGTGACCATCGCGGGCGCCGGGTCGATGCGGATCCTCGGGGTGGTTCGGCCCGATGCGTGAGGTTTCAGGGCGTCTTGTACCGGCCGGGCGGCCGTGACTCGCGCCACGTGACCCACCGCACGTCACATCGCCCCCAACCGGGCACCGACGTGACGTTCGTCATCCCCCCAGCTCTGTCGGCCTGTCCAACTGCGGTACGGAACGCGGCATATGACAGTGGCGAGCGTACAGACGGCGTGCCCCACACCATTCCGCTGCGGCGCCGACACCCGCTATGGTCCCCGTCGGTGGATCGAGGTCCCTCGCTTCCACCATGCCCTCGGGGGGAGGGAAGGAACTCAAGACGATGCCCGTACCCGTACCGCGGCAGAGAGCGATCCCGGCCGTGGAGACTGGTCAGGCGCCGGCCGTGTCCCCAGGCGCCACCTCCAGGCAGGTGGCCCCGCGCAAGGAAGCCGCGGCCGATAACACCACCCATACCAACCTGACGCTGCTGCTGATCGAGGACGATCCCGGCGGCGCCACGGTCGTGCCCGAGATGCTCGACGCGACCGGCAAGCCGATCCGCGTGCGCACCGCCCGCAACCTCACCGAGGCCGAGCGGCTCCTCACCGACGACGTCCACTGCATCCTGCTGGACCTCGCGCTGTCGGCGCCCGGTCGGACCGACGACGACGAGCTGGCCGTGCTGCGGCACGTGCTGGAGCTCGCGCCCCGGCACGCCGTGCTCGCCCTCACCACCTCCGGTGACGCCGAGCGCGGCACCGAAGCCGTGCGCGTCGGCGCGCAGGACTATCTCTTCCGGGACGAGCTGGACGGGCGGCTGCTGAGCCGTGCGATCCGGTACGCCGTGGAGAGGAAACGTTCCGACACGGCCGAGCGACGGCTCGCCGAGGGCCGTCTGCGGGCCCAGGAGAACCGGCGCCTGGAGCGCGGTCTGCTGCCGACGCCGCTACTGGAGGGTTCGTCGCTGCGGTTCGCCGCGCGCTACCGTCCGGGGCGTTCGCGCGCCCTGCTGGGCGGTGACTTCTACGACGTCGTCCGCACCCCCGACGGCACCGTGCACGCCATGATCGGCGATGTGTGCGGGCACGGCCCGGACGAGGCCGCCCTCGGTGTGGAGCTGCGGATCGCCTGGCGGGCGCTGACGCTGGCCGGGCTGTGCGGGGACGCGCTGCTCGGGACGCTTCAGAAGGTCCTGGAGCACGAGCGGGCCGACGACGAGATCTTCGCGACCCTGTGCACGGTGGACATCGCTCCGGACGGCCGACGGGCGGGGCTGTGCCTCGCGGGTCATCCCTCGCCGCTGCTCGCCCGGCCCGGACGGCCGGCCCAACTGCTGCCGTACGACAACAACGGGCCCGCGCTCGGTCTGCTGCCCAAGGCACGGTGGCCTCGGATGGAGGTCAAGCTGGGCGCGGAGTGGAGCCTGATGCTCTACACCGACGGCTTGATCGAGGGGCGGATCGGCGAGGGGCGCGAGCGGCTCGGGCAGGACGGCATGGTGGAGATGGTCCGCCGACAGCTCTCCGAGGGGTTGCGCGGGGAGGCGTTGCTGCGGGCCGCCGTCAATGAGGTTCGGGACCTCAATGGGGGCGAGCTGACGGATGACGTGGCTGTGCTGTTGCTGGATCGGGGGGTTTGAGGAGCGCTGCCGCTGGGCGCTGCCGCTGGGGGCGCGGGCTTGCGGAGGCTCGCCGTTGTGGGTTCTGTAGTGGGCCGTCCGCGGGTGCGTTGTGGCTGGTCGCGCAGTTCCCCGCGCCCCTTAGGGGCGCTGCCGTTGCCGGCGCCTCTGAGGGAACCGTCTCTCTCGGGTGAGGGAACCGTCTCTCTCGGGTTGGTCAGCGGCCGCCGTTCCAGGGGCCGTAGGGGCCGTCGCTGCTGGAGCCCCTTCTGTTGCGGCCGCCGCCCGGGAGGCCCTTGATCGCCGGGCGGACGTCGACCATGTACACGATCGTCGCGATGAGGCCGATGATCGGCAGGAACGACAGGATGTTGAAGATCAGGTTCACCACGAAGGCGAGTCCGAGGATGATCAGCCAGAACGGCTTGCTCTGCTTGTCGGCGGCGCGGTAGGCGTCGTCGCGGCGGGTGGCCGCGTCGATCAGCGCGAAGCCGCTGAAGAGGATCAGGGCCACACTCAGCAGCCACATGAAACCCGCGAAGCCCTGCATCAGCACAACGTCCACCACCCGGTTCGACTCGTATTCACGCGGTCACCGTACCCGCAACCGCACGACCGCTACCCGAACAACGGGCCGAGCACTCCATGAGTGCCCGGCCCGTGTCCAACGGTCCCTTTTCACCCGTCCGTGTTACTTGGCGGGCGGGGTCGTCTTCTTGGCCGTGGCCTTGCGGGGGGCCGGAGCCTTCTTGGCCGCCGGGGCCTTCTTCGCCGAAGCGGACTCCGCGGCGGGCTTGACCTCGGCGGGCTTGACCACCGACGGCTTGGCCTCGGCCTTGTCCTGCTTGGCGTCGGCCGGCTCGGCGTTCGGCTCGACCGCGATCGCCAGCTCCTCGATCTCCTCGGCCGCCTCGCCGCGCCACGTCTTCACGGTCTGCTCGCCGTGCTCGGCGACCTTCTCGTAGGCCTCGCGGGCCTTGACGGCGTACTCGGCGGCGACGCCGATGGTGCGCAGCGCGAAGTCCTGGGCGCTCTCGCCGAACTTCTTCAGGTCGGCGTCGAGGCTGCTGCCGAACTTCTTGAAGTCGGCGTCGAGGCTGCTGCCGAACTTCTTGACGTCGGCGTCCAGGCTGGTGACGAACTCGTTGACCTTGGTCTGGAAGGTCTCCTGCGCCTCCTTGGCCTTGGCGCCCGCCTCCCTGGCACGGGTGGTGGCCTTCTCCTGGACGGCCTTCGGGTCGGTGTTGCGAACGGCCTCGATCCGGGCCGGCGCCTCGGCGCGCAGCTGCTCCACCAGGCTGGGCACCTTGCGGGCCTGCTGAAGGGCCAGGTCGGCGGTGCCGGCGGCGAAGTAGAACGGGGTCGGGTCGCTGAGGGTCTTACGCAGGTCGTCGGCGATGGCCATGGTGATGGTCCTCCCGGGTTGCTGTTCAGGTGAGGGTTTGGGGTTTCCGCGGCCGGCCGGACGGCTGACGGCGGCCTGCCCGTACGCATAACGCGCAGGGCGGCACATGGTCAGCCGGCCGACTGCTGCGGATCGGTCGGGTTCTCCGGGTCGGCGTCGCTGCCGTCGGACGTCGGGGTCGTGCGGGTCGTGCCGTTCTTGCGGGTCGTACGGCCGCGGCGGCCGTCGGCCCGGCCGTCGCTCCGCGGGGAGCCCTGGTCCGGGTCGTCGACGACGGTGGCCGACTCGACCACGACCTCGTCCGCCTCGGCCATCTCGTCCGCCTCGGGGGATATCCCGAATCCGTTCTCCTTGCGGAAGGACTCGTAGATCTGGAGCAGCACCTGCTTCTGCCGCTCGTTCAGCGTGGGATCGGCGAGGATGACGGCGCGCGTCTCCACCTCGTCCCGGTCCCGCTCGGCGTCGAGGATGCCGGCGCGGACGTACAGCGTCTCGGCGGAGATCCGCAGCGCCTTGGCGACCTGCTGGAGCACCTCCGCGCTCGGCTTGCGCAGCCCGCGCTCGATCTGGCTCAGGTACGGATTGGACACCCCGGCGGCGTCGGCGAGCTGCCGCAGCGACAGCTGCGCGTTGCGCCGCTGCTCGCGCAGATACTCACCGAGATTGCCGACGTTGAGCGATGCCATGCCTCCACCTTGCAGCACCCTCGCTAACTATTGCAAGCACCCGCTTGCAAAAGTGCGCCACGCCACTGTGTCGGCCTACTGGCTGCCTGTCCCGTGTGCCCGAAGCCTCCCGGGCTGAGCTACGGACGTCGGGCGACGAAGACGAACTCCCTGCCCGGCCTGTCGGGCGCGTCGCGTACGTCCTCCAGCACGTACCCCTGTGCGCTCAGCTCCGCCTCGACCTCCTGCCGCTCCCGGAAACGCAAGGTGGAGTCCGACGTCATCACCTCCCCGTCGGCAGCGAACACGTAGGTCCAGCGGAACGTCACCAGCGGCTCACTCACCTCGATCACCTCGACCCAGCTCTCCACGGCGCCGACATCCGGAATCTCCGTTACGCGATATGAGGCTTCGCGGTTCCACTCCTCCCAGGCACGTCTGGCTGGATCTCGGGTCTCGAAGACCAGACGGCCGCCAGGCTGCAGTGCTTCGTACGCGCCACGCAGGGTCTCGCGCCATGCCTGCGGATCGACGATCTGCTGGGCGGCGTTCGCCGTCATGGTTGCCAGGTCGACCTGCATCGGCGGGAGTGTCGTGGCATCGCCACAGATCCAGTGCACTTGCTCGCCGCCCGGCTTGGCTCGGGCCACGTCGATGGACGCTTGGGCGGGATCGACGCCGACGACCTCGATCTCGCGATCAGCCAGCAGCAGCGCGAACACACCTGTCCCACAGCCGATGTCCAGCACCTGACGCGCCCCGAACTCTTCCGTCATCTGGACGTACGCGTCGAGATCGCCGCGATCGGGGTCGAGTGGGTCGTAGATCGCGGCGAGCCGTGGATGACCAAAACATTCGTCCGTCATGCGGCCGAACGTAGGGGCCGCTGAGCTCGGACGCCTACTCAATTTGGCCATGTGCGAGCGGTGTTGGCATCCCTGCCGTGAGAGATCTTCGGCCGATCACTTGGACTACCGTGTCGATGCATGAACCCGGACCAGTGGTTGGCAGACACCCGCACCTCCTACGACACGGTCGCGGCCGCCTATGCCGACCAGCTGCGTGAGGCTCTGGCCGGGGAACCGTACCTTCGAGCAGCTCTGGCGCTGTTCGCCGAATTGGTGCACACCGCCGGCGGCGGGCCGGTGGCGGACGTGGGCTGTGGACCTGGACACGTCACCGCTCACCTGCACGAGCTGGGCGTGGACGCGTTCGGCATCGATCTTTCACCCGCGATGATCGACATCGCTCGGCGCGACCACCCCGGCCTGCGGTTCGAAGTCGGCTCGATGACGGACCTCCGCCTCGCCGACGCTTCGCTCGCCGGCCTGCTCGCCTTCTGGTCGTTGATACACATCCCCGACGATGCCGTGCCCAGAGTCTTCCGCCACTTCTACCGGGTGCTACGCCCTGGCGGACCACTGCTGCTCGGCTTCCACGTCGGTGCCGAGTCGAGGCTGAAGACGCAGGGCTACGGCGGTCACCCGATGAACGTCCACGTCCACCGTCGCCGGCCTGACCGAGTGACGGCCTGGCTGCACGATGCCGGGTTCACGGTCGAGGCCCACATGCTCCTCGACCTCGACGAGAGCACCCCAGGGGCGGTCCTCTTCGCACACCGTCAGCCCTGACTCAGCCATCCGACGAGCGAGAAGCCCTGGCCGACCCCAGGTAGGAGCGCTGCCCTGCCTCAACTTCAGCGAGACGAGACTGCCGACGTGACGCTTCACAAGCACGAGATACCGGTCGACGAGACGCTGGTCCGGTCGCTGCTGACGGCCCAGCGCCCGGAGTGGGCCGCCCTGCCGCTGTCGCCCGCGGGCGCCGGCACGGACAACACCATGTACCGGCTGGGCGATGACCTGCTCGTGCGCCTTCCACGAACCGCCGGCAACGCGCAGGCCGTGCGGAAGGAACAGCAATGGCTGCCTCGTCTGGCGCCCCTGCTGTCCTGCCCGATTCCCGAGCCGGTCCACACCGGGACGCCCACCGACGCCTTCCCCCTGGTCTGGTCGGTCCACCGCTGGATCGACGGTGCCGAAGCCGGACCGGACACCGTGCGGGACTGGGCCGCTTTCGGCGCGGACCTGGCGTCGGTCGTCAGGGAACTCCACCGCATCGACCTCATGGGAGCGACTCGGGCAGCTGACCTCAGCTGGTACCGCGGCGGCGGTCTGGGCCCATGCGACCAGTGGATCAGCGGGTGCCTTGACGACTGCCGCGGCATGGTGGGTGCCGAGCTCGACGTCGACGCCCTGGACCGGATGTGGCGAGCCGCGCTGGCGCTGCCCGAGCCTCCCGGACCTCACGTATGGCTGCACGGTGATCTCAAGCCGAGCAACCTCCTGGTCCGGGACGGAAAGCTGCACGCAGTGATCGACTTCGGAGGACTCTCGATCGGCTTCCCCGACGCCGAGCACTCCACGGTCTGGGACCTGCCGCCACAAGCACGACAGGCCTACTGGGACACCATGAGCCTCGACGCCATCACCTGGACACGCGCCCGCGCCTGGGCCATCGCGGTGGGCGTCAGCGGGATCTCCTACTACTGGCACACCTTCCCCGCCTTCGTGGCGGAGTGCCGGGCCCGGCTTGAGTCGATCCTCGCCGACGCGGCTACGCGCTGAGTTGCTCTCAAGACCAGAAGGCACGACCGCAACAGCGCTAGCGTCGGCCCATGATCGTATGGCTCAACGGAACCCATGGCGCGGGCAAGACGACGACCAGCCCCCTCGTGCAGCGGCTGATCCCCGATTCACGCGTGTTCGACGCCGAGAAGGTCGGCGAGACGCTCATGGACATCAGCCCGGGGCTGCCCGAGACGGACAACTTCCAGCACTGGCCGCCGTGGCGGCAGCTCGTGGTGGAGACCGCCCGCCATGTCCTCGACTACGCCGGCGGCACCCTGGTGGTGCCCATGACCGTGCTGGTCGAGCAGTACTGGCGCGAGATCAGCACCGGTCTGGCCCGACATGCCATCCCGGTACGGCACTTCGTCCTCCACGCCGATCAGGAGACCCTCCGTGGACGCATCGAGGGGGACACCGTTCTCGGCCCCTCGCCGTTCCGTCTCCAATACCTTCAGCCCTACGCCGAGGCGGCTCGCACCTGGCTGCACGGCGAGGCGGAGGTCGTCGACACCACGCACCTCACGCCCGCCGAGGCCGCGCAGCGGATCGCGGAGTCGGTGAAGCGGGGCCAGGCGGAGCCGACGGGCTCGGCCACAGGTCCCGGGTGCTCGGCGGCCGGGTCGGCAGGACCGGCGAGATGAGTTTCGGAGGCGGTCCGGGTCTATCGGTGTGACGGTGACCGAGAACCACCCACACCCCAGGGAGCACGGCATGACCGCCACCTACACCTTCGACATCTTCTCCAGCCTCGACGGATACGGCGCCGCCGGCGGCGACTGGACCGGTTACTGGGGCAAACAGGGCCCCGAGCTGCTCGACCACCGCCTCGCCCTGTACGAGAGGGACCAGCGGATGGTCCTCGGGGCCAACACCTATCGGGCGTTCGCCCAGATGCTGGCCGAGAGCACCGAGGACTCCGACGTACGTGATCCTTGGGTCACGCGGATGCGGAACCTCCCGGCGACGGTGGTGTCGACCACGCTGGAGGGCCCCCTCGACTGGCCGGACGCGACCGTCGTGAGCGGTGACGCCGTCGACGTCGTCGCCCGGCTCAAGGAAGAATCCGAGGTGCCGTTGCGCTCGCACGGCAGCCTGTCGTTGAACCGGGCGCTGCTGGCCGCCGGCCTGGTCGACTACTTGCAGGTGACCCTCTTCCCGGTCATCACCGGCCGGACCGGGCTCGACCCGATCTTCCAGGGCGCGGAGGACTTCGACCTGGAACTGGTCGAGCAGCGGACGCTGGACGGTCGCGTCCAGGAGCTCGTCTACCGGCCCACCCTCCACCGATGACCGATACCGGCCACCCCCTCCACTGACTGAAATTCGGCGGCCGGGCGGCGTGTCCGGGACGGCCGGGCTCGGGGCGCGAAGCATGGTGGGCGGCACCGTCGTAGTCGAGGAGGCACATCGTGAAGCGTCCTGTCGTCACCGTCCTGACAGCCGCTGTCACCGCTCTCGCCGCGGTCACCGCGGTCGTCACCGCTGTCGTGGTCGCCGGGCCGACACCGGCCCTGGTGACGGCGACGGCGCCCCGGGACGGCCACGGGAACATCGAGCGGAACGAGTGGAACATCCCCCTCACCAGCCTCCGCGTGCTGTAGCGCACGGACTCCCCGGCCCGTGTCACAAAACGGGCGGAGCGGCTCGTCCAAGGTTACGAAGGACGACGTACTCCGGAATCGGGACGGTGAGTGTCATGCGGGTGTTCGTGGCAGGTGGGACCGGCGTCATCGGGCGGCGGCTGGTGCCGCGGCTCGTGGAGCGGGGGCACCAGGTGACGGCCACGACGACGAGCGCGGCCAAGCTCGACCTCGTGGGGCGGATGGGCGCGCAGGGGGCGGTGATGGACGGGCTCGACCCGGTGGCGGTCGGGGATGCGGTGGCCGCGGCACGGCCGGACGTGATCGTGCACCAGATGACGGCGATCTCGGCCCCGCACTCTGGCAAGCCCGACATCCGGCATTTCGACCGCTGGTTCGCCACCACCAACCGGCTGCGCACCGAGGGGACCGACCATCTGCTGGCCGCCGCGGAGGCGACCGGCGTCCCCCATGTGGTCGTCCAGAGCGCCGCCATCTGGAACGGCGTCCGCGAGGGCGGCTGGGTGAAGACCGAGGAGGACCCGCTGCCGGTGGAGACCGGGAGACTGCGTGAGCTGGCGGAGGGGATCCGGCACCTCCAGCACACGGTCCTGAGGGTCGACGGTACGGTCCTGCGGTACGGCGGCTTCTACGGGCCGGGCGCCACCGACGACCAGGTCGAACTCCTGCGCAAGCGACAGTTTCCGCTGGTCGGAGGCGGTACCGGCTACTTTTCCTGGGTGCATCTCGACGACGCGGCGAGCGCGACGGTGCTGGCCGTGGAGCAGCGGGCGCGGGGCGTGTTCAACATCGTCGACGACGAGCCGGCGCCGGCGAGCGAGTGGCTGCCGTATCTGGCCGAGTGCGCGGGAGCGAAACCGCCGCTGCGGGTGCCCAAGTGGCTGGCCCGGCTGCTGGCCGGGGACGTGGCGGTCACGATGATGACCGAGGGGCGCGGGTTCTCCAATGCCAAGGCCAGGCGGGAGCTGGGCTGGGAGCCGCGTTATCCGTCCTGGCGGCAGGGGTTCCGGGAGGAGTTGGGGCGGCGGTCGTAGCCGTGCCCGGTGGGGGAAGGGACCTCTGCCGGTACCCACTTATTTGTGCGTACTTGGCAGGGCCTCCCCGCCGTCCGACCCTTGAGGGGTGATCGACATCGACACCGCGTCGGACGGAGGTGACGTACGGATCAGGAGGCCGGCTGCATGCCGGTCAGCCGCTCCAGGCGGCGGTGGCCCCAGTCGGAGAGCGGGCCGAGGGCCTCGGAGAGGTCGCGGCCGAAGCCGGTCAGCGAGTAGACGGTCTTCAGCGGCAGCTCGTCGTACACCTCACGGTGCACCAGGCCGTCCGTCTCCATCTCCCGCAGTGCCTGAGTCAGCACCTTCTCGCTGAGGCCCGGCAGCCGGCGGCGCAGTTCCGCCGGGCGGTGCGGGCCCGACTCCAGCAGCCACAGCAGCGATGTCTTCCACTTGCCGTCGATCACCGTGATCGCGGCGGTCACTCCGCAGACGTTCGGATCATGCCGCCGGTGCGTCATATCCCCACCCCTTTTGTCAGCAATCATCCTCACCCTACAGGGAGTTGAGCATGTCCACCCAGGACTACGAGCCCTCAGCCGAACCGGCAGCCGAGTCCGCTGCCAAGCCCGCCACCGAGTCCATCACCGAGTCCGCCGTCACCGTCCTCGGCCTCGGGCCGATGGGCCGGGCCCTGGCTGGTGCATTCCTGGACGCGGGCCTGCGGGTCACCGTCTGGAACCGCACGCCGGGGCGGGAGCGGGAACTCGTCGGCCGGGGCGCCACAGCGGCCGCGTCCGCGGCGGAGGCGGTCGCCGCCGGCACGCTGACCGTCGTCTGCGTGGTGAACTACGACGCCGCCGACGCCGTACTGCGCCAGGACGCCGTCACCGCCGCACTCAAGGGCCGTACGGTCGTCAACCTCACCG
The DNA here is from genome assembly GCF_044759995.1 of Streptomyces sp. NPDC098781. NCBI lineage: Bacteria > Bacillati > Actinomycetota > Actinomycetes > Kitasatosporales > Streptomycetaceae > Streptomyces > Streptomyces sp. NPDC098781. The sequence goes on from NZ_JBIWAK010000010.1 coordinate 347,847, forward strand.
CGGACACCCCCGAGCGGGCCCGCGAAACGGCAGGCTGGGCGGGCGCACACGGCATCCGCTACCTGGACGGCGCGATCATGACCCCGACCACGACCATCGGCACGTCCGAGGGGGTGTTCCTGCTCAGCGGCCCCGAGGACCTGTACCGCGAGCACCGGGCCGTCCTGGACACGCTCGGCGGCACCCACACCCACCTCGGTGAGGACGTCGGCCGGGCCGCCGCCTACGACATCGCCCTGCTCGACATCTTCTGGACGGCGATGGCCGGCTACGCGCACGCCCTGGCCGTGGCCCGGGCCGAGGGCATCACCGCGCGGGAGCTGGCCCCCTTCGCCCAGGGCATCGGCGCGATCCTGCCGCCGCTCTTCGAGGAGTTCGCGGGGAACGTGGACGACGGCACGTACTCCGGGGAGCTGAACCCGATCACCTCCGCCGTGTCGACCATGGCCCACATCGTCGAGACCTCCGAGTCGCACGGCATCGAGGCGAGCATGATGCGCGCGGCCGAGGGCCTGGCCCGCCGGGTGGTCGGGCTCGGCCACGGGACGGACGGCTATATGCGGGTCAGCGAGCTGCTGGGCCGCTCGCGGCGGTGATCCACTCCGCCAGGACGGCGAAGTCACGGTCGGTGAGTCCACAGCGGTGATCGACTCGGTGGAGGAGGGCGGGGGCCGGGCTATCAGTGGACGCCGGCTCCGGGCGCTGAGCCGGCTCCGCCTCCCCGGCCGGCGACGAGAAGTGGTGTGCGGCCACCCAGTCGCGGTCGGCGTCGGTGATCTCGTCGTCCACCCAGACGAAGGGGCGACCGGCCGCCCACGCCACCAGCGGCCCGGTCTTCCAGTGCCGGGCGCGGGGCTCGAGCGAGGGTTCCGCACCCTCGTCCGGCCAGTCCACCAGCGGCAACGGGGGCAGACCCAGCCAGGGCGCGATGACGGTGTTCGCGTCGTCCAGCCAGGTCGTGGCCCACACGAGCTCGCAGCCGAGCGCGGCGAGCCGGCTCAGGCGGGCGCCGAGGGCGGGGTCGACTCGGGTGAGGAGGGGGTGGGCCGGTGGGCCGGGGAGCTCGGCCGGGGGTTCGTACAGCGGATACGGCCGCTCCGCCCCGAAGGGGATGAGCGTTCCGTCGACGTCGAGGAAGAGCAGCATCGAAATCAGGATCTCTCCCGGCGGGGCTCTGCGCTACTGTCGGCTCCATGACTGCCGGGTCGGCCTTGTGCCGTGAGCGAGTTGGGTGTTGCCCGGCCTCTGAGTGAGGCCGTGGCGGCGGGCCAGGAGTCCGCCTCTTTCTCTTCGCCTTCCCTTCCGTACGGAAACCAGCGACCGAGAAAGAGACAGAGAAAGCAGAGCATGCCCAACGACTTCAATCAGCAGGTCATCGAGGAGTTCCGCGCCAACAAGGGCCGCGTCGGCGGCTACTTCGAAGGCGCCCGCCTCCTACTGCTCACCACCACCGGCGCCCGCACCGGCCGCCCCCACACCACCCCCGTCGGCTACCTCCCCGACGGCGGCGACCGGGTCCTCGTGATCGCCTCGGCCGCCGGCGCCCCGCAGCACCCGGCGTGGTTCCACAACCTGGTCGCCCACCCCCACGTCACCGTGGAGAGCGGTGCGTTCACCTACGAGGCGCGGGCGGTCGTACTCGACACCGAGGAACGGGACCGGGCCTTCGCGCGGGCCGTGGAGGCGGAGCCGGGCTGGGCGGCGTACCAGGAGAAGACCGACCGGGTGATCCCCGTGATCGCCCTGGAGGAGATCGCCCAGGGCGGCCCCGGCACCATCAACGCCTCCTCCATGGGCGAGGCCATCAAGGTCGTCCACGACGCCTTCCGCCGCGAACTGGCCCTGATCCGCGAGGAGATGACCAAGGGCACCACCACCCTGGGCGCCCAACTCCGCGTCAACTGCCTGACCTTCTGCGCCGGCCTCCACAACCACCACACCGGCGAGGACATCGCCCTCTTCCCCCACCTGTCCGACCGGCACCCCGAGCTCGCCCCGACCCTGGACCGCCTGCGCGAGGAGCACGAACGCATAGCCGAACTGGTCGAGGCGCTGCGCCACACGGTGAGCGCGGACCACTCGGAGCCGGGTGCCGCCCGGGCGGAGGTGGAGCGGCTGGCGGGGGAGCTGGAGCGGCATCTGGCTTATGAAGAGGCAGAGTTGATTCCGGTGCTGGACGCCGTCTAGAGGCACTGGGGGGCGCCCTTCATCCCCGGCGCCCCCCAGGGCGTACGGTCACACCGCACAAGCGGCTGTCGACGCGCTTCCCGGACCCGCTTCCCGTTCCATCCACGGCGCGAGTCCGGAGTGCGCCGAGTGCCGGACGCGCAGCCCCAGTGAGGCGGTCGCGACCGCCAGGGTCATCGCGTACGAGTCCACCGCGCGGCGCACGTTGGGGGCGTCCAGACCGGCTCCCGTCACGATGCGGTCGAGGTCGACGTATGCGGACCGGATGCTTTCCACCCAGCGGTAGACACTCCAGTCCCGTCTCCAGTCCCTGGTGCACTCCCGCGGCAGCGTGCTCTCCCAGCGGCGGAGCATGCGCTCGCGGATCTCCGGCCGGGTCGGGGTCAGATGGACATGCCTGACCAGGTCGTAAAGCGGGTCACCGACCATCGCCATCTCCCAGTCGATGATGGTGAGCGCGCGGTCGTCGTGCTGGGTGTGGCGCACCAGGTTCCACGGATTGAGGTCGCCGTGCAGCAACACCCGTCTGCGATCGCGGACCTGATGGCGGGCCAGGATGTCGCTCAGCCGGTCGGCGTCCGGCAGCCCCAGAGACTTGGCGAGCTGCTGCGACTCGACGGGCATCCCGCGTACCAGGCTCACCAGCTCCCGGCTCAGCCAGGTGTAGAAGTCCGAGCCGTCGGTGATCTGATCGAGTTCCGAGCACTCGACTCGCGTCAAGGCGTCGAGCTGGTTCACCAGCCCATCGGCCTCATGCGGCAGCAGGCCGGTCACCGGGTGGCTGGGCGGCCGATCGCTGTGGATCGGTCCGACGTAGGTGTGGATGGCGAATGGTTCCTTCGCCTGGCTCATACCCAGGGCGAGCACCCGCGGGGCGGCGACCCCGGCGTCGGACCGCTCGATGGCCCGAAGCACCGCGTGCTCGCTGAGGTGGCTGGGCTCACGGCGGCAGAACGACACCAGCCTGCGCCGCACCATCACAGGGAAGTCGATGCCCTCCACCCTGACCACCGAGTTCAGGTGCGCGGTGCCCCGGAACACGCGGCCCGCAGCGGCGGCGCCCTCGGCGACCAGCGCACGCTCCACCGCGGAGCCGGGGAAGTCGGGATGCTCCGGTACGCGGCTGTCAGGTTCCCACTCCAGGGGCGGAACCGGCCGGAATCCGACGGGCCGGCGATGACGGGAGTCCCGCCAGCGGACCAGCACCCGCTCGATCTCCGCCACCCCCGGCACCCTGGCGAGCCCCAGCGGTGCGGCGGCCGACTCCAGGGCCGCGAACACTCCTGCGGTCGCCCGGGCGAGGGTCTCGTCGTCGAGTCCGTCCTCCAACGACCTGGCTGCCCGCATCACGTCCGGGAAGACGGACTGGGCCCGCTCGAAGCCGACGTAGTGGTTCAGGTCCTTGGTCAAACCGTTGACCGCGGAGGGCCGGTGCCGCTCCATGGCCTCGGCCCAGGCGCGGACGACGGAGTCCCACTGGTCGTCGGGGTAGCGCATCCGCACCAAGTGCGTCGCGAGCTCGTGCAGCGGATCGCCGTATGTCGCGAGTTCCCAGTCGACACAGGCGATCGGGTGCTCGCCCTCGGAGACGATGAGGTTGTCCCGGTGCAGGTCCGTGTGCAGGAGGCCGTACGGTCGGCGCGACATGGTCGTCGGCACCCGCTCGGCCAGCATGGTGAAGGCGTCGGCGGAAACGCCCAGCGCGGCGAACAGTCCTCCGAATTCGGGCCAGTTGGGCTGGCGGATCTGGCGGTCGGCCTGGTGGGCCAGTCCGCGCAGGAAGCCCCGGCTGTCCTTGTCGCTCCCGGTCCCTCGGCCGGGGAAGGCAGGCAGGTCGTCCCTGCGCACCTGCGCGGCTCTTCCCACGATGTCCATCAGCGACTCGACCAGGAGCGGCGCCACCGGCTTGCCGTTCTCGCAGAGGCTGGAGAGCGGCCTGCCCTCCACATAGCTGTGGACCGCGGAACCGCTGCGCCGGGCGAAGCACTCCGGTGCCCTGGGGACGCGCCCCCTGATGGCGGCGAGGACCTCTGCCTCGTTCCAGGTCCTGACCACTACCCGCAGCGCGGTGCGCGTCGGCATCCGCACTATCGCCGGGGTTCCGGACGGTCGCCCGACGAACCGCGCCATGGGCTCCGTCAGGGGCAACACGAAGTTCCGGTTGTGGTAACCGTCGTACACCTCGCCGTGCGTGCGCGCCCGGCGCACGAACTCGCTGTACGGGTCGTGGGGGGCAGCACTCCCGCGGGGAGGCGAGGGAACAGTGGGCGCATCCACCGGCTGCTCCTGGGGCAAGGTACGAGGCTCCGGAAATTGATGCAGAGCCTAGCGCCGGACAGGGGCCCGCACGACTTGAGTCGGCCGATACCTGGTCTCAATGAGGTATACGGAGGTGTCGGCTGGTACTGAAGGGCCTCCGGACACGGTCGCTACCGGGCGAGGAGGTCCCAGACCGAGTCGAACCACTCCTGCATGTCCTCAACAAACGCGCCACCCGAGGACGCGGGGTCGCCGAGGGTGAATCTGTGCAGCCTCGCACCCAGGCCCTGCACGTCCAGCGTCTCGACCTCCTTGCCGTCGTCCAGCACGTTCGGGCGCTCGACCAGCGTGTAGGGGCTGAAGAGCGCCTCCGTCCCATTGATCAGATAGAGCTTGAACGAGGGCGTCAAAGCCGCCCGGCGCACCTCGAACGAGTAGGACCCCGCGGGAGCGGACTCCCCGAGCCGCGAGAACTCCTCACGCAGCAACTGCACACGCGGCTCGGCTATCCGGTGCACGCGATCCCGTGCGCGCGTGTCCTCCGGGTGGCCCTTGACCAGGGGATAGGTCAGCGGCGCGTCCGGTGTGGGCAGCAGCATCCGTACGGCGACCGACTCGGGAGCGATCTCGCCCTGGCGAATGCGGTCCAGCTGGAGCCGGATGGGCACATCGAGAGATTCCGACGACAGATTGAAGACGTCGAGTACGACCCGGGGCTGTGCGAAGGCCTCGGGAAGGGCGTGCTCCAGCCGCACGGTGCCGCCCCGCACGGGCGAAGCCGCCGCGGCCGGCGCCTTCACCACTCTTGATCCGCTGCCCTGGCGGGACGCGATCCAGCCTTCCGCCACCATGGATCTCAGCACCCGCTGCATGGTGTCGCGGGAAACGGCGAGTTCCTGGGCCAGCACGCGCTGCGCCGGCAGGATCCTCGGCGAAGGACGGGACTTATGCCACCGTCGGCAACGCCGACCTGACCAGGCTCAGCTCGTTCACGATGTGGTCGTCCTTGACTCCGGCCTCCACCAGCAGCTGCCTCTTGGCGGCATTACGCGCGTAGCCGGCGAAGGCGACGCCGGCGTCGAGGGCCGCTTCGTAGTCCGTCGGCGCGTCGCCCAGCATCAGGGTCAGGGACGGCTCGGCCCCCAGCGACTTGAGCGCCTGGAGGAGCGTGTGCGGATTCGGCTTCATCAGGTCGAGGTTCTGCTCACGGCCGTGGATGCAGGTGAAGTAGGCGCCGAGCCCTCGGCTCTCGATGTAGGCGGAGGCCGCCCGGGCCGAGTTGTTCGTGGTGATCGCGAAGCGGACCCCGAGCGTTGGCCACCGCCTGATGAGCGGATCGGCGTACGGGGTGGGCATGGCCCGTGGAACGGCTTGCAGTTCACGCCTGGTCAGCCAGGCCTCCAGCTCGGCCACCAGGTCGCCGCCGCGCTTGCGGTGGACGGCGAGCAGGGGGACGTGCGGGTCCGTGGCGGATCGTTCCGCCTCGGTCAGCAGGCCACCCATTCCATAGCTGTCGATCTGCTCCACCAGATCGCGGGCTATGCCGGCCGCGGGCTTGCCGGCGAAGAGGCGGCAGACGGGTCCGTCCAGGTCCCACAGCACGTACCGGACGGGGGCGAGCAGTGAACGGAGCTGATCGGTCGGTGTGTTGTCAGAGGTCACTAGGAGAGTGTCAGGTCCGTGGTGATGGTTTCCCAGAGGGCGTCGAACCACTTCTGGGATTCCTCCACGAACGCGGCGTCACGTTCTCCGGCCCTCTTGTCGAAGGAGAAGAGGAGGGATTCGGTGCCCAGGACGTCGTACATGTCCATCATTCCGGAGTCCGTGAACTCCTCGCGGCGCGTGATCATGTAGTACGCGATCAGGGCCTCCTGCTGGTTGAGGAGGTAGAGCTTCACCGGCGGCGTGAACGGCAGCGCGCGGAAGGTGACGTTGACCTCGATGCCGTGGGTCGAGCGCAGGGCCAAGAGGTTGTGCTTGAGGACGTGTCCCTGCGCGTTGCGCTGCGCGAGCCAGCGGTCGTGGACCGCGTCGTCGTCGCGGCCTTCGACCGGAACCGGGAAGGCGAGCGAGATGTCGCGGGAGGGGAGCAGGACGCGGAAGTCGATCGACTCGGGGTGGACGCGGCCCTCGTGGATCTGTCGGATCGGTTCACCCAGGGCCAGCATCAGGGACTCCGCGGTGAGACAGGCCGCGTCGATCCGGACTCGGGACTCCTGGAACGCCTCGCCGAGTTGGGGAGCGAGGCTCACCATGGTCGGCTGCGGTCCGCCCGAGGCGACCGGGGGCTCGGCGATCCGCGGCGGACTCCCCTTACTGACATTGGTCAGCAACCCGTCCTCCTGGAGCGCGCGCAGGGCCTGGCGGACGGTGCCTCGTTCCACGCCGAACTCCTCGGCCAGCTCGGCCTGGGTGGGCAGGCGGTCGCCCGCCTTGAGGTCTCCGACGCGGATGCGTTCCCGCAGGATGTCGGCGATCTCCTGCGGCGAGAGTCTCCTGCTGCCGTTCACTGCCACGTTCTCCTGGGTCACGACCAAAACGCTACAACTCGCATCCATCTAGTGGGAGTTGTTTGTGGCTTGTTTCAAAGTAGGGGCCAAGTGGGGACAACTTAGTCAGAGTTGGCAAGTAGTTGGTTGAGTTGGCGGAAGTAATCATTCCATTCCCAGGAGCCCGAAGGGGGAAACACCGATGCCCGTCCTCGCACTCCTCTCCGCCGTCTTCGTCGTCGGCGTCGAGCAGACCCTCCAGTGGAAGTACGGCGCCACCGGAATCGTCGGCCTGCTGCTGCTCACCATAGGCATCAAGGCCAAGAGTCCCGCTGTCAGTTCCATAGGGGCCGTGGTCCTCGCGATCCTGGTCTCGGGGCCCGCTCTGTGAGCCATGCCCCACACCGAGACAGCATCCAGAACGGCTACGCATCCGGCTACGTACACCCAGGTCGAACGGTGTGGGGGACGATCAGCTCGTGAGCTGAAGCTCTGAACTGATCGTCTCCCACAGCGCGTTGAACCACACGTACGACTGCTCCACGAACGTCATGTCCCGCATCCCGGCCCCCTGTTCGAAGGCGAACAGCGTGGACTGGATGCCGGGAGCGTCGTACATCTCCAGATGCTGCTGCCCGATCTCCACCTCACGCCGGCTGAGCGTGTAGTAGGCGAAGAGCGCCTCCGCGCCGTTGAGCAGGTACAGCTTCACCGGCGGGGTGAACGGCAGGGCCCGGAAGGTGATCCGTACGTCGATGCCGTGTGTGGAGCGCAGGGCCAGCAGGTTGTGCCGCAGCACCTGACCCTGGGCGTTGCGCTGGGCGAGCCAGCGGCGGCGCAGTTCTTCGTCGGCGTCGTCGGGAGAGTCGTCCACCGGGGTGGGGAAGGCGAGCGGGATGTCGCGGCTCGGCAGCAGGACCCGGACGTCGACCTTGGCCGGTTTCAGCTGTCCGGCGTGGATCTGCCGGAGTGGTTCGCCGATGGCGAGCGTGAGGGAGACCGCCGTGAGGCAGAGGGCGTCGATCTCGACGTGCGGGGCCGCGAAGGCGGACGCGATACGCGGGGCGAGGGCGACCATGGTGGACGCCGGCGGGGCTCCGGGGCCGGTCAGCGCCCTGCTGAGGTCGGCGGCGACGGTGGCCGGGGCTCCCTTGGAGACATTGGTGAGCAGGTGCTCCGACTGGAGGATGCGCAGCGCCTGCCGTACGGCTCCGCGCTCGACGCCGAACTCGTCCGCCAGCTTGGCCTGGGTGGGCATGCGCTGGCCGGGCCGCAACTCGCCCGAGCGGATGCGGGCGCGCAGCTCGTCGGCCACCTGCCGATGTGACTTCTGTGGCCGCTGTGAACTCTTCCGCCCATTGACGGAGGCGTGTTTCGGCTCCACGACCGAACACTACAACTTCCCGCCATCTTTAGGCAGTTCCAAGGAAGGTGGTTATGAGACGCTTCCAAGCGGTCATAAGTACAGTGAAGTTGGTCGCCAACTTAAGCAACATGGTCAAACTTCAGGAGGGTTGGCCACAGGAGTCGGTTCTGTCGACCGTCGTCCCCGGAAGGAGACCGGCATGCCGCTCATCTACCTCGTCGTCGCCGCGCTCGTCATTGGATTCGAGCAACTCATCCAGTGGAAGTACGGGCCGATGGGCATCATCGCCTTTCTCGCCCTGACCATCGGCATCAAGGCCAAGAACACCATGATCGGCGGTATCGGCGCGGTGATCCTCGTCATGCTGCTCGCCCACTAGGTCCGCCCCGCGCGGGCCCGGGGACCCAAGTTCGGCCGACCGGGCTCCCTTCCGGAGGGGAGCCGGGAGCCCGGTCGGTCAGCACAGTCACAACTTCACAGCGACAACCGAACATCGAACGCATCGCCGCACAGCCACAACTGAACAACAACCACAACCACAACTGAAAGCTCGCTACGGATGAGCAGAGAACCGTCGTCGGATCGGAGGAGGTCTCAGAAGACGTCCGGGCACCACGGTCGCCTGGACGTACGCAGCAGGGCGTCGGCCGACAGGGCGGCGCCCGCTCGTTCTTCCCGCACCCGCCCGAGCGCGGCGAGCCGTACGGCGGACTCGTCGCCGAGCCAGAGCGTGGCCAGGTCGGCCACGTCGAGGGTGAGATCGGCGCCGGCCGTGGTCGGCGTGCAGGACGCCCCGTCCTCGGCCGCCTCCAGCCGGTACCGGCCGCCGGCCGGCCCGGAGCCGTCCACGACCTCGATCACCAGGGTGCCGCGCCCGCCGTACGTACGCGCCTCCAGAGCCCGTACGACGTCCAGGATCCGCACCCACAGCCAGTCCGCCAGCGTCGTGATCCGCGCGGCCCGCGGGTCGGGGAGGAAGTGGGGCAGCAGGTCGTCGGGGGCCCGCCGGCCGGTCTTCACCGTGGTGATCCAGTCGATCGAGCACAGGTAGCGCCACAGGGCGCGTTCGGCGGCCGGGGTGGCCGCGTCCAGCCATTTGACGGTCGCCGTGTTGAGCGGCTGCTTGGCGTCGCCCCAGTGGTCGTCCGCCTGGTACGACACCAGGCCCTGGACCTGGCCGCCGGCCGAGCGGTACACGGCGAAGAACGGATCCGTCCACGCGGAGCGGTCCAGGCACAGCGCCCCCGTGGCGACCTGCCACCAACGCTCGTCCCGGTCGACGGCTCCCGGCTGGGCGCGGCGCACCCGCTCGTACAGCTCCGGGCCCGACTTGCGTACGTCCGCGCCGTCCACGATGTCGATCCGGCCCCCGTCCTCCGGGCCCGCCCATCTCGGGTCCAGGCCGGCGCGGGGGACGTCGATGGTCCACTGGGCGGTGGAGGTGGCGGCGCCGAAGCCGTAGCGGCCGTAGATCGGGTACTCGGCGGCGATCAGGGTCGCCACGACGTCCCCGCGGTCCTTCGCCGCCGTGAGGTCGTGGGCCATCATGCGGGTCAGCAGGCCGCGGCGGCGGTGGGTGGGGGTGACGGTGACGTTCGAGATGGCGTCGGCGGGGACGCCGGCCCCGCCCACGGCGGTGAGCTCCTGGGCGAAGGACCGGAACGTGGCTACGCATCGGCCGGCGTCGAAGGCACCGAGCGTGCGGGACGGGACGATGTACGACGCCCGGTCCGCGACCTCCGTGTCCTCGACGGTGGGAGGCCTGAGGAAACCGGTGTTCAGCGCCCGGGTCCAGTCGGGGATGTCGGCCTCGGTGATGGGGCGGACGTCGATGTGGGGTTCGGGACGGCTCATGGGGTCACGGTAGGCGCGTGGGTGTGGGGGTGTCGCCGCCTTTTCCTGGGCCCCGACCGCCCCTGCCCGTCGCCTCCCCAGGGGCGCCGCCCCGTCGCCCCCGGGCCCCTTGCGCGGCGCTACGTCAGCAGATCGTCCACCTGCGCCTCCCCCTCCCGGTACCGCCGTGTGATCTCCGCCCCGCACTCGTCCGCCGTCTGTTGCAGGCGCTGGCGGCGGCCCGACACCTGCTGTTCGTAACGGACCAGGCGACCCATCGCGGTGTTCAGTTCGGCGTCCGTGCGGGCCTGGAGGTCGGAGAGTTCCACCTCGGCCAGCATCTCGGCCGCCAGGCGTCGGTACTCCTCGCTCTGCGGGGTGCCCAGGGTCACATGGCGGGCCGAGGAGCGGTGGCGGGCGGGAGCGTCGGTGAGGATCTCCGGGAGACGGTCCACCACGGACGCCGCGCCCGCCGGGGAGCGCCGTGCGAGCTCCGCCCGCAGGATGTCGATCCGGCCCTGAAGCAGCCGTCGTACATAACTCAGGTCCGCCTCGTCACTCTGTGCGTCCCTCCGCAGGGTGCGCAGTTCGGGCAGACTGAGCTGGGTCAGGTCCTGCTCGGGCGGCTCCACGGGCAGCCGGGCGTGCGGGCCCGGACCGGGATCGTCCGCGGTGCGTTGTGTGGGCGGCCTGAGACCTTCCAGCCGGCCCGCGTGCGTCCAGATGAAAGCCCCGGGCGGCTGCTCGGTACTCGGTGTGCTCATATGCCTCAACCGTCCCCTCGACCGGCGTGTGGGAAGCATGGTGCCATCCCAAGTGGCCGCTATGTGACCGAGTGCCCATGAACAGCCCCAGATGGGGGGTTAAGGATTAAAAAGAAGCCCCCAAAGAGGGCCCCTGAAGTGCGCACGGCATGATGGCGGCATGCGAGCAGTGGTGCAGAGGGTGGACGGCGCGAGTGTCGTCGTGGACGGCGAGACGGTCGGGGAGATCACCGGCGAGGGGCTGTGTGTGCTCGTCGGCGTCACACACGAGGACACCAAGGAGAAGGCGGCCCAACTCGCCCGCAAACTCTGGTCGATCCGCATGCTGAACGACGAGCGGTCGTGCAGCGACATCGACGCCCCGCTCCTCGTCATCAGCCAGTTCACCCTCTACGGCGACGCCCGCAAGGGCCGCCGGCCCACCTGGAACGCGGCCGCCCCCGGCGATGTCGCCGAGCCGCTCGTCGACGAGGTCGTCGCCCAACTGCGGGCCCTGGGCGCCACGGTGGCGACGGGCCGGTTCGGCGCCAAGATGCGGGTGTCCCTGACGAACGACGGCCCGTTCACCGTCCTCGTCGAGGTGTAGGGCCGTCGTTCGGATCATGCCGGCGTCGCGGGGCCCGGCGCCGCGGGGCGCTACGGCCGCACGACCGCTTCCTGCGCCGCCGCCGTCTCCCCCGCCACCAGCCGCGCGTCCAGCGCCACGTTCCGCTTGACCAGCGCCAGCGCCACCGGGCCCAGCTCGTGATGGCGCACGGAGGTGGTGATGAAGCCGATCTTGCGGCCGTCGGGACCCTCGTCCGCGAGGTGGATCTCGGTGCCGTGGGCCGGCAGATGGACCTCGCTGCCGTCCAGGTGCAGGAAGACCAGGCGGCGCGGGGGCTTGCCGAGGTTCTGGACGCGGGCGACCGTCTCCTGGCCGCGGTAGCAGCCCTTCTGTAGATGCACCGCCGTACCGATCCAGCCCAGCTCGTGCGGGATGGTGCGGTGGTCGGTCTCGAAGCCGAGCCGAGGGCGGTGCTGCTCGACGCGCAGCGCCTCGTGGGCGAGGATGCCGACCGGCGGACCGGCCTGCTCCGCGTACGACTCCAGGTCCGCCCGGGGCAGGAAGAGGTCACGGCCGTACGCCGTCTCGCGTACGACGACGCCCTCCGGCACCTCCGCGATCGAGCCGGCGGGCAGGTGCACGACCGCGAAGTCGTCCGTGCGGTCGGCGACTTCGACCCGGTAGAAGAACTTCATCGACTCCAGGTACGCGAGCAGCGCCTCCCGGGTGCCGGGCTCGACGTGGGCCCAGACCGTCGTACCGTCGTCGACCAGGTACAGCGCGTGCTCGATGTGGCCGTGCGCGGAGAGGATCAGCGCCTCGGTGGCCTCGCCCGTCGGCAGGTCGCTCACATGCTGGGTGAGCAGCAGATGCAGCCAGCTCAGCCGGTCGTCGCCGGTGACGGCGATGACACCGCGGTGGGACAGGTCGACGAAACCGGTGCCTTCGGCGAGGGCGCGCTGCTCGCGGAACAGATCGCCGTAGTGGGCGGCGACGCCTTCGTCCACGCCCTCGGCGGGCACGGCGCCGGGCAGGGTCAGCAGGGGGCTCTTCATGGGGCAAGCCTACGACGTGGTAGTTGAACCCTTCAGGGAACAGTCCTCGCAGCGGCCGAAGATCGCGAAGTGCTTCATGTCGGTGTCGAAACCGAACTGCTCGCGCAGCTTGGCCGTGAAGTCCGCGGCCACCGCCACATCCGCCTCGATGACGTTGTCGCAGTCCCGGCACACCAGGTGGAGATGGTGGTGGCGGTCCGCGAGGTGATACGTCGGAGCGCCGTGGCCGAGGTGGGCATGGCTGACCAGGCCCAGCTCCTCCAGCAGCTCCAGGGTGCGGTAGACGGTGGAGATGTTGACCCCCGACGCCGTCTTGCGCACTTCGCCGAGGATGTCGTCGGGGGTCGCGTGCTCAAGGGTGTCCACGGCTTCGAGCACGAGTTGCCGCTGCGGCGTCAGCCGGTAGCCGCGCTGCCTGAGGTCGCTCTTCCAGTCGGTGCTCACCACACCGACGAGTCTAGGTCTACTTGAAGAAAGCGATGCCGTCGTCCGGCATGTCGTCGGGCAGGGCCTTGGCCCAGCGCTCGACATCCTCCGGGGTGACGACCTTCTTCAGGTGGGCCGACATGTAGGGGCGCAGCTCGACCTCGGGGGTCTGCTTCTCGCCGACCCACATCAGATCGCTCTTCACATAGCCGTACAGCCGCTTGCCGCCGCTGTACGGGCCGGAGGCGGCCGTGCGGGCCACGGCGTCGGTGACCAGGTCGATCTGCGGCTTCTTCGCGGCCATCTCGCCGTACCAGATCTCGACGACGCCGTCGTCGCGGACCATCGTCACCTCGACCTTGCGGTCGGCGTCGATGCGCCAGAAGCCGTGCTCGGACTCCAGGGGCCGGACCTTGTTCCCTTCGTTGTCCAGCACCCAGGTGTGGGACTGGTACTCCAGGAAGTCCCGGCCGTCATGGGTGAAGGCGACCTCCTGCCCGAAGTTGCACTTCTCGGAGCCGGGGAAGTCGTGCACACCCGCGCCTGCCCAGTTGCCGAGCAGAAAGGCGAGGGGGACGAGGTCCTTGTGGAGGTCGGACGGGATCTCGATCATGAGCTTGGATTCCTGGGTAGGTCAGCGCTGGCCCTGGTACAGCTTCTTCACGGTCAGTCCGGCGAAGGCGAGGACGCCGACGCAGACCAGGACCAGCAGGGCTTCGAAGAAGATCTCCACGGGGTGCTCCTCGATTGAGCGGAGGTTGAGCGGTACGTACAAGGGCCGGCCCCCAGCTTACGCGGCCGGGGACCGGCCCTCCCGGCGAGGTCCGCCCTCACGGGCCCCTCGCGGGATCAGCCGAGCAGCTGGCTCTGCAACGTCACCGTCTGCTGGAAAGGTACGGCCTTCGCGGTGCCCTTCCGTGACTGGATGACCACGCCGAGGACGTCCCCGGCGGCCAGGTGGGCCTGCCGGACCTGCTCGGCGCCGTACGGCTTCGCCTCGGCGTAGGCGTAGCGCGGGAAGCCGGCGGGCCAGGGCAGCTCGGCGAAGTCGGGGTCCATGGCCGAGATCTCGGTGCCGCGCACCCGGTAGCCGGGGGCGCTGAACGGCGCGACGTCGTCGATCAGCTCGTCCAGCACGGCCCCGGTGTCGAAGTGCAGCAGGTAGATCCGGGTGTAGGTGCCGTCCTCGGTGGTCCAGCCCCGGGCCGCGATGTGGCGCAGGCCGTAGTCCACGAACTTCTGCCGGAGCTCGGCACGCTCGTCCTTGTCGGCGAACTCCGCGAGGAAGCCCTTCGGGGCCAGCCAGCCGTCCGTGCCGCGCAGCGCCCGGTCGTCGACGGCTCCCTCGGGCGCGGGCAGCAGCAGCGCGCGGAGGTCGGCGTAGTGCGCCTCGGCCTTGTTCTCCGGCGCGAAGGGCTGCGGGCTGCCCGACGGCAACGGCGGCTTGCTGAGCGTCGGGTACGTCCACCGTCCGTCCGACTCGGTCCGCAGCCCCAGTACGTCGGTCCGCTCCATCCCGGTGATGCCGAACGCCGTTGCGGATCCGACGGCCGCGAAGACGGCGACTGCGGCGGTCCAGCGCAGGACGGTACGCAGGACGCGCCGGTCCTTCGCGGGGGCGGGCGGAACCGGCGGCGTGACGGGTGTCGTCGGCTCCGGTTCCTCGGTCACGACCTGTCCCGTGGGCGTCGGGGCGACGGTCTCGGCCGGCTCGGTGGTCTCGGTTCGCTGCTCGGTCATACGGCCTTCCCCGGCTCGGCGATGCGGTCGAGCTGGGTGCTCAGGAGCGTCGCGACTGCCTTGCTGTCGAGTGGTCGGGCTCCGTCCGCCGACACGGTGACCAGGACGTCTCCCGAGTATCCGAAGCAGGACATGCTGTCGAGGTCCTCGCTGAACTCCTTGGGCGCAAGGAAGCACTTGGCGTCCTTGTGGCCTTTGACCTTCGGGCCGTCCCGGAAGATCTCCAGTGCGTCGAGGAACTCGGTCTGGAAGGTCACCATGTCCCGGACGGCCGCCCGGCTCTCCAACTGGCTGAGCTGGATGCTCACGCTGTAGATGTCCTCCGTGGGCTCCTGGCCGAGCCCGCCGCCGTAGCCGCTGAAGTAGCTGCGCATCGCCACGCCCTTGACGCGCAGCCGGTCCGCCCGCTTCTCCAGCTCCCGCCGCTGCGAGCGGGGCAGCTCACGCAGCGCCTCCTTGCGCAGGGCCGTCGCCTCGGCCTCGCTGAGCTCCCGGTCCGAGCCGAACTCGGCGATGTCCGGGCCCTTGACCCAGTCGTCGGTGCCGTACGGCACGAGCATTCCGGCCAGGCCGGAGGCGCTCGGCGCCTTCCTTTCGCCTGCCTTGCCCGCCGGGAACTTCCACACCGGCGCTCCGGCGTCCCGGTCGGCGTCTCGCACGGTGACGACGGTGTAGCCGGTCCCGGCCACGAGCGCGGCGGCCATCAGGACGGCGCCTGCGACGCCGGCGACACGGCCACGACGACGACGCCTCTCGACGGGCGGGCTCACGGACGGTTCACCGTCCGGCACGGGCTGCTCGGGTGCCACGGCCTGCTGTTCCTCGCTCACAGCCGCTCCATCTGCCGCTGGGCCAGGCTCGTGATCATCTTTCCGCTGACCGGCTCGGGGCCGGAGACGAAGACCTCCAGGGCGATGTCGCCGCGCCACGCGAACGCCTTTGCCGAGTAGGTCGGCACATAGCCCGGCTCGGCGTCGGGGTCCTCGTAGACGTAGGCCATGCCGCCCTCGGTGCCGGGGACGGGGTAGCTGTCGTTGTCCTCGAAGTCCGCCCAGTAGTGGCTGCTGCTCGTCTGCTGGGCAGCCGCCGCGGACTCCTCCTGCCGGTACTGCACCAGCCGGATCTCCACCGCGGCGTCGTCGTCCTCCCAGGCGACCACGGCCGCTCGCCGGAACTCGGCCTCGACGAGATCGGCGAAGGCACCGCCCGGCCGCTCGAAGGACTCCGCGTAGGCGGCCAGGTCCATCCAGCCGTCCTCACCGGTCGGCCAATCGACGTCCTTGGCCCCGCGCGGCTTCTTCAGCAGCAGCTTGCGCAGGTCCCCGTCGGTCCGCACCCGCCGGTCGCGCGTGGCGGACAGCGGCTCGGGCGCCGCGCCCTCGGCCTGTGTCAGCTTCGGCTGGGACAGCGAGGGCAGCTTGGTGGGCTTGCGGTCGGCCTGGACGAGGTAGCCGGCACAGGTCCCGGCCACGAGCCCCAGCACGGCCGCGCCGGCGATGAGTGCGACGGTCCGGCCGCGGCGGCGCCGCGGACGAGGTGGATCGGTGGGCTCGTCGGCCACCTCTGGTATGCGTTCTGGGTCTTCCAAAACGTCCCCCCAACAGAACGTGAAGTTTGCATTCCGTACACGTGCGCACAAGAGACCCTTGGCCCGCGCACGGAGTTGTAGGGGACTTGATTACGATTCGGCCATGGCGAAGAAGCTGGTGATCAAGCTGACGGCGGGGGCGGACGCTCCCGAACGCTGCTCGCAGGCGTTCACGGTCGCGGCGGTGGCCGTGGCGAGTGGTGTCGACGTCTCCGTATGGCTGACCGGCGAGTCCGCATGGTTCGCCCTCCCGGGACGGGCCGCCGAGTTCGAACTCCCGCATGCGGCCCCGCTCCCCGACCTGATCGACTCCGTCCTCGCGGGCGGGCGCCTGACGTTGTGCACGCAGTGCGCGGCCCGCCGGGACATCACGGAGAAGGACGTCATCGAGGGCGTACGCATCGCGGGCGCGCAAGTGTTCGTGCAGGAGGCGCTCGGGGACGAGACGCAGGCGCTCGTCTACTGAGACCGGGGGCGCTTCTTGCCGTCCAGCTCGTCCCACCACTCGTCGGACTGCGGGTCGCCGGAGGGGTCGTCCCACCAGCGGTCCTCCGGGCCGCGCCGGTTGGCGACCATCGCGGCGAGCGGCGGGATGACCATGGCGACCACGCACATGGCCACGGCCGCCGGAATCGACCACAGACGCACGACGCCCCAGGCCAGGACGAAGAGCGCGATGCAGATCCCCATCATGGCGAAGTACAGGTGACGCCGCCGTGCGTACATACATCCAGGGTAGGTCCGGCTGCCCCACACGCATGCCGAAGGGCCGCGCCCCCGGCGTCCAACCCGTGGGATGCGGCCCTTCAGGAACCGGGTCGCCTCAGACCGCGATCGCGACCTCCGCCAGGCCGCCCTGCTGGGCGACGACGGTGCGGTCGGCGGTAGCGCCGGGGATCAGAGCGCGCACGGTCCAGGTGCCCTCGGCCGCGTAGAAGCGGAACTGGCCCGTGGCGGAGGTGGGAACCTCCGCGGTGAACTCGCCGGTCGAGTCCAGCAGGCGGACGTAACCGACCACCGGCTCGCCGTCCTTCGTCACCTGGCCCTGGATCGTCGTCTCACCGGGCTTGATCGTCGAGGCGTCGGGGCCGCCGGCCTTCGCTCCACACATGTCTTTCTCCAGGTTGGGGTCTGACCGGAAGGAAGGCCGGTCGGGTTGGCTTGCGCGGGTTGGTTACTTGTTGGCGCCGAGCTCGATCGGAACGCCGACGAGACTGCCGTACTCGGTCCAGGAGCCGTCGTAGTTCTTGACGTTCTCCACGCCGAGCAGCTCGTGCAGGACGAACCAGGTCAGCGCGGAGCGCTCACCGATGCGGCAGTAGGCGATGGTGTCCTTCGCCAGGTCGACCTGCTCGTCGGCGTAGAGCTCCTTGAGCTCGTCGTCCGACTTGAAGGTGCCGTCGTCGTTGGCGTTCTTGGACCACGGGATGTTGCGGGCGGACGGGACGTGGCCCGGACGCTGGGACTGCTCCTGCGGCAGGTGGGCGGGCGCGAGGAGCTTGCCGCTGAACTCGTCGGGGGAACGGACGTCGACCAGGTTCTGCGAACCGATGGCCGCCACCACGTCGTCGCGGAAGGCGCGGATGGACTTGTCCTGGGCCTTGGCCTTGTAGTCGGTGGTGGCCCGCTCCGGGACCTCCTCGACCAGCTCGCGGGCGTCCAGCTCCCACTTCTTGCGGCCGCCGTCGAGAAGCTTGACGTTCTCGTGGCCGTAGAGCTTGAAGTACCAGTAGGCGTAGGACGCGAACCAGTTGTTGTTGCCGCCGTAGAGGATCACCAGCGTGTCGTTGGCGATGCCCTTCGCCGACAGGAGCTTCTCGAAGCCCTCCTGGTCGATGAAGTCGCGGCGGACCGGGTCCTGAAGGTCCTTGGTCCAGTCGATGCGGATCGCGTTGCGGATGTGGTTCTTCTCGTAGGCGGACGTGTCCTCGTCCACCTCCACGATGGCGATGTTCGCGTCGTCGAGGTTGGCCTCGACCCAGTCGGCGTCGACAAGGACGTCGCTACGGCTCATGCTCTTCTCTCCTCCGGGGCAGTTGCGGCGGGGCGTGCGAGTGCGAGGGGGGTGCGCGCGCTCATGCCGAGACGGCGCACCTGTGCCCTGGTCAGGGCTGGGGGAAACGCGGAAGTAAGAGCTTCCGCTCAGAAGGGGCGACAGAGCATGGCGGCAACGCGGCAGAGGTCCACTGCCCGCCGCTTCGTGAGATCCGCCTGTCGCTTCATGACCTCGATCGTAGGGAGGGACAGGCGGGCATGTCACCGGCGTGTCGCATTCTGAGACGCGATCGTCCGGAATATGGGATGGAGGGGCCCGTGAAGACCGCTGCCGCATGGCTCCGGGCTCATGCGGCGCGCATCACATCTACGGTACGGACGACGCCGTCTCGCTAATTGGACGTAGCACGTCCACCGTCGCCGGCCGTACTACCCACCGTCGCCGGCCGTACTACCCGGCGAGCCGGACGTTCGAACCCTTCACCGTGATCTCGACGCCGTCCTTCGCCGCCTGGACGCTGTCGAGCTGGATGCCGCCGGGCAGACCGTCGATCTTCTGCTCGAAGTCGGTGATGGCGCGGGCGCGGTTCTCGGCGATGTCGACGCCGCCGAAGCTGGGCAGGTCGTCGGCCTTCACCCGCACGGTGTCGCCCTCGGCGGTGACCGAGCTGAGGACATAGACCGGGTTGGGCAGCTTGGTGCCGAGCACGGTGGCCTCGACGGCGACCTTGATCTTGCCGTTGCCGCCGTCGGCGAGGCCCACGACGTTCGCGGTGACGCCGGGGGCGACCTGGGTGGGCTCGGCCTGGGCGGTCTTGAGCAGCTCGGCGTAGGTGACGGAGGCCGTGCCGGTGGCGGTGGCCGCGGTGGCGGAGCTGTAGTCGCCGGAGAACTCGACGCCCTTCATGTCGGCCTTGAGGTCGTCGATCCGGATCGTCCTGCCGTCGGTGCCGGCGGCGGCCTCGTAGTCCTTGATGCCGACCTCGACGTCGTCCAGCGAGCCGCTCGCGACCTGGGTCAGGAACGGGAAGCCCTTGATGGACACATCGGGGGTCTCGGCGAGGTTCTCGGTGTTCTGGAGCTTGCTCGCCGCCTCGTCCTCGGCGAACCCGACGGCGAGCCGGTCGGCCAGCACGAACAGGCCGCCCAGGATCACGACGACTATCAGCAGTATCCGCAGGGCGCGCATGTTGTGGTGTTCCCCCACCTGGTGGTCGTCAACGACGACGGTCAACGACGACCGGGTGGCCGTCCAGCGCGAGAGTAACCCTGGGAAGGGAGTCGATCCGGAGATTGTCGATCATCTGTGACAGGCGGGCGATCACTCCTGGACGCCGGTCTGCACGATCCGGCGCCCAGCAGGGACCGCGCCTCAGACCAGCGCCCGCCCGAGCACATAGACCGCCGGCGCCGCGGCGGCCAGCGGCAGGGCGACGCCCGCCGTGAAGTGGACGAAGCGGGACGGATAGTCGTAGCTCGCCACCCGGTGCCCGATCAGCGCGCACATCGCCGCACCCCCGCCGAGCAGGGCCCCATCGGCCCCCACGCCGGTGATCGCACCGGCCACGGCGCCCGCGCCGACGCCCGCGACCAGCGCGGCGCCCACGGAAGCCGCCGTCGGCAGCGGCAAGGCGCGCACCACGATCGCGACGGCGACCGCCACCGCGCCCACGGTCACCGCGTCCGCCTCGGCCGCGAGATACCCCGATGCCACGATCGCCAGCGCCGAAGACGCCACCGTCGCCATCAGGCCGTACATCCGCTCGTCCGGGTCGGCGTGCGACCGCAGCTGGAGAACCAGCGCGAGCAGTACCCAGACACCCAGCGTGCCGAGAATCGCCGCCGGCGCGCGATCGGACGCGAGCAACGCCACGTCCGCCGTCAGCGCCCCCGCGAAGGCCAGCGCGATGCCCTGCCGGGCGGGCCACATGCCGTTCAGCCGGAACCAGCCCGCCGCGGTCACCGCCTGGAGCGCCACGAGGGGCACGACAAGGGCGTACGACCCGATGGCCGACGCCACCGCGAGCAGCAGCCCCAGCAGCGCCGTGAGCCCGGCCGGCTGCATCCCCGGCTCGATGATCGGGGAACGGCCCTCCAGTCGCGCCCGCTGGGCGTCGGTGATGCGGGAGTTCCCTGCGACGGTGGCCGGACCGTAGGAGGGACCCTCGCCCTGCTCGCCGTCCGCCTCGGCGCCGGACCGGGACGCCTGGGCGTGCGCCCGCTGCGGCTGTGCCTGCGGGTGCGGCTGCGACTGTGCCTGCGGCTGCTGCTGCTGGACGTACGGCTGACCCGTCTGCCCCTGCGCGTGTGCGGGTCCCTGGGGCATCCCGTCCCAGCCGCCCGCCTGATACCCCGAGGCGTGTGCGCCGCCCCGGTACTCCGCGGAGGCGGCCTCCTGGTACCCGGCGACATAGGGCCCGGCCGCGGCACCCGTCTGCGGCGGCAGATAGGCGGTCTCCTCCGCGGCGGGCGCGGCCGGCGGCTGCACCTGGGTCTCCCAGGTCTGCCCCTGCCACTGCTGGGTGTACTGCTGCGCGGCGTGCGGATCGTCGTACGCCTGCTGCTGTGCGGGCCACCCCTGCGGCGTCTGCCGCTGGTACGGGTCGTATCCCTCGTGCCCCTGCTGAGCCCCCTGGTAGGGAGCCCCGCCCTCATACGGCTGGTTGGTCATCTCACCCTCCTGCGAACGGCGGGAGCACCTCGACCGTGCCGCCGTCGGCCAGCCGTACCGTCTCATGTCCGCGGGTGCCCACGGGATCACCGTCGACGAGGAACGAGCATCGCCGCAGGACGCGCGTCAGTTCCCCGGGGTGTCGCGCACGCACCGCGTCGAGCGCCTCGGCGAGCGTCTCCGCGTCGTACGGCTCCTCGGCGACCCCGGCTGCGGCCTTCGCGGCGGCCCAGTAGCGCACCGTGACCTTTGCCATCTGGTTCCTCAATCGATCGACATGATCACCGCCGGGAAGCAAGGGGCGCACGGGGCGCACAAGGCGCGCGCCGGACGCGATGGGCGGTGAGCATCGCCCAGGCTAGCCCGCCCGGCCGGCGGCCCAGTCCCCGATCCGGTCCAGCAGCTCCTCGGAGGCCGCGTGCTCGGCGTGCCCCATGCCGGGCTCCAGCCACAGTTCCCCGTGGTCACCGGCCGCGTCGGCCAGCATCCGGGGGTGGTCGAGGGGGAAGTAGCCGTCCAGTTCGCCGTGCACGATCAGCAGCGGCGTGGGCGCGATCCTCGGGACGGCCTGCACCGGAGACATCGGCACCGGGTCCCACCCCCGGTGCTGGATCCGGGTACGGAATCCGTAGCGGCCCACCAGACGTCCCTCGGGCCGGGTCACCAGCCAGTGCAGTCGGCGCATGCGCGGGGTGCCCCGGTAGTACCAGCGCGCCGGCGCGCTCACCGACACCACCGCGTCCGTGTGCGCCCCGTCCTGTCCGGCGCCTCCGTCCTTCTCGCCGTACAGCGCCGCGTGCCGCAGCACCACCGAGCCGCCCATGGAGAAGCCGATGGTCACCACTCGCCGGTGCCCGAGCCCGCGGGCCCAGCGCACCGCCGCCGCCAGGTCGAGCACCTCGCGGTCGCCGACCGTGGAGAGCCCGCCGGACCCGCCGTGGCCCCGGAAGGAGAAGGTGACGACGGCCGCGTGTCGGCTGAGGGCGGCCACCACCCGTCGTACATGCGGCCGGTCCACGTCGCCCGTGAAGCCGTGGGCGACGACGAACGCCAGGTCACCGGCGGATGGACGGGAGGAGTCGTATACAACCGACCCCGGGTCGTATACGGAATCGATCGCCACTCCGTCGTCGGTGGCCAGAATCGTCCGCAAAGGTGTGCGTCTGGTCGTCTCAGAGTTCGGACGAACCGTCGATCGTGCCACATGACCTGCCGTGCCAGCGCCCATGTCGGCTATTCTGCTGGACAGAGGACTCGGGCAGCGTAGCCCCCGGGTCCTTTTGTGCTTTCGGAAGCGTTGTATACGAAGCGGGAAACTCCAGGTGACCGCGGGTGTACGGGGCCAACCGGGATCGCAGAGCAGGTGACGCACCCCACACGTCCTCGCAGGGACCGAGGAGGAACCGACGTATGAGTTCGCTGCTGCTCCTGACCAATGCCCTCCAGCCGTCGACGGAGGTGCTCCCGGCACTCGGCCTGCTGCTGCACAACGTGCGCGTGGCTCCGGCGGAGGGCCCGGCCCTCGTCGACACCCCGGGCGCCGACGTGATCCTCGTCGACGGCCGCCGCGACCTGCCCCAGGTGCGCAGCCTGTGCCAGTTGCTGCGGTCGACCGGGCCCGGGTGCCCGCTCGTCCTCGTCGTGACCGAGGGCGGCCTGGCCGCCGTCACCGCCGACTGGGGCATCGACGACGTACTCCTCGACACCGCCGGTCCGGCGGAGGTGGAGGCCCGGTTGCGGCTGGCCATGGGCCGCCAGCAGATCGTCAGCGACGACTCCCCCATGGAGATCCGCAACGGCGACCTGTCGGTCGACGAGGCGACCTACTCCGCCAAGCTCAAGGGGCGGGTCCTCGACCTGACCTTCAAGGAGTTCGAGCTCCTCAAGTACCTCGCCCAGCACCCGGGCCGCGTCTTCACGCGCGCACAGCTGCTCCAGGAGGTCTGGGGCTACGACTACTTCGGCGGCACCCGGACGGTCGACGTGCACGTACGACGACTGCGCGCGAAGCTCGGCCCCGAGCACGAGTCACTGATCGGGACCGTGCGGAACGTCGGTTATCGATTCGTTACGCCGGAGAAGGGCGACCGGTCCGGCGACGAGGCCAAGGCCAAGGCCGCCCAGGCAAAGGCGGAGGATGGGGACGAGGCGGGCGCCTTCGGCGGCGCCGAGGTCCGGGCCGACGCGTAGAAGGGCGCGCCCGGCCCTCCGGCGGGGCGCCCCCGGCGCCGCTTTCGCGCAGAAGGGTGACCGAGGGCGGGAAGGGACCTCCTTCACGCCCTGCCCAGAGCGGGTCCATCCGCGTAGACTCCGCGCGTGGCCAAGGTGACTCGCGATGACGTCGCACGGCTGGCAGGGACCTCCACTGCCGTCGTCAGCTACGTCATCAACAACGGACCCCGGCCGGTCGCCCCGGCCACGCGCGAGCGTGTCCTCGCCGCGATCAAGGAACTGGGGTACCGCCCGGACCGGGTCGCCCAGGCGATGGCCTCGCGGCGCACGGACCTCATAGGCCTGATCGTGCCGGACGCCCGCCAGCCCTTCTTCGGGGAGATGGCGCACGCGGTCGAGTGGGCCGCCGCCGAGCGCGGAAAGATGGTGCTCGTCGGCAACTCCGACTACGTCGGCGAGCGCGAGGTCCACTACCTGCGGGCGTTCCTGGGGATGCGCGTCTCCGGGCTCATCCTCGTCTCGCACGCCCTCAACGACCTGGCCGCGGCCGAGATCGAGGCCTGGGACGCGCGCGTGGTGCTGCTGCACGAGCGGCCCGAGGCCATCGACGACGTCGCCGTCGTCACCGACGACCTCGGCGGCGCCCAGCTCGCCGTACGCCACCTTCTGGAGCACGGCTACGAGTACGTCGCCTGTATGGGCGGCACCGCGGAGACCCCGGCGGTCGGCGACCCCGTCTCCGACCACGTCGAGGGCTGGCGGCGCGCGATGGCCGAGGCCCGTATCCCCACCGAGGGGCGGCTCTTCGAGGCGCCGTACAACCGCTACGACGCCTATCGCATAGCGCTCGATCTGCTGGCCGGACCGCAGCGTCCGCCCGCGATCTTCTGCTCCACCGACGACCAGGCCCTCGGTGTGCTGCGGGCCGCGCGCGAGCTGCGGATCGATGTGCCGGAGGAGCTGGCCGTCGCCGGGTTCGACGACATCAAGGAAGCGGCGCTGGCGGATCCGCCGCTGACGACCATCGCCTCGGATCGCTCGGCGATGGCCCGGGCCGCCGTGGATCTCGTCCTGGATGACGGGTTGCGGGTCGCGGGGTCTCGTCGGGAGCGGTTGAAGGTGTTTCCGTCGCAGCTTGTCGTCCGACGGTCGTGCGGGTGCGCCTGAGAACTCGGGGACTTCCGTGGTCGTGCGGCTGCCGGTTGTGTGTGGTTGATCGCGCGGTTCCCCGCACCCCTTGGGATGTCGCAGTCCGGTTGGCTTTCCTGAGAGGTCTCTGAGCGGCCCCCGCTCGCGGCCAGCGGGAGCTTTATATCGGGCATACGGCCTTCTGCCGGGCTTCTCAGGCGGCGCTCAGGAAGCTCTCATGGTCGGGCGAGAAGCTCATGGACATGACCGAGAGCTTCCGCCACAGCGGCGAGTACGAGAACCCGTACCAGCACGCCTCCTCCCCCGTGAACCCGGAGTGGCCGCCGCCGCCGGCCCACCAGCCGTCGGCTCCCACCGCTCTCCTCACCGAGCCCGTCGCCCAGCAGCCGAGGTCCCGGCGCCGGCCCCGCGGACCCGTGGCCCTGCTCACCGCCGTGGCCATCGTCGCCGCGGCGATCGGCGGCGGCACGGCGTACGGCATCCAGGAGCTGACCGGCAACGACACCGTGGCCACCGCCAGCTCCACCAGCGCCAACGTCGTCCCCTCCAGCCAGAAGGGCACGGTCTCCGGGGTCGCCAAGGCGGTCAGCCCGAGCATCGTCGAGATCAACGCCCAGTCCAACGCCGGCTCCTCCACCGGCTCCGGCGTGATCATCACCGGCGACGGCGAGATCATCACCAACAAGCACGTCGTCTCGGGCGCCTCGCAGGTCAAGGTGACGACCAGCGACGGCAAGGAGTACACCGCCGAGGTCGTCGGCACCGACAGCAGCAAGGACCTCGCGCTGATCAAGCTCCAGGACGCGTCCGGGCTGACGGCGGCCACCCTCGGCAACTCCGACGGGGTCCAGGTCGGCGACCAGGTCGTGGCGATCGGCTCGCCCGAGGGCCTGACCGGCACGGTCACCAGCGGCATCGTGTCGGCGCTCGACCGTGACGTGACCGTCTCGACGGACGAGGGGCAGCAGCAGGGCGGTGGCGGCAACGGGCAGTGGCCGTTCGAGTTCGGCGGTCAGCAGTTCAACGGCGACACCGGGTCGTCGACGACTACGTACAAGGCCCTCCAGACCGACGCGTCCCTGAACCCCGGCAACTCCGGCGGCGCGCTGATCGACATGAACGGCAACATCATCGGCATCAACTCGGCGATGTACTCGGCCTCCGGTTCGAGCTCGTCCGACGCGGGCAGCGTGGGCCTCGGCTTCGCGATCCCGATCAACACCGTCAAGGCCGACCTGGCGAAGCTGCGCGGCGGGTCGCAGAGCTGAAGGAGTACGACATGACCAAGCAGCTCGAACAGGTCGAGCACACCGCGACCGGCGTCGGTCCGGCCGACCTCGCCCTGGCCCTCGCCGTCGCCGGCGCCCTGCATGCGCCCACGGTTGCGTCCCGGGCGCCGGAGCTGGCCGCCGACCGCCCCCGCACGGGTCGCCGGGCCACCGCCGCCCGCGGCCGTCGCCGTACCGTACGAGCCTGAGAAGGCCGAGAATCGTGCAAGGCTGAAGGCGTTCAGCCGCCCAGCCCCCGCCCCACCGCACCCGAGGATCCCGAGCCCATGAGCCCCGCCGAGGTCGACCGTGACCCCCAGCGCATCCTGATCGTCGACGACGAGCCGGCCGTGCGTGAAGCACTCCAGCGCAGCCTCGCCTTCGAGGGATACGACACCGAGGTCGCGGTCGACGGCGCGGACGCCCTGGAGAAGGCGGCCGCCTACCGGCCCGACCTGGTGGTCCTCGACATCCAGATGCCCCGCATGGACGGCCTGACCGCGGCCCGCCGAATCCGCGGCACCGGTGACACGACCCCGATCCTCATGCTGACCGCGCGCGACACGGTGGGCGACCGGGTGACGGGGCTGGACGCGGGCGCCGACGACTACCTCGTGAAGCCCTTCGAACTGGACGAGCTGTTCGCCCGGGTCCGCGCGCTGCTGCGGCGCAGCTCGTACGCGGCGGCCGGGGCGGCCGCCGTGGAGGACGACGAGGCGCTGACCTTCGCCGACCTGCGCATGGATCTCGCGACCCGCGAGGTCACCCGGGGTGGGCGGCCGGTGGAGCTGACCCGTACGGAGTTCACGCTGCTGGAGATGTTCATGGCGCATCCGCGCCAGGTGCTGACCCGGGAGCAGATCCTGAAGGCCGTGTGGGGCTTCGACTTCGAGCCCTCGTCGAACTCGCTGGACGTGTACGTCATGTACCTGCGCCGCAAGACCGAGGCGGGCGGCGAGCCGCGGCTCGTGCACACGGTGCGGGGCGTGGGCTATGCCCTGCGACAGGGCGGCGCCGAGTGAGCAAGGTGCTGCGCCGGTTCCGGTCGCTGCCGATTCGCTCGCGGCTGGCGTTGCTGGTCGCGGCGGCGGTGGCGTTCGCTGTGGCGGCGGTTTCGGTGACTTGTTGGTTCATTGTGCAGGGGAAGCTCTACGAGCAGCTCAATGACGACCTGAAGGACATGGCGCGTAGGCCTGGCACGGTCGCCTCGCTCTTGCAGAGCTGTACACAGGACCCCCAGGGGAACACCCACGTGTTCCCTGCCCGGAACGACTATGTCCAGGCGATCAAGGAGAAGGGCGACCCCTGCGTCGACCAGAACTCCCCGGGCGCGGTCAAGGTCACCGGCTCCGACGAGGAGGCGATCAAGGGCGCGAACAGCGAGGAGATCTACTTCCGCAACGGCACCGACGACGACGGCAACGAAGTACGCGTGCTGACCCGATACCTGGGCGTGGACCAGAACGACGGGCAAGGTGTCGCCCTACAGCTCGCCGTCCCCCTCAAGGGCACCGAGTCCACCCTCAACGACCTCGCCCTGATCCTCCTCCTGGTCTCCGGCGTAGGAGTGGTGGGCGCCGGCGCGGCCGGCCTCGCCGTGGCCCGCGCAGGGCTCCGCCCCGTCGACAAGCTCACCGAGGCCGTCGAGCACGTCGCCCGCACCGAGGACCTGAACATCCGCATCCCGGTGGAGGACGACTCCGAGGACGAGGTCGCCCGCCTCTCCCGCTCCTTCAACTCCATGACGTCCGCACTGGCCAGCTCCCGCGAACTCCAGCAGCAGCTCATCGCCGACGCCGGCCACGAGCTCCGCACCCCCCTCACCTCCCTGCGCACCAACATCGAACTCCTCACCCGCAGCGAGGAGACGGGCCGGCCGATCCCGGAGGCGGACCGCAAGGCCCTGCTCGCCTCGGTGAAGGCACAGATGACCGAACTGGCGGCCCTGATCGGCGACTTGCAGGAGCTGTCCCGTTCGGAGGGCCAGCGCGGGGAACGCGTCCAGGTGATCTCACTGGAGGACACGGTCGGCTCGGCCCTGCGCCGCGCCCGCCTGCGCGGCCCGGAGCTGACGATCACCGCCGACCTCCAGCCCTGGTACGTCCGGGCGGAACCGGCGGCGCTGGAGCGCGCGGTGGTCAACATCCTGGACAACGCGGTGAAGTTCAGCCCCGAGTCCGGCACGATCGAGGTCGCCCTGCACGACGGCGTCCTCACCGTCCGCGACCACGGCCCCGGCATCCCCGCCGACGAACTCCCCTACGTCTTCGACCGCTTCTGGCGCTCCCCGAGCGCACGGGCGCTGCCCGGCTCAGGCCTGGGCCTGTCCATCGTGGCCCGCACGGTCGAACAGGCGGGCGGCCAGGTGACCCTGGCCCGCGCGGAGGGCGGGGGCACGGTGGCCACGGTACGGCTGCCGGGGGCGGCTACTCCTCCGCCCGCGGAGCCGCGGGAGCTCGGCTAGTGCCGTATCAGGCAACGTTCGCCCTGACCCGGCTCTGGGGAACCGGTCTGGCCCGCCTGTTGTAGGAGTTGTCGGTGGCGGCTGCCAAGCTGGCACTGATATCTCCGCTCGCAGTGATCAACTGGGATTCCGATGCCTGATGAACAATCCGGGTCCGTGCTGTCCTCGCTCGGCTTCGACGCCGCGTGGTGCGCCACCGACCTCGGCGAGTACCGCGCCTGCCGTTACACCTATGAGCGCTATCCGTACGAGAGCCTGCCGCCGCTCGACTCCATCCAGTTCACAGGCGCTTTCCAGTGGCTCGGTGGCACCCGAGGCCTGGACTCTGAGCAGGTCGCGAGGCTCAACGACTTGGCGGGGGATCTGGCAGCCAGGAGCCTGTCTCTGCCGCAGGACTTCGTCACTTTCCAGACCAGCGCGAACCTGTACGGCTCGCTGGACGAGGTCTCGGTGACTGGCTGCTGGACCGACATCTCGCAACCACTACCCAGTCCGGTCGATGCTGGTTCCTTCCTCGTGCGATTCCTGCGGGATCAGCAGGACTGCGTCATCTGGTACCTCTACCTTCGCTCCTCCGGCGAGGCGTTCGTGGTGCACTCCCACCTCGACTACGAATACGAGTACGAGGCTCAACGTGACGGGGAGGAGACAGAGAGCGACCTCGATGACTCGGAGGAGCAGTTGGCCGCGATCCTCTGGTGTGCACCGTCGTTCGAGGAGTTCGCCCATCGCTTCTGGATCGAGAACCGTCTTTGGCGTGCGGTCAACGGCGGCGACATGTCCCAGCTCGAACCGCAGCTGCGTGACTACTTGCATCACTACGCACCACCTGAGGTTTCCGCATGATGGCATGTCAGACGCGATCACGTGTAAGACGAAGGCAAGCGCCTGCTGCGGATTGCGCGCCGGGCGCACGGGGTCGGTGGCCTCCGCGAGCTCGCCGACAGGGCAAACGTTGCCTGACGCGGCACTGGTTCACCGTTGCTCTTGGACGCTCAGAACTGCTGCTGCTTTGCGCCGGGCGGGAGCATGCACGGGGTGCGTACGGAGAAAGAGAGCGCTTGGGGCTTCGTCTTACCGGAGCCGACGGTCTCGGCCGTCACCCGATAGGCGTTCTCTTTGTTGCCGGCTCTGAACACCGCCGACTCGTGGGCATTCTTGAACTCCCGGTATCCCGTGACCTCGTACCCCTGCTCGGACAGCTCCCGGCGGAGCGTCCGCACCACGTGTGTGTGTTCCGTGGCAAGTGCAGGGGAGTTGACGTAGTAGAAAAGGCTGTACCGACCGTCCTCGGCTACCTCGTCGTTCGCCCCGATGCAGGCCTCGAAGTGCACCTTGGCTGTCGAGGGGGTGAGCTGAACATCGGTGATCCTGGCCATGTACGCGGTGTAGTCCTTGGCCCACTTCAGCGCGGCGTCCTTTTCCCGCCGCGGCAGCGGGTGGTTCGCGTCGTCACTCTCGGACGCGCAACCTCCAGCTGAAAGCAGGACCGCGGAGAGGGCGAGGATCGTTCGGAAGACAGGCTTAGAGACTACGGTCGACATGAAACCCCCATTGCTCGGCTCCTACTTCTTGATGCCGTCCACGAAGACCGTCCAGGAAGTCGCCGCGAAGACGAGTACGGAACCGTCGTCCGGGCGCTTGCTGTCCCGGACGGGGACTATGCCGGGGTGGCCTTCGGCGACCTCGACGCAGTTCGTCCCGCCCCCGTCGCTGTAGGACGACTTACGCCACACGGCAGCGCTGAGATCCAGGGTCCGCTTCATGGTCTGCACTCCTCCAGAAGGCGCGTGACGAACGCCGTCGACTCCGTGGGAGTCAGCGCCGCATCCCTGACGAGATCGTAGGACAAGCGGATCGACAGAACCTTGTCCGGATCGTCGATCACCTCGCCGAATCCGTTGCCCTCCACGTAGGCAACAGGGTCCCCGGTCCGCTGCCAGAACAGCCAGAGGTGGCTGTCCATCAGGTCGTGCACGCCTGCGGTGAAGGGCAACACCTGGAGTCGGACGTTGGGCAGTTGCGTCGCTTCCAGCAGATGGGACAACTGGTCCGCCCACACCTTCGCGTCGGGCACTGGCCGCCGCAGCGCCCCTTCGTCCAGGATCACCCGGACATTCGGCGGCGGATCGCGGTGCAGCAACTCCTGCCGCCCCATCCGCAACGCCACCTGATCCTCGACTTCTTCGGCGTTGCCGGCCGTTGTCTGGGCTCCGGACAACCCTGACAACACCGCACGGGCGTAGTCCTCGGTCTGCAACAGGCCCGGCACCCGCAGCTGGAACATCCACATGACCCGCGCGGTCGCCTCCAGCTCCATGAACCCCTTGTACTTGTCCTTGATGACGTCCTTGCGCGCGTCGCGCCACAGGCGAATCAGCTGGTCACCGGTGCCGTAGTAGGCGTCCAGGTCCTCCATGACCGCCGCCTTGGACAGACGTTGTCCCGACTCCAGACGGCTCAGGTAGCTCTTGTCGTACCCGGTCTCGTCGGCCAGCTGCCCAAGCGACCTGCCCTCCTTCTCTCGGAGGAGCTTCAGGGTCCGGCCCAGCGCGGCCCGCCCCGATCCCCCGTCCCTGTCAACGAGTTCGCCCACGTCACCCCTCCCCGTTGCCTGGCGCCGCAGACAACACCGACCCTCTTCCGCAGCGTACGTCCCACCTGTGACGATCGAGACACGAACGGTAATCACCGCTCGTCAGACCCCGGCCATGACAGAACCCCCGCAGCCGATCGCACTCGGCTCGGGGGCGTGGCCGACGCATGCCTTGGAAGGAGACCGCCGACATGCGCGAACGTACCGCCCGGCTCCTCGGATCGCTACTGGCTCCCCTCGTACGAGTACTGCTGCGAACGGATGCACGACATCAGGCTGCCGCGTCTCAACGCCCGGTCCCCGAGCGGCCGTTGGCCGCAACACCCCGTCGCCCCGCTCACGTCTGCCGCTGCGAGCGGGAACGGATCCTGCAACGCCGCCGCACCCTCTGGGCCGCCGCCTACGGAATCGATGCCACCCCGCACCACATCCCGGAGGGGGCCTCCCGATGAGCTGCGGCGAACTCCGCCTCCTCCCCTGGACCACCCCCGACGGGAAGCCCTGCTACCTCAGTGCCGACAGCGACCACAGCCGGCTCACCCGGCTCGCCGACGACATGGAGGCCGCGCAGCTCGACTCGGGGGAACAGGTTCTCGTCGGCGCCAGAGCCGTCCTCGCCGACCCCGTCGCGGGCGAGGTCGCGGTGCGGTTCGCGCTCACCCGGGCCGTGGAGTCGCTGGACGAAGCGCTCCGGGTCGCGGTCAGCCGGGGGCGCCGTATCCCCTAACGGCAACCTTTGCGCGCCGAGCGGCGACCGAATCGCGGACCATCCCCCGCACGGAACACGGGCGCCGGCTCGGGCCCGGCGAGCACCGACCGGCCCCAGCTGACCGACGCTCAGGCGGCGGCGCAAGAGGTCGCGGACTGGCTCGGGGACTGGTTGCCGGCCGCCTCCTGAGGCGGCGCCCGGGGCGAAAGGTCAAGGCGGGCGCGGGAGAACACCAAGAGCGGACCAAAAGCCGATCATGGAGTTCCCGCGCCCGGTCATGATTGGGTAACGCGAACAGTTGTCCGGTCATTCGGGCGTACGTTCCGTGCCGTGAACGCTGAGAGTTCCGTCGGCGCACAGCCGACCGCATCCGCCCCCAAGCGGTTCGCCCTCCCCTCGCCCGCCCGTCGTGCACTGCTGCGGGCCGGGCTGACCGGGGCCGCGGCCGTGGGGGTCTCCACCGCCCTCGGCGCGGCTTCCGCATCCGCCACCCCCACGACCACGTCCCGGAACCGGCCCGGTACCCCGGACGAGGCGCTGCGTGAGCTCGCCGTCGGCAACCGGCGCTGGCGCACCTTTCGTCAGCGGCACCCGCATGAATCGCCCGCTGTGAGGCAGAGCCTGACGTCCGGTCAGGAGCCGTTCGCCGTTGTGCTCGGCTGTATCGACTCCCGGGTGCCGCCGGAGCTCGTCTTCGACCAGGGGCTCGGTGATCTGATGACCGTGCGCTCCGCCGGTGAGGTCCTGGACGAGGCCGTGCTCGGCAGCGTCGCCTACGGCGTGCTCGAACTGGACATCCCGCTGGTCATGGTGCTCGGGCACCAGTCGTGCGGGGCCGTGAAGGCCGCCGTCGCGGCGGACGAGAGCGGTGAGTCGTTGCCGGCCCACATCCAGTACATAGCCGACCGGATAGCGCCGAACATAGACCGCACCAAGGAAGGGGACGCCCGCGTCGACGCGACCATCGACGCCAACGTACGGGCCGTCCGCGCCGCCCTCGCCGCCGAGCCCGACCTCGCCGCGAAGATCGCCACCGGTGAACTCGCCGTCGTCGGGGCCCGCTACGAGCTGAGCGACCAGCGCGTCCACCGTCTGGCCTGACCTACGCGCGGGCCGCGGTTCGGGACCGGCCTCCCTAACCGCGGCCCCTGGCCGTTTCACCTCCTCAGCACGACCGTGTCCTCGGGCGCCGGCCCCGCGAGACGGGCGTACGTCCCTCGCCGCGCCAGCAGTTCGGTGTGGGTCCCCGTCTCCACCAGCCGCCCGCCGTCCACGACCAGTACCCGGTCCGCGTCCGGCGCCAGGCTCAGGTCGTGGGTGATCAGGATCGTCGTACGGCCGGACATCAGACGGCGCAGGGGCTGGACGACCTGGCGGGCGGCCACCGCGTCCAGGCCGGCCGTCGGTTCGTCCAGGACCAGGACGGGCGCGGCGCGCAGCATCGCGCGGGCGATGGTGATCCGCTTCAGCTGGCCGCCGGACAACGCCGCCGTGCCGGGGGCGATTTGGGTGTCGTACCCCTCGGGGAGCGCGGCGATGAAGTCGTGGGCCGCCGCCGCACGTGCCGCCCCCTCGATGTCCTGCTCGGTCGCGCCGGGGCGGCCGCACTCGATGTTGTCGCGGATGGTGCCGTTGAGGATCAGCGTCTCCTGGGGCAGCAGGGCGACGTTCTCGCGCAGGAACTCCAGACCCAGGTGCGGCAGCGGTACGCCGTCCAGGGTGATCACGCCGGACAGCGGGTCGTAGAAGCGGGTGAGGAGCTTGGCCGTCGTCGACTTGCCGGCGCCGGACGGGCCCGTGACGACGATCAGTTCGCCGGGGCCGGCCGTGAAGGTCAGCTCGCGCAGCGACTCCCTGGCCGCCCCGGGGTAGGTGAAGGACACGCCGTGGAAGCCGACCCAGCCCCGCACCGGCCATCGCGTGACCGGGTCGGCCGGGTCGGTGACCGCCGGCTCGGCGTCCAGGATCTCGCCCAGGCGCTGGGCGCCGGCGGTGGCGGCGGTGAGGGTGAGGCCGAGTTGGCCGAGGTTGCGGACCGGTGGGTAGAGGTAGCCGATGAAGGCGGCGAAGGCCAGCAGCCCGCCGAGGGTCATCCGGTCCGCTGAGATCTCCCACACTCCCAGCCCGATCACCGTCAGCACGCAGATCGTCTCCACGACCTCGACGAACTGCTCGTACAGCTCGCTCAGCCGCGCACCCCGTACCGACGCCTCCATCCAGGCCCGCGCCTCGCGGTCGAGCAGCTTCTCCTCGGCCCGGCGGCGGTTGTACGCCTGGGTGAGGACGACGTTGCCCAGCGACTCCTCCACCACCGAGGTGATCCCGCCGTCGGCGGCCCGCTCGTCCTGCGAGGCGGTGCGGATACGGCCGGCGAAGCGGCGGGCGGCCAGCAGGAACAGGGGGGCCAGCACGAAGGTGGCCAGGGCCAGGTCCCAGCGCAGGTAGAGCGCCGCCGCCGCGTAGAAGAGCGCCGAGAACGCCGCCGCGACCGTGCCGACCACGCCCGAGACGACCATCTCCTCGATGGCCTCGACGTCCCCGGTGAGCCGCTCGACCAGGTCGCCCCGCCGGTGCCGCTGGAAGAAGTGCGGCGGCATGTCCTGGACGTGCCGGAACACCTTCGCGCGCAGCCGCAGGACGAATCGCTCGGCGGTCCATGCCGCCAGTGAGTTGCCCAGATAGCCGACCAGCGCGCCCAGCGCGGCGACACCCAGCCAGGCCGCCGCCGGACCCCAGAACGCCGACAGCGAACCGGCCTTCAGCGCATGGTCGGTGAGCTGCGCGAACAGCAGGATCGAGGCGGTCTCGGCCAGCGCGGCGACCACCACGCAGGCCACGATGACCACCAGCCACCTCCGGTCGCCCCGCGTCAGCGGCCAGAAGCGGCGGAAGGCCGTGCGCACTTCCCTCATGCTCAAGTCCCTTTCCCAGTACCGGACAAGGCGTCCGGACATGCCGGAGGCGGGGCCCCGGAGCCCGAGCGCTCCGGTGACCCCGCCTCGTCCGTCGACCTCAGCCCTTGTGCGCGACCGGGCGGCGCTTCGGGGCGGCCTTCTTCGCGGTGCACTTCTTCTTCGGCGCCGGGGCCGGGGCGGCGGGCTTGCGGGTCTTCTTGACGGGGGCGATCTTGTGGAAGCTCATCGGGTTCTCCTTTGTTTTCTGCTGTTCATGCGTCGATTTCTTTCGACACGGAAAACGTTACGGGACCCCGAACCAGAAAATCGCCAATTCCGCTGAGACCTCTATTAATTGAGCCTGAGAGAGTTTTTCAGAGAATTCCCGGAACTATTCGCGAACTCACACAGAATTGATTACCGGCGCCCCACCGCCAGCCCCTCGCCTTCCAGCCGCACCCTGATCCCGTCCTTCTCCACCCGGACGTCCCGCAGCCTGATCTGTCCGCTCGGCGGCTCGGGCAGACGGAAGGCCAGGGACAGCTGGTCGACGAGGACCGGGCGGGTGAGGCGGGGCAGGGCGTCGAGGAGAGCGGGGTCGAAGCCCAGCAGGCCCAGCAGCTTCGGGTGGTCGAGGGCCAGGTCGATGAGGTTGAGGCGCATGGCCTGGCGGACGAAGCGCGGGGTGCCGATCAGGTCGGTGAGCTTGGCCTCGTTGCGCAGGGCCTCGCGGACGACGGAGTCGGGCACACCGAGGCGCCGTACCACCGCGGGGACGGACAGCAGCGCCTTCGCCTTGCGGGTCTCGTGGGTGAGCCGGGCCGCCGACGCCCGGCTCAGGTGGAGGCCCTCGGTCGCGCGGGCACCCGGGCGGTAGGTGGCCAGCTCCCCGATGTCCAGGCGCATTCCGCCGATATGGGTGGCGATGCCGCGGTCGCCGTCGCGCACGATCCGGGCCTCGGCGCGCAGCCTGAGGTCGTGCCCGGCGACCGGCAGGGTGCCGCGCGCCCGGACCCGGTCACGGCCCTCGCCGGTGAACGTCACCTGGGATGCGCCGAGTTCTCGGTTGAGGTCGGCGAAGGAGAGCAGGACGTCGCCCTCCAGACGGGGCACGTCGGCACCGCGCACCGAGGTGGGGCCGTCGGTGTTCAGCCGTACGTCCGAGGCCGTCGCGCTCACCTGGGCGAGCGAGATTCGGTCGGCGGCCACGTCGGGGACGGTCACCCGGACCGAGTCCAGCCGCTCGTCGGCGAGTTGGGTGAGGAAGGGAAAGCCGTCGATCTGCACCTCGGGAGCGGCCGCGAGGTTCATCCGGTCCTTGAGCGTGTCCGCGGCTCTGCGCTCGGCGTAGAGGAGCGCCCAGCGGTCGGCGAGGCCGGCGAAGGCGGCGAGGACGACCAGTCCGACGACCGCCTTCAGCGCGAGCGGCAGGCCCGCGAACCGGCCGCGCCGCTTGCGCCGGCCGCTGCGGCGGTGGTTGGGCGGGGCCCAGGGATCGTCCTCGGCCTCCGCCGCCGCCCGTTCCTCAGGAACGTCCTCGACGAGGAACTGCTCCAGCGGCCCGTCGTCCAGAGTGCCGAGTTCCTCGTAGGGGTTTGGATAGGGATGCGCCGTTATGTGGTGGGGGGAACGCATCGGCCCATCCGACCATGCGCACGCCCCCCACCCGCAACCTCTACCGGGGGTTTGCGATCTAGTTCACGTCACTTCACGAATTGCTGCGTTGAACTACTTCACGGTGATCCGGTTCGCGGCCGGCGGCGCGATCGGGTTCGAGGCGGAGGAATTGGCCGTCAGGTACTTCTCCAGCACCGTCAGGTCGTCCGTGCCCACCAGGTCGTTCGTGCCCTGGCCCAGGGTCGCGAAGCCGTCGCCGCCGCCCGCGAGGAAGTTGTTCATCGCGACGCGGTAGGTGGCCGTCGGGTTGATCGCCTCGCCGTTGAGCTTGATCGAGTCCGTGACCACGCGGTCCGCGCCCGACTTCGTCATGTCCAGCGTGTACGTCAGGCCCGAGGAGATCTGGAGGATCTTCGGCGAGGCCGCGTTCGTGCCGCTCACCTGCTCCTTCAGCACCTGGATCAGCTGCGCCCCGGTGAGGTCCTGGAGGTTCACCGTGTTGGAGAACGGCTGCACCGTGAAGCCCTCGGCGTAGGTCACCACACCGTCGCCCTCGCCGCCCTTGGCCGCGTAGGTGAGCGGCGCCCGGATACCGCCGGGGTTCATCAGGGCCAGGTCCGTCTCCGGGTCCAGCTCCTTGCCGTACGCCAGCTGCGCGTCGGCGATCAGGTCGCCGAGCGGGGACTCGGTGCCGGCGCTCGGGATGTCCGCGGAGATGTACCCGATCGCGCGGTTGCCGATGGGCGCCGCGAGGGTGTTCCACTTCGAGATCAGCTCGGTCATGTCGGGCGCCTTGGGGACGTCCCGGGTGACCACGTGGTTCGCGGACTTCACGGCCGTACGGGCGATGTCGCCGGTGAAGCGGTCGTACGTCAGCGTGGTGTCCGTGTAGAGCCGGCCGAAGGACGCGGCCGAGGTGACCATGCGGGGCTTGCCCGAGGGGTCGGGGATCGTGCAGACGTACGCCGCGTGCGTGTGACCCGTCACCAGCGCGTCCACCGACGGCGTGATGTTCTTGGCGATGTCGGCGATCGGACCGGAGATGCCGTCGCCCGCGCCGGGGGAGTCACAGTCGTAGTTGTACGCGCCCGAGGCCGGGAGGCCGCCCTCGTGGATGAGCGCCACGATCGACTTCACGCCCTGGCGCTGGAGCACCTTGGCGTACTTGTTGATCGTCTCGACCTCGTCCTTGAACTTCAGGCCCTTGACGCCCTCGGCGGAGACGACACCCGGGGTGTCCTCCAGGGTCACGCCGATGAAGCCGACCTTGACGTCCCGCTTCTTCCACACCCAGTAGGGCTTGAGGATCGGCTTGCCGCTCTTCTCGCTGAGCACGTTGGCGGCGAGGTACGGGAAGTCGGCGCCCTTGAACTTCTTGTCCGTGTAGCAGCCGGCGGTGGGGTGGCAGCCGCCGTTCTGGAGGCGGGCCAGCTCCTTCGGCCCCTCGTCGAACTCGTGGTTGCCGACCGAGGTGACGTCCAGGTCGAGCTTGTTCAGCGCCTCGATGGTGGGCTCGTCGTGGAAGAGGCCCGAGATCAGCGGCGAGGCGCCGACCATGTCGCCGCCGGCCGCGGTGATGGAGTACCTGTTGCCCTCACGGGCCTGGCGCAGGTGGGTGGCGAGGTACTCCACACCGCCCGCGTCGATGGTCTTCGTCGTGCCGTCCGCCTGGAGCTCGGTGACCCGGCCGGAGGAGCCGGCCGGCGCCTCCAGGTTGCCGTGCAGGTCGTTGAAGGACAGCAGCTGGACGTCCTGGTAGCGGTCGAAGTGGTGCCCGCCGTGCTTCTGGGAGCCCTCCCCCGCCGACGCCGTGGCCGGAATCGCCGCGGCGAGCGCGCCCGCCGTGGCGACCGCTGCGGCGCCCGCGACCAGTGCGTACGTACGGCGTCTGCGGTGCTGGTGGGATGTGGCTGACATCCGCCCCCCTGTGAGTCGTGAGTGACATGGCCCTGTCGGGCGGCAAGCCTAGAGTCAACGCGCGTAGCGCGACAGGGGGTTCCGGGTTACACCTTGATTGCTTCTGTGCCGGGACTTTGCCCCAACCGCCCCTTACCCTCGTACGCATGACCAGCGACGACGCCGCACACCCCCTGTCAGGCCGCGCCATCGAGACCTACTCGGCGCTCTCCCCCGAGCAGACCGAGGCCGTACTCGACCTGCTGGCGGAGGCCGCCCGGAACGACGGGCAGCAGGCGGTGGCCGAGCAGGGCCGGCTCCAGTTGCGCGGCGGAGAGCGCGACGGCGTCTCGCATCTGCTGCTGACCGTCGCCGGCGAACTCGTCGGCTACGCCCAGCTGGAGGACACCGACCCGGTCGAGGCCCCGGCCGCCGAACTCGTAGTCCACCCCTCGCACCGCGGCCACGGACACGGCCGCGCGCTGGGCTCGGCCCTGCTCGCCGCGTCCGGCAAGCGGCTGCGGGTGTGGGCGCACGGCGGCCACTCCGCCGCCCGGCATCTCTCGCAGGTGCTCGGCCTGACCCTGTTCCGGGAACTGCGCCAGATGCGCCGCTCACTGGCGGACCTGAACCTGCCGGACCCGGTGCTCCCCGAGGGCGTCACGGTCCGCGCCTTCGTGCCCGGCCAGGACGACAGCGCCTGGCTCGCCGTGAACGCCGCCGCGTTCGCCCACCACCCCGAGCAGGGCTCCCTCACCCAGCGCGACCTCGACGACCGCCAGGCCGAGCCGTGGTTCGACCCGGCCGGCTTCTTCCTCGCGGAACGCGGCGGCGAACTCGTCGGCTTCCACTGGACGAAGGTCCACGCGGAGGAGGGGCTGGGCGAGGTGTACGTCCTCGGGGTCCGGCCGGGCGCGCAGGGCGGCGGCCTGGGCAAGGCCCTGACGACGGTCGGCCTGCGGCATCTGGCGGCACAGGGGCTGCCGACGGCGATGCTCTACGTCGACGCGGACAACAAGGCCGCGGTGTCGGTGTACGAACGGCTCGGGTTCACGACGTACGAGACGGACCTCATGTACCGCACGGAGACCTGACGCCCGGGACACCCAGCGCATATTCCTGACATAACTCCCGTAAGGGGCGGTGACCTTGACGCCGCCCCTTTCTTTCCACCACCCTTTCACTACTCAATTAGTGAAAGGGTGGTGGAACGGATGGTCGAGTACCGCATCGACCGGCGCTCCGGCGTCGCCACCTACGTGCAGATCGTCCAGCAGACCAAACAGGCCCTGCGCCTGGGCCTGTTGGAACCGGGCGACAAGCTGCCGACGGCCCGCGAGGTCGTCGAGGCGACCGCCATCAATCCCAACACCGTGCTCAAGGCCTACCGCGAACTGGAACGCGAGGGCCTGGTCGAGGCACGGCGAGGGCTCGGCACGTTCGTGCGGCGCGGGCTGAACACCGCGCCGGCCGACTCGCCGCTGCGCGTGGAACTGGAGGCGTGGGCCGTACGGGCCCGCGCGGCAGGACTGGAACGCGACGACGTGGACGCTCTCTTCACTTCCGTACTGGACACGCACTTCAAGGGGGACGAGTCATGACCGGGACCGCCATGGAGGCGGCCGCACTGGGCAAGCGGTTCGGACGGCGCGGGAAGCCGGCGCTGGACGGCTGCTCCTTCCGGCTGCCGAGGGGCGGCGTGTGCGCCGTCGTCGGGCCGAACGGCGCCGGCAAGTCGACCCTGCTGTCCCTCGCCGCCGGCCTGACCAGGCCCACCGCGGGCACCCTCACCGTCCTCGGCCACGACCCGGCCGAGGTCCGCGAGCGGATCGCGTACGTCGCCCAGGACAAGCCCCTGCACCTCCAGCTCACGGTCGCCGACACCCTGCGCTTCGGGCGTGAGCTCAACCCCGGCCGCTGGGACGCGAGGGTCGCCGAGCGGATCGTCGACGAGGGCGACCTCGATCCGACCGCCAGGATCCGCACCCTCTCCGGCGGCCAGCGCACCCGCGTCGCGCTCGCCCTCGCCCTCGGCAAGCGCCCCGAACTGCTGCTCCTGGACGAGCCGATGGCCGATCTCGACCCGCTGGCCCGGCATCAGCTGATGGCCGCGCTCATGGCCGACGCGGCCGAGCACGGCACCACGGTTGTCATGTCCTCGCACGTCGTGGCCGAACTGGAGGGCGCCTGCGACCACCTCCTGCTGCTCGGCGCCGGCCACGTCCGCCTCGCCGGACCGCTGGACGACCTGCTCGCCGCGCACCGCCTGGTCACCGGCCGGGCCGACGCGTCCCTGGACGCGCACACGGTGGTCGAGTCCCGTACGACGGGCCGTCAACTCACCGCTCTGGTACGGCCCGAGGGCCCGCTCGACGACACCTGGCAGAGCGCCGCCCCGACCCTGGAGGAACTGGTCCTGGCGCACCTGCGCGCCCCGCAGGCCCCGGTCCTGCGCCTCGACGACCCGCGGGAGGCCGCCGTATGACCGCCGTGACGACCATCGACACGTCCACCGCCGCCCCGGCCTCCCGAGGTCCGCGCGGGCTGCTCTGGGCGATGCTGCGGATACACCGCTCGGCCCTGTGGTTCTGGGTGCCGCTCGTGATCTTCGGCGCGGGCACCCTGCTGTGGGCGTACGGACCGGGCGCGGACGCCGCCTGGGCCGAGTTCCGGAAGCTGGGGTGCGACACGGGGCAGCCGAGCCTGGGCTGCGACGACCCCGGCCCCGCGTACGGCCGGTACGACACCGCCGTGGGCCTCGGCGGCGGGGTCCTCGGCCTCGCGCCCCTCCTCGCCGCGGCCTGGGCGGGCGCCTCCCTCATCGGACGCGAACTGGAGGACGGCACCGCCCAGTTGGCGTGGACCCAGTCGGTCACCCCGGCCCGCTGGCTGGCCGCCAAGCTCGCCGTCCCGGCCGCCCTGCTGGCCTCCGGCACCCTCGTGCTCACCCTGCTGCACCGCCTGGTGTGGTCGGCGGACGGCGGGCCGCGGCTGCTGAACGGCTCACGGGACTGGCACGAGAGCACCACCTTCGTGGCCAACGGCCCCCTCGCCACCGCCTACACCCTTCTCGGCCTCGCCGTCGGCGTCCTCGCGGGCCTGCTGCTGCGCCGCGCCCTGCCCGCGCTCGGCACGGCGGTCGTCGGACTATTGGCCCTCATGTACGCGCTCGGCGACCTGCGCCCGCACCTGTGGCCGGTCGAGACGCTGACCGGGAAGGACGTCTACCCCCCGTACATCGGCATGGTCACCGGCGAGGGCGCGCTCACCTCCACCGGCGCCCGTGTCGCGGACCCGATCTGCGTCGACGACGCCAAGTGCCTCGCCGAGCACGACATCGTCGGCTTCTACCGCGACTTCCACCCCTCCTCCCACTTCTGGCCCCTCCAGCTGGTGGAGACGGGCATCGTCCTCGCCGTGGCCGGGGTGGCGGTCCTGATCTCCTTCCGGCTGCTGAAGCGCCGTTCCGGAGCCGCCGTATGACCGCCACGCTCACCGCGCCGGAGACCACCGCCGCCGGCCGTGCGAGCCGCGGCCCGCACGGGCTGACCTGGATGGTTCTGCGGCTGCACCGCACCGCGCTGGTCTTCTGGGGCCTGGCGCTGACCGGCGCCGTGGCCGTACTGGTCTGGATGGTCACCATCGGCGACGAGGCCCGCCGGGGCGACGCCGCCTGTGTCACGCCGGCCCGCGACGGCTACCTGGGCTGCGCGGCCCTGGGCCGGCTGACCGTCGACGACGTCTACGCGGGCTGGACGGAGTCGGTCACCGCGGCCCTGGCCTACGCGGGCCTCCTCGTGGCCGCCTGGGCCGGTGCCGCGCTCGTCGGGCGCGAGCTGGAGAGCGGCACCGCGCGGCTCGCCTGGACCCAGTCCGTCACCCCGGCCCGCTGGCTGGCCGCCAAGCTCGCCGTGCCGGCCGCCCTGATCGTCGTCGGCGCCGGCGTGGTGATGCCGCTGCTGCGGTGGGCGCGGCGGGCCGGCGGCCCCGATCTGGCCGGCGCCTGGTACTACCCGGACGTCTTCGTCGCCACCGGGCCCACCGCCGTCGCGTACCCCTTGGCGGGCCTCGCCCTCGGCGCGCTCGCCGGGCTGCTGCTGCGCCGGGCCGTACCCGCGGGCGGGGTGGGCTTCGCGGTGGCGCTGTTCCTTCACTACGTGCTGGAGCGCCTCCGCGAGGACCTCTGGCCCAAGGTCACCCGCACCGGCACCGGCTCCCTCGAGGTGCACCGCTCGGCGCTCGTCGCCGACCGGCACACCTGGACCGAGGACGGCGTCCGGCACCTCCGCGTGACCTACCACCCCGAGTCACACTTCTGGCCCCTCCAGTACGTCGAGACCGGCGTCCTGCTCGCCCTGGCCGCCGCCGCGACCCTCACCGCCTTCGCGGTGCTGCGCCGCCGCACCCCGTGAGAACCGTCCGCGCGTCCCTCCGCGGGGGGAGGGACGCGCTTTCTGGACAGATGTCCGAACACGTAGACGTTCGCGATCCGCCCCCCGCTATCCCACACGCCATGTCTTCGTAACCATTGGTTCAGACGGACTTGCGACGCTCAGCCAATGACCGCCGCCGTGCCAGAGCCTTCGCCGCCCTCGGAGGAGAGCGCGAGGAACGGGGACGCACGACGCCTCCCCGCGACGCTCCCACCCGCGCGCTCCGACGCGCCCATAAACCGCGAGGCGCGGAACAATGGGCATATGAGCAAGTCCAGGAACGCCCAGGCCAAGGTCCAGCACGCGCAGCCCTCCGTGGGCTCCATCGCGGCGCACCGCCCGCACACGGTCACCTCGGCGGTGGTCTCCGAACTGGAACCGGATATCGACGCCGACCTCGACGCCTACGAGGTCACCGAGATCGACGGTGTCCAGCTGCCCCAGGGCCGCTTCCTGGACCGGGAGCGCAGCTGGCTGGCGTTCAACGAACGCGTCCTCGAACTCGCCGAGGACCCGAACACGCCACTGCTGGAGCGGGCGAACTTCCTGGCGATCTTCGCGAGCAACCTGGACGAGTTCTTCATGGTCCGCGTGGCCGGACTGAAGCGCCGTATCGCGACCGGTGTCGCCACCCGGTCCGCGTCCGGCCTCCAGCCCCGCGAGGTGCTGGAGATGATCTGGGCCCGCTCCCGCGAGCTGATGGCCCGGCACGCCGCCTGCTACCACGAGGACGTCGCCCCGGCGCTCGCGGAGGAGGGCATCCACCTGGTCCGCTGGAACGAGCTCCAGGAGAAGGAGCAGGCCCGCCTCTTCACCCTCTTCCGGCACCAGATCTTCCCGGTCCTGACCCCGCTGGCGGTCGACCCGGCGCACCCGTTCCCGTACATCTCCGGCCTGTCCCTGAACCTGGCCGTGCGCGTACGCAACCCCGTCACCGGCACCCCGCACTTCGCCCGGGTGAAGGTGCCGCCGCTGCTCTCCCGCTTCCTGGAGGCCTCCCCCGGCCGGTTCGTCCCGCTGGAGGACGTGATCGCCGCGCACCTGGAGGAGCTCTTCCCGGGCATGGAGGTGCTGGAGCACCACGCCTTCCGGGTCACCCGCAACGAGGACCTGGAGGTCGAGGAGGACGACACGGAGAACCTGCTCCAGGCCCTGGAGAAGGAGCTCATGCGGCGCCGCTTCGGCCCGCCGGTGCGCCTCGAGGTCGAGGAGAACATCAACCAGGAGGTCCTGGACCTGCTGGTGCGCGAGCTGAAGATCAGCGAGGCCGAGGTCTACCCGCTCACCGGCCCCCTGGACCTCACCGGTCTCTTCCGCATCGCCTCCATCGACCGGCCGGAGCTGAAGTACCCGAAGTTCGTCGCGGGCACCCATCGCGATCTGGCCGAGGTCGAGTCGGCGTCCGCGCCGGACATCTTCGCGGCGCTGCGCAACCGGGACGTGCTGCTGCACCACCCGTACGACTCGTTCTCCACGTCCGTGCAGGCCTTCCTGGAGCAGGCGGCCGACGACCCGGACGTCCTCGCGATCAAGCAGACCCTGTACCGCACCTCCGGCGACTCCCCCATAGTCAACGCGCTCATCGACGCCGCCGAGGCCGGCAAGCAGGTCCTCGTGCTGGTCGAGATCAAGGCCCGCTTCGACGAGCACGCCAACATCAAGTGGGCGCGCAAGCTGGAGGAGGCCGGCTGCCATGTGGTCTACGGCCTGGTCGGCCTGAAGACCCACTGCAAGCTGTCCCTGGTGGTCCGCCAGGAGGGCGAGACCCTGCGGCGCTACAGCCATGTCGGCACCGGCAACTACCACCCGAAGACGGCACGGCTGTACGAGGACCTGGGTCTGCTGACCGCCGACCCGCAGGTCGGCGCGGATCTGTCCGACCTGTTCAACCGCCTGTCCGGCTACTCGCGCCGGGAGACCTACCGACGGCTGCTGGTCGCCCCCAAGTCCCTGCGCGACGGCCTGATCTCGCGGATCAACAAGGAGGTCCAGCACCACCGTGCCGGACGTCCCGCCTACATCCGTATCAAGGTCAACTCCATCGTCGACGAGGCGATCATCGACGCCTGCTACGCCGCGTCCCAGGCGGGCGTGCCGGTCGACATCTGGGTCCGCGGGATCTGCGCGATCCGCCCCGGCGTGACCGGACTGTCGGAGAACATCCGCGTCCGCTCGGTGCTCGGCCGCTTCCTCGAACACTCCCGGGTCTTCGCCTTCGGCAACGGCGGCGAGCCCGAGGTGTGGATCGGCAGCGCCGACATGATGCACCGCAACCTCGACCGCCGTATCGAGGCCCTGGTCAGGGTCACCGACCCGGCCCACCGCGCCGCGCTGAACCGGCTCCTGGAGACCGGTATGTCCGACACCACCGCGTCCTGGCATCT
The DNA here is from genome assembly GCF_044759995.1 of Streptomyces sp. NPDC098781. Taxonomy (NCBI): domain Bacteria; kingdom Bacillati; phylum Actinomycetota; class Actinomycetes; order Kitasatosporales; family Streptomycetaceae; genus Streptomyces; species Streptomyces sp. NPDC098781. Next base: position 392,349 of record NZ_JBIWAK010000010.1, read on the forward strand.
GGGGCCGGACGGCGAGTGGACCCGGCACGCGATGGACGCGGAAGGCCAGCCCCTGCGCAACGTCCAGGAGATGCTCATAGACGCCCGGAGGCGCCGGCGTGGCACAGCAACACCTTGATCCGACGGACCCCACGGCCGGGGTCGTGTCAGGGGACGCCCTCGCGGGGTACCTGCGCGCCCAGGCCACGGAGTTCCTCCGCGCCCTGCGCCTGCACCGGGAGACCGGCGGCGACGTGGGCGGCCCCGCGCGGACCAAGTCGCGTACGGGGGACAACGGCAACGGCAACGGCTCGGAGGCCTCCGTCGACGCGGCACGGGCACTGCGCCGCTCCGCCCGCCGTATCAGCGCCAGCCTGCACACGTTCCGCCCGCTGCTGGACGCCGACTGGTCGGAGGCCATCCGCCCGGAACTGGCCTGGCTCTCCGGCACGCTCGCGATGGAGCACGCCTACGCGGCCCGTCTGGAGCGCCTGCTGCTGGCGCTGCACCGGCTGTCGGGGGCGACCGTGCTGCCGAGCCAGCCGGGCGTGGCCGGCATGCCCGGCGGGGCGTCCGCCGGCCAGCAGTCGTCAGCCGGGGACACCGGCCCGCCGGCCCACCCCGCGGCGGCCCAGGAACGCGGCAACCTCACGGTGGGCGCCGCCAAAGCCGGCGCACTGCTCGAACGCCAGCTGACCCTCGCCCGGACCCGGGCGCACAGCACCGCCCTCCAGGCCCTCGGCAGCAGCCGCTTCCACGCGGTCGCCGACAGCATCGCCGTACTGGCCAGCGAGGTTCCGCTCACCCCGGCCGCGGCCACCGCCGACCTGCGCCCGCAGGCGCGCGCCGCCGAGGAGCGGCTGACCGACGCGGTGGCGGCGCTGCCGCTGGTGACCGCGGGCAGCCCGTACAACGCCGAGGCCCTCATCCACGGCCTGTCCCCGGACCCGGCCCCGCATCCCCAGGACGCGCCCTGGCACCAGGTCCGGCTGCTGCTGCGCCTGCACCGCTACGCCCGCGAGGTCCTGCACGGCGACGACGCGCCGGTGGACGTACGGCTGCTGGCGGCCGGGCAGTCCCTGAACCGGCACCGCGACGCCTCCGAGGCGGCGGCCGCCGCGGCCCAGGCGGCCCGCACCCCGCGGATCGCCCCGGCGACGGCGTACGCCCTCGGTGTGCTGCACGCCGACCAGCGCCACGAGGTGGAGGCGGCGCGGTTCGCGTTCCAGCAGTCGTGGCAGATGGAGACGGTGGGCACGCCCTAGCGGTCCTCTTGGAGGCGGGCCCTGGGACCCCTGAACCACAGGTACTCCCCCTGAAGGAGGCATCCCCCCGGTGACTCACGCGAAGGATCTCACCGTGCATGCGGCCGGCTGTGTCCTGTGGCGCCGTTCGCCGGTAGACGGTCAGCTGGAGATATGCCTCGTGCACCGACCGAAGTACGACGACTGGTCCCACCCCAAGGGCAAGCTGAAGCGCGGCGAGGCCCCCCTCGCCGGCGCGCTGCGTGAGGTGGCGGAGGAGACGGGGCACGCCGCCGAGCCGGGCGCCGAGCTGCCGACGATGCGGTACATCGCCAACGACCGCCCGAAGGAAGTCCGCTATTGGGCCGCCGAGGCGGGCGCCGGCTCCTTCATGCCCAACGACGAGGTCGACCGTCTGCTGTGGCTGTCCCCCACGGCGGCCCGAAACCGTCTGACCCAACCGAGGGATCGCACCCTCGTGGACGCACTGCTGGAGTCCCTGCGACTGGCATAGTCCGAATCAACCCCGACAAAGCCTCGGAATACACCCGTGTCCTCAACGTAAGCGTTCCGTTACCTCACCCAGCCGTACCCAGGGGTTCACCCTCCGTTCATTTACGGCCTTCGGCTCCTTCACCTGTTCTGCCTAATTTCGGGCTTGCACGATGACGGGCTGCACGTCGCCAGACGCGTCCGCATCACCCATTCTTCGCACGCCGCCGAATTCAGGACGGCGGCTCCTGGAAGGAATTCCCTCAAAGTGAAGCTTCAGCGCAAGAACCGGCGCGTCCTCGCTCTCGGCGCTCTCGCCGTCTCCGGCGCCCTGGCCCTCACGGCGTGCGGCTCCGACGACACCGGCAACGGCAACGGCGGCGACGCCTCGGCGAGCGCGCAGGCCGGCTCCATCAAGTGCGACGACGCCAAGGGCCAGCTGCTGGCCGACGGCTCGTCCGCGCAGAAGAACGCCATCGACGCCTGGGTCAAGCAGTTCTCGGCCGCCTGCCAGGGCGTTCAGATCAACTACAAGGGCGGCGGCTCCGGCGCCGGTGTCACCGCGTTCAACCAGGGCACGGTCGCCTTCGCCGGCTCGGACTCCGCGCTGAAGCCCGAGGAGATCGCCGAGTCCAAGAAGACCGCGTGCACCGACGGCGGCCAGGGCATCGACCTCCCGATGGTCGGCGGCGCCATCGCCCTCGCCTACAACGTCCCGGGTGTCGACGACCTCGTCCTCGACGCCGAGACGATCGCCAAGATCTTCAGCGGTCAGATCAAGACCTGGGACGACGCCGCGATCAAGAAGCTGAACCCCGACGCGAAGCTTCCCAGCACCAAGATCCAGGCGTTCCACCGCTCGGACGAGTCCGGCACCACGGACAACTTCACCAAGTACCTGACGGCCGCCACCCCGGACAACTGGAAGTTCGAGGGCGGCAAGGCGTGGACCGCTCCGGGCGGCCAGGCCGCGTCCGGCTCCTCCGGTGTCGCCCAGGCGGTCAAGCAGACCGCCGGCGCCATCAGCTACATGGAGGAGTCCTACGCCAAGGACCTGTCCTCCGTCGCCATCGACACGGGTGCCGCCCAGCCGGTCAAGCCCTCCTCCGACAGCGCCACCGCCGCCATCGCGGACGCCAAGGTCGTCGGCACCGGCAAGGACCTGGCGCTCGAGATCAACTACACGACCAAGGCCGACGGCGCCTACCCGATCACCCTGGTCACGTACGAGATCGTCTGCGACAAGGGCAACAAGGCGGAGACGCTGCCCACCGTCAAGGCGTTCCTGACCTACATCGCCAGCGAGGACGGGCAGGGCATTCTCGCCGAGAACTCCTACGCCCCGATCCCGGCCGACATCATCTCCAAGGTCCGCAGCACGGTCGCGGGCCTGAGCTGACCTGAGTGTGCGGCCCGGTCCCACTGAGACCGGGCCGCACCGTCCGGTGCACCGCCGCCATGGAGCCGTACGCCGAGTACGACTCCGCAGACCGGAGAACTCGATGGACATAACTACCCAAGACACACCTCCCCCCGCGCCCCAGCCGAACAGTGGCGAGCGCAAGCGCGCCGCCCGCGGCGCCACCCGCCCCGGCGACCGGGTCTTCCTCGGTCTCGCCCGAGGGTCCGGCGTCTTCCTGCTGGTGGTCATGGCCGCGATCGCGGCCTTCCTCACCTGGCGCGCCGTCCTCGCCATCAGCGAGGACGAGGGCAACTTCCTCACGACCTTCGAGTGGAACACCGGCGCGAAGCCGCCGGTCTTCGGCATCGCGGTCCTGGCCTACGGCACGATCATCTCCTCGATCATCGCCATGGTCATCGCCGTCCCGATCGCCGTCGCCATCGCACTCTTCATCACCCACTACGCCCCGCGCCGGCTGGGCGGCCCGATCGCCTACGTGATCGACCTGCTCGCCGCCGTGCCGTCCATCGTGTACGGCCTGTGGGGCGCCCTGATCCTCGTGCCGCACATGAACGGCCTCTTCAGCTGGCTGAACGACTACTTCAGCTGGACCGGCATCTTCTCCTGGGACGAAGGCCCGGCGCGCTCGATGCTCACCGTCGGCATCCTGCTCGCCATCATGATCCTGCCGATCATCACGAACGTCAGCCGTGAGGTCTTCAACCAGGTTCCGCAGATGCACGAAGAGGCGGCCCTGGCCCTCGGCGCCACGCGCTGGGAGGTCATCCGCATGTCGGTGCTGCCCTTCGGCCGCTCCGGCGTGATCTCCGCCTCGATGCTCGGCCTCGGCCGCGCGCTCGGCGAGACGATGGCCGTCGCCACGGTGCTCTCCCCGGACTTCCTGATCCACCTCAGCCTGCTGAACGGCGGCGGCGGCACCTTCGCCCAGAACATCGCCGCCAAGTTCCCCGAGGCCGACGAGTTCGGCCGTGACGCGCTGATCGCCTCCGGTCTGGTCCTCTTCGTCATCACCCTGTTGGTCAACGGCGCGGCACGCATGATCATCGCCCGTCGCAAGGAGTACTCGGGGGCCAACGCATGAGCCACTCAGCCGTCACCGCCAAGCGTCAGAACTCCCTTCAGGGCGGCCAGCTGCCGAAGTGGGCTCCGTACGGCATCGCCGCGGGCTCGGTCGCGGTCTCCATCGGCCTCTGCCTGGGCACCGGGATCGAGAGCAAGATCCAGTGGGGTCTGATCGCCGCGATCCTGTACATCCTCGGTACGTACGTCATCTCCTCCCGCGTCGAGAACAGCCGCCAGGCCAAGGACCGCATCGCGACCTCGCTGATCTGGGTCGCCTTCCTGCTCGCCGTCGTGCCGCTCGCGTCGCTGATCTGGGCGACCGTCCAGCGCGGCATCAAGGTCCTCGACGGATACTTCCTGAGCCACTCGATGGGCGTCATCGGCAACTCCGAGCCGGGCGGCGGCGTCTACGCCGCCATCATCGGCACCCTGGAGCAGGTCGGCATCGCCACCCTGATCGCCGCGCCGATCGGTGTGCTCACCGCGATCTACCTGGTGGAGTACGGGCGCGGTGCGCTCGCCCGTGCCGTCACCTTCTTCGTCGACGTGATGACCGGTATCCCGTCGATCGTCGCCGGTCTGTTCATCCTCAGCATCCTGCTCGCCTTCAACCTGAACTTCTCCGGCTTCGCCGGCGCGCTCGCGCTGACGATCCTGATGCTGCCGATCGTGGTCCGTTCCACCGAGGAGATGCTCAAGCTCGTCCCGAACGAGCTGCGTGAGGCATCCCTGGCCCTCGGCATTCCGAAGTGGCGCACGATCCTGAAGGTGGTCCTGCCGACCGCGATCGGCGGTATCACCACCGGCATCATGCTGGCGGTGGCCCGTATCGCCGGTGAGACCGCGCCCGTGCTGCTGGTGGTGTTCGGCAACCCGTTCATCAACAACAACCCCTTCGAGGGTCCGCAGGCGTCGCTGCCGCTGTACATCTACCAGCAGTACTCGCTGAGCGCCGGTTCGGACGCGGGTATCGACCGCGCCTGGGCCGCGGCCCTCACTCTGATCATCTTCGTGATGATCCTGAATCTGGCGGCCCGGGCTCTCGCCCGCTGGAAGGCCCCCAAGACCGGTCGCTGACGCGGCCAAGTGTGAACAGTCAGCGACTCGGATCCGAAAGAAGCAGTGATACCCATGGCCAAGCGAATTGACGTCAGCGGCCTCCACGCCTACTACGGCTCGTTCCGTGCCATCGAGGACATCTCGATGACCGTCGAGCCCCGCTCCGTGACGGCCTTCATCGGCCCGTCCGGCTGCGGCAAGTCCACCTTCCTGCGCACCCTCAACCGCATGCACGAGGTCACCCCCGGCGGCCGGGTCGAGGGCAAGGTCATGCTCGACGACGAGAACCTGTACGGCGCCGGGGTCGACCCGGTGACCGTGCGGCGCGAGGTCGGCATGGTCTTCCAGCGCCCGAACCCGTTCCCCACGATGTCGGTGTACGACAACGTGGCGGCCGGCCTGAAGCTGAACGGCTCGTACAAGAAGTCGCAGCTGGACGACGTGGTCGAGAAGTCCCTCAAGGGCGCCAACCTCTGGAACGAGGTCAAGGACCGCCTGAACAAGCCCGGTTCCGGTCTCTCCGGTGGTCAGCAGCAGCGTCTGTGCATCGCGCGGGCGATCGCGGTGGAGCCCAAGGTCCTGCTGATGGACGAGCCCTGCTCGGCCCTGGACCCGATCTCCACGCTCGCCATCGAGGACCTGATCGGTGAGCTGAAGGAGCGCTTCACGATCGTCATCGTGACGCACAACATGCAGCAGGCGGCGCGTGTCTCCGACCGCACGGCCTTCTTCAACCTGGCGGCCGTCGGCCAGCCCGGCAAGCTGATCGAGATCGACGACACGGAGCGCATCTTCTCCAACCCGTCGGTCCAGGCCACCGAGGACTACATCTCCGGCCGCTTCGGCTGACAGACCCCTCGCGGTGCTGCATGGCGGTGCCACCGCGAGGCAGATAAAGGGCCCGCCCCCCGGCTCCCGGGGGGCGGGCCCGTCTCTGTTTTCCGGCACATACGCCCACTGCTGACGGCATCCGGCCGGGCGTCACCCGCGCACATGCCCCTCCGCGTCCGCCCTGGCCAGACTGCGGGCGCGTCTCGCCGGGCCGCGCCAGCCGCAGGTGCAGTGGGCCGAACAGAAGGGGCCCTTCTCCACCATCGACGTGCGGTGGTCCGAGAGGCCGCCCTGTTTCGTGGGGGAGGTTGGTCCGTCCTGCTTCGCCACGCTGACAACGTTACCCAAGGCCAGTGGGCGCGACTCCCCGGCGTGCGTGACGGGGGCACCTACCCGTCGTTAACCGGAACGTGGGGGCCCGTGACGGACGTACCGGCTGGGGGTAGGCAGGCGATGACGGAGCGGCAGCAGCACCGGAGACGTGGGGCGGGCGTCGCGGCTGGGGTCTTGTGTGTCTGCCTGGCCGGCGGCGGCTGCGCGGAGAGCGGGGCCGCCGAGGACGCGCGGGGCGAGGGCGCCCTGGCGACGGTGCGCCGCTCGGCCGCCGCGCTCGTGGACGCCCGGAGTTCCAAGGCCACCACCTCCATGGAGATGGCCACCGGCGGCACCCGGGTCACGATCCGCGGCGAGGGCGTGTACGACTTCCGCAAGCAGATCGGGCGGCTGAGGGTGCTCTTGCCGCAGGATCCGGCGGGCGCGACCCCGCATCGGCCGATCATGGAGCTGCTCGCCCCCGGAGCGCTGTTCATGAAGAACCGGGGCGCCGGCGTCCCCGCCGACAAGTGGGTGCGCGTCGACACCCGGTCGCTGTCCGACGGGAACCTCGTCACCGGCGGCGCCACCGATCCGTACATCGCCGCCGAGGTGCTGCGCGGGGCGCGGACGGCGCGGCTGGTCGGGGACGACGAGATCGCCGGTACGCCGGTGCGGCACTACCGGGGCACCGCTGACCTGGGCATTGCCGCGCGCGAGGCCGCCAAGGGGAACGCCGAGTCCCTGACGGCGGCGGCGAAAGGGTTCGCCACGGATCAGGTACCGTTCGACGTCTTCCTCGACGACGAGGGGCGGATCCGCAAGGTCCGGCACCGGTTCAGCTTCGTCAACGGACGGCAGCAGGACGCCGTCGCCGTGGCCTCGACGACCCTGTTGTACGACTTCGGGGCCCCCGTCGACGTACGGTTGCCCGACGGTGACGACATCTACGCCGGCGAGATCGCCGAGCAGTGAGGGTCGGTGCATGCGTGCGTGACGGACGTCAAGAACTAGCCCGTCCGTGCCATGCGCGGTGTGTAGGCCGCTCCCTACTCTAGGAAGTCGGTAACGCCAGAGAAGAGGTGATGCACGTGGCTCCGGTCGGCGGTACGGCAGTTCAGGACCACGTGGCCCTCGCCGAGATCGAGCTGTGCGGAGAGCTGATCATCGCGGCCTCGGCCGCCCGCGAGGAGCGGCTCAGCCTGGAGAGCATCGACGAGGTGCTGCGGGTCGCGAAGGAGCGGGACATCTCGGCCGGTGAGTGAGTCGTCCCTCACATCCGCGGAGATCAGGTCCGCAGCAGCCGCCCGATCGCCTTCGTCGCTTCCTCCACCTTCGCGTCGATCTCCGCACCGCCCTTGAGGGCCGCGTCGGCGACGCAGTGGCGCAGGTGTTCCTCCAGCAGCTGGAGGGCGAAGGATTGCAGGGCCTTGGTGGAGGCGGACACCTGCGTGAGTATGTCGATGCAGTAGACGTCCTCGTCGACCATGCGCTGGAGGCCACGGATCTGCCCCTCGATCCGCCTGAGCCGCTTGAGGTGCTCGTCCTTCTGCTTGTGGTAGCCGTGGATGCCGCGGTCGTGGTCCGTCACGACCTCCGGGACGGCTGCTTCCGTGTCCTGATCAGTGGCGGAGGTCGCACCCGCGCCGGCCCCGGTGGTCGTCATCGCGTCCTCCAGTCGTATACCGCTTCATATACCCCTACTGGGTATATCGTATCGAACTTTGCTGGGTATAGGCCCTGTGGCCGAAGCCGCGACCGGCCACGACGCTGGACTGGACCACTGGGCAGCCCCCGTGCCGACCACTGTGAATGATGGGTGACACTGGAGGACGGCCCATTAGCCGTGGCCGGATGATGCACTTAGCATCAGCCTGACCGAAACCGATGCTTCTTGAGGACCCTCACGTGCGCTTTCGTCTGACCCCCCGGGAGACGAGCTTCTACGACATGTTCGCGGCATCCGCGGACAACATCGTCACGGGCTCGAAACTCCTGATGGAACTGCTCGGGGCGGACACCGCCGGCCGGGCCGAGATCGCAGAGCGTATGCGGGCCGCGGAACACGCAGGTGACGACGCCACACACGCGATCTTCCACCAGCTGAACTCCTCGTTCATCACGCCGTTCGACCGCGAGGACATCTACAACCTCGCATCGTGCCTCGACGACATCATGGACTTCATGGAGGAGGCCGTCGACCTGGTCGTCCTCTACAACGTCGAGGAACTGCCCAAGGGCGTCGAGCAGCAGATCGAGGTCCTCGCCCGGGCGGCCGATCTGACGGCCGAGGCGATGCCGAACCTGCGCACGATGGACAACCTCACGGAGTACTGGATCGAGGTCAACCGCCTGGAGAACCAGGCCGACCAGATACATCGCAAGCTCCTCGCCCACCTCTTCAACGGCAAGTACGACGCCATCGAGGTCCTGAAGCTCAAGCAGATCGTGGATGTGCTGGAGGAAGCGGCGGACGCCTTCGAGCACGTGGCGAACACGGTGGAGACCATCGCCGTCAAGGAGTCCTGACCGCTCAATGGACACCTTCGCCCTGGTCGTGACCATCGCGGTCGCGCTCTTCTTCACGTACACCAACGGCTTCCACGATTCGGCCAACGCGATCGCCACCTCCGTGTCGACGCGGGCGCTGACGCCCCGGGCGGCGCTGGCGATGGCCGCGGTGATGAACCTGGCCGGCGCCTTCCTCGGCTCCGGCGTGGCCAAGACGGTCAGCGAGGGCCTGATCCAGACACCGCAGGGCTCGAAGGGGATGGGCATCCTCTTCGCCGCACTGGTGGGCGCGATCACCTGGAACCTCATCACCTGGTACTACGGCCTGCCGTCCTCCTCCTCCCACGCCCTGTTCGGCGGCATGGTGGGCGCGGCACTGGCCGGCGGCACGACGGTGTACTGGTCGGGGGTCCTGGAGAAGATCATCATCCCGATGTTCGTGTCACCGATCGTCGGTCTGTGCGTCGGCTATCTGGTCATGACGGCGATCATGTGGCTCTTCCGCCGCTCCAACCCGCACAAGGCCAAGCGCGGCTTCCGCATAGCCCAGACCGTCTCGGCCGCGGGCATGGCCCTCGGCCACGGTCTTCAGGACGCCCAGAAGACCATGGGCATCGTGGTGATGGCCCTGGTCATCGCCGACGTCGAGGACTACGGCGACCCCATCCCGGTCTGGGTGAAGATCGTCTGCGCCGTCATGCTCTCCCTCGGCACGTACGCCGGCGGCTGGCGCATCATGCGCACCCTGGGCCGCAAGATCATCGAACTCGACCCACCCCAGGGCTTCGCCGCGGAGACGACGGGCGCGTCGATCATGTTCACCACGGCCTTCCTCTTCAAGGCCCCCATCTCCACGACCCACGTCATCACCTCCGCGATCATGGGCGTGGGCGCGACGAAGCGCGTGAACGCCGTGCGCTGGGGCGTGGCCAAGAACATCGTCCTGGGCTGGTTCATCACGATGCCGGCAGCGGCGTTGGTGGCGGCGGGGGCGTTCGGGGTTGTGAATCTGGCGTTTTTGTAGGGGGTTGGGCGTAGCTCTCCGGGCTGGGCTGGGCTGGGCTGGGGTGGGGCGACACTTCGCAGCGGGGCCTCTCGACGCACGGTTCGCATCTTTCAGCCCGTCCGGCGTTTGAGGACAAGGCCCCTTCAGGGCCGGCGGGGGTCCAGGGGGCGGAGCCCCCTGGTGGGGTCGAAGGGGCGAAGCCCCTGGGGATGGGACGGGTAGGGGCGGCGGGGGCGAGAAACATCAAGGCACGGCAAACGACCGTCCCCCCAGGGAACCCCACCCCGCACCACCTCGTCTCGTTCCACGAACCCCCAGGAGGCGAGATGGAACGGCGCACCTTCATCGGCGGCACGGCAGCAGCGATAACCGCCCTGACGGCAACCGCTTGCAACGGCAACGAGCCCAACAGCACCACCGGCGCGGGCACAGGCACAGCCACCCGCACCCAGAACACCGCAACCACCGCCACGGCCCCCGCATCCGGCAAAGCCGCCGCAGGCGCCCCCGCCCCCGCCACCTGGACCGCCCTCGCCCAAGACCTCGACGGCCGCCTCATCCGCCCGGGCGACGCCGACTGGAAAACGGCCCACCAGCTCTACAACACCCGCTTCGACACCCTGAAGCCCGCCGCGGTCGCCTACGTCGCCCACCCCGACGACATCCGCACCACCCTCGCCTACGCCCGCGCCCACCACCTCAAGGTCGCGATACGCAACGGCGGCCACTCCTACGGCGGCTGGTCCTCCGGCAACAACCGCCTGATCATCGACGTCTCCAAGCTCAACCGCATCCGAGCCACCGGCAACACCGCCGTGGTCGGCGCCGGCTCCAAGCTCATCGACGTCTACCGCGCCCTCGCCGCGAAGGGCACCACCATCCCCGCCGGCTCCTGCCCCACCGTCGGCGTCTCCGGCCTCACTCTCGGCGGCGGCCAGGGCGTGACCTCCCGCGCGTACGGCCTGACCTGCGACAGCCTCACCCAGGCCACCCTCATCACCGCCGACGGCAAGCAGCTCACCGCCAACGCCACCACCAACAAGGACCTGTTCTGGGCCCTGCGCGGCGCGGGCAACGGCAACTTCGGCGTCGTGACGGAACTCCACTTCAAGACCCACCCCGCCCCCCAGGCCGTGACGGCGTACATGACCTGGCCCTGGTCGAAGGCGGCCGCGCTGATCAAGGCATGGCAGGAGTGGGGCCCCGACCAGCCCGACGAGATCTGGTCGTCCCTGCACCTGGCCAAGAACGCGGGCGGCAACCCCACGATCTCCGTCGCCGCGTTCTCCCTGGGCACCTACCGCGAACTCCAGAACGCGGTCGACCGCCTCGCCGACCGCCCCGGCGGCCCCGGCCCCGCGAGCAGCGTCACCCTCAAGCGCCGTTCCTACGAGGAGTCGATGGAGCTGTACGCCGGCTGCTCGTCCTTCGCCTCGGACGCCCAGTGCCACCTGCCCGGCTCGACCCCCGGCCGCTCCCCGCAGGGCGCGCTGGGCCGCGAGACGTATGCCGCGAAGTCGGACTTCTTCGACCGTTCGATCTCGGCGGCGGGCATCCAGACCCTGCTGAAGCAGGTGCAGTCGGTCCGCGGCGGCGCCGGCAGCATCGCGCTCACGGCCCTGGGCGGAGCCGTCAACCGCGTCTCCCCCACGGCGACGGCCTTCGTGCACCGCCGCTCGCGCATCCTGGCCCAGTACATCGCCTCCTGGGGCGCCGGCGCGACGGGCTCCACCGTCCAGGCGTGGCTGACGTCCGCCCACACGGCGATGCGCCCGCACGCGTCGGGCGCCGCGTACCAGAACTACTCCGACCCGTCCCTACGGGACTGGCGCAAGGCGTACTACGGGGACGCGGCGACCCGCCTGACCAAGCTCAAGAAGCAGTACGACCCGGAGGGCTTCTTCAGCTATCCGCAGTCGCTGTGACGCCCCGAAAGCCCAACGCGCCCCACCCGCACGCCGCTCCGAAAAACCGCTCGCTCGCCGCCGGCCCGCGAATCCGCTAAGCCGCGAGATCCCGCTCCTCAGCCCCCGCGCTCTCCTTCCGAGCGCCGGGGATGAGCGCCTCCTGCCCGTCCACCCCGGACCTCCCCCGCGCCCTGATCAGCCGGCCGCCCCTGGGCGACCGCTCGATCGCGGACATCAGCGGCGTCAGCATGGCCATGGCCAGCGGCGACAGCAGCAGCGCGACGGCGGTGCCGAGGGCGAACCCGCCGACGACGTCGGTCGGGTAGTGCACACCCATGTAGATCCGGCAGAAGCCTTCGAGCAGCGCCAGCCCGATGCCGATGAGCCCGAACTTCCGGTTGGCCACGAAGAGCCCGACACCCAGGGCCATGGCGATGGTCGCGTGATCGCTCACGAACGAGTAGTCGGTCTTGCCGGTCACCAGGACTTCGAGCCCCTGGTGGTCGTTGAAGGGCCGGGGCCGCTCGACGAAACCCCGTATCGGCACGTTCACCAGCACCGCGATCGCGGCGGCCAGCGGCGCCCAGACGAGCGCGGCCACGGACGAGGCGGCGTCCTGCTCGCCCTGCCGCCGCACGGACCACCAGCACCACACCACGAGCAGCACCAGGCCGAGCAGCAGCCCGTACTCGCCGACGTACTCCATGGCGCGGTCGAACCAGCGCGGTGCTTCCTTGGCCAGGCCATTGATGTCGTAGAGCAGCTCGACGTCGGGGTTCGACCCGGATGCTGCGAGTCCAGCCATGATGCCGCGGCCCCTTCATCGTCTCTCGGCGCTTGGTGCGTACGCCGTTCCGCCACCCCCGTGGTTGTAGATCCGGCTACGACACCAGGAACGCACGGCCCCTGTTGATACGTTCCACACTCCACTGAATGATCACGCAGACGTTATCGAAGAGAGACCCATCGCCGCAGCTCAGGGGGTGGGTTCACGCTCCGTCTATACCGTCGTGGGCAGCGCTTTCGCGCCATCTTCGGTGACTCTCGTGGCCCCGAAGTAGTCGGGGGTGTCGATCGGGTCGAACCGGATCACAGCACCCGTTCTCGGCGCGTCGATCATGTACCCGCCACCGACATAAATCCCCACATGCCGGATGGCCCGGGAGTTGTCGAGGTCGTCCGAGAAGAACACCAGATCCCCGGGCAGCAGTTCGTCCCTGGCCGGATGCGGCCCCGCGTTCCACTGGTCGTTGGCCACCCGCGGCAACGTGATCCCGACACTCTCGTACGCGGCCTGCGTCAGCCCCGAGCAGTCGAACCGGCCACCGTCCGCGGCACCGCCCTCGCCGCCCCAGAGGTAGGGCGTGCCCAGCTTCTTCTGGGCGTAGTAGATGGCGCCGGCCGCCTGCTTGCTGGGATCCACCCGGTTGACGGGAGCGGCGAAGCTCTCCTCCAGGGTCGTGATGATCTTGACGTAGTTCTGCGTCTCCTTGTACGGCGGCACGCCCCCGTACTTGATGACCGCGTACGCCCCCGCGTTGTAGGACGCGAGCATGTTCTTCGTCGGATCGCCGGGTACGTCCTTCACGTACGAGGCGAGCTTGCAGTCGTACGACGCGGCCGACGGGATCGCGTCCTTCGGGTCCCATACGTCACGGTCGCCGTCGCCGTCGCCGTCGATCCCGTGGGTGGCCCACGTCCCCGGGATGAACTGCGCGATGCCCTGCGCGGCGGCCTGGCTCTGTGCCTTCGGGTTGAACCCGCTCTCCTGGTACAGCTGGGCGGCGAGCAGCGCGGGGTTGATCGCCGAGCACAGGTTGCCCCACTTGCGCACGAGGTCCGCGTAGGCGGCCGGCACCGCCCCCTTGGCCAGCGCCTTGGACGCGCCGCCCACGCCGTTCGCGAGGTTCCCGGCGACGATGTAGACCCCGATGACGAGCAGCATCACGAAGCTGAGCCCCACCGCGAGGGTGGCACCCGCCACGATCCATGCCTTACGCACCGTCAACCGCCCCTCGCCCGCCGGGAGTCCGCCCGCGCCAGTCTAGGAGCTTCCCCCGTGGGACTCGTCGCAACCGGCGCTCTCGCGGTACGGAGCCGCCGCCTCACCCCGCAACACCACGCGGTGACGGAGCCGCATTTACCTCTGAGGTCATCGCGCCCACCCGCCCCGCCTGCCACGATCGTCTGCACAGGGACCGAGCCCGACCGACCGGGAGGACACCATGCCCGCCTACGTCATAGCCCACCTGCGCGACGCCGCTCCACACCCGGAGATCGCCGAGTACATCGAGCGCATCAACGCCACCCTGGAGCCGCACGGCGGCCACTTCCTCGTCCATGTCACCCCGCACGAGACGAAGGAGGGCAACTGGCCCGGCCATGTGGTGGTGATCGGCTTCCCTGGCATCGCACAGGCCCGCGCCTGGTGGGACTCGCCCGCCTACCAGGAGATCGCGCCCCTGCGCTCCCGCCACATCGAGGGCGACATCATCATGGTCGAGGGAGTCCCGGACGGCTACGACCCGACGACCACGGCGAAGGCCATGCGGGAAGCGATGGCCGCCGAGTAGGGGCGCATCGCTCGCGGTGGGCGCATGGCTCGTGGCGGTCGGGCCCCCCAACCCCTCACACGGTCAGCCCGCTCTCCCCGGCCACGGACGAGACCGCGTCCTGCCGGATGAACCACTCGGTACCGAGGATCCCGTCCCGGACGGCCGCCGGGAATCCGGCGATGAGGCCCGGTGCCGCTCCCCGGTCCACCTCGGTGCGATGGGCCAGTACGGCGGCCCACTTCCGCTCCAGCCAGGGGCGCACGTCGACGGTCGTGGTGACGCGCTCGTCCGGGACCGTGTTCATACCCTTGCCCGCGCGGGCCAGTTCGCCCAGCGCGGGGAGGGCCGAGTGGGGGTGCGTGGCCAGGTAGAGGGCGCTCGGCTGCCAGGGGGCGCCGGCGTCGGGGTAGAGCCGTTCGAGGCCGGCCGCCTGGACGGCGAGGGTGGTCAGACGGTGGGTGTGCACATGGTCGGGGTGGCCGGTCAGGCCGCCGTAGGCGTCATGGGTGACGACGACCTGCGGCCGGAACCGCCGTATCTCGGCGACCAGTCGGCCCACCGCCTCGTCCAGCGGCGCGTCGCGCAGCCGTGGGCCGCCGGGGGCGGAGTGCGGCACCCGGTCGTCGGCGTAGCCGAGCATCCGCCGTTCGCCGGCGCCCAGGATCCGTAGCGCCTCGGCGAGTTCGGCCCCGCGGGGTGTGTCCGGGGCCCAGGTCGCCGTCACGACGCCGGTGCGCGCGCCGGCATCGGCGTGCCGGGCCAGGACGCCGCCCGCGAAGAGGGACTCGTCGTCGGGGTGCGCGAACACGCCGAGCAGGCTCGGCATCGCCATCGCCACCTCCGTATCCGGATCCGGCCGCTGCCCCGAGCACGGATCGCATGCTCAGTGCTCGGCCACCACCCGCTCCCGCTCCCCCAACGCCCAGCGCGTACCCGTGAGTTCCTCGGACACCGTCCACAACCGCCGCGCCACCTCCACGTCGCTGGCCGCGGCGCTCCGCCCCACCAGCGCCGGCGCGCCCCGCATCTCGCCCCTGCCGCCGGGCCCGACATAGCTCGCGCCGGGAAGGTCCTGCGTGGCGGCGTACAGCGTCGGCAGCGCGCCCGCCCTGTCGTCCTGGGCGAAGACCCGGTTGCCGATCTTCATGGCGAGCCGCTTCACCGGGTTCCCCGTGTGGCTCTGGAGGTTGGTGGCCGCATAGCCGGGGTGGGCGGCCAGGGAGCGCACCGGGGACCCGGCCTCCGTCAGCCGGCGCTGGAGTTCCAGCGTGAACAGCAGGTTCGCCAGCTTGGACTGCGCGTACGCCTGGTTCGGGTTGTAGCCGGACGTGAAGTCGAGGTCCTCGAAGCGGATCCGCGCGTCGAACATGCGATGGATGCCGGAGGACAGCGTCACCACCCGGTCCGTGACGTACGGCAGCAGCAGGTTCGTCAGCGCGAAGTGGCCCAGATGGTTGGTGCCGAACTGCATCTCGAAGCCGTCCGCGGTCCGCTGCTCCGGCAGCATCATCACGCCGGCGTTGTTGATCAGCAGATCCAGCGGCCGCCCCTGCCAGCCGTCCGCGAACTCCCGTACGGACGACAGATCCGCCAGGTCCAGGCGCCGCACCTCGGTGCTGCCGTCCACCGTCGCCGCCGCTGTCCGCCCGCGCTCCAGGTCCCGTACCGCGAACACGACGTGCGCGCCGGCGCGGGCCAGCGCGTCGGCCGCGGTACGCCCGATGCCGCTGTTGGCGCCGGTCACGACGGCCGTGCGGCCGGTCAGGTCGGGGAGGCGGGTCGCGTCCCATGTCTTGGTCTTCGTGTTGTCAGCCATGTAAACGAATGTAGGCGTCGCCAACAATGCTGTCAATGACAACAATGGTGACGACGCCAACAAAGATGGCAACGACAACATAAAGCTACGATGGTCCACATGCCCGAGAGCCGCCCCTACCACCACGGAGATCTGCGCGCCGCCCTGCTCGCCGCCGCGGAACGCACCCTGCGCGAGAAGGGCGTCGGCGCCCTGTCCCTGCGGGAACTCGCCCGCGAGGTAGGTGTCAGCCACGCCGCCCCGGGCCGGCACTTCAAGGACAAGCAGGCCCTGCTCAACGCCCTGGCCCTGGCCGGGTACGAGCGGCTCAGCCGGGCGCTGGACACCGCCGAGGACCCCGCACTCCCGCTGGAACCCCGGCTCACCGCCCTGGCCCGCGCCTATCTCGGGTTCGCCGTCGACAACGCCGAGCTGCTGGAGCTCATGTACGCCCGCAAGCACGACCCGGAGGCCTCCGAGCAGATGGCCGCCGCCGTCGAGCGCACGGTCGGCGGCCTCGAACAGGTCCTCACGGACGCCCAGCGACGAGGCGAGATCATCGAGGGCACCCCCGAGGAACTCAACCTCGTCACCGGCGCCGCCCTGCACGGCATGGCCGCCTTCATCGCGGGCGGCTGGCTGACGCCGGAGGCGGCACTGGCGGGCGTCGAGGGCCTGGTCCACCACCTGCTGAACGGCTTGAAGCCACGGTGACGCCCCTAAGCCGGTGCCGTACGGCGACGGAAGCGCCTCGCCCCTCCGCCCGGCCTCAGCCCGCGAAGGCCGCCCGCAGCACACTGACCGCCTGCCCGATAGCGGCCTCGGCGGCCCGCGTCCCGCGCAGCGCGTTCAGCATCACGAAGTCGTGGATGATGCCCTGGTAGCGCACCGCGGTGACCGGCACCCCGGCCTCCCGCAGCTTGTTGGCGTACGCCTCACCCTCGTCGCGCAGCACATCGGCCTCGGCGGTGATGACGAGCGCCGGCGGCAGCCCGGCCAGCTGCTCCACGGTGGCCCGCAGCGGTGACGCCGTGATCTGCGCCCGCTCGGCCTCGTCGGTCGTGTACTGGTTCCAGAACCAGTGCATCGCGTCCCGCCGCAGGAAGTACCCCTCGGCGAACTGCCGGTAGGACCCGGTGTCGAACGACGCGTCGGTGACCGGATAGAAGAGCACCTGCTGCACCAGCGGCACATCGCCGCGCTCCTTGGCCATCAGGGTCAGCGCGGCCGTCATGTTGCCGCCCACCGAGTCACCGGCCACGGCGATACGAGCGGTGTCCAGGCCGTTGGCCGCCCCCTCGCGGACGATCCACCGCGCGACGGCGTAGTTCTGCTCGATGGCGACCGGATAACGCGCCTCGGGCGAGAGGTCGTACTCGGGGAAGACGACCGCGGCACCGGTGCCGACGGCGAGCTCGCGCACCAGCCGGTCGTGGGTGTGGGCGTTGCCGAAGACCCACCCCGCGCCATGGATGTAGATGATCACCGGGAGCGTCCCGGTGACCCCGGCCGGCCGGACCACACGAGCCCTGACCTCGCCTGTCGGCCCGCCGGACACGGTGACCCACTCCTCGTCGACCTCCGGCTTCTCCACCTCCCCCGACTGCACCTCGTCGACGGCCTTGCGCCCCTCGGCGGGCCCCAGGTCGAACAGGTACGGCGGATTGGCGGTCGCCTCGGCGAAGGCCTGGGCGGCGGCCTCCAGGACGGGACGGACGGGGGCGAAGCCTCCGGTGTCGGTGCCGGTGCCGCTGCCTATGTCGGTCATGACGCTCTCCTCGGATCGAGTGCCGCACGCCCCGCACACGCGGACAGGCCACCCGGCTGGTCTCACCGGGCTCGGCGGCACGTCTTGAAAGTAGCGCGCGACTAAGTCGTGCGCAACTAATTAGGCCACGATGGGTTAGCTCGCGATAGAATTCGGACGGAGACATCCGGCCACGGACATCCCCTCGAGGCCCCAGGAGCCCACCATGACCCCACCCACCGATCAGCCCCCCGGAGGCTCCCTCCTCCTCGACGACCAGCTCTGCTTCGCGCTCTACGCCGCCTCCCGCGCCGTGACCGCGCGCTACCGCCCCCTCCTCGAAGAGCTGGGCCTGACCTACCCGCAGTACCTCGTCATGCTGACCCTCTGGGAACGGGACGCGATCTCCGTACGGGACCTGGGCACCACCCTCCAGCTGGAATCCAGCACCCTGTCCCCGCTGCTCAAACGCCTCGAAGCGGCCGGACTGCTGCGCCGCGAACGCCGCCCCGACGACGAGCGCTCGGTCGCCCTGCGCCTCACCGAGGCCGGCGCGAAGCTCCGCGACCGCGCGAACACCGTCCCGCTCGCCATCGGCGACGCGATGGGCCTGACCCCACAACAGGACGCCCTGGCCAAAGAGCTCCTGCGCCAGATCACGGCGAACGTCACCGAGGACCCCCGCCGCTGACGCTCCGTCACCACAGCTCGCCGACGACCGAGACGACGCGCCCCCAGCACGGCCTGTTCACCATCCCGGGATAGCCTTCACCCGCAGAACACCGGCACGACCCCTCACCCGACCGGCCGTCAGAAACGGCCTCCGGCGTGAAGAGAGCTAACGACGTGACCACACGACAGGTTCCGCTCAGGCCTCATTGCCCGGCGTGACCTGCCGTGATACACAGAGTGACCATACGAGGTATTCGTACGAATCCCGCCCATCAATGACGCCAAGTCGACATACCACGGCAGCATTGTCGGCGAGAATGATGCCTGACCTCTGCGCACCGCAGGGGACTGCGGAACTACCCAACAGGGGCGGTGACTTACATGCTGTTTGCGGCCGACAAGGGCGACATCAACACCATCATCGGCGGGATCGCTCCGGACTGGGGCCCCTTCGGCAGCCTGGGCAACGAGGCGAAGGTGATGATCGAGGTCGTGATGGCCGTCGCCATCCTGCTCTGCCTCGGCATCGCCATCTGGGGTGCGGCCAAACAGCGCATCGGCGCGACGGCCTTGCGGGACACCTTCAGTGCCGAGCAGGGCAAGGGTCTGATCATCGCCGGCCTGACGGGCGTCTTCATCATCGGCTCCCTGGGCACGCTGTTCACCATTGTGTACGGCATGGCCGTCTAGCCGCCCCGGCAACCCCGGCCCCTCCGTCCGCTCCGGGCACGCCCGGCCCCCCTAGTCCCCCACCCACCCGTCGTGCCCACCGGCTGAGGTTGCGTTTCCCTGATGTCGAGTCACCACACCGCGCCCATGCGGGAACCAGCACGGCTACCGTCGTACTCCAACGTGTATCTGTCCGACGTCGAGGGGGCGTACGCGGCATGAGTCTCGGAGACGAACGGGAGTCCTCCGGCGGGTACGGAGGCACCGGTCAGACCCGTACCCGGCTGCCCGAGAGCAGCGGTGACGTGTACGGGGGAGCGCGGCGGGGCGGCCGCTCGTCGTCCCGGAGCCTGGTCACCGTCGTCGGCGTAGTGGTCCTCCTCATCGCCGCGATCGCCTTCGCGAACCGTGGAGGAGACGACTCCGATTCCCCCACAGGGGACGAAAACCAGCCGAAATCCACGACTACGGCGGCGACGGGGACGCGGCCGGTCGGTGGAAAGGCCGCGGGGATTCCTGGGGGGTTTGCTCGGGATGAGCAGGGGGTGGCTAGTGCGGCTGCGAACTATGCGGTGACGCTTGTCTCGGCCGACATCCTCCAGCCGGTCCGCCGGGCCGAGATCGTCCAGCAGCTCTTCGTCACCGACAAGCAGGCCGAACTCGCGGCCAAGTTCGACAAGGCGTACTCCACGGAGTTCCTGAGCAGCATCGGCCTGGACGAGAACGGCTTCGCGACAGCAGGCAACACCTACGTCTCACGCACCGTGCCGGTCGGCACCAAGGTCACGAGCCACTCGGACTCCGCGTCGACCGTCGAGGTGTGGTGCACCGGTGTGTTCGGCATGGCAGGGGAGACTTCGACCAATCCGGCCAGCAGCGACTGGTTCACCATGACGCTCAAGCTCCGCTGGGCAAGCAGTGACTGGAAGGTCGAGAGCTTCTCCCAGAAGGACGGCCCCACACCCGTCCCGGGTGACAGCAGAGCATCCAGCGCCGACGACATGGCCAAGGCAGTCGAGGAGTACGGAGGGTTCACGTATGCCCGATAGCCCGCGCCGCGTACTCAAGGTCGCCGCCACCCTCACCGCCGTACAGACCACGGTCGTGCTGCTGGCCACCCGTGCCGCCGCCGCACCCACTCCGTCACCGACCCCGTCGGGTGACAACTGCGACCTCATCGTCGGCCCCGCCAAGGACTACTGCGAAAAAGACAACGGCGGCTCAGGCAGCCGCTCCGGTGGCGGCACCCTGGACGACCCCACCGCCACCCTCGACCCCCTCTCCTCCCTGGCCAAGGGCTGCGCCGACGCCGCCTCCTGGACCGTCAAGCAGCTCAGCGAGGCCGTGAAGGAGACCGCCAACGTCGACTTCACGAACGCCAAGTTCCTCCAGCAGTACGCCGTCGTCTTCGCGGCGTCGACGATCCTCACGCTCCTCCTCTGGCTGCTGGCCGTAGCCAAGCGAGCAGTACGGGGCGTCCCCCTCACCACCGCCATCAGCGAAGCGATCGGCTTCCTCTGGCTCACCGTCCTCGCGTCCGCGTTCACGCCCCTGATCCTCTACACGGTCGTATCGGCCACCGACGGCATCACGGACGTCCTCGCGAAGACGACAGGCGACCAGACGGACACGTTCTTCGGCACCTTCGCCGGCGCCCTGGAGAAGGGCGAGGACATCGGCGGCGGCCCGATCATGCTGATCGTCGTCTCCCTCGTCTCCATCCTCGCCGCCGGCATCCTCTGGCTCGAGCTCGTCATCCGCGCCGCGCTGCTCTACGTCGGCGCCCTCCTCGGCACGGTCGTCTACGCCGGCCTGGTCGACAAGAACCTCTGGGGCCACGTCCGCCGCTGGGCCGGCATCATGATCGCCGTCATCCTCGTGAAGCCGGTCATCGTGATAGTGCTCGGCCTGGCCGGCGCGCTGTCCGCCGACGACGGCCCGAACGCCTTCTCCGCGGTCGTCTCCGGCCTCGCCATCATCCTGCTCGCCATCTTCGCGAGCGCGATGATCTACCGCTTCGTGCCGGGCTTCGGCGACGAGATCGCCGGCTCCCGCAACAACCGCATCATGAGCGGCGCCGAGAGCAAGGCCGCCGCCGTCATCAGCTCCCCGGCGACCCTCGTCGCCCAGGGCATCAAGACGCACAGTTCCCGCGCGGACAACAACAGCGGCGGCGGCCAGTCGGGCGCCCGCCCCTCGAACCCCGCCTCCGGCGGCGTCGCCGCGCACAGCGCGCGCACCTCGAACGGAGGCGGCGGATCTGTCCCCTCCGCCGCACCCGCACCCCGTTCGAGCAGCCCGGTCAACACCCCGCACGCCAGCAACACCCGCAACAGCAACCGTTCAGGAGGTGACGGGCGTTGACGACGCAGTCCCACGTGTCCCATCCGGTCACGCCCCGCCGTACATATCTGGTCGGCCGCGCCCGGCCGAACGCCATCGTCGGACGCAACCGCGAGACCGGCGAGATCGCGCTGATCATCGCGGGCGCGTTCCTCGGCATGATGTGCGGACTCCTCGTCCCCGTCCTGTCCGCACGCATCGTGCTGCTGATGGGCTTCCCGATGCTCGCGCTGGCCGCGGTCTACGTGCCGTACAAGAACCGGACCATCTACAAGTGGTTCGAGATCAACCGCAGCTACAAGCGCACCCTGCGCCAGGGCACGACCTACCGCTCCGCCGTCATGGAGGCCGGCACCGGCGCCGACGGACGTGAGGTCGAGGTCGGGCCGCCGCCGGGCATCGGCCGCATCACCTGGCTCGCCGCCCCGTTCGGGCCCGACGAGATCGCCGTACTGCTGCACGCGGACCGCAGGACCGTCACCGCCGCCATCGAGATCGAGGGCCCCGGCGTCGGCCTGCGCGACTCCGAGGACCAGGAAGCCCTGGTCGACCGCTTCGGCACCCTGCTGAAGCATGTGGCCAACGGCGACGGCTTCGTGACGCGTCTTCAGATGCTCGCGCGCACCCTTCCCGCCGACCCGGACGCCCACGCCAAGGACGTCGCCGTACGCGGCGACGAGCGCTCCCCGGCCTGGCTTCAGCAGTCGTACGACCAGCTCCAGTCCATGGTGTCCACGAGCAGCGAGCAGCACCGCGCGTACCTCGTCGCCTGTATGCACTACACCCGCGAACTGGCCGCCGAGGCCGTCGCGATGGCCCGTGCCGCCCGCCCGCACGGCGGCAAGGCCGACCGGGACGCGGGCCTCGCGGTCGTCATGGCCCGCGAGCTGACCGACATCTGCTCCCGCCTCCAGGAAGCCGACATCCGCGTACGGCAGCCGCTCGGCCAGGGCCGACTGGCCTCGCTCATCCACTCCATGTACGACCCGGACCACCCGATCGACCACATCCAGGCGATGACGAAGCGCAACGCCTGGCCGGCCGAGCTCGACGCCATGGAGCCGACGTTCCTCCAGGCGAAGACCCGGGAGTCCTCCACCCGTGCCCCCTGGTGCCACGCCACGGCCTGGGTGAAGGAGTGGCCGATGACCCCGGTGGGCGTCAACTTCCTGGCGCCCCTGCTCGTCCACACCCCGGACGTCATCCGCACGGTCGCCGTCACCATGGACCTCGAACCCACCGAGGTCGCCATCGAGCGCATGCTGACCGAGAAGACCAACGACGAAGCCGAGGCGAGCCGCGCCGCCAAGATGAACCGCACCGTCGACCCGCGCGACGTCGCCGCCCACACCCGCCTCGACCAGCGCGGCGAGGACCTCGCGAGCGGCGCCGCCGGGGTCAACCTGGTCGGCTACATCACCGTCTCCTCCCGCTCCCCCGAGGCCCTCGCGCGCGACAAGCGGACCATCCGGGCGTCCGCCGGAAAGTCGTATCTGAAGCTGGAATGGTGCGATCGCGAGCATCACCGGGCATTCGTCAACACGCTCCCCTTCGCCACCGGCATTCGGAGGTAGGACCTGATGCGGGACCCGCTGTCCGTCCTCACCGACGCCTTCACGTCCTTCCTGTTCGGGAAGGTCGAGACGACCCGGCTTCCGGTGCGCACGTCCACGGGCCAGGCGCAGGCGGTCTACCTCCCGACCGCCGCCCCCGGCCTCGGCGACTCGGGCGTCATCATCGGCCGCGAGGTGTACTCCGGAAAGGGCTACATCTACGACCCCTTCCAGCTGTACGGCCAGCAGCTCCCCGCCCCCCACTGGCTGGTCCTCGGCGAGTCCGGCAACGGCAAGTCGGCCCTGGAGAAGACGTACGTCCTACGTCAACTGCGCTTCCGCGACCGCCAGGTCGTCGTCCTGGACGCCCAGGGCGAGGACGGCGTCGGCGAGTGGAACCTCATCGCGCAGGAGCTGGGCATAACGCCGATCCGGCTCGACCCCACGGCGGCCCTGGACCACGGCATCCGCCTCAACCCCCTCGACCCGTCGATCACCACCACGGGCCAGCTCGCGCTGCTCCGGACGATCATCGAGGTCGCCATGGGCCACGGCCTCGACGAGCGCTCGGGCTTCGCGCTGAAGGTCGCGCACGCCTACGTCAACGAGACCATCGTCGACCGACAGCCCGTCCTGACCGACATCGTCGAGCAGCTACGGCACCCCGAGCCGGAGTCGGCCGAGGCGATGAACGTCGCCATAGACGACGTACGGGCGTGGGGCCTGGACGTGGCGCTGGTGCTGGACCGGCTGGTCGACGGTGACCTGCGGGGCATGTTCGACGGCCCCACCACGGTCGGTATCGACCTCGACGCGCCCCTCATTGTGTTCGATTTGTCCCACATCGACCGCAACTCGATCGCCATGCCGATCCTGATGGCGATCGTCGGCGTATGGCTGGAACACACCTGGATCCGCCCCGACCGGAAGAAGCGCATCTTCCTGGTCGAGGAGGCCTGGCACATCATCAACAGCCCCTTCGTGGCTCAGCTGTTCCAGCGTCTGCTGAAGTTCGGCCGGCGCCTGGGCCTGTCCTTCGTGGCGGTGGTCCACCACCTCTCGGACGTCGTCGACGGCGCCGCGGCGAAGGAGGCGGCCGCGATCCTGAAGATGGCGTCGACCAGGACGATCTACGCCCAGAAGGCCGACGAGGCGAGGGCCACCGGCCGTGTGCTGGGCCTGCCGCGCTGGGCTGTGGAGATCATCCCCAGCCTCACCCCCGGCATCGCGGTGTGGGACGTCAACGGCAATGTCCAGGTCGTCAAACACCTGGTCACCGAGACCGAACGCCCCCTCGTCTTCACCGACCGCGCGATGACCGAATCGTCCACCGACCTCGCCGACGACGCCCTGCGCGCCGCCGAGCTGGAGGCGGAGGAACGGGCCGCGGCCTTCGTGGAGCAACACCTGGGCGACTCCGAATCGACGGTGGCGTAGGGGGCAGCGTGAGACCGGAGCACGGCCGGGAGTACCGGGACCGCGGGCAGCACCGGGACGGCCAAGGGGGCATCCCCGACGGCCTGCTGATCGGCATACTCGCCTTCCTCCTCGGCATGACCCTGCTGGTCTGGACGGCGACGGGCCTGGCGGCACTGTTCGCGCACGGCACCTGGCCGACCGGGGTCACCTTCGCCCGCACACCGCTCGCGATGCGCTCCCTGATCGCCGAGCCGCACGACATCCCGGGCGCCTGGCCCGCCACACCGGCCGGGCAGCTTTCCGGGTACGGCCTGTTCTGGGGCCTGTTCATAGGCCAGCTGATGATCCTCGTCGTACTGACGGTGTTCGTCCTGGGCACAGTGGCCCGGTGGCGGGCGGTCAGGACGGGAAGGCGCACCGCGAAGGCGGACGCCGGGGCGGATCCGGGGTCCTCGGACCCCGAGCCGCTGCCCTCCCCGGTGAGAGGCGAGGTACCGGCACCGAGGAAGGAAGCGGAGCCGACGGGGACCTGGCAGCCCCAGCACCAGCCGTCACCGACGCCGGTGCCGGACGGTCCGTACATGCCGCAGCCGGAGACGGCACCGGCCGCCACCGAGCCCGCTGCCCCTCTCCTCGCGGAACCGTTGGGCGGACCCGAACGAGTCCTCGTGGCCCCCAAGGAAGGCCGGCTGAAGACCGCCACCCAGGCAGTGCGCGACGCCGAAGGCCCCACCCTCGTGGTCACGTCCAACCCCGACCTGTGGCAGGGCACGAAGGACGCTCGCGGAAAACTGGGCCCCGTCCTCCTCTACGACCCCACCCACCTCTGCGACACCCCGGCCCGCCTGCACTGGTCCCCCACGACGGCCTGCGAGGACAAGCAGACCGCGGCTGCCCGGGCCGCCGCCCTGCTGACCCCGGTCCGCCCCACGTCCCGCCTGGACCAGGCGGTGAGCGACACGGCCGAAACGCTCCTGCGCAGCTACCTGCACGCCGCCGCCATCGACGGCCGCACCGTCCGCCACGTCCACCGCTGGTCCCAGGGCACTCAGATCCAGGACGCCGTACGCATCCTCCGCACCAACCCCAAGGCCGCGCCGGGCTCGGCCGGCGAACTGGAAGCGGCCCTCACGGCCCACCCCGAACGCCGCGACATGGCCCAGGAGTTGACCACCAGAGCGCTCGCCGCCCTCTCCATGGTCAACATCCGCGAGGCGTGCACTCCAAACCGAGCCGATGCCCTCACCTTGGATTCCTTCGTCCACGAAGCGGGCACGCTTTATGTGGTGGGTGAATCCATCGAGGATCCCCGAACCAACCCAGGCGCCATGCCACTCCTGACGGCACTCGCCGCAAGCGTGGTCGAGCGCGGCCGGCACATGGCCGAACGGTCATCCTCCGGTCGCCTCGACCCACCACTGACGCTCGTCCTGGACGACGTCGCCGCCGTGGCTCCCCTTCCTCAGCTACCGGAGCTGCTGGCCTCCGGAGCGGACCGGGGCATGCCGACCCTGGCCCTCCTCCGGTCCCGGGAGCAGGCTCGCTCGCGCTGGCCGCACGACGAGGCTCTTGGGGGGCATCGGAGCGGAATCTAGCGGCAGCCGCTGATCACTCCGCCGAACCCGCGAGATCAAGACGAGTCGCAGGATCTCCCGTACTACGCAGACCGCAAAGAGTTCTTCGCGAAGAACCCTTTGCGAAGAACTCTTTGCGGTCTAGCCTGTGCGGTGTGCCCGATGCGATGAAGAGGCCCGAGCGCCCGAACCCCGAAGAGGACTCCGTAGTCCTGGATGCCAAGGGCCTGCGTGCCATGGCGCATCCGGTACGTGTGCAGTTGGTCGGGCTGCTGCGGAAGTTCGGCCCATCGACAGCCACCCGTCTCGCGGAGCGGCTCGGCGTGAACTCCGGGACAGCCAGCTATCACCTGCGCCAGCTCGGCGCGGCCGGTTTCGTCGAGGAGGACACCGAACGCGGCAACGCGCGAGAGCGCTGGTGGCGCGCGGTACACCAGATGACGGAGCTCAACGACCGGGAGCTGGCCGATCGAGAGCCCGAGGCCACCATGGCCTTCCTGCAATCCGTCGCCACCACGTACACCTTGCGCACTCAGCAGACGCTGAACGAGTTGCAGACGATGCCCCGTGCGTGGCGGAACACCTTCGACATGAGCGACTGGGCTCTGCGGCTCACACCCGAAGAAGCCGTCGCCCTGCGGGAGGAGTTGAGGGCCGTCATCTCCCGGTACCGCCGAGACACACCCGAGGCGGCGGCAAGTGCCCCGGAGGGAGCCGAGCGGGTCGGCGTTGTCACCCACCTCCTGCCCGAACTGGACACGCCCGCCCCGTCGGAGCCCCGGACGGAGACGTCGTGACCGGGGACGCCACCGGCGCTGACGGCATATCCAAAGGGCGGTCCTTACGGCCTCTGAGTGGCGTGCTGGCGGCCATGGCCGTGTCACTGACCGGTACCCGGGTGTCGGCGGTCGCCCTGCCTTGGTTCGTCCTGGTCACGACCGGCAGCGCCACCCGGACCGGGCTCGTCGCCTTCTTCGAGATGGCCGCCTACGTACTGGTCAAGGCGTTCACCGGACCGCTGGTGGACCGGGTCGGCCCACGGACCGTCTCCTGGACCACGGACGTCGCCAGCGCAACCGCTGCCGCCGCCGTCCCCCTGTTCCACGCCCTGCACCTGCTGTCCTTCCCCCTTCTGCTGGCCCTGGTCACGGTGATCGGCGCCGCCCGCGGACCCGGCGACCTGGCCAAGGAAGTCATGGTCCCCGAAGCGGCTGAACGCGGTGGGGTGCCGCTGGAGCGGGCCACCGGCCTGTCCGGCGTGACCGAACGACTCGCTTCCACCGTCGGCCCGGCGGTCGACGGCGCCTTGGTGGCGCTGCTCGGCCCGTTGCCAGGGCTTGTCGTCAACGCGGGCTGCTTTGCTCTCGGATCGGTGATCATCGCACTGGTGCTGCCTCGCGGCATGGGTGAGCCGGCCGAGGGCGCCTCGCCGCAGGCCGGAGAGACGAAAGAGGGCTACTGGAAACGCTTCGGCGAAGGCTTCACCTTCCTGCGCACCGAGCCGCTGATGCTCACCGTCATCGTCATGGTGGGTATCACCAACCTGCTCGACGCGGCCTTCATGACGGTTCTCATGCCCGTCTGGGCCAAGGAGTCCGGCAACGGGCCGACCGCGATCGGCCTCACAGGCACCGCGATGGGGGCCGCAGCGGTCGCCGGAAGCCTGATCGCCGCGGTGGCCGCACACCGGCTGCGGCGCAGGGTCGTGTTCTTCACCGGGTTCCTGTTGGCCGGGGCGCCGAGATTTCTGATCCTCGCCTTCGACGCCCCGCTGGGCGCGGTACTGGCCGTCTTCGCGGTCAGTGGCTTCGGTGCGGGCTTCCTCAACCCGGTGATCGGGGCCGTCCTCCTCGAACGGGTGCCCCGCCGGATGCTGGGCCGGGTCAACGCGCTCGGCGACTCACTGGCCTGGGCGGGCATCCCTCTCGGCGGCCTGATCGCCGGGGCGGCGGTCGCCTCCGTCGGACTTGCACCGGTACTGCTCGCCGGCGGGGCTGCGTACTTCCTCACCACGAACCTGGCAGGACTGAGACGGGAGTGGCGCGAGATGGACCGTCCGAGAGGAAGAGGCGTCCTGAAGATGCACCAGGAGCACAACGCTCCGCGAGACAGCGCGGATGCCACGACATGACGTGCACGGGAGGGTGGGGCTGAAGCCAACCCGTTGCCGCTACGGCCGCTCCAGGACGAACTCCAGTTCCTTCTCCTCCGGCTTCCCGGACAACGGCACGACGAGCCCGCTCGGCACGAACCCCGCCCTCCGATAGAAGCGCTGGGCCCGCCCGTTCTCCTCATGCACGATGAGCCGCACCCGCTCGGCGCCGCGCCCCCAAGCCCATTCCAGACCCGCGTCGAACAACACCTCGGTCAGCCCGGCCCCCCGCTCCTCGGGCCGCACGAAGACGCCGACGACATGTCCTTGCAGCCGATCCACCGCGTTCCCGGCCCAATCGGTCGTCCCCGGCTGCTCGATCAGCACGGTCAACGTCCCGACCCACCGCCCGTCCGGCGCCTCAGCGATGATCTGCTGCGCCCCGCCAGCACCTTCACACGCCCGGGCGGCCCGTCCCCTCCAGAAGGAGTCGGATTGGGCCACGGCGTCCTCGTACGTCTCCAGAAACGCGATGTGCGCGACCGGGTCCTGAAGCGCCGCGAGTCGCAGCTCCTTCGTGGCGGGCCACTCGTCCGCACGAATGGATCGGATCACGTAGTTCATACGCCTGAGCTTAAACGCAAAAAGGCCCACGCCAAATGGCGTGGGCCTTTTCCCAAAATTTGTTCGGCGGTGTCCTACTCTCCCACAGGGTCCCCCCTGCAGTACCATCGGCGCTGTAAGGCTTAGCTTCCGGGTTCGGAATGTAACCG
>NZ_JBIWAK010000011.1:0-44094 GCF_044759995.1 Streptomyces sp. NPDC098781
AGCCCCCCTATGTGGGCGGGGAGCCCGCGACCAACTAGATCACGGACGGGCTCGCCCTGTTCGCCGCCCCAAGCCGCCCCGCGCCCCCCCGGGGGCGCGCCCCGCCGCCGCGCCGGGTCCCCCGCGGGGCGCGGCCGGCCGCGCGCACGGTCGCGGTACGCCGCCTCCGCCGGGCACCAGTTCCTGGCGGAGCCGGCTGTACCGCTGGGACATGAAGGCGTCGCCGTACGCGTTCATCGCCCCCTTCTTCATCGTCTTCGGGGCGTTCTCGCTGGTCCCGCTGCTGTACACGGCGTGGTACTCGCTGCACAACGTGCAGCTGGCCAACCTGGACGGCCAGACGTGGACCGGCCTGGACAACTACCGGAACCTGCTGTCCTCGGACTTCTTCTGGAACGCGCTGTGGAACACCTTCACCATCGGCGTGATCTCCACGGTGCCCCAGCTGCTGATGGCGATCGGCCTCGCCCATCTCCTGAACTACCGGCTGCGCGGCTCCACGATGTGGCGGGTCGTGATGCTCACCCCGTACGCCACCTCGGTGGCGGCGGCGACCCTCGTCTTCGTGCTGCTGTACTCCTGGGACGGCGGCATGATCAACTGGCTGCTGGACTTCGTCGGCATCGACCCGGTCAACTGGCGTGAGTCCGACTGGGGTTCGCAGTTCGCGGTGTCGTCGATCGTGATCTGGCGCTGGACGGGTTACAACGCGCTGATCTATCTGGCGGCGATGCAGGCGATCCCGGCCGACCTCTACGAGTCCGCGGCGATCGACGGCGCCAACCGGTGGCAGCAGTTCATCCACGTCACCGTCCCGCAGCTGCGGCCGACGATCCTGTTCACGGTCGTCGTCTCCACCATCGGCGCGACCCAGCTCTTCGGTGAGCCCCTGCTGTTCGGCGGGGTGAGCGGCTCGAAGGGCGGCTCCGAGCACCAGTACCAGACGCTCGGTCTGTACATGTACGACCAGGGCTGGATCATCGGCAACCTCGGCAAGGCGTCCGCGATCGCCTGGTCGATGTTCCTGATCCTGCTGATCGTCGCCGTGATCCAACTGCTGGTGTCCCGACGGCTGAGGAAGTCCCAATGACCACCACCGAACTGACGGCGCCTCAGCCCGCGAAGACGTCGAAGCCCCGGCGCGAGCGAACCCGTGTGATGGGCGCGGGCAAGCAGTTGCACGCCGGCCCGCTCACCTATGTCGTCCTGTCCGTCTTCGCCCTGGTCTCGCTGGCCCCGCTGGTGTGGACGGCGATCGCGGCCTCGCGCACCAACCAGCGGCTCGCGGAGACACCGCCGCCGCTGTGGTTCGGCGGGAACCTGTTCAAGAACATGGAGCGGGCGTGGGAGGAGGGCGGGCTCGGCACGGCGATGTTCAACACCATCTTCGTGGCGGGCATGATCACCGTCAGCACCGTGCTGTTCTCCACGCTCGCCGGCTTCGCCTTCGCCAAGCTCCGGTTCCGGTTCTCCGGCGTCCTGCTGCTGCTGACGATCGGCACGATGATGATCCCGCCGCAGCTGGCGGTCGTACCGCTGTATCTGTGGATGGCGGACCTCGGCTGGTCCAACCAGCTCCAGACGGTGATCCTGCCGACGCTGTGCACGGCCTTCGGTACGTTCTTCATGCGTCAGTACCTGGTGCAGGCGCTGCCGAGCGAGCTGATCGAGGCGGCGCGGGTGGACGGGGCGAGCAGTCTCCGGGTCGTGTGGCACGTGGTCTTCCCGGCCGCCCGGCCCGCGATGGCCGTACTCGGCCTGCTGACCTTCGTGTTCGCCTGGAACGACTTCCTGTGGCCGATCATCGCCCTGAACCAGGAGAACCCGACCGTGCAGGTCGCCCTGAACTCCCTCGGCACCGGTTACGTCCCCGACCAGGCGGTCATCATGGCCGGCGCCCTGCTCGGCACGCTGCCGCTGCTGATCGCCTTCCTGCTGTTCGGCAAGCAGATCGTGGGCGGCATCATGCAGGGCGCGATCAAGGGCTGACGCATCTGCCCTCTTCAGCCTCGTCCGACCTCCAGGGGCCGCGCCACCGCCGCCTCGGCCCCCTGGAGGCCCTCCCCTCCTCCCCCTCTCCCCCCTACTCGTACCCGTCGGTCTCCACGACCTCCAATGGGAGCGCTTCCATGCCTGAGCCCCTGTCGTCGCCCGTGTCCTTCCCGCCCGCCTTCCTCTGGGGTGCCGCGACCTCCGCGTACCAGATCGAGGGGGCGGTGCGGGAGGGCGGCCGCACCGCCTCCATCTGGGACACCTTCAGCCATACGCCGGGCAGGACGGCCGGCGGCGAGCACGGTGACATCGCTGTCGACCACTATCACCGCTACCGCGAGGACGTGGCGCTGATGGCCGACCTCGGCCTGAACGCGTACCGGTTCTCCATCTCCTGGCCGCGCGTCCAACCGACCGGCCGGGGGCCCGCGGTGCAGGTGGGCCTGGACTTCTACCGCCGTCTGGTGGACGAGCTGCTGGCGAAGGGCATCAAGCCGGCCGTCACGCTCTACCACTGGGACCTGCCGCAGGAGTTGGAGGACGCGGGCGGCTGGCCGGAGCGGGACACGGCGTACCGGTTCGCCGAGTACGCGCAGATCGTCGGCGAGGCGCTCGGCGACCGGGTGGAGCAGTGGATCACGCTCAACGAGCCCTGGTGCAGCGCCTTCCTGGGCTACGGCTCGGGCGTGCACGCGCCGGGCCGTACCGAGCCGGTGGCCACCCTGCGGGCGGCCCACCACCTGAACCTGGCCCATGGCCTCGGTGCATCGGCCCTGCGCTCGGTGATGCCGGCCCGCAACTCGGTGGCGCTGAGCCTCAACTCCTCGGTGGTACGGCCGCTCTCGCAGGACCCGGCGGACCTGGCGGCGGCACACAAGATCGAGGACCTGGCCAACGGGATCTTCCACGGCCCGGTCCTGCACGGCGTCTACCCGGAGACGCTGTACGCAGCGACGGAGCCGCTGACGGACTGGTCGTACGTCCTGGACGGCGACCTGGCCGCCATCAACCAGCCCCTGGACGCGCTCGGCCTGAACTACTACACCCCGGCGCTGGTCTCGGCGGCCGAGTCCGAGGTGAGCGGGCCCCGCGCCGACGGCCACGGCGCCAGCGACCACTCGCCGTGGCCCGGCGCGGACGACGTGCTGTTCCACCAGACCCCGGGCGAGCGCACGGAGATGGGCTGGACGATCGACCCGACCGGCCTGCACGAACTGATCATGCGCTACTCGCGCGAGGCCCCCGGCCTGCCGCTGTACGTGACCGAGAACGGCGCGGCCTACGACGACAAGCCCGACCCCGACGGCCGCGTCCACGACCCCGAGCGCGTCGCCTACCTGCACGGCCACCTGTCGGCGGTACGGCAGGCCATCACGGACGGCGCTGATGTGCGCGGGTACTACCTGTGGTCCCTGATGGACAACTTCGAGTGGGCGTACGGGTACGAGAAGCGGTTCGGCGCGGTGTACGTCGACTACGCGACGCTCGCCCGGACGCCGAAGTCGAGTGCGTACTGGTACGGGCAGGCGGCTCGGACGGGGGCGCTGCCGGAGGTGGAGGAGGGGGTCTAGGAAACCGTTCCGGGGGACGGGGCGCGGCACGCCGAGGGGACGTGCGGCGCCCCGCGGTTCACTACTCTGCTCCGGTGCTCTCCTACGACGAATTGACGGCTCCGGAACGTGAGTTGTGGAACGCCTTCCCCGAAGGGCGCCAGGTCGACCTGCGCCCGGACGGGTCCGAGAGCGATCGTCCCGTCGCGGGCGGCGGGCAGTGGGGGCCCGAGCGCACGGTGCGGGCCGCCGTGCTCGCGGCGCTGCTGCTGGGGGCGCACGGCGGCGAGCAGGGCGCCGTCGCCTGTCTGCGGCTGACCGGCGCGCGGGTCACGGGGCATCTCGATCTCGCCGGGGCACAGATCGGGTACGCGCTCTGGCTGGCGGACTGCTGGTTCGACGAACGGATCGACCTCTACGGGGCGTCGACCCTGTCGATCGCGATCGTGGACAGCCGCGTGCCCGGCCTCGAAGCCGGTTCGACCCGCGTCGAGGGCACCATCGACCTACGGGGCTCCCTGGTGGAGAACACCGCTGAATCGGCCCACCACCGCGCCGTCACGGCCCTGTCCCTCATCAACGCCCGGGTGTCCGGCGCGGTGATCCTCAACCGGGCCCGGATCGACGCGCAGGACGGCTGGGCGGTGGGCGCCGGTGGGCTGGTCATGGAAGGGGGCTTCTTCGCCCGGCGCCTCATCGCGCACGGTCAAGTACGGCTTCCCGGGGCGCAGTTGCCGGGTGGGCTGTTCATGAACGGCGCGCGTCTGGAGAGCCCCGGCCCGCGGGGAGTGGCCTTGGCCCTGAACAGCGCGGTGGCGTCGACGCTCGACCTCTCCCGGGGGTTCACCGCGAACGGGACGGTACGGCTGCGCGGCGCCCGGATCGCGGACAACCTGACCTTCGAGGGGGCCGTGCTGAACGGGCCGCCCGAGGGTGACGGCCCGGCCCTGATGGGGACGCTGATGCAGGCCGTCGATTTCGATCTCAAGCTCGCGCGGACGCCGACCCGCTCGGTGGATCTGCGGGGTGCGCAGGTGTCGTACCTCCACGAGGGCGAGCACAGCTGGCCGGACGTGGTGGAGCTGGACGGATTCGTCTACGGCAGCATCAAGGTCGGCGGCGAGGACGAGGCCGGCGGGCGCAGCGAGGCGGTGGGGACGCGGGAGCCGGTCGCCCGCCGCATCGCGTGGATACGGCGCAGCCCGGGCTACAGCCCACAGCCGTACGAGCAGTTGGCGACCTGGTACCGCGCGGTCGGTCACGACGACGACGCTCGTCGGGTCCTGCTGGCCAAGCAGCGTCACCGCCGCGGCACTCTGCGTCCGGCGGCGCGTGCCTGGGGGCATCTGCTCGACGCGACCGTCGGCTACGGCTACCGTCCCTGGCTGGCCGGTGTCTGGCTGCTGACCCTGGCCCTGCTGGGTGCTCTGGTCTTCCGCGCCCACACCCCGACCCCGGTGAAGCCGGGCGAGGGCGCCCCGTTCCAGCCGCTCGTCTACACGCTCGACCTGCTGATCCCCATCGGAGGCCTGGGCCAGCGCGGCGGCTGGTACTGGACGGACGCCGGCGTGCAATGGCTCGCCTACACCCTGGTCGCGTTCGGGTGGGTGCTGACCACGGCCGTCATCGCGGGCGTGACACGAGCCCTACAGAAGAACTGACGCGGCGGAACGGATCGGGCGACGGCCTGCGCGCCCCGGCCGGATGGGGGGAAGACCGGCCGGGACGCGCAACCCCCGTTTCCTGGTTGGCCGTCGGTGGCCCGGCGCTACTTGCCGAAGGCCGCGAACGCCTTCGAGAAGGCGAACTTGTCCTGGAGGATCGAGCTGCACGTCGCGTCGGCCGCCGGCTTCTCGCCGCCCGCGCACTGCTGGTCGCGGGTCGCCGACCACATCGAGAGCCAACCGAGGCCCTTGGACTTGGCGAAGTTCACCAGCTGGGTGGCGTCGTCGACCTTGAAGATCTCGGTGACGACGTCGTTGACGCCGATCATCGGAGTGACCGCGACCGTCTTCCAGGCGGCGCTGTCGGAGAGGCCGAGGACGCTCTTGACCTGGGCCTGGGTGGCGGTGGCCGCCTGCTCGGCGTAGGTACCCATGTCGTCGCTGTACGCGGGGCCGTAGTCCATCGCCATGATGTTGACGGTGTCGATCTCGACGCCGTTCTGCTTGGCGTCGGCGAGCAGGTCGACGCCCGGCTGGGTGAGGCCCTCCGGCATCACGGGGAGGGTGTAGGAGACGTCCAGGTCCGGGTGCCGCTGCTGGAGCTCGGCTATCGCCTGGGCGCGGCGGGTGTTGGCCGCCTTGTCGGGGAGCGCGCCGCCCTCGACGTCGAAGTCGACCTTGGTCAGCTTGTAGGCGGCGACCACCTTCTCGTACGCCGCCGCCAGCGCGTCCGCCGAGGAGCAGGTCGTGGCCAGCTCGCTGCCGGCCGCGCCGCCGAAGGAGACCCGGACGTCACCGCCCTTGGCGCGCAGCTCGCCGATCTGCGCGGCCACCGCGTCGGTGCCGAGGTCCGTGACGCCGCCCCACTTCGGGGTGCAGCCGCCGCCGTCGGTGATGAAGGCGAGGTTGTAGTTCTTCACGCCGGTCGCCTCGGCGCTCGCCGCCATGTCGAAGGCCGGGTAGAGGGAGGTGTCGATATAGGGGGCGAAGCCGGCGGACGCGGCGGTTCCGGTGCCGGAGGTCTCCGAGGGCTCGGCGGTGGGGGTCGCGCTGGGCTCGGCGGTCGTCGCCGTGGGGGTGGGCGTGGGGGTCGGGGTCGGCTTCGGAGGCTGGGTCGGGCGGCCGCTCGGCTCCGGGGTCGCGGTGGTGTCCGTGGCGCACTTGGCGTCGTCGATCAGGCAACCCGTGGGTGCGGCCGAACCGTTGACCACGAAGCCGACCGTCACCGACTCGCCGGCCGCCAGTCCGTCGCTGTCCCACTTCGGCGGGGTCACGGTGACGTGCTGTCCGCTCACCTTCGACTCGGCGTTCCACAGGGAGCTCAGCTTCGAGCCCGACGGCAGGTCGAACTCCAGCGTCCAGTCCTTCTTCGCCTGACCGGTGTTGTTCGTGACGACGTACTGCGCGGTGTATCCCGTCGACCAGTCACTGGTCTTCGTGTACGCCGCCCCGATCCCGGCCGCCTGGGCGGTGCCGGTGAACAGGATCGCGCCACCGCCGGCCACGGCGGCGGCGACCAGCCCGCCGATCGCCTTGTTCCTGCCACTGACCTTGCGCCGGTGGGTGCTGCTCATCACGTGCCTGCCTCACTGTTCACGGGTTCGTGGGATCACGGTGTGGGTGCGGCAGCACGCTAGCGATTCGGAATCGGGCAAAGCGCCTGATTAGGACGGGGGTTGGCGGCCTTAGGGCGCGCTTAAGGAAGGGATCGGGGACGGTTAAAGGACGAGACCAATCGGCCGGGACGGCGGCGGCGCACGGAGCCCCGGTGGCCCCTGCGCACGGGCTCCCTGCCGTCCAGCTGGATCCAGATCCGCACCTCGGTCCCGCCGAGCACCGACGACCCGATCCGCACGTCCCCGCCGGTCGACTCGGCGAGCCGTCGCACGATGTCCAGCCCCAGCCCGGTCGAGCCGGCGCTGCCCGAGCCCCGCCCGCGCGCCATCGCCGCCTCGGGGTCGGCTATGCCGGGCCCGGCGTCGGAGACCAGCACGATCACCGCGTCCTCGCCGTTGTGCACGTCGACCGCGAAGGCGGTGCCCTCGGCGGTGTGCCGGAAGACGTTGCCGAGCAGGGCGTCGAGCGCGGCCGCCAGATCCGCGCGGGCCACCGGTATCCGCACCGGCCGGTCCACGCCGGCCACCCGCACCTTGCGGTCCTCGTCCTCCGCCAGCGCCGACCAGAACGTCATCCGCTCGCGCACCACCTCGGCCGCGTCGCACCCGGCGCCCGGACCCGCCGCGACCGTCTGCGGCTTGGCCTCCCGGGCGGTACGGATGATGGTGTCGACCTCACGCTCCAGCTGGGCCACGGCGGCCCGGGTCTGCTCGGCGGCCGGGCCGTCCCCGAGCGAGGCCGCGTTCAGCCGCAGCACGGTCAGCGGGGTACGCAGGCGATGGGACAGGTCGGCGGCCAGCTCCCGCTCGTTCGCGAGCAGTTGCACGACCTGGTCGGCCATCGAGTTGAACGCCACCGCGGCCAGCCGCAGTTCGTTCGGCCCCTCCTCGGGCACCCGGGCGCCCAGCTTGCCCTCCCCCAGCTCGTGCGCGCCCTCGACCAGGCGCTGCGCGGGCCGCACCATCCGTACGCCCAGCCGGTCCGCCACGGCGACCGATCCGACGATCAGCGCGAGGCCGACCCCCGCGAGCACCGTCCACGCCGTGGTGAGCCCGTTGGTGACCTCCGCTTCGGGGACGTACACCTCGACGACGGCGATCTCGCCGGAGCTCAGAGCGACGGGCTGGAGCAGTGTGGATCCGCCGGGGACCTCGGTGGTCGAGGCGCGGCCCAGCTTCCGTACGGTCGCGATGTCGTCGTCGGCGGCGCGCTGCCGGCCGAGGTCGACGGCGGAGGCTTCGCCGGACGCCGGTATGTGCACGGCCATCCCCGCGTCCGAGCCGGCGGAGGCGACGACCCGCTCCAGCTGGTCCCGGTCGGTGGTGATGGACAGCGCGGGAGCGACCGCGGCGGCCTCCCGCTCGGCGTTGGAGAACGCGCGGTCACGGGCCATCTCGCGGATGACCAGTCCGAGCGGGACGGCGAAGGCGACCACGACCATGACGGTGACCGCCAGACAGACCTTGACCAGTGCCCATCTCATCGCGGCGGCTCCCCACCGGGTGGTTCCAGCTTCACGCCGACGCCTCGCAGGGTGTGCAGATAACGCGGTCGCGCGGCGGTCTCCCCGAGCTTGCGCCGCAGCCATGACAGATGGACGTCGATCGTCTGGTCGTCGCCGTAGGACTGCTGCCACACCTCGGCGAGCAGTTCCTTGCGGGGGACGACCACTCCGGGCCGGGCGGCCAGGAAGGCGAGCAGGTCGAACTCGCGGCGGGTGAGGTCGAGTCGGATGCCGTCCAGCTCGGCCTGCCGGCGCAGCGGGTCGACGGTGAGGCCGCCGACGCGCACCACGGTCTCCGGCGGGACGTCACCGGCGGCGGCCCGGGACCGCCGCAGGACGGCCGCCATGCGGGCCGAGAGGTGCTCGACCGAGAAGGGCTTGGTGAGGTAGTCGTCCGCCCCGTCGTTCAGCAGCCGGACGATCTCCGTCTCGTCGTCCCTGGCGGTGGCGATGATCACGGGGACGTCGGTGATCCCGCGCAGCATCTTCAGGGCCTCGGAGCCGTCCAGATCGGGCAGACCGAGGTCCAGGACGACCACGTCGAAACGGAAATGGGCGACCTCGCGCAGCGCCTCCAGCGCCGTCCCGACACTGCGCACCGTGTGTGCCGCGTCGGTCAGGTGCCGGATGAGCGCCGAGCGGACGAAGGGGTCGTCCTCGACCACGAGCACACTTGCCATGCGCCGCACCGTACGCCATGCGGGGGACCCTGATCCGGGCCTGTGGATAACTCGGACCATGTGCGGCCTGTGAGGTGCGTGAGGCAGTATGGCCCGCGATGCGCAGAGGACTCGTACACGTACTGGCTTGGTCGCTCGCCACGGGCGCGGCGGTCACGCTGTCGTGGTGGGGGGTCCACACGGTGATGGCGGGCACGGTGTACGACCGCCCGCGCGCCCTGCCCATCACGGCGGCCGACGCGACCACGCAGGAGTCGAAGCCGCTCGCGTCCTCGACCCACTCGCCGCGGCGGCCGACGCCGTCGCGGAGCCCCTCCCCGAAGCCCACCGGGACACCCCGCACACCGACCACGCCCGCGAAGCCGCCGGCGAACAGCCCGGACCCCTCCCCCACCAAGTCCGGCCAGGTCAAGAGCTACGACACCGACGGCGGCCGGGTGGTCTTCGACATCGGCGACGCGTCCGCGACCCTCGTCTCGGCCACGCCGGGCGCCGGCTGGTCGATGCAGGTGTGGAAGACGGAGACGTGGATCCGGGTGGAGTTCGGCGCGGGCGCGGACCGGGTGTCGGTGTTCTGCACCTGGCACGACGGGCCGCCGCGCGTGGAGATCGGGAACTACTGAGTCACCGGAACACGGACGGCGGCGGGGCCGGCGAGGCCACCGCCACCAGGTCGTTCACGGGGACGGCACCACCGGTGAAGTCGGTGAGCGCCCTGCCGTGCTCGACGCGGGCGGGATGCGGGTCGCCGGCGGCGCTCCGGGTCAGTTCGGCGACCGGGAGCGCACGGTCGGAGGCGACGAGCACGGCGTTGCCGAATCGCTTGCCGCGCAGTACCGCCGGGTCGGCGAGCAGCGCGAGTTCCCCGAACCGGTCGGCGGCGGTGGCGATCTGGCCGCGCAGATGCCTGAGCGGCGGCCCGTCGGCGAGATTGGCGGCGTAGACACCGCCGGGCTTGAGGACCCTGCGTACGTCGTCGAGGAACTCCGTCGAGGTCAGATGGGCGGGGGTGCGGGCCGCGCTGAAGACGTCGGCGACGACGAGGTCGGCCCATCCGTCGGGCACCTTGGCGAGCCCGTCCCGGGCGTCCGTCGACCGCACCCGGATCCGGGCCGCCGGATCCAACGGCAGCTCCCGCCGGACCAGTTGGACGAGGGCGGCGTCCCGCTCGACGACCTGCTGGGTGGAGCGGGGCCGGGTGGCGGCGACGTAGCGGGCGAGCGTGAGGGCGCCGCCGCCGAGGTGGACCGCGTGCAGGGGTCGGCCGGGCGGGGCGACGAGGTCGATGACGTGCCCGAGGCGCCGCTGGTACTCGAAGGAGAGGTACGCGGGGTCGTCCAGGTCGACGTGCGACTGAGGGGCGCCGTCGATGAGGAGCGTCCAGGCGCGGGCCCGATCCCGGTCGGGTATCAGCTCGGCGAGTCCGCCGTCGACGCGTTCGACGACGGCTTCGGCCGCGGCCGGCCGCCGCCGGGCGTTCCTGGATCTTCCCATTGGTTCATTGTCGCAAGCGGGCGACCGGGCCGCCCGGGCAGCCGCGTCAGCAGCACTTGTCGGCCGCCTCCAGCAGCCGGGCCGCCTCGCCCAGTGCGGCCCGCAGCATCGCGGGATCGGTCGCGGGGTCGGCCTCGTCGGGCGGCAGGAGCCAGTCGGAGCCCTCGACCGGAGGCTCGGGACGCGGGTCCAGGCTCAGGCTCAGGCCCCGGCCATCGGTCTCCGTACAGGTGCTGCCGGGCATGTCCCAGGCGGCGGCCGTGCCGGACGGGACCACGAAGCCCAGGGTGTCGCAGCAGTCGTCGTGCAGTACGGGTCCCACCGCCTCGCCGCCGCCCCGGCGCAGGATGTCGACCGCCTCCAGGCCCTGCCGCGCGGGGACGGTGACCACGTCGCACCCCGTCCGCGGGTCGCAGCCCGCGCCCGGCGGCGCGCTGCACTGGGCGGTCGGCCCGTGCCCCGCCGTGGTCGACGGCGTGCGAGGAACGATGCTCTGGCTGGTCTCCATCCCGACCTCCACCACGGAACCCTTTGCAGTCCGAAGAGTTCAACGCGGCCGGGCGTCAACGGCTACGGCGGAAGTCCGCCGCAAAGGATGGCAGTTCATGGCAGATCACGTATGAGATATCCGGTTTGTAGCCAAACCCTGCGTACCCGGTCCGCTACAGCAGGTACGTTCTTGCCCGCCGGACGCAAGGGCACCACACGGATATTCGGTACGGACAGCCCGTTGAAGTCGCCCTCGTTCCGGCATGGTTCGACGGTTCGCACGAGAGGACCCGGCCATGGCGTCGACAGAGCTGACCTCGTCCCAGCCCATCAGGCCACCGCGGCCGAATCTCGCGTTCCGGCAGCTGCGCGGACAGCGCTCGCCGGCCGAGTTCGCCGCGCTGGTGCGACGGGCCGCTCGCGAGATCGGCGAGCGGGTCAGCTGTGACGCGCGTTACGTCGGTCGGGTGGAGGCAGGCGAGATCCGCTGCCCCAACTACGCGTACGAACGGGTGTTCCTGCACATGTTCCCCGGCCGCACGCTCACCGACCTCGGCTTCGCGCCCCGCTCGTCCGTACGCGGACGCCGGGCGCGCGACGAAGAGGACGCGCCCCCGACTCGCATCGCGAGCCCGGCGTGCGTCACGAGTGAGACGCGGGGGGCCCACGAGCCGTATGACCCGGAGAACCGGCAGGACCCGTACGACCCGCATGACGCGTACGGGACGGAGCACAAGCACGAGAACCACGAGGAGAGCGACGTGCTACGTCGCGCATTCATGACCGGCGGGGGCGCCACGATGGCCGCCGCCTCGCTGGGCCCCCTGGGGCTCACCTTCGACGCCGCGGCCGCGGAGCGTCCCGTCAGACGTGTCGGGGGACGCGAGGCGGACGCGCTGGAGGAAGCCGTACGCCGAATCCGGCTGCTCGACGACCGGCACGGCGCCGATGGCCTCTACCGCAGGGCCGCGGCCCCGCTGCGGGCCGCCTACGCCCTGCTGGACGCCGGTACGACCCGGCAGGCGGTCGGCGAACGGCTGCACTCGGGCGCTGGTGAACTGGCCATCTCGGTGGGGTGGCTGGCGCACGACTCCGGGCGGTTCGACGACGCGCGTTCGCACTACGCGGAGGCGCTCGCGACGGCCCGGATGGCCGGCGACCCGGCGCTCGAAGCGCACGCCTTCTGCAACACGTCCTTCCTCGCGCGGGACGCGGGCCGGCCCCGCGAGGCGGTGCGGGCCGCGCAGGCCGCGCAGCGCGCCGCGCGCCCCCTGGGCTCCGCGCGCCTGATGTCGCTGCTCGCGCTGCGGGAGGCCGGCGGCTGGGCCGGGCTCGCCGACCGGACCGGCTGCGAACAGGCGCTCGTCCGCGCGCAGGCCCTCTTCGACCGGGGCCGCTCCGAGGCCGACCCCGAGTGGATGAGCTTCTACGGCGAGGCCGAGCTGGAGGTCCTGGAGGCGCAGTGCTGGTCGGTGCTCGGCAACTGGCGGCGCGCGGCACGGCACGCCGAGCGGGCGGCCGAGCTCCAGGATCCCCACTTCACCCGCAACATCGCCCTCTACACCGCGGAGCTCGCGGACGACCTGGCGCGGGGCGGCCGCCCGGACGAGGCCGCCGCCGCCGGGATGCGGGTGCTGGACCTGCTGGACCAGGTGCAGTCGTCCCGGGTGCAGACGATGCTGGCGGGCACGGCGCGGGTGCTGCTGCCGCACCGCCGGGCGAGCGGGGTGTCGGCGTTCCTGGAACGGCACGCGAACGTGCCCCGCACGGTGTGATCCGGCGCCGGGCGCCCGGCCGCTATCCGGCCAGGTGCCCCAGGTCGTTCCAGCTCTCGATGGCCGGCTCCCCGTAGGCCCACCCCAGCACCGACAGCGACGTCGGGTTCAGCCGGATCCGTGCCGCGAAGTCGAGTGGCAGACCGAGCCAACGCGCGCCTATGGACCGCAGGATGTGCCCGTGCGCGAACACCAGCACGTCCCGGTCCGCCTCGCGCGCCCAGGCCACCACCTGGTCGGCACGGGCCGTCACCTCGGCGAGGGTCTCCCCCTCGGGCACGCCGTCGCGCCAGATGAGCCAGCCGGGGCGCACGGCCTGGATGTCGGCCGGTGTCATGCCCTCGTAGGCGCCGTAGTCCCACTCCATGAGCGTCTCCCAGTCGGACGCGCGTTCGCCGAAGCCGGCCAGTTCGCAGGTCTCCCGCGCGCGTGACAGCGGGCTGGTGCGGACCTCGACGCCGGCCAGCCCGTCGAACGGTGGCCGGTGCAGCCGCTCACCCAGCAGCTTCGCGCCCCGGCGGCCCTCCTCGAGAAGCGGAACGTCGGTCCTGCCGGTGTGCTTGCCGGACAGCGACCACGCCGTCTGTCCGTGCCTGGCCAGCAGGATGCGCGGTGCCATGACGGGGCCTTCCAGGAGAACGAGAAGTGGAATGTGTCCATCATCGCGCACACCGGGCGCGGGCAACCCGGCGGTCGATCTCTGCGTCTAGAGGGCCGGGGCGCCCGAAGGGGGCTCACGCATACACCGTAAAGTAGTACGACCGGTCAACCGGGCGCTGACAAGAAGGGGGAGGCGATCGGATGCCGCACGCCGAGACAGCTGGCGTGGAGGCGACGCCGCGGACCCGCCTGCGCTGGTGGACCGAGCTGCCGCTGATATTGCTCGTCTACGCCTGCTACTCGGCGGGCCGACTCCTCGCCCGGGGCGATGTCAGCGGCGCCGTCGACCACGGCCTCGCCATCCTGGACATCGAGAAGGCGCTGCACCTCAACGCCGAGCACCCGCTCAACCGCCTCTTCACCCGCGAGCCCTGGCTCGGCGTCCCGGCCGACTTCTGGTACGCCTCGCTGCACTACCTGATCACACCCGTGCTCCTGGTCTGGCTCTTCAGGTCCCGCACCCTGCACTACCGCGCGGCCCGCACCTGGCTGATGACGTCGACCTTCATAGGCCTGATCGGCTTCACCCTGCTGCCCACCTGCCCGCCCAGGCTGCTC
Source organism: Streptomyces sp. NPDC098781 (assembly GCF_044759995.1). Classification (NCBI taxonomy): domain Bacteria; kingdom Bacillati; phylum Actinomycetota; class Actinomycetes; order Kitasatosporales; family Streptomycetaceae; genus Streptomyces; species Streptomyces sp. NPDC098781. The sequence goes on from NZ_JBIWAK010000011.1 coordinate 13,984, forward strand.
GCCGACGGCCACGGGTTCGTCGACACGATGGCCCAGTACAGCTCGTACGGCTGGTGGGCCGGCGACGCGAGCGCGCCCAAGGGGCTGGGCGGCATGACCAACCAGTACGCCGCGATGCCGAGCCTGCACGTCGGCTGGGCGCTGTGGTGCGGGGTGATCCTCTGGCGGTACGGCGGGACGCGGCTGACGAAGGCGGCCGCGGTGGCCTACCCGCTGATCACCACGATCGTGGTGATGGGCACCGCCAACCACTACTTCCTCGACGCGGTCGCGGGCGCCGCCGTGATGGGCGCCGGGTTCCTGCTGGCGCCGGTCGTGATGCGGACCGTGGACCGGCTGCGGACGCGGTTCGGGTCGGGTGCCACGCCTGTCGCCGCCTCCGCGGGCACCGCGACGGGGGGCGCCGGTGTGCCCGTCCCGGTGGGCTCCGGCGGCACTCCTTCCTCAATTGTCAGTGGCGGATGCCAGACTTCCGCGGGTGAGCGAATTCCACGGCAGCGCGAGTCCCGGTTCGGATCCGGAGCCGAGCCGAGTGCCTCTCCCCAGGACGCGGGGGACGGCGCTCCGGCACCGGCTCGCTGAGCTGCGCGGTCCCGAGGTCCCGGCCAAGGCGCTGGACGCGCGCGCCCTGGCCGCCCTCGCCGCCAACCCCGGCTGCAAGCGCAGAGCGATCCTGGACGGCGCCGGGGTGAACAAGGCCGCGCTGGCGAGCGCGCTGGGCTCGCCGTCGGTCTTCGGTCAGTCACAGTTCGCCCTCACCCGCGGGAACGCCTTCGAGGCCAAGGTCAAGGCGGACGGCGGCGCTGAACTGCTGCGGCTGGTGCGCGAGAAGCTGGACCGCTCCGCCGAACCGCCGGCCCACGCGCGCGTGCCCGAGCTCGCCGCGATCGGCCCCGAGGGCCGCACGGCCCGTACGGCCCTGGCGCTGCGCGAGGCCACCGAGGCGCGCGGCGAGTGGACCCTGCTGGACCACCCGATGCTCGCGCTGGACGTCGCCGGCTCGCCCGCCTTCCTCGAACCGGACGCCGTGGTCGTGCACCCGGACGGCAGCTGGACGGTCGTGGAGATCAAGTCCTTCCCGATGCTGGACGGTTCGGCGGATGCGGCGAAGGTCGGCGCCGCCGCGCGGCAGGCGGCGGTGTACGTGCTGGCGCTGGAGGAGGTGGCCGCCCGGCTGGAGTCCGCCCCGCGGGTACGCCACCGGGTCCTGCTCGTCTGCCCGAAGGACTTCTCCAACCTCCCCACCGGCTCCGCCGTGGACGTACGCAAGCAGCGCGCGGTGACCGCCCGCCAACTGGACCGCCTCACCCGCATCGAGGACATCGCGGACGCCCTTCCGGCCGGCACCTGCTTCGCCCCCGACCTGCCCGAGGCCGACCTGACGGCCGCCGTCGAGTCGGTCCCGGCGACCTACGCGCCCGAGTGCCTGTCCGCCTGCGAGCTGGCCTTCCACTGCCGCGCCCGCTCCCGCGCGTCCGACGCGGTGACGTCGCTGGGCCGCTCGGTGCGGGCCGAACTGGGCGGTCTGACCACGGTCGCGGACGTCCTGTCGGCGGCCCGCGGCGACTCCGGCGACCCGGACGACCCCGCGGTGGCGGCGCTGCGCAGAGCGGCTCGGCTGCGCGCCGAGGCGCTCGGCGAGGAGGCGGTGGCCGCGTGTCGCTGATCTCCACCCTGGCCCGCCTCGAAGCCGTCAGCACCGGCCGCGCCCAGCCCGCGGCCACCGTCCGCCACCGGCATCTGTCCGACCGGCCGCTGGTCTTCGTGCCGCTCACCACCGCCGGTGAGGCGGGCGCCCCGCTCGGCGCACTCGTCGGCACCGACCGGCACGCCCCGCATCTGCTGGTCGTAGCGCAACCGCGCGACCGGGACCTCAGGTTCACGTTCCTGTCCGAACTGGCGGACGTGGTCCTGCCGTACATCGAAGCCCACGCCGACGACGTGGAGGCCGCCGAGCGCAACGAGACCGATCCGGAGACCGGCAAACGGGTCAAGGTCGAGGTCGAACTGTGCGCGGACGCCCCGCAGTTGATCGTGCCGAGCCGCGCGGGCGTCGAGTTCGTACGGCTGCTGGGCCGCTCGATGCGCTTTCGGCGTACGGCGGAGCAGGACCCCGAGGCGCCCTACCCCGCGCCCACGCGCGTGCCGTTGCTCGGCCGCTGGCTGACCCACTTCGGGGAGCGGGCCCGGGTGCCCGGCTCCTCGCTGCTGCTCGCGATGACGGATGTGCTGTCCCGGCACTGGGCGACCGGCCAGTCCACACTGGAGGACCAGCACCTGGGCGCGCTGCTGGCCTGGATCGCCCCGCCGGACGGCGAGACGGGCGCCGAGGCGGCCCTGCGGGCGGAGCTCGCGCGGGACCGGGACGGCCAGTTGCTGTGCCCGCCGGCCGGTCCGGCCACCGACCCGGCGTTCGACAACAAGCTGCTCGCGCCGGCGATCGAGCGCTACGACCGTGCCCGCACCGCCCTCGCCGCCGCCGAGGACGGTCTGGAGGCCGACGACCGGCTCGGCGACCTCACCGCCGCCGAGCGGGAGATCCGTGCCCTGGTCGAGAGCCGGACCCGGCCCACCTGGGACGCGGTGTGGCGCGGTCTCGACCGGTTGCGGGAGCTGCCGGTGGCCCCCCGGGTGGAGGAGCGGTGGACCCGCGACCGCTGGTCGTTCACCGGCCACCGGGACCGCGTACTCGCCGGCGAGCCGCCGCAGCCGCGCCGCGACGACGCGGTCACCGCCGCCAACAAGCTCGCCGCGCGCGAGCGCGAACAGGCCCGGCTGGAGGCCCAGGAGGCGCTCGACGATCCGCTGGTGATGGCGGGGCGACGGCTGACCGGGGAGGCGTTCGCGGGCGAGGTCACCGATGTGGTGATGGCGTACAGCGAGGGCAAGCGGCCGAGTCCGCGTCCCCTGGTCACGGTCCGCACGGACGACCGGCCGCATCTGGGCGAGCGGGCCAAGGTGTACCGGTCGCTGGGCGGGAAGCCGCAGTCGGCGGAGTTCGTCGGCCATGAGGGCGCCCTCGACGAGGACGGTGGTGTGCTGCTGGTGCTGCGGGTGCTCGACAAGATGGGCCGCGGCAAGGAGCCGGAGGAGGGTTCGGTGCCGCAGCGGGGCGACCTGGTCTGCTTCACGCTGTTCGAGCACGAGCAGCGGGGCGGGGCGAAGCTGCCGGACCCGGAGCAGACGCCGTGGACGCACGGCGGACCGCCCGGCGAGCGGGTTCCCGAGGCCGCCGACGCGCATACCGAGGAGGACGTGCTGTGACCGCCGTGTTCGATCCCGGTGCCGCGGCGGCCGAGGCCACCGACGCGATCCTGGCCGACACCCTGCACGGCACCGCGCGCGGTGTCGTCGTCGACTCCCCGCCCGGCGCCGGCAAGTCCACGCTCGTCGTCCGTGCCGCCCTCGAACTGGCGGAGGCCGGGCGCCCCTTGATGGTCGTGGCGCAGACCAACGCACAGGTCGACGACCTGGTGCTCAGGCTCGCCGAGAAGAACCCCGAGCTGCCGGTGGGGCGCCTGCACAGCAGCGACGCCGACCCGTACGACAAGGCGCTGGACGACCTGCCGAACGTACGCAAGTCGGCGAAGGCGGCCGACCTCGCGGGCCTGTCGGTCGTGCTGTCCACGGCGGCGAAGTGGGGGCATGTGAAGGTCGACGAGCCGTGGCGGCACGCGATCGTCGACGAGGCGTACCAGATGCGCTCGGACTCGCTGCTCGCCGTGGCGGGACTGTTCGAGCGGGCGCTGTTCGTGGGTGACCCCGGCCAGCTGGACCCGTTCGCGATCGTGGGCAGTGAGCAGTGGGCGGGGCTGTCCTACGACCCCTCGGCCTCGGCCGTCACCACCCTGCTGGCCCACAATCCCGACCTGCCCCAGCACCGCCTGCCGGTCTCCTGGCGCCTGCCCGCCTCCGCCGCGCCGCTCGTCTCCGACGCCTTCTACCCCTACACCCCGTTCCGCAGCGGCACCGGCCACGACGACCGCCGGCTCACCTTCGCGGTCCCGTCCGACGGCTCCGGTCCTGACCGGGTGATCGACGAGGCGGCGGAGTCCGGCTGGGGCCTGCTGGAGCTGCCCGCCCGGCACACCCCGCGCACGGACCCGGAGGCGGTCCGGGCGGTGGCGGCGGTGGTACGGCGCCTCCTCGACCGGGGCGGCGCGGCGACGTCGGAGCGCTCGCCCGATGCCGCGCCCCTGACCGCCGACCGGATCGCGGTCGGCACGGCCCACCGGGACCAGGCGGCGTCGGTCCGCGCCGCCCTCGCCGAGCTGGGCGTGACAGACGTCACGGTGGACACCGCGAACCGTCTCCAGGGCCGTGAGTACGACGTGACGGTGATCCTGCACCCGCTGTCCGGTCGCCCCGACGCCACCGCCTTCCACCTGGAGACCGGCCGCCTGTGCGTCCTGGCCTCCCGCCACCGGCACGCGTGCGTCGTGGTGTGCCGGGCCGGGGTGAGCGAGCTGCTGGACGACTATCCGTCGACGGAGCCGGTGCAGTTGGGGACGGTGGTGAAGTTTCCCGACGGTTGGGAGGCGAATCACGCCGTGTTGGCACGGCTCGCGGAACATCGGGTCGCCTGGCGGCCCGGCTGACCACACCCCGGGTGACCTGTCCCGACGCCCACTTGCGCGGGCGCGGGACAATGGACGGTGGACCGGTTACGTACGAGGAGGACAAGACATGGCGGAGCCCACGCCGCGTCGGAACGAACCGCGGCTACGCCCCGCGCCCCTGCTCTTCGAGCCGGCGGAGGTGGCCGCCGACCCGGAGCACTTCTTCGACCTGGAGTCGATCGACGACCCGCGGGCGCTGCTGGCGCGGGCGACCGAGCTGACGCAGGCGTTCCGGGCGGCGACGGACCGTGCGGTGGAGTTCCAGGCCATCGCGGCGGCCCAGCTGGCGGACCCCCGGCGCTTCGACCGGCTGACGCCCGCCGACATCGCCGAGCGGGCCGAGTGGACCGAGGACTACGCCAAGAAAATGGTCGAGTTCGGCAGGGATCTGATGCGAGGCGTCGAAGGGCCGGGGCACGTCGACCCCGTGTGAGCCCCTGAGTGCCCCCGCACACCCGATGGCATATGCCAGGCGGGCGGGCACGATACTCGCTGCCACCCGCTCTTGTCCGGCTTTTCGACAACCCTCGGAGATCGTCCGTTCACTCCCGGTAGATGTATCGGTCATGAGCAGCACACGGGACGACCTCTTCTCCGACCACCCCGACGCCCACCTCGGCGCCGTCGGCGTCACCCCCGACGGCGCCGCCTGGCTCGCCTCGGCAGGAACGTATCCGCGCAGCACGCTCACCCTTTGGGCGGAACGCCCGCAGGCTCCGGTGGTCCTGCCCTGCGGTTCCGCCTTCGACGTCGTCAGCGCCCCCGCGATCTTCGGCCGCCGGATGCTGGACCGGCTCTGGCACGAGGGCCCGGGATCGGGACCGGTGGCCGCCTTCCGCGGACGCATCCTGTTGTTCGCCGCGCCCGGCACGGCCCACCGGCTGCCCTCGCTGCTGCGCTGGGAGGAGTTCGGCCGCACGGACGGCATCCCGCCGCTCCTGTGCCACGGCACCGGCGACGCCGTCACCGTCCCGGCGCCGACGGACGTCGACGTGCCGTCCCCGACACCCGCCGGCTCCCGCTGGCTGGTCGCCCCGGACACCCGTAATCCCTGGTTACCGGGCCCCGAGGTACTGCTCTGGGCGGCCGTGCGGGCGGCTCGCGCTGCCGTTCGGATATCGATTTTTCCCCACCCCGAACAGGATGCTAAGGTCTACGACGTCAGCAGGCGCCGCTAGCTCAGTTGGTTAGAGCAGCTGACTCTTAATCAGCGGGTCCGGGGTTCGAGTCCCTGGCGGCGCACGCACAGTGAAAGGCCCCTCGCTCAGGCGAGGGGCCTTTCACATGCGTCGGGACCCGCGCGGAACCCGGTGCCTACAACCCCTCGATCCCGCCACCGACCGCCGTCGTGATCTTCACCGTCCACGCCCCCGAGGCCGTCCGCCCCTCCACCTCCACCCGGACCCCCTCACCCGGCACCGTGAAGCTCTCGCCCAGCCCGACCGGCGCGTCCGCGAGCGGTGGATACACGGACTCCTCCCAGCAGGCCTCACTGCGCGGATGGGCGTCGATCACCTCGACCGGCCCACCCCCGGACTCCGTCTCACTGCGCACCCGATACACCAGCACCCCCTGGCGGCAGGTGTCCGCGTCGTTGCCCACGGCGCCGCGCACCTCGAAGGCCAGCGCACTGTGCGGACCGGTACGCACGACGGCGAGCTTGATGCCGTTGCCCAGCCCGAACCCCGGCACGGCCGCCTCGGAGCCGCGCCCACCGTCCGAGCCGAAAGCGCCGCCCGAGCCGTAAGCGCCACCGGAAGCGGGGGCACCGTCCGAGCCCTGAGCGGGATCGGAGCCATGAGCAGGGTCGGGGCCAAGGCCGGGGTCGGAGCCGAGGTCGGAGTCGGAGCCAAGAGCAGAGTCCGGATCGTGGAAGTCGCGGGAGCCCGGCGCACCCGCCCCGGCCGCCCCGGCGCTCGCCCGCACCGAACCGCCCGGCCCCGCCGACAGCGGCTCCAGCGTCAGCCGAGCAGACCCGGTCCCCGTCCCCTGCACACACACCACCTGCCGCGGCTCCAGCCACCCCAGCTTCCACTTGTGCCAGCCGAACAGATCCGGTGCCATGCCGAACTGGCTGCCCATCAGATCCCAGTCGCCGACGAAGGTGTCCCAGTCGCCCTTGCCGTCCACCGGACGGTGGTACAGGTCCGGCAGATCGAAGACATGGCCGGTCTCGTGCGCGAGGACCAGCCGGTCGGGCGGATGGTTCTCGAACACGGTGACGACGCGCCGGATGTCCGTGCCGTCGGCACGCAGCGGGGCGTCCAGGTTGACCACCTTCGTGGCGTCCGAGTCGACGCCGGGCGCGTCGGGGTCGGCGACGAAGTAGACGATGTCGTAGCGGGAGAAGTCCACCTTCCGGTCGGCCACCGAGAGCGCGTCACGGAGGTAGGCGGCCCGGTCGGCGACCCGCCAGTCGCGCTGTATGGCGTACGCCGTCGACGGGCGCGGCATGCGCAGCCAGTGGCGCAGGGGGTGCGGGCGGAGGGTGAATCTGCCGTAGGAGGCACGTTCGAAGAACTGGGTCGTGGCCGGGAAGTGGTCGGCCGTCAGTTCGGCCGGGGTCGTCCGGGGGGCGGAGTCCGGGAAGGACAGGAACACCATGACCGCGTCGAGCTTGCGGGTCGGGCGCGGATAGGCGGCGTTCCAGGTGTCCAGGCCCTCGGAGTGATGGGCGTCGGTGCGTTCGAGGGCGCAGGGGCCCGAGTCGAACGGTTCGGCGACCGAGGGGCCCACGATCAGGGAGGTCGCAGCCAGCGCCGACATCGTGGTGAACAAGGCGGCGGTGCTGCGCAGTCGTGGCCGGTCCCGCAGCAGGCCCAGCCCACGGAACAGGGGGAACTGACGCGGCACGTCGACCTCCGGGTGCGGTTCGCGGGACACCGCACCCAGCCTCTGTCGGATTGTCGTACTACGTCCTGTTCTGCTGCACCGGACGGGTGAGTGACCCGGTGCCCCACCAGAACCGACACCCCCGATTCGCTCACGGAACGTCACAAGTGGTCATGGGCCCGAAGAAGCCGCCCATGTGCGAGCAGAAACGATCTGTCAGAAGCGCGCGTCGTGTGGGAACACTGAACAGTAGGTGGAAGGGCTCGGGAGCAGCCTCTATGATCGGCACACTTTCCTGACACTTTCCTGCACGGACGCGGCCCGGAGCCCATCCCCCATCCACCCGGCCGGCCATTCCGATGAGACCCATCCGAAGATCGAGTGCACTGCGGGAGCGAGCGGTGAGCGGAACGTCCGAAGGGCCGACGCCCGCGGCAGACCTCATCGGGCCAGCCGTCACAGAGAGTAACCAATCGCCGTCGCCCGGTTCAGGGGCGCCGCCCTACTCGTCCGCCTTCCGTGCCGCGCCCCTGGCGATGGCCGTGGTGGACCGCCAGGGCCTGGTGGCCGGCGCCAACCCCACCTTCGCCGACCTGCTCGGTACGACGCCCGCGGAGCTGACCGGGTCCGTCGCCGCCGACCTGGTGGACCTCGCGTCCGACGCGCGCACCTGGCACACGTACCGCGAGGTGCTGCGCGGCCGGCAGGCCGAACTGCGCTGCACCCGCCGCCTCAAGCACCCGGAGGGCCATTCCCTGTGGGTGCAGGTCACCATCGCGCCGCTGCCCGGCGAGGAGGCCGACGGCCTGCTCCTCTCCATGGCCGACATCAGCGTCCATCGCGAACTCCAGGCACGGTTGCGGCACTTGCAGATGCACGACCCGGTGACCCGGCTGCCCAACCGCACCCTGTTCTTCGAGCGCCTGTCGACCGCGCTGGAGGTGGAGTCGTACGAGGAGAGCGGCACCACCGGCCGAATCGGCCTGTGCTATCTGGACCTTGACGGCTTCAAGGCGATCAACGACACGCTCGGCCACCGGGTCGGCGACAAGCTGCTCGCCGCCGTGGCCGAACGGCTCACCGCCTGCGCGGAACAGGCGGGGTTCGCCCGGTCGAGCCCGCCGCTGGTGGCCCGGCTCGGCGGCGACGAGTTCGCGCTGCTGATCGAGGACTCGACGGGCACCGAGCAACTGGCCGACCTCGCCGAGTCGGTGCTCGAAGCGCTGCGCGCCCCCTTCGACATCTCCGGCCGGCGTCTGTCGCTGTCGGCCTCGATCGGCGTCGTCGAACGCCATGCCGCCGGCACCACACCGACCGCCCTGATGCAGGCCGCCGACACCACGCTGTACTGGGCGAAGGCCGATGGCAAGGACCGCTGGACGCTGTTCGACCCCGAGCGCAACGCCAACCTCATCACCCGGCAGGCGCTGGCCGCCACGCTCCGCCCGGCCATCGAGCGCGGTGAGTTCGCCCTGGAGTACCAGCCGTTGGTGGGGATGGAGGACGGCCGGCTGAGCGGTGTCGAGGCGCTGGTGCGCTGGAATCATCCTCAGTTCGGCGTACTGGCGCCGAATCGGTTCATCGGACTGGCCGAGGAGGACGGCTCGATCGTGCCGCTCGGCCGCTGGATCCTGGCGACCGCCTGCCGCCAGGCATGCGCCTGGCAGACGGCACACCCCGACGAACCGCCGATCTTCGTGAGCGTGAACGTGGCCGTGCGCCAGGTCTGGGACTCCGACCTGGTGGCGGACGTGGCCCGGATCCTCGATGAGACCCGACTCGACCCGCAGCTGCTCCAGTTGGAGCTGACCGAGTCGGCGGTGATGGGCTCGGGGGGCCGGCCGCTCCAGGATCTCCAGGCACTCAGCGACATGGGCGTACGCATCGCCATCGACGACTTCGGCACGGGCTACTCGAATCTGGCCTATCTGAGCCGGCTGCCGGTCTCGGTGCTGAAGCTGGACGGTTCGTTCGTACGGGGCTTCCAGTACGAGACCGAGAACAGCGCGGCCGTGCCGCCGAACCCGGCCGACGAGGTCGTGGTCGAGGCCATGATCCAACTCGCCCACCGGCTGGGCCTCACGGTCACGGCGGAGTGCGTGGAGACGCTGGCGCAGGCCTCGCGGCTACGCCGGATCGGCTGCGACACCGGCCAGGGGTGGCTGTACTCCCGGCCGGTGCCGCCGGACCGCATCTCCGAGCTGCTCGGGGTCCGGGTCTGACCGCCGCGCTCAGACGGTCGGCAACCCGTAGGCGTCCGCGATGAGTTCGAACGAGCGCAGACGTACCTCCATGCCGGGTGCGTTGCTCGTGATCATCAACTCGTCCGCCCCCGTGCGCTTCTGGAGGTCGTCGAGGCCGGCCCGGACCTCGTCCGGCGTGCCGTGGACGACGTCGGCGAGCCAGGAGTCGGCGAACTCACGCTCCAGCGCGCTGAACTCGTAGGCCTCGGTCTCCTCGGGAGTGGGGATCAGGCCGGGGCGGCCGGTACGCAGACGGATCATGCTGAGGGCGCCGGACAGCACCTGGCGGCGGGCCTCCTTCTCCTCGTCGGTGGCGAGGGCGGAGACGCCGATGAGGGCGTAGGGCCGGTCGAGGACGGCGGACGGCCGGAAGGACTCCCGGTACAGGTCCAGGGCCGGGACGGTGTTCCGGGCCGAGAAGTGGTGGGCGAAGGCGAACGGCAGGCCGAGCATGCCGGCCAGCCGGGCGCTGAAGCCGGAGGAGCCGAGCAGCCAGATCGGCGGGCGGTGCGGGGACTGGACGCCGCCCGGCGTGGTCGCCTGGATCGGGCCGGGGATGGCGTGGATACGGCGGTAGGGGTGGCCGTCGGGGAAGTCGTCGTCCAGGAAGCGGGTGAGCTCGGCGAGCTGCTCGGGGAAGTCGTCGGCGCCCTCGTTCAGGTGATCGGTGCGGCGCAGGGCGGCCGCCGTGGCGCCGTCCGTGCCGGGGGCGCGGCCCAGGCCCAGGTCGATACGGCCCGGTGCCATCGCCTCCAGGGTGCCGAACTGCTCCGCGATGACCAGCGGGGCGTGGTTCGGCAGCATCACACCGCCGGAGCCGAGCCGGACCCGTTCCGTGTGGGCGGCGAGGTGGGCGAGGATCACGGCCGGGGAGGAGGACGCGACACCGGGCATGGAGTGGTGCTCGGCGACCCAGTAGCGGTGGAAGCCGCGGGACTCCGCCAGACGCGCCAGCTTGACGCTGGTGCGCAGAGCGTCGGTGGCGGTGCGGCCGGAGCTGACCATGACCAGGTCGAGCACGGAGAGCGGGACGGGGGCGCTGCCCTGGGCCTCGGCTCGGATCTCGTCTGCCGCCACTGGTGCCTCCTGATGCGTACGTCGTGCGGTCCGGGAAGGTCTAACAGGAGATGGCCTCCGTTTATTCCCGGGCCCGGTTCCCGGACGCCGCCGCGAAGGTCGCCTCCCGGAACAGCGGTGTCTCGCCCCGCCCGGCCCCGCGCAGCCGCAGGGCGTAGCCGACCAGGGCGTGGTTCAGCATGTACAGCCGGTGTTCCGCGCGCCCGCCCGGGGAGAGCCGGTCGACGACCCACTCGACGGGTGTGGCACCGGCGTAGGCGTCCCGGGGCTCGAAGAGCAGGTGCGCCGCGCCGATCTCGCCCAGCGCGTTGAGCGTGTAGGCGAACGGGTAGGGCCGGTTGACGCGGTCGTCGTCGGTGCGGTCCAGGTCGGGGAAGCCGTCCACCAGCCGCTCCAGCATCTTGGTGCCGACCAGGTCCATCCGGCCGGTCAGCATGGACGTCTGGATGACGTAGGCGTACGCGATCCCGTTCAGGAAGTAGTTCGCGCCGGGGTCGATGTGCACCCACTGGCCCACGATGTCCTCGACGAAGGCGTTCAGGTCGGGCACCTGGTCCTCCAGGCGGCCGAGGTTGTGCAGGGCCATCAGGTAGTAGAGGCCCATGTGGGTGCGCTCGACCGGCGTGATGCGGGACATCAGCTCCTTCGCCTCGGCCAGCCGGTCCCGGCCGTGGGTCAGGTACTCCTCGGCCCGGCCGGTCAGGGCGACGGCGTTGAGCATGGTCAGCAGCGGGTAGATCCGGACGAAGCTCTCGGACATGGGCTGCGGGAACGCCGGGGGAAGGTTCAGCTCGTCCGCCCGGTCGAGGTAGGACAGGACCTCCTTGACATGGTCCCGGCCCTCACCGGCGATGAACCGCCCGTGGCCGAGCAGCGAGATCACCGACAGCAGCATGGAGCCGCCGCGCCCGCGGAAGAACGGCGCCGGGATCTTCTCCAGCAGCCCGAGCGCCTCCCGGACGTGGTTGCGCCGCCCGATCACCAGCCGGTCCCCCAGGCCGAGTTGGCCGAGGGCGAGGAAGACGGCCGAGTAGGCGGACAGCTTCTCGTAGTGGCCGTGGCGTCCGGCGTTCTCGTCCTTGATCCGGTCCGGCTCGATGGTGTCGGCGACGGCCAGGGTCTCCGCGGCGAGGTCGGTCTCCGAGTTGACCAGCAGGGACCGGTCCAGGCGCAGCTTGGCGAAGGCGTCCATCAGGATGCAGCCGGCCATGACCCGGAAGTACGGGTTCGTCTCGGCCCGTACGGCGTCCAGGACCGGCGCGAGGTCACGTTCGAGGTCGGGGCGGCGCAGGTCACGGCTCGGGTCGGAGACGTGCAGGGCGAAGTCGGCCAGGAGGTGGGAGAAGCGGGTGTAGGCGTCGTCGACGCCCTTGGCGGCGAGCAGGCCGAAGGTGTGCCGGATGCGGGCGGCGGCCTGGGCGTCGTAGGCGACGGGGTACTGGCCCAGACCGGTGCCGCGGACCATGCGGCTCCACGGGGTGGCGATGACACGGGTCTCGTGGGAGAGGTGGTGCAGGCCGTCCACCGGGACCGGGAACGCGGCGGAAGTCATACGGGTCTCCTTGCAGAGGAGTCGGGGCTGCGAGGTGGGGGCGGTCGCCGGGCCGCCGGGGGAGGTGTCTGCCCGGCGACCGCCGTCGGGGGGTGGGGTCTCAGCCGTTCAGGTGCGGCAGCGGCGGTACCGGGAGGCCGAGGAACTCGGTCCTGGTGCCCTCCAGCATCTCCAGGGCCCAGTTGAGCCACTTGATGCCCTCGCAGTAGATGGCGACGGGGCGGCGCTGCGTCTGGTAGGTGTCCACGAGGGTGCCGTCCAGCTCCTTCTGGAAGTGGAAGGGCGGCATGGCGGTGAAGTGCTGGCCCATCATGAACACGAACCGGACCAGCCAGTACGGGTCGTCCCGCAGATAGGGCGAGTTCGGGTCGTCCAGCCCCAGCGCGGCCGTCATCACGCCGGCGAAGTGGTCCTCCATGCCGCGCGGCGCCTCGGTGTCGACGGTGCCGCCGTTCGCGACCACGTCCCGCACCCGGTACGCCTTCTGGTACGGGTTGCCCGGCAGGAACGCGATGTCGACGCTCGGGCCGCGCCCCTCGCCGGTCTCGACGTTGAGCGTGAACTGCTCGAAGTGGATCTCGTCGTAGTGGCCGATGGAGTTGTGCCAGGGCTTGTTGTCGTACATCGCGTCGTCACGGGTGTCCTTGCCCTCGCTCTTGAAGCCGATGGCCCGCGGGTCGAGGAACTTGATCCCCAGCGCCTCGGGCGTGATGGCCGCGAGAGCCGCGTCGACGTCCTCCCGCGGCGCCCCTGACTCGATCAGCCGCTGGGCGTGCCGGAGCGGCTCGGTGTCGCTGATCTTGATGTTCTCGGTGTTGGTGTCGCCCATGACGAGCGAGTGGTGGGCCGGTTCGAGGATCCCGGCGAACTCGGGCGTCCCACGGAACCGCTTCAGCAGGGGCCCGTGGTTGAGGTAGGAGACGCCGTTGACGACGATGCGCTCGGTGTCGAGGAGGTCCGCGTGGAACGTCCCCGGCGCGGTGCGCCGGCACAGCTCCAGACGGTCCTCGATCTTCCGGAAGTAGGAGATGTCGAGCGTCTCGCCCGGCGCCGGCACCTTGCCGACGCTGTGCACCTCGTCGTTCAGCACCCGGATGATCTGTTCGTAGAGCCGGGCGACCACGGCGGGCGGCGGGGTGTGCTTCTCGACGTACCGGCTGACCTCCTCGCCCGCGACGTAGCTCATCTCGTAGATGACCTCCCGGTCGACGGCCCGCTCGCCCCGCCGCGGCCCGGCCGGGACCGGGACCTCCCGCTCGAGCACGGTGAAGACCTCCGGGAAGTAGCCGCGCACCGGCTCCGGCAGGGCCTGAAGGAACTCGGCCTGCTTACGGGCCTTGGCGAAGGGCGGCAGCATCACGCCGTCACCCTCGGGGTTCCAGCGCGCGGTCGTCAGCGCCTCGCTGAGGATCTTGCGGACCGTGACATGCTCCTCGCCCTCCTTGCGCACGAAGACGGTCATCGACTCGCTGCCGCCCTGCCCGAAGCTGACGATCGTCTCGTCGATGCCGATGTAGGCGTGCACGGTGCTGGAGAGCACCCGGCGGCTGCGGGCGTTGGCCAGGACGCGCTCGTTCTCCTCGGTCAGGGCGAGGACACAGGCGTACTCGAACGCGTCCAGGGCGGGGTTGACCCGCTTCTTCCAGGCCTCGGCCGGCTCCGTGACGGCGACGACACGGGTGGCGTACGACCCGGTGTCGACGTCGGTCTCGGCAGGCTCCGAACCGAGGGCGACGAGCTGGCAGTTGCCGCCCAGATGGATCCGCCGCACCCCCGTGTCGAGGGCGCCGTCGCGGAGCACCGCGCGGGTGGCGTCGGCCAGGTCCTTGCGGGACTGGATCGGCACCCCCTCGGGCGAGACGAGGGGGATGCCGGCGCCGGCGAGGCCGCCCAGGATCCGCTCCAGGGTGTCGTCCGGGACGTGCGTGGCGCTCAGGGTGACGGCGTCGGCCAGCGGGATCGCCCCGGAGACGGCCAGTGCGGCCAGCCAGCCCGGTGCGTCGGCGCCCTCCAGGTAGTGGTCGCTCTGCGCGAACAGGGCCGGCCGGTGCTGGGCGAGGGTGTGGAACAGCAGGTACTCGTGGACGATCCGGTGTCCGGCCGGGGGGATGCCGCCGTCCAGGTGCAGCGCTTCGAGCATCCGGTCGTGGATCTCGTACGCCGTCGGCTGGTGGTCGAGCAGCATCCGGGTCCGGCGGGTCACCACCTGGGTGTCGAGGTCGGCCGGTCCGCCGAAGTGGAAGACGACCACCTCGGGGGCGGTGGTGTGGATGGTGCGCGGGCCGGCCTCGCCGGTGCGGTCCAGCACGGTGAGTTCCACGTAGGCCTTGCCGAGCATCGTCGAGTCGCCGGCCGTGATCCGCTTCTTCAGCCGGGCGCGGGTGACGAGTTCGCCCCGGTCCAGGGCGATGTGCTCGCGGTGCGCGCGCGTGTGCTGGAAGATCTCCAGCAGCCGGTGGAAGGTGGGTGAGCCCTCCCGGTCCGGGCGCAGCATCTCCGCGGTGATGACCCGTCCGAGGGTGCGCGAGAAGTAGTCGTCGCAGAAGTCGCTGCCGGCGGCGAGGCGGAACAGCTCGCGCAGCAGGTGGTGGTCGTCGCGGGTCAGCTCCTCCCCCGTGGTGTACAGCTCCTCCAGCCGGGACATCAGGGCGCCGACCACGTTGACGGCACGCAGGATCGTGGCGGTGTCCTCGTGGCTCGCGGTGTACGCCATGGCGGGCGCGGCGACATCGTTGTCCCGTAGGAGCTGGACCGACTTGGCGCCGAGCCCCAGCTCCAGCACCATGTCGACGTCGAGGTCGTTCAGGGTCTCGCAGGTGTCCCGGGAGGCCATGACCTGGTCCGTCATGGCCAGCACGCCCTCACGCACGGCCGACGCCGTGGTCAGCAGGGACATGTCGTGGTTGGACACCAGCGGGACGCGGGGCTCGTGGAAGCGGATCCGCTGGGTGCCGATGAACCGCTCCAGGGCCTCACGGGCGGGACGCATCCGCGCGGAGTGGGCGAGGAAGACGGTCGGTTCCTTCAGCTCCCAGGTGGTGGCGTCCGGGGCGGCGGCGACGAACGCGTCGAACGCGGCCCTGGCTCCGGCACGGACGTAGAGGTTCGCCTGGGTGGGCGCGTACGTCTTGTGCAGTTCCACGTCCGTGAGCGGGAACGTCTCGCGCAGCGCGCCCAGCAGTGCGGCGAGGCCCTCCGCGCTCGGCGTCCTCAGGGCGAGCACGTGGTACGGCTCCCCCACCAGGGGTGTGTCCCGGACCGAGTCGTCGAGGTAGGAGGCGATGTCCCGGGCGAAGGCCTCGTCGGTGCTGCGGGCCCCCGCGGCCTGGAGCATCAGCGGCGTGAACGCCTGGGCGATCCGCACGCCGTCGTGCACGGAGAGGGAACCGCCGGCCACCGCGGCCGTGAGGATGCCGAAGCTCTCGCCCGTGTAGGCGACGAGGCCGACCGGGACGCCGTTGCGGACGAGCCGGTCACGCAGGTGGGCGTCGAGGGCGAGGCTGTGCACCAGCAGGGCCGCGCCGATGAAGCCCTGCCGCTCCAGCTTGCCCTCCGGGAGGCTCTCCGGGTCCAGCAGCAGCAGGTCGGGACGGGCGGGGAAGCCGAGGGCGCGGGCGGCCTCGTGGTAGATGCCGGTGATCTCGGGGTTGCCCGAGTCCAGCAGGGCCCGGCCGAGGCCGCGGTAGAAGGCGCGGCTGCCGAGGCCGGGGAAGAACCCGGCCACGCGTATGCGGTCCTTGGTGCTGAGGACGTCGTCGAGTGGGCCGAACCGGCCGGCGGCGGGCGAAAGGACATCGGAAAGAGAGCGGGACACGGGCATCGCCTCTCGGGTTTTCTGGGCGGTATCGTCGCGCGCTCACCTTTGGGCGCACAGAAATTCTTTCCGACCCCCCAGACCCGGTTCAACCCGTTCCAATGCAGGATTCTTCAAGCCCATACAGGGAAGCGCAAAGCAACCTCAGAGAATCTCAAACATGCAGCTCAAGACCATGTAGGTTCCATTTCTGGCACACAGAAAAAGCAGGACCGAAGGCCGCCATGGCCTTCGGTCCTGCTTTTCCTGACTCTTTCCGCGGAGTTTACTGAGCGCCGACCTCAACCGTTTCCGAACGGCGGGTCACACCCGTGGCGGAATTCTTTTCGACGGCCTTTCCGCCGCCGAGGGAACCCGCCGTCACCACGACGAGTCCGGCGAGGGCGAGCCCCGCGCCGACCCACAGCGGGGAGACGAAGCCGTACCCGGCCGCGAGGGCCAGACCGCCGAGCCAGGCGCCGAGCGCGTTGCCGACGTTGAAGGCGGCGATGTTGGCGCCGGAGGCCATGGTGGGCGCGTCGTCGGCGTACTGCATGGTGCGCACCTGGAGGCCGGGCGCGGTGGCGAGGCCGATGGTGCCCATCAGCAGCAGCATGATCAGCGTCGCGACCTTGCTCTCCGCCGTGAGGGCGAAGACACCCATGACGACGGTGAGGACGGCCATGATGCCGATCAGGGAGGAGTTGAGCGCCTTGTCGGCGGCCTTGCCACCGACGAAGTTGCCGATGAACGTGCCGGCCCCGAACAGCACCAGCAGCCACGGCACGGTGCTGGTGGCGAAGCCGCTGACCTCGGTGAGGGTGAAGGCGATGTAGGTGTAGCCGCCGATGACGCCGCCGAAGGCGAGGACGCTGAGCGCGATGGAGACCCAGACCTGGCCCCGGCGGAAGACGGCGAGTTCGGCGCGCAGGTCGGTGCGGGCGGCCGCCGTGGTCTGCGGCACCAGGAGCTGGATGCCGACCAGGGCGACGACGCCGATGACGGTGATGGCCCAGAAGGTGGCGCGCCAGCCGAACTGCTGGCCGACGAAGGTGCCCAGCGGTACACCGAGCACGTTGGCGGCGGTCAGACCGCCGAACATGAGCGCGATGGCGCCGGCCTTCTTGTTCTCGGCGACCATGTCGGAGGCGACGACCGCCCCGACGCTGAAGAAGGCTCCGTGGCACAGGGCCGCGACGACCCGGCCGACCATCAGCAGTTCGTAGGTGGTGGCGACGGCGGAGATCAGGTTGCCCGCGATGAACAGTGTCATCAGGCCGACCAGGACCTTCTTGCGGTCGAAGCGGGTGATCGCCGCGGTCAGCCCGAGGGCGCCGATGGCGACGCTCAGCGCGTACCCGGAGACCAGATACCCGGCAACCGATTCGGAGACGTCGAAGTCGCCTGCCACCTCCGGCAGCAGCCCTACGATCCCGAACTCCGTGAGGCCGATACCGAAGCCCCCCAGTGCCAGGGCGATGAGCCCGATAGGCATGTGAAAACCCTCCGTTGCAGTGGCATGCGGTCCGGGACCGCGCCGTGCGTGACGCTGACGTATCGAAGTATCGCAGAACTTCGATACGTCGTGTCAAGTGGAGTCGGGCTCAAGGGAGTTGGATCCGGGCACCCCGGAAGGGTCCGCCCGTGCCGGCAACCGTGCGCTGACCTGGGGAAATGATCGGGAGCTTACGACGTCGTAACGTATCGACTATCCTCGATACATCCACAGTCGGCTCCGCGTCAGCACCGGAAGGCCCATGACGAAACACGACACGCCTGAGACAGGCGACCTCGCGCCCCTGCTCGAAGCCCTCAAGGCGCTCGCCAACCCTGTGCGGCTGCAAGTCCTTCAGTGGCTGCGGGAACCGGAAGAGCACTTCCCGGTCAACCCGGCCGTCACCGACCCGCGCGCGGTCGGCGTCTGCGTCAGTCACATCCAGGCCAAGACCGGACTGGCACAGTCCACCGTCTCGGCCTACATGGCCGTACTCGAACGCGCGGGCCTCGTCCGGTCCACACGCGTCGGCAAGTGGACCCACTACCGGCGCGACGAGGAACGCATCGCCGCGCTCGTCGAGGACCTCGCTCGGGAGATCGGGGAGGTCCATCTCGCGGACCTCCTTCCCTCCTAGTCCGCTCCCGCTCCAGTACCGGGCCCGGATCACCGCCGTGATCCGGGCCCGGACGTCATTCCGAGCCCGTACCGCCGTCGTCGCCGGCCGGCTTCTCCGGCTCGGGCAGCGGGCTCGTGCGCAGGCGCGGCAGCATGCCCGGCGCGGCGAGCCCCGGCAGCACCAGCCGCCACAGCGCCGAGATCCGGGCCGGCAGATCCCGGCGGTTGCTGTAGGCCTGCGACATCACCTGGAGTCCGGTGAACGCGCCGACCACGGTCGCGGCCACCTCCGGCAGATCCGCCCCCGGCAGCAACTCGCCCTGTTTCTCGGCCTGGCGCAGCAGGTCCTCGACGACCGTGATCGACTGGTTGTACGGAGTCTGGGCTGAGGACGCGAAGGACGACTGTTCGACGGCCAGCCGCACGCTGGCCCGCAGCACCGCGTCGGTCTGGAGCCGGCGCGAGAACTCCAGGGTGAGGTCGATGACCGCCTGGAGCTTCACCGGCTGGTCGGGCACGACCAGGGCCTCGCCCTGCGCCTCCACCAGCGCCGCCGCGATCGCCTCCTTCGACGGGAAGTGGTGATACAGCGCGCCCCTGGTGAGACCGGCTCTGGCGAGGATCTCGTTGGTGCTCGCGGCGTCGTAGCCACGCTCGCCGAACACATCCGCGGCGGCCTCCAGGATCGAGCGTCTCGACCTGATGCCTCTCTCCTGCTGGGCCATCGCCGGGTCCTCGCATCTCCAGCTCGGAAACATACAAACCTGTCTGCATTGTATGCAGCCGAGCAACGGGCTGACCAGCCTGGTTCCGGCGCGGGTCAGACACGTCCGAGCCGAAAACCGACGCCGCGCACGTTCACGATCCAGCGACTGGACCCGAGCTTGCTCCGCAGGCTGCTGACATGGGTGTCTATGGTGCGGCCGCGCTGCGACCACTCGTCGTCCCACACCTGGCTCAGCAGCTGACGGCGGGACAGGGTGACGCCCGGCCGGGAGGCCAGCAGGTACAGCAGGTCGAACTCCTTGGGCGTGAGCTCCACCCGCCGCCCCTCCAGCAGGAGTTCACGGGCCTCGGCGTCCATCCGCAGCGGACCGTGGGTGATGACCCGGGCCGGCGGCCGGGGGCGGACCCGGCGCAGCACCGCCTCCATCCGGGCCAGCAGTTCCCTTAACCCGTACGGCTTGACGACATAGTCGTCCGAGCCCGCCTGGAGTCCGAGCACACAGTCGAGTTCGGCCGCCCGCCCGGTCACGGCGATGATCGGCACGTCCCCGGCCGCCCGCATCCGGCGGCACACCTCCAGTCCGTCCAGGTCGGGCAGGTCGAGGTCGAGCAGGACCAGGTCGGCATCGCCGTGGGCCCGCAACGCCTCGGCGCCGGTGGCCACTCCCCGCGCCCGATAGCCGTGCCGGCTCAGTTCCTGCACCAGGTTCTCGGCGGCCGGGAGGTCGCCCTCGACCACGAGAACCCGCAGCGCGCGCACCTCCCCGGACACCGGCCGATCCGACACCGGCCGATCCGCCCCGACGCGTGTTCTCGCCGAATCCATGACCTGCCGATCCATGTCACGTCCTCCCCCAGGCACATCACATCGAACTGTTGAGCGCTCGCCGAGGAAGGTACCAGGCAGGGTTGCCGGTTTGTCAACGCGGTCCGGACCGGTTCGACGGCCGGGAAGC
The DNA here is from genome assembly GCF_044759995.1 of Streptomyces sp. NPDC098781. Lineage (NCBI taxonomy): Bacteria > Bacillati > Actinomycetota > Actinomycetes > Kitasatosporales > Streptomycetaceae > Streptomyces > Streptomyces sp. NPDC098781. The sequence continues at coordinate 33,895 of NZ_JBIWAK010000011.1, forward strand.
CGACAGGTTGTCAACTCAACGACCCACCCAATCGACGGTGAAGTGCGGACATATCCTGGCACCCATCCCATCGGCCCACGTCGGCCCCCGTGTACACAGGCGAGTCAAGCCCTCGTAACCGTCCCGTAAACCAAACAAGTCAGCCGGTCTTTGAAGAGCTTTTACTTTGAAACCAATCCACCCTGTCTGTATGTTCGAGGGAACACGCGTTCATCGGAGACGGGGGGTCAGGGCGCGCGTCCACTCACCCCTGTCCGCGAACAGACAGGAGTGCCACGGATGTTGACCACCGTCCCAGCGCCCACGACCCTCCGTGCTCCCCTCGGGGTTCCGCGGTTGACCGCCACGGTCCCGCGCGAGTACGTCCATCGCGTGTCCGTGGCCGAGGTGTTCCTGACCGGCTGGGAGGCCGACGGCGAGGACTCCTTCGTGGTCCGCGCCCAGTGGCCGCGCAGCCACGCGCTCTTCACCCCGGTGGGCGGCCACCAGGACCCGCTGCTCCTGGCCGAGTCGATCCGACAGATCGGATCGCTGCTGGCGCACGCCGAGTACGGGGTGCCGTTCGGCCATCAGTTCCTGATGTGGGACATGTCGTTCACCGCCACCGCGGCGGCGTTCGAGGCCGACCTCGCGCCGACCGACATAGAGCTGCACACCAGGTGCCACGACATAGTCCGCCGGGGCGGAACCATCGCCGGCATGCGCTACGAGGTCTCCGTCCGGCGCGCCGGTCTGACCGTGGCGACCGGTGGCGCGAGCTTCAGCTGCACCAGCCCCGCGGCCCACCGACGGCTGCGCGGCGGCCGCCCCACGACCACCGGCCGGGCCCTCCCGGCGCCGGTCGACCCGGCCGAGGTGGGGCACACGAGCCCGGAGCACGTCGTGCTCGCCGCCGCAGCGGTCCCCGGCGAGGCGCGGTGGGAGCTGCGGGTCGACACCGGGCACGCGGTCTACTTCGACCATCCCGTGGACCACGTCCCCGGCATGGTGCTGATCGAGGCCGCCCGCCAGGCCGCCCGTGCCGCGACCGGGCGGCCCCGGGCTCTGCTGCTCGGGCTGGACGCCGAGTTCACGCGCTACGCCGAACTCGACGCACCCTGCTGGATCGAGGCCGACGTGGCGGACACGGGGGCGGCCGGGGAGCGGCGGGTGCGGGTGAGCGGCGTCCAGCGGGGCGAGCGGGTCTTCGGCGCCGAGCTGCTGTCCGTACCGGGCCCGGCCGTCTGAGCTGGGGTCCGGCCCGAGCCGCGGTCCGGCCCGGGCCACGCCGTCCGAGTCGCTGTCCGGCCCCGCGCCGGCCGCCCCGTCAGGCAGCCCCGCCGCGGCCCGGCGCCGTCCCTCAGACCTGGACCATGGGCTCCCGGGTGAACAGATCGCCCAGCGCCGCCGCGTTCACACGGCGGCCCGTCAGACGCAGCGCCTCCCACACGGTGACCTGGTTCGCCGTGAGGACCGGCTTGCCGAGTTCGGCCTCCAGGGCCGGGATGTGGGCGACGGTGTGCAGAGCCGTGTCCGGCAGCAGGACCGCCTCCGCCTCCGCCGTGTCCGCCTCCTTGGCCAGCGCGAAGAGCTCGGCCTCGCCCCACGTCCCGACCTCGGCCGCGGTGATGATCCCGGAGCCGCGCACCGAGAGCACCTCCGCGCCGCCCGCCCGCAGGAACTCGGCGAAGAGCGCCGCCACGTCGTCCGGGTAGGTCGCGCCGACCGCCAGCCGCCGTACGCCGAGTTCCCGTACGGCGTGCACGAAGGCGAAGGACGTCGAGGAGGCCGGCATGCCCGCGGCGACGGCGAGGGTGCGCACCTGCTCGTGGGCGCCCTCCCAGCCGTAGACGAAGCTGCCGGAGGTGCACGCCCACACCACCGCCTCGGCGCCCGTCAGGCGCAGCGCCTCCACGCCCGCCGCGAGCCGCTCGGCGGAGCCCATCCGCAGCAGCGCGTCGACCCGGTGCGCGTCCTCGCCGATGTCGGTGTGCACGAGGTCGATCCGGATGTCGCCGGCCAGCAGTTGCTCGATGCGCGGATAGTCGTCCTCGGCGGAGTGGCCAGGGTAGAGAAATCCGAGAGCGGTCATGTCACCCTTTCTACTGCTGTTCCTGCTCGGGAACATCCGGCACGTCCGGTAGCACGGGCCCACTCCTGGCCGCCGGGTCGATCCGGGCCGCCGGGTCGATCAGCGCCTGATAGGGCCCCACCGCGCGAGTACCCAGCCTGCCCAGCGCAGCCCACATGGTCACCTGGTTGGCCGAGAGAACCGGGATGCGCAGCTCTGCCTCCAGTTGGGGGATCACGTCGTAGGTCGGGAGGTTGGTGCAGCTGATGAACAGCGCGTCCGCCGCGCCCCGCACCGCCCTGCGCGCCATGTCGGCCACATCGCGGTAGGGCACCTTCCAGATGTGCCGGGTGAGTCCCATGAAGGCGCATCCCGTCACCGCTACCCCCGCCTCCGCGACGTACTCCTCCAGCGCCCGCGTCACCGACACCGTGTACGGCGTCACGAGCGCCACCCGCCGCACGCCGAGCTCGGTGAGCGCCTCCAGGAGCGCCCCCGAGGTGGTGACCGACGGCATGGCGCCCGCCCGGGTCATCGCCTCGCACATGGCCCGCTCGCCGGCGACACCGCCGACGAAACTGCCCGAGGTGCAGGCGTAGGCGACGACCTCGGGAGAGATCGCGGTGAGGGTGCGGACGCCGTCGCCCAGCGTCTCGTGCTCGCTGACCAGACGGGCCAGATCCAGGCTGACCTCGACCGGGACGAACGGCGTGCGGGTCAGATGCAGCGAGACCTCGTCCGGCACCCAGCGCCACAGCTCCCGGTCCAGCGCGAAGTCGAACGGGGCGACGACTCCGACACCGCGCTGCGGGCGGGGGCCGCCGAGGAAGGAGATGTCCATGGCGTCCATGGCAGGCACCGTCCTCACTACGAGATACGGGTGAGCAACGGACCGTGTGTACGCCCGTGTTGACGAAGGTAGGTTCGGGTGCGAGCGTGGTCAAACCTCGCATGTCAGACGGCTGTCCCCGGCAGTGGAACTCGGTCGGACGGCTCCCGTACACCCCCCGGAAGCGGCCCTCGCACACCCTGGAGAAGCGACCCCGAATGACCTCGCCCGGCTCCCCGCCCACGCTCCTCGTCCTCGACGCCGAACCCCTCCCCCGTCTCGGCCGCCTCACCGGTCGCGCCCGTGTCGAACACGCGGATCCGGCCACCCTCGCCGAGCGGCTGCCGCACGCCGACGTGCTCCTGGTCTGGGACTTCACCTCGCACGCCGTGCGCCACGCCTGGCCCGGCGAGGGACCGCGGCCGCGCTGGGTGCACACCGCGAGCGCGGGCGTGGACCATCTGATGTGCCCGGAGCTGACCGCGTCGGACACCGTGGTCACCAACGCGCGCGGGATCTTCGACCAGCCCATCGCCGAGTACGTCGCCGCGCTGGTGCTGGCGATGGCCAAGGACCTGCCGCGGACCCTGGACCTCCAGCGGTCCCGTCAGTGGCGGCACCGCGAGGGGCAGCGCGTGGCCGGCACGCGCGCGTGCGTGGTCGGGTCCGGCCCCATCGGCCGTACGATCGCCCGCTCGCTCAAGGCCCTCGACATCACCACCGCGCTGGTCGGCCGGGTCCCGCGGACCGGCATCCACGGCCCCGGCGACCTCGACCGGCTGATCGCCCGCGCCGACTGGGTGATCGCGGCCGCGCCGCTCACCGAGCAGACTCAGGGCATGTTCGACCTCCGCCGGTTCGGTGTGATGCAGCCGTCCGCCCGGTTCATCAACGTGGGGCGCGGGCAGCTGGTGGTGGAGGAGGCGCTGGCCGAGGCGCTCACCAAGCGGTGGATCGCGGGGGCGGCGCTCGACGTCTTCGAGCACGAACCGCTCGGCCCCGACAGCCCGTTGTGGGAGCTGCCGGGTCTGATCGTCTCCCCGCACATGAGCGGGGACACCATCGGCTGGCGCGATGAACTCGGTACCCAGTTCGTGGAGTTGTACGAGCGCTGGGCGGCGGGCAGGCCGCTGCTGAACGTGGTCGACAAGCAGCGTGGGTACGTACCCGGACGCTGATGTCTACGGCTGGAGGGCGACGCATGACGGATCTCACCGAACTGACCGCCGTACAACTCCTCGACGGCTACCGCAAAGGAGAGTTCAGCCCCGTCGACGCCACCCGCGCGACCCTGGAGCGTGCCGAACGGATCCAGCCGGAGGTCAACGCCTTCGTACGGCTCACCGCCGAGGCGGCCCTGGCGCAGGCCGCGGACTCGGCCGAGCGCTGGCGGCGCGGTGAGCCGGCCGGTCTGCTGGACGGCGTTCCGGTCACCGTGAAGGACATCCTGCTGATGCGCGGCGGGCCCACCCTGAAGGGCTCGAAGACCATTGCGGAGGCGGGCCGTTGGGACGAGGACGCCCCCTCCGTGGCCCGGCTGCGCGCGCACGGCGCCGTCTTCCTCGGCAAGACGACGACCCCCGAGTTCGGCTGGAAGGGCGTCACCGACTCGCCGCTGTCCGGCGTCACCCGCAACCCCGTCGACCCGACCCGCACCGCCGGCGGCTCCAGCGGCGGCGCGGCGGCGGCCGTGGCGCTCGGCGCGGGGCCGCTCGCCCTGGGCACCGACGGCGGCGGCAGTGTCCGTATCCCGGCGGCGTTCTGCGGCATCTTCGGCCTGAAACCGACGTACGGCCGGGTCCCGCTGTACCCCGCGAGCGCCTTCGGCACCCTGGCGCACGTCGGCCCCATGACCCGCGACGCGGCCGACGCGGCCCTGCTCCTGGACGTCATCGGCACCCCCGACTCCCGCGACTGGTCGGCGCTTCCGCAGGCACCGGCCTCGTTCCGGGCGGCCCTGCCGGGCGGGGTGCGCGGCCTGCGGGTCGCCTACTCACCCTCCTTCGGCGGCCAGGTGGCCGTGCGCCCGGCGGTCGCCTCAGCGGTACGGCGGGCGGTGGAACGGCTGGCGGGGCTGGGGGCGTACGTCGAGGAGACCGACCCCGACTTCACCGACCCGGTGGACGCCTTCCACACCCTGTGGTTCACCGGGGCGGCCCGGGTGACCCAGCATCTCGGGCCGCACCAGCGGGAGTTGCTCGACCCGGGCCTGAGGGAGATCTGCGGCACCGGGGCCCGAAGGAGCGCGCTGGACTATCTGGCCGCGGTGGACGTCCGGATGGAACTGGGCCGCCGCATGGGCCGCTTCCACGACACCTACGACCTCCTGGTCACCCCGGCCCTGCCGATCACGGCGTTCGAGGCGGGCGTCGAGGTGCCGAAGGGCTCGGGGCATCGCCGGTGGACGGGCTGGACGCCGTTCACCTACCCCTTCAACCTGACTCAGCAGCCGGCGGCCACCGTCCCCGTCGGCACGGACGGGGACGGACTGCCGGTGGGCCTCCAGATCGTGGCCGCCCGGCACCGGGACGAACTCGTCCTGCGGGCGGCCCACGCTCTCTACGAGGCCCGGATCGCCAGGCTCACACCCGCCGGAAGCTGAGCGTCTCGCCCAGCGCCCCCGACCGCCACAGGTCGTTGCAGGCCTCGGCCATCGCGTCGAGGCCCTCGGTCACCTGGCCCCAGACGATGCCCGGCACCCAGCCGACGTCGCCGTTGAGCAGCAGGTTGTTGCGCTCGTAGAACAGGGCCAGGTCGACGAGGGTGGTGCCGGGGCGGACCTCACGGTCGTAGCCGTAGGACTTGGTGCCCAACTCCGTTCCGGCGAAGGCGAAATAGCACAGATCTCCTGGAATGGGGGTAACTGTCGGGTTTTCCAGTGGCGGCTCCGTCTCCGCGAAGGGCGGGAAGAGGGCGTAGATCTCGTTACGGGCGTATTTGGCGTGGTAGACGTCGCCGGCCAGGGGCAGGGAGTCCCAGACGGCCGCGCAGGTCAGCGGGGCGCGATCGTCCAGGAGCTTGGCCGTGCAGTGGATTCCACGCTTGACCAGTGACACCTCGATGAACCGTTCAGTCATGCATTCCAGGGTGCATACATCGCATGGTCCCGGGTAGCCGCGCCGCCATGGCTCCACCTAATGGGAACGACAGAGACACACCTGGGACCACGCGCCGGTCGCTGCTCGCGGGGGTGGCGGCGCTCGGTGCGCTGGGGGCGGCCGGCTGCTCCCGGGTGGCCACGGCGTCGACGAAGGAAGGCGGCGAGCTGCTCGACCGGCTGAAGGCGGCGGGCGTCGTACGCCTCGGTATCGCGGGGGAGATCCCCTTCGGTTACATCGACAAGAACGGCGAGCTGACCGGTGAGGCACCGGAGCTGGCCCGGGTCATCTTCAAGCGGCTGGGCATCGACCGGGTGCAGCCCGTGCCGACCGAGTTCGGCTCGCTGATCCCGGGCCTGAACTCCCAGCAGTTCGACGTCGTCGCCGCCGGGATGTACGTCAACCCCGAGCGCTGCGAACAGGTCATCTTCTCCGACCCCGACTACCAGATGCTCGACTCGTTCATCGTGCGCAAGGGCAACCCCAAGGGCCTGCACAACTACAAGGACGTCGTCGAGAAGAAGGCCAAGTTCGCCACCGGGACCGGATACGCGGAGATCCAGTACGCCGTCGACGCGGGGTACAAGGAGAGCGACATCCTCATCGTGCCGGACCAGGTCGCGGGGCTGAACGCCGTCGAGGCGGGGCGCGTGGACGTCTTCGCCGGTACGGCGCTGACCACCCGGGAGGTCGTCAAGAAGTCGTCGAAGGCGGAGGCCACCAAGGCCTTCGCGCCGCTCGTCGAGGGCAAACCGCACGTCGACGGGGGCGCGTTCGCCTTCCGGCCGACGGAGACGAGCCTGCGGGACGCCTTCAACGTCGAGCTGCACAAGCTCAAGAAGAGCGGGGAGCTGTACCGCATCCTCAAGCCCTTCGGCTTCACGGAGGCGGAGATGACCGACCTCACCGCGAAGGAGCTGTGCGGCGGATGACCTCGGGACTGTGGGAACTCGTACTCAAAGGCATATGGGTCACCGTCCAGTTGCTGGTCCTGAGCGGACTGGTGGCCACGGCGGTCGCCTTCGGGGTCGGCATGGCCCGCACGCACCGGCTGTGGATCGTCCGCTTCCTCGCGGGCGTCTACACCGAGGTGTTCCGCGGGACCTCCGCCCTGATCATGATCTTCTGGGTGTTCTTCGTGCTGCCGGTCGCGTTCGGCTGGCAGTTGGTGCCGCTGTGGGCGGGCACGCTGGCGCTCGGGCTGACCTACGGCGCGTACGGCGCCGAGGTCGTGCGCGGCGCCCTCAACTCCGTGGACCCGGCACAGCGTGAGGGCGGCATCGCGCTCAGCTTCACGCCGTGGCAGCGGATGCGGCTGGTCCTGCTGCCGCAGGCGATACCGGAGATGATCCCCTCCTTCACCAACCTGCTGGTGGAACTACTCAAGGGCACCGCCCTGGTGTCCGTCATGGGCATGGGCGACCTGGCCTTCAGCGCCAACCTGGTCCGGCTGGCACTCCAGGAGAGCGCGGAGATCTACACGTATGTGCTGGTGATCTACTTCGTCATCGCCTTCCTGCTCACGCGAGGGATGCGGGGACTGGAACGCAAGCTCAAGGCCGGTGTCGGCAAGTCCGTCGGGCGCACGCCCGACCAGGAGCTGCACCGTCCTGAGACGACCGGCGTCGGCGCGGGAGGTGCCCTCTGATGACCTGGGACTGGGGCGCTGTCGCCGACTTCATGCCGCGTTTCTGGGACGGACTGCTGCTCACGCTGGAGATCCTGGCCCTCGGCTCGCTGATCTCCTTCGCGCTGGGCCTGGTCTGGGCCCTGCTGATGCGCACACCGAGCCGCTTCGTGCGCTGGCCGGTAGGGGCGGTCACGGAGTTCATCCGCAACACCCCGCTGCTGGTGCAGCTGTTCTTCCTCTTCTACGTGCTGCCCGAGTGGGGCATCACCGCGTCCGCGCTGACCACCGGCGTCTTCGCGATCGGGCTGCACTACTCGACGTACACGATGCAGGTCTACCGGGCCGGCATCGAGGCGGTGCCCGTCGGCCAGTGGGAGGCCGCGACGGCACTGAACCTGCCGGTGACCAGGACGTGGCGGGTGGTGATCCTCCCGCAGGCGATCCGCCGGGTCGTGCCCGCGCTCGGCAACTACGTCATCGCGATGCTCAAGGACACACCCATCCTGATGACGATCACGGTCATGGAGATGCTCGGCGAGGCGCGGCTGTTCGCGCAGGACACCTTCCAGTTCACCGAGCCCCTGACGGTCATCGGTGTGGCCTTCATCTTCATCGCCTACCCGGCCTCCCTTCTCGTACGAGCCCTGGAGCGACGCCTTGTCCGCTGACACCCCTCTGATGAAAGATCCCGACGCGAGCGCCAACCCGCCGGTGGACGGCAGCGAACTGATCCGCTTCGACCACGTCACCAAGCGCTTCGGGTCCAACACGGTCCTCGACGGCCTCGACTTCTCCGTCGAGTCCGGCAAGCACGTCACCCTGATCGGCCCGTCCGGCTCCGGCAAGACGACGATCCTGCGGCTGCTGATGACCCTGACCAAGCCCGACGAGGGCACGATCAGGGTCGCCGGGGAGCAGCTGTTCCCGGCTCCCGAGAAGCAGATCCGCGAGGTCCGCAAGAAGATCGGGATGGTGTTCCAGCAGTTCAACCTGTTCCCGAACATGACCGTGCTGCGCAACATCACCGAAGCCCCGGTCACCGTCCTCGGCATGAACAAGGACGAGGCGGAGTCCCGCGCGCGTGAGCTGCTGGACATGGTGGGCCTCGCCGACAAGTGCGACGCCCGCCCGACCCAGCTCTCCGGTGGCCAGCAGCAACGGGTGGCGATCGCACGCGCGCTGGCGATGCGTCCGCAGGTGCTGCTGCTCGACGAGGTGACCTCCGCGCTGGACCCGGAGCTGGTCGCGGGCGTCCTCGATCTGCTGCGGGACATCGCCCGCACCACGGACATCACGATGCTCTGTGTGACCCACGAGATGAATTTCGCCCGGGACATATCGGATCAGGTGCTGATGTTCGACTCGGGCCGGGTCATCGAGTCCGGGAGTCCGGAAAAAATCTTCAACGACCCCGAGAACGACCGCACTCGGGAGTTTCTCAGCGCTGTGCTGTGACTCCGTGCGGGGCTCATGACTTTGGCATATGCCAGAGTGCTACCACCGCAGTTGAGGGCGTCGTAATCTCGTCAACAACCGCTCACTACAAGCCTCTTGCCCGTTATCGTGAAGGAGACTGACTCACTCGAACCCGGTCCGATGAGAAGCGACGTGCGACCGCAGGGGGAACCGTGGCGACGCAGCACGAGTCGACGACGCCGTACCACTCGGTCCAGGACGCCCTGCGCGTCCTGGAGACCGTGGCGCGGCACAGCACCGGAGTCACCGACGCCGAGCTGTCCCGGCATACGGGCATCGGCCTGGCGCGCCTGACCGGCCTCCTGCGGATGCTGTGCCGCGAGGGGTACGTCGAGCAGGCCGCGGACGGGACGTATGTCACGGGCGACGCTCTTGCCCGCCTCGGTTCCGCGCAGGGCCGCGAGCAGGCCCTGCGCGACAACCTCCAGCACACCCTGGACCGGCTGCGGGACTCGGTCGGCGCCGCCGTCTACATCAGCCGGTACGTGGACGGCGAGATCAAGATCGACCAGTTCGCGGCCGGCCCGGCGACCCCGGTGGTCAACGAGTGGGTCGACTTCCGCTTCTCCGCGCACGCCACCGCGATCGGCAAGAGCCTGCTCGGTCAGCTCGACCACAACGGCCGGCGCGACCATCTCTCCCGGCACAAGATGGCCCGCCTCACCTCGCGCACGATCACCAGCGACAAGGTGCTGCTCTCCCGTCTGGAGTCCCAGCCGCCGACGGTCCCCCACCTCGACCTCCAGGAGTACGCGGTGGGCACGGTGTGCGCGGCCGTCCCGATCACCGCCGGCTCCTCGGTGGGCTGCCTGGCGCTGTCGCTCCCGGTGGAGCACGCCCACCGGCTGCGCCAGGCGGCGGACACCCTGAACCGGAACGCCGCGCCGGTGCTGCTGTCCCTGGCGATCCAGTCCTGACCGCCCGCCCGCGCGCGTGGTCGGAAGCACCCCCGCGGACCAGGTAGTATTTTCTTCGTCGCCAGCCGCGAGCCCAGTGAACGCGGCCGGCGCGAGTCATGCGCCGCTAGCTCAGTTGGTTAGAGCAGCTGACTCTTAATCAGCGGGTCCGGGGTTCGAGTCCCTGGCGGCGCACATATGAAGGGCCTCTCGTGGGAGCG